>DASWOB010000072.1:0-32323 GCA_036398925.1 Thermoanaerobaculia bacterium
CCCACGGATCAGGGAACGACGGGGGGCCTCCGGCGGCCGGGCCGCGGGCCCGGACCCGTTGGTTGGCCTAGCCTCCGCGACTCTCTGTCGCGAGATCCGAGGCTGTGTCGCGGAGGCTGGGCCAACCAACGGGTCCGGGCCCGCGGCCCGGCCGCCGGAGGCCCCCCGTCGTTCCCTGATCCGTGGGTCAAGTGCGCGCGTTCTGCTTAGGTCACGTCCATCACGCTTCCAGCGCGTCCGCCAAGGCCACCAGTGCGCTGACCGTGTTCCAGTTGCGCGCGGTGCACGTGACGCCGAGGGTCTTGCCGTGTAGTGCATTCGCCAGATCGGATCGCCCCATGCCGTCGGGAAAAAAGGCGAACACCTCCTGCGAGCCGAACTTCAACTGCTCGTTGGCCGCGCGAAGGCCCTCCAGCTTCGCCTTCGATGCCTCGCTCAACGTCCCGTCCAGGAAGACGGCGGCCACACGATTGCCGGGGTAATCCCGCGGGTCACCGAACGGATGCGGCGACAGCAGCGCGCGCAACTCCGCTGCTGTCCGGACCAGCACTGAGACGTCGAGACCCGCCACCTCCTTCAGCTGCGCCTGGAGGCGTTCCGCGATCCGCGCAGGAGGCTCCTTCGCCGCCGTGAAGACGACGTTGCCGCTCTGCAGGTAAGTCTGCACGTTCTTGAAGCCGGCGCGTTCACAGGCCGCCTTCAGCGTCGCACTCGGCAGCTTGTTCTTGCCGCCGACGTTCACACCCCGCAGCAGCCCGACGTACACCTGCGGCTTCGGCACGGCCATCGGTCGCGAATTGTAGCGTCTGGGCGATCCAAAGTGGTCCTGCCCGGAAAGCCGATAATGGCTCTTCCGCGAAACCACTCCGTCACCGACGATCGTGCAGCCGGCAAACGCTCGCGGCGAACGAGGAGAGATCGATGACGGCAACGAGAACGACCCGCTACCTTCTGGCCTGGACCTTACTGGCCGCATCGCAGCCGATGGCCGGACTGGCCCGGAGCAACGCGCCCGCCGCAACGGCCGCCGTGGAGCAACGCGACGGTCAGCGCGACTTCGACTTTGAGATCGGGACGTGGAAGACGCACGTCCGGCGCCGTCTGCGTCCATTGACCGGCTCCAACACCTGGACGGAAATGAACGGCACCACCGTCGTCCGCAAAGTCTGGAACGGCGCGGCCAACCTGGTCGAGCTCAAAGCCGAAGGACCGGCCGGCAGCTTCGAAGGTCTCAGCCTGCGGCTCTACAACCCGCAGTCACGTCAATGGACCCTCAATTTCGCGAATCGCGCCGACGGCACCCTGGCGCCGCCCACCATCGGCGGGTTCCGCAACGGCCGCGGTGAGTTCTACGCCCAGGAGACGTTGAACGGCCGCGCCATTCTCGTCCGCTTCGTCATCTCCGACATCACCCCCGACTCCTGCCGCTTCGAGCAGGCCTTCTCCGATGACGGAGGCAAGAACTGGGAAGTGAACTGGATCGCCGTCGACACTCGCGTCAAAGAAAATCGATGACGGGACTGAACGCGTGGTTCTCACTCACCACGCATAGCCAAAGCTCACGCCCGCCCATGGAGCCGCCACGCCGCTGCCGATGAGAGGCGTAAAGACCGCGCGAAACTGAAAGCCGCCGTCCGGTTTCTGATAGCGGTACCCGATGATGCCGGTGGCGATGACGGCCGAGAACTGGTCCTCCTCGTCGTCGATGCTGTCGAACAGCTCCTGGCGATCGCCGGCCGCCACGGTGAGGCCGCCGCCGGCCTCGAGGTGATGGTTCGCCGCCCTGTGACTGATCCACGAAGCGGTGATCGGAATGACGATGGTCGTATCGGTGTCGCTGTCCTCGACCGTCTCGCTGGTAATCACCGAGAATCCGACCCGGCCGAACCACGCCTCCGACACCCGCCGCTCATAGTTGAAGCTCGGAACGATCGCGCTGCCGCCCAGCTCGAAATAGACGGCGTTTCTCGCATCCTGCGCGTCAGCGACCGGCGCGATTGCGAGCAGAACGGCGACGGCGAGAGTGAATGCGTAGAGTCTCATCTCCGCCACCGCTGCAGGGACGGTGCCGCGGCGCGTCACCGCCTGCGAGCGCCGCTCGAGTGCGTCCAGCGCATCATCCAGGTCAGAGTAAAAGTCCGCAGGAGGAAACTGCGCCAGCAGCGCGACGAGCTGGTCACGCGTCGGCGCGATGACGACGTCGACATCATTCGTCGCCCGAGGCACACCGTGCGCGCGGGCGGGTGTCGGTCACCGGCATCGAAGAACGATAGCGCGCAGCCGGCTCGCGCCACGGGTGGACGTTATCGTTGGCGTCCTCGCTCATCCTGCGGCTACGCCAGCACTCCGGCTGCCCCTCACTTCTTGGCCTCGAATTGCGGCTCGATCACGCGTCGAATGGCGCGCGCCACGTCGTGCGAGGCAGGCGGGCCGAGATTGGAGAGGACCACAATGGTGTAGCCGCTCTGCCAGTAGGTATACGCATCGGCCGAGACGCCCTCGTTGCCGCCGCTGTGTCCGACCAGCCTGTCGGTTGCAAAGTCGAGCACGCCGAATCCGTACGCGGAGGCGCTGCCGGGCTGCGGGGTCGTCACCACTCTCCCCATTTCCGGCCCGACCAGTTTTCCCGTTCGGAGGGCGTGAAAGAATTTCACCAGCTCTGTCGCCGCGACGAACGCCCCGCCGTGCGGGCCGCCCTTCGGCGCGACCGTGGCGCTGTTCGCCTGCCACTCGCCGGCGGAGCTTCGCGTGTAGCCGATCGCCGTCTCCCCCGAACAGTCGCTGCGCTGAAAACCGGCCCGCTGCATGCCGGCACGCTGGAAGACGTTTCGCTGCACGTAATCCTCATAGCGCTGGCCGGAGAGCGACTCCACGATCATGCCGAGGAGCACGAAACCGGCATTGCTGTACGCGCGCTGCGCTCCCGGCTCGAACTCGAGCTTCGCCGCCGAAAAGTAGGGGATGTATCCCTGCAGCGTCTCGGGAGGCGCGTTGAACAGCGCGTCCGGCAGATCGGGGATGCCGGACGTGTGGGTGAGGATCTGCGCGATCGTGACCTTCCGTCCGATCTCCGACCCGGCGAGCGTTTGCGGCAGGTACGGGCCGACCGCGACGTCGAAGCGAAGCCGGTTCTGCTCCGCGAGCTGTGCGATCGCTACCGCGGTGAACATCTTTCCGAGCGAGGCGATGTCGTAACAGGTGTCGGTCCTGTTCGCACGCTGCAGCGATCGGTCCGCAAGTCCGTAGCCTTGCGAGAACAGCACGCCGTCGCGCCCGTGAGTCACCAGCACGCTCCCGGAGAAAGCGCCCTGTCCGATCGTGGCCGCGACCGCCTCGCCAATCCTCTTGGCCAGATCGCCATCATTCCCCGCCGGAGGGCGATGGCTGCAGCAGAGAGCGGCGAGGGTGAGGAAAACCAGCAGTGGCACCACACGTCGTCGGATCATTGCGAGTCGTCCCCTTGCCGGAGAAGACGCCTCTCATCCGAGTTCGTTAGACTCGATCACGTTTGCGGCTGACGGCGGCGTCTCTCCCGGACCGCCACGGCAGCGCGGAGAGCTTGGCGCCCTTCGCTTCAGTCCTCTTGATGGCAAGGCAGCTCGAGCCAACGGCAATCGCACGTTCGATCAGTGCCAGTTGCTGTCGGCTGAGCATCCCCAGCACGCGAACGGCACGAGAGGGTGGGACCGTGACGAGACCTTGCGCATCGAAGGCGCCGCCCTTGAGGAATCGCGCCTGAACATCGACCTCGAAGGTCGTGGCGCGAGTCGACGTCGTATGCGGTACGAGTGTCACCAAGGCACGATCGGCGTCACCGATTCGGGTGCTCACCACGACGCAGGGCCGGACCTTGGCCGTGAGACCGAGATCCACAAGCCACACCTCGCCCCGCTCCGGATACCTCAATCGGACTCTCGCTCGTCGTAGGCGAGGAAAACATCATTCGCCGCTGACAGCAATTCATCTTCAGAGACGCTGGGATAGTCGAGGTGGCCCGAGATCCGGACCAGTTCCGCCAGCACCTCGCGCTTGGCCGTATCCGGCAGCGCATTGAAGTCGTCGAGGATGTGCTTGGCTTCCGCGGTCATCGCTCAATGATTGTAGCGCGACGCATCTTTTCCGGGCGGCGACGTCACGCGAGCATGCTGTCGCGCCGTCCCCTACCGCGTCCCTCCCGAATCACTGAGGAACTGCTGAAACGCCTCCGACCCCGCCAGCAGGTCCTTTGCCGCCCGCTCGAGCAGCTCCAGCTGCCCCGGTTTCAGCGCAAAGTTCGTCCCGATCGCATTGAGGTCGCGGCGCAGAGTCGCGTCCTGGACGCCGGAGAAGCCGAGGATCACCGGGTAGAACGCCACCGGCGCCCGCTCCGCGCCGGGGATGCGCACGTCGGGGCAGCTGCTCTTCACGGCGTTCTGGCAGTTCACCGGCTGGCTCTGGCTGGTCGAGTATTCGTTCATCACCGCGGTCAGTTGCTGCACGGTGTCGAACGAGAAGTTCTTCATCGGGGTGAAAGAGATGGCGCCGAGGATCTGGGCCAGTTTCGGGTTCGACTGCTTTCTGTCGAAGTTCAGGTCGGACTCGGTGGCGGCGTTGACCACGATCACCAGCAGGCGCTTGATCGTGCGGCGGTTGAGCTCCGGCTGCAGCGTGTAGCCGGTGCGCCTGCGGGCCGGGTCGTCCATCTGAAACGTGTCGGTCGAGACCATGGCGTGCAGCGTGCCGCGCAGGCCGATGTTGTCGGCGATGCCGCCGTCCATCAGGTGCAGCCAGGGGCGCTGCGGATTGCGGTACGCCTCCAGCTCGACCGCGTTGCGATGACGCGAAGCGTTCGTCTCCAGATCCTGCCGCGCGTTCGCCACCCACGAAGGCATCACGAAGCCGCAGTCGGTGGATCCGGCGTAGTCCTTGAGCGTCATCGGCGTCAGCAGCACCGGAAACGCCGACGATGCCGCCACCGCGCGCGAGACGTGCGTCTTCGAGAGATCCGAGCAGATCGGGTCGAACTGATCCTGCGTCCACTCGAAGCGCGAGCCGAGGTCGAGCTCCGTCGAGTTGACGACGATGAACGGCCGCTTCTTCGCTGCCTGCACCGCGTGCAGGTCGGCGTAGGTTTTGTTGTCGAAGAGCACGCGGTCGTACAGCTCGGCCGCGAGGTCGATCCGGCTGAACCTCGGCGAGAGCAGCCGCACGATGTTCTTCGGGTTGATGGCCGCCTCGATCAGCATCCCCTCGATGTTCCGGTCGAGGAAGCGCGTCTTGAAGTCGCCCAGCCCTTCCCGTCCGTGCAGGCCGTAGTAGGTCGACATGAAGCTGCCGCCGGAGACCGACGAGATCAGGTCGACCCGGTCGAGCAGCGTCGTGCCGTCGGGAAAGCGGACCTGTTCGAGCTGCCGCAGGACCCCGTACGAAAAGCCGGCCGCGCGCGAGCCGCCGCCGGAGAAGGTGAGCACGATGAACGTATCGTCCTCGCGCGGGAGGGTCACGTTCGCGTAGCGGTAGCCGGTCTCGATGTTCGCGCGCGTGAGCGGTTCGTTGAGCGGCGCGTGCGCGCAGGCCGACAGCAGCAGCGCGGCAAGCAGGATGGCACGCTTCACAGCAAGTCTCCTTCGTGCGTGAAGCGGACGATCTGCGGGTTGAGCGAGGTATCGCTGGCCCTGACCCTGATCTTCTTCGTGTGCGGCGAGTAGTCGACCGGCTCACCGAGGTCGATGTCGTGCGTGCCGGTCTCCACGTCGAACGGCTCGTTGGTCAGGCCGCATTTCGTATTGTCGACGTAGACGTCGCGCGACTCGCTGTACTCCACCAGAATCGATCCGATCATTGCTCACCCCTCGCTCTCGGCTATCTGAGGGGTGATCGGCGGGAGGCTTTCCCTACCCATGAGCGCGTCAACTTTCCGGTTCGAGACGCCCCTCTCTGGCCTCGCGCGCGATCGTCTCCGCCGTCGCTTCCATCGTCTGCAGCACCGCCTCCGGCTCGACGTCTTTTGCCAGTTCGAGCAGGTCGGGATGCCGCGCCTCGGCGATCTCCATCTTCGCGGCCATGGCCGTGACCAGCGTAATCAGCCGGGTGATCTCGTGCTCGGCCAGCAGGCTGACCTGCAGATCGAGATCGGAGCGTTGTGCCTCGAGGGCCGCCATCCGGTTCTGGCTGATCAGCACGAACGTGGAGAGGAAGATCGCCTCCACCGAGGCAGCAGACGCGAGGATCACGAACGTCGGATCGAACGGCGCGACGAACGGCACCCAGCCGAGGTTCACCGCCACCCACATGATCACCAGAAAGAGGTGGATGTAGACGAACGGCATACTGCCGGTGAAGCGCGTCACCTTGTCCGCCAGCCGCTCATCGGCCCGCTTGTTCTGCTCCTCGGCCCGCCTGCGCAGGAGCAGCGCACGAATGTTCCGCTCCACCACCTCGCCGACGGACTGGTTCTCCCCCCCCATCTCCGGCCGCGGCCCACTCCGCCGCTCGATACGATCGGTCATCAGCAGCAGGAGAGTTGCGCGCTGCGTACCACCCGCGCCGCTGGTGTTGGGTTTCTCGGGGTTCCTCGGTTCCGCCTCCCCCCCTACATCGGCTTGACGCGAACGCCGCCGCCTGAGGTGCGCAGGACCAGTTTCGGGCCGCCGCCGTTCACTTTGCCGCTGATGTGGTCGTCGTCCTGGCGGCCGATGATCGTGACCGGGACGTCGGCGTGGACGCCGCCGCCGCTGGCGCGGGCGTCGAGGTCGACGCCGATGCCGCTCGCCAGCAGGACCGTGACGCCGCCGCCGGAGGTGGCCAGGCGGGAATCGCCGGAAGGCTGGCGAAGGATCTCCGCGTAGATGGAGCCGCCGGAGGTCGAGGCGTCGACCCGTCCCATGGCCCCTTCGATGCGGATGCCGCCGCCGGAGGTGTGCGCGACCACCGGTCCGCCGGTGCGGGCCAGGGTGATCGAGCCGCCCGAGGTGCGCGCCTCGACCGGACCGGTGGTGTCACCGATGCGGATCGAGCCGCCGGAGGTCTTCGCAACGAGCGAGGCCGTGGCCCCCTCGACTTTGATCGAGCCACCCGAAGTCTTGAGGGTCGAGACGCCGGAGAGCTTACCGGCGGAGATGCTGCCGCCCGAGGTGCGGGCGTTGACGGTGCCGCCGAGGTTGGCCAGCTCGATCGAGCCGCCGGACGTCTTCACGTCGATGTTGTAGCGCGCCGGCACGCGGATGTTCCACTGCACCTCATAGTCGTCGAACCAGTTGAACCAGCGCTGCTTGCGGTCGAAGTCGCTGGTGACGATGACGTCGTTCCCCTCCTGCCGGAAGGAGATCTTGTGCTCGCGCATCGTCTCTTCGCCGTCGCGGCCGTCGGCCTCGCGGACGACCTCGATGGCCACGCCGGTCCCGCCCGCCACGACCTTGATCCGGCCGATGCCGGCGTCGAGGCGGAGCGTCCCGCCGTCGGCGACGTTGAATCCTTTACGGATGATGTCGTCCGCCCCGAACGCGGAGGAGGCGACGGTGAGTGTGAAGGCGAGAGCGAGTCCGGTGGAGCGGCGCATGAGCTAAGGTACGGCGTCCCGCCGGAAAAGTTTGTAAGATGCGCCCGCATGCCAGTCGATGACGCCCTGTTCAAGCTCGCCATGTCGCATTTCACGAGCGGCGTGACCGTCGTGACGACCGAGCACGACGGGACGCCGTACGGTATGACCGTGGCCTCGTTCGCCTCGCTCTCGCTTCACCCGCCGCTCGTGCTGGTCTGTATCGAAAAGAACACCAAATCGCACGATGCGATCATCGGCGCGAAGCAGTTCGGCGTCAGCGTCCTCAGCGCCGAGCAGACCCAGCTCTCCAACCGCTTCGCCTCCCGCTCCGACGATAAGTTCACCGGCGTAGCCCTCGACCAGGGGGAGCTCGGTGTGCCGCTCATCGCCGGCGCGATCTGCCAGCTGGAGTGCCGCGTCCACGAACAGCTCCCCGGTGGCGACCACACCATCTTCATCGGCGAGGTCATGAACGCCCGCACCGCCGAAGGCACGCCCCTTGTGTACTGGCGCAGCAGCTACCGGCAGATCGCGCAGTAATCCGCCGCCCGCCAGTTCCTCGGTTCCTCGGAGTTCCTCGGCCACGCCGGCTCTCCCCTCCAGGAACCCCGAGGAACCCGAGGAACCGAGGAACTCCCCAACAGCCATGCAAGAGATGACCGAAACCCTGCGGCAGACGTTCCGCCGCGTCCTGAGGCTCGAAAACCGGCGGACCGCGATCCGTCCCGGGCGGTTCGAGCACATCGACCGCTTCGCCTCGGCCACGTTCGGCAACGAGCGCCTGGTCACCATCTACCTGCCGGCCGGCTATGACGAGCGTCCGGAGCAGCGCTATCCCGTGCTCTACATGCAGGACGGGCAGAACCTCTTCGAGGGGCATCGCGCGTTCGTCCCCGGCCAGCACTGGCGCCTCGGCGAGGCGGCCGATGCGGCATTCGGCGAGCGGACCGCCGCGCCGATGATCATCGTCGGCGTCGATCACGCCGGCCCCGGCCGCGCCGACGAGTACACGCCGGTGCCCAGCGAGAAGCACGGCGGCGGCGGCGGACGGGCCGACGACTACGCAAAGCTGCTGATCGACGAGCTCAAGCCGCTGATCGACGAGCGTTTCCGGACGCTCCCCGATCGCGAGAACACGATGGTCGGCGGCTCGTCCCTCGGCGGCCTGGTCTCGCTGCACCTGGCGCTGACCCGTCCCGAGGTCTTCGGTGCCGCGGCGGTGATGTCCCCCTCGGTGTGGTGGGGCGATCGGGCCGTGCTGAAGACGGTCGACGCGTTTCGCGGCGAGCCGCGCCCGCGACTCTGGATCGACATCGGCGGCCGCGAGGGGATGGAGGCGCTGGTCGACGCGCGCACGCTCAAAGACCGGCTCTCCGGAAACGGCTGGACCGAGGAGTCGATGCGCTACTTCGAAGACCGGCGCGCCGACCACAGCGAGCGGGCCTGGGCCAAACGCGTCCGGCAGGTGCTGGAGTATTTGAGCCCGCCTCGCTAGTTCTGCCGCTGGATGGTCCGCGACACACTCGGCCGCCCGGTGAAGGACCTGCGCATCTCCGTCACCGACCGCTGTAACTTCCGCTGCACGTACTGCATGCCGAAGGAGGTGTTCGGCCGCGACTTTGCGTTCCTGCCGCGCGCCGAGCTGCTGACCTTCGAGGAGATCGCGCGCATTGGCGCCGCCTTCGTCCGCAACGGCGTGACCAAGATCCGCCTGACCGGTGGCGAGCCGCTCCTGCGCCGCGACCTCGAACGCCTGATCGAGCAGCTGGCCGGCCTGGCCGAGGTCGCGCTGACGACCAACGGGTCGCTGCTGACGCGTGAGAAAGCGCGGTCGCTGAAAAACGCGGGGCTATCACGCGTGACGGTCAGTCTCGATTCGCTCGACGACGCCATCTTCCGGGCCATGAACGACGTCGACTTTCCGGTGGCGCGCGTGCTCGAGGCGATCGACGCGGCGGGCGAGGCCGGGCTGACGCCGGTCAAGATCGACGTGGTGGTCAAACGCGGGCTGAACGACGCCGGGGTGGTCGAGCTGGCGGGACGCTTCCGCAACACGGGACACATCGTCCGCTTCATCGAATACATGGACGTCGGCAACACCAACGGCTGGCGGATGGACGACGTGGTGGCGGGGCGCGAGGTGGTGGAGCGCATCAGCGCCGCATGGCCGCTCGCCCCGGTCGATGCCGGCTACTTTGGCGAGGTGGCGGAGCGCTGGCGCTACAGCGACGGCGCGGGCGAGATCGGCGTCATCACCAGCGTCACCCAGCCGTTCTGCGGCTCGTGCACGCGGGCCCGCCTGGCCGCCAACGGGCAGTTCTACCTCTGCCTCTTCGCCGGTAACGGCTACGACCTGCGCGCCCTGCTGCGGGGTGGGGCGAGCGACGAGCAACTCGCGGAGGTGGTAGCCAGCCTCTGGCGCGCCCGCGGCGACCGTTACTCGGAGATCCGGTCGGATGCGACCGTGCCGCTGCCGAAAGTGGAGATGTCGCACATCGGCGGATAGGTTCCGGCGAGGAAACGTCGCGTTCGGGCGAGGATCGAAAGCCCCCGAACGGGGATCCACATCCTCCGATGGAGCTTTTTTTTCCCCGAACGAGGATTTCAAATCCTCCGAACGACGAAAAATATCCTCGATTGACGCTTTTTTTCCTCCGATCGAGGATTTCAAATCCTCCAAAGAGGAAAAATATCGTCCGATCGACCTTTTTTTTCCCCCGATCGAGGATTTCAAATCCTCCAAACGAGGAAAAATATCCTCCGATGGAGCTTATTTTTTCCTCGAATCGAGGATATTTTTTCCTCGATCGGAGGATATTTCGTCGCGCTGCAGCGCCGCTGTCTCGCGTCGAAGCTCTGATCGGGCAAAGAGTTAGGCGATTCTCGCCTCTCTGCTGATCGCTTGGATCTCGCTGGCCACCCGCTCGAGCCCGCGCAGGAGCAGCAGACCGTCGACGCTGCCCGATCGCTGCTGGCCGTCCGGCAGCGGCGGCGCGGCACGGCGTGCCGCCTCCACCGCCAGGCGCGCTTCCATCGCCAGGTGAATGGCGCCGAGGAGCGCATCGCTGATGTGCATGACGTTATCGATGGCGGCGAAGAACAGCTTCTCCGGCTCCGGGATGATGTCCACCCGCAGGCCCTTCGTGTCGAGGAGCGTCAGCTCGGTGAGTGGCAAATGCACGGCGATCTTGCGCAGCGTGTCGAGAGTGATGTTCTCCCCCCGCTCCGCGCGCACGATCTGATTCCGTGGGATGCCCGCCAGGTCGGCGAGCGCCTGCTGGCTGAGCCCCGCCTGTTCGCGTGCCTGCCGCAGCTCTTCATGAATCATTTTCATTCGCCCAATTAATGTAGCTCCTGACCTATCTCTTGACAAGCCGGAGTTTCGGTACTATATATAGGTCTGCATGCAGCTACAAATGTCGCGATATCAAGATTCGAGAGAGAAAATCAGAGGAAAGAGGAAAACGTCATGAATACCAAAGCCAACACCCCGACCCCGACCGCAAACCCGGCCACCGAGCCGGCCAACAAGTACACCCCCGACGCCCAGCAGTGGATGACCCGCCTGCGCACCCTGGGGGCCGAGTTCTTCCCGAACGAGGGCGGACCGAAGCCGCTCACGATCGACGAGGTCCGGCTGGCCCGCTCCACCACGGTCGCCGCGCTCGAAAACGCCGCGCTGTTCATCGAGGCCGCACCGGACGTCGGCAAACTCGTCGCCGCCGACCCGGTCGAGATGCGCGACGCCATCGCCTTCGAGATGGCGTACGGCGGCGTGCGCGAGGAAGCCCGCGCCCTCGTCCGCCACATCGACCGGGCCATCCTGCGCCACAAAATGCAGGCCGTCCGCTCCACCCGCGAGGTCTACCGCGTCGCCAAAGGCTTCATCACCGCCGACGCCGGAGACGCCGTCCGCCCCCACGTCGCCGAGATGAAACGCGTCATCGCCGGCCGCCGCCGCAAAACCACCCCCTCCCCGACCACGCTGAGCGCCACCAAGCCGTAACCGCCGTTCCACCCCGACCCCCCTCCTCCCGCCGCGGCGGGGGGAGGGGATTTTGTTGGGCGTTCAGACCACCAGGTACCGAAACAGCCGCGATTCGGAGCTTGCCCGGCGTTGATGCAGAGCTCGAACCGTCTTCGACAAGTGGCTGCAGGAATCAGTGATCGCGCGCCGCGTGTGGCCGCCGATCCCTTCCATGGAGACGAGGGGTGGACTGGAAGCCCACACCACACGGCGATCGGACAAAAGCGGCGGCGCTGCCGCTTGATGCCGCCGGGTGTCTCTCTAGTGCGACGACACCTGCGCCACCCACCCATCCACCTTCGCGATTGCCGCGCGTGCCTCGGCCGGTTTGACGTGCGGCTTGATCTCCATCAGCTTCGCCGCGCGGGCGCTTGCGTCCGCGTCCGGCTGCTGGCGAGTGACGAACAGCGCGGTCGTCAGCGGTTCGAGCTCTTTCACACCCATCGAGCCGAGTTGCGACGCGGCAAAGTCGATGGCGTGCTGGTACTTCGCAATGGTCTGCGGGAACTGCTCGCGTAGCTGCGAGTACCGCTCGCCGGTGTCGTAGGTCACCCCCAGGTCGCGCGGGGAGACGCGAAGGAACTCCTCGGCTTCGAGCAACGAGAGCCGGTCGCGTAGCTGGAATGAGAACGGGCCGTAATAGTGGATGCGGAACTGGTCCGAAAGAGGGACGCCGAAGAGCTCCTTCATCACGAAGGCCGCTTTCTGCAGAAGCGTCTCACCGCAGGCGTGGCCGGTCGCGCGCACCTTCTCGACGAACGCACCGAGGATGGCAGCTTGCTTCAGATACTCCATGCTCATGATGGCTCCTTCTCACAAAGGATCTTCTCCAGGTTCTCGTGCAGCCAGGTGCGACCTTCCTCGAGAAGCTCCGGCGCGACGAAGACGAAGTCGAACACCGCCTTCGGCATCCTGCCGAGGATCTGCGACAGATGAATGGATGAGACCACCGCGCCGCCGATGTGGTCCGCGTTGAGGGGAGGCGTCATGTCCTTCCACAGCTTCTGCATCTGTGGCGACCGGATCACCTCGACGGAGAGGGTTCTCGTGATGCGTATCCTTCGGCAGCAGTTCCTCGGCGCCGTGGGAAAAGGGGATGTGTCCGAGGTCGTGACAAAGGGCCGCCATCCGCACGACAGAACGCCAGTAGCGATGTTTCGAGTCTGTCGGATCGGTCGACGGGAAGATGTCCTTGAGACGGCCGGTCGTCCGCCGGTTTTCGGGGTGCGTGAGCACGTCGAAGACTCTGCCGGCGAGATCCATGACGCCGAGACAATGCTCGAACCGCTTGTGCGTGGCGGCCGGATAAACGAGCCAGGTAAGGGCGAGCTGGTGAATGTGCCGCAGGCGCTGAAAGGCGCGTGAATTGACGACTTTCCGTTCGTCGGACGTGAGAACGATGAATCCGTGGATCGGATCACGGAATTCGTTGTGCTCCTTGGTCACAATCGCATGGTAGCAGCGGCGAATGCGGCCGCTTAAAGTTCTACCCCGCGTAGCGATCTGCGGTCTCATTGGAGCCGATGGGCGCGCGAGTTCGAGCACCGCGCCACGCTCCTATACGCCCCCTACTCCTGCCCACCCTTGTACTTTTCCTCGGCCGAGCTGGGGATGGTCGTCAACTTCACCGCATTCTCCGTCCTCAAATCGACCCGCGGGCCGTACGGTTGGAGGCGGCCGGACCAGACTTTTTCGCGCATGGCGCGGCCTTCTTTGATCTGTTGGATCTGGCTCTTTTTCATGCGTGCTTCTTCTGCGAGAGCGAGGCCATCTGGGCGATGAATTCGTTTTTGCCGCCCATGGAGGGGTGGCGGACTTTGGTGTGGGGGATGGCCAGTTTGGTCAGCGACAGGGCGGCCTGGTTGCCGATGGCCACGATCTGGTCGAACGCGAAGAGGGTCATCAGTTGCCCGATGAAGCGCTGGCCGATCAGGAGCTCGGCGGCGCTCGGGACGCGGTTCGATTCGGGCTCGCCTTCGTGGAAGGGGTGGAAGGGGAAGGCGTTCCAGAGCAGCGGGAGCGGGTCGATGTTCTTGATGGTCCCCCAGACCATGGTGGCGCTGGCCTCGGTGGAGAGGCGCGGGCCGTCGGTGGCTTTGCGGTAGCCGTGATCGGCGCCGAGGATGCGGCCGTTGAGCGTCTCGACCCCGGCCAGCATGACCGTTTCGCTGACGAAGGCGATACCGGTCAGGCGGCCTCCGCGATGACTGACCGCTTCGCCGATGAGCAGCATGCGCGGGCCGATGGCGGCGAGCTGTTCGAGGTAGAGGCGGAGGTTGCGGCGGCGGATGGCGTTGCCGCGGACGTCGCCGACGGTCGCGGAGAATTGATTCGTCGCGCGGGGGGAGAGCTCTACGTCGCCGAGGTCGCGCAGCAAGCTGTCGAAGCGCTTCGACGTCACCAGCCGCCCCCGCCTCCGCCGCCGGAGCTGGACGAGCTCGAACCGCCGCCGGAGCTCGAACCGCCGCTTCCCGACGAGGACGGTGCCGAGACGCCGGAACTGACGATGGCGGCTGCCGCGGCCCAGCTGCCGGTGGCGCCCGCTCCGCCGAATGCTCCTCCGCCGCCGGTCCACGAGGGGGAGCTCGATCCGGACGACGAAGACGACGAGGAGGACGACGTGGTCGGCACGCCGCGGTTGTATTCGATGGTGCTGCCGAAGGAGCGGAACCAGCGCGCGGCGCTTTTGCCGAGGCCGAAGGCGATCAGGTAGGGGAACCACTCGTCGCGGAGGTCGGGCCGCGGGCGTTCGAGCTCTTTCGCGAACATCGTGCGCACCGCGGCGATCCTGCGGCGGAAGGCCATCTTCTCCGGGGTGTCGCGGTTGCGCAGCAGATCGAGGATGAGGTGCAGCCACGCCAGGTGCCACACCGCGAGAGCGAACGGCGTCAGCGGATGCAGGTCCCAGAGGCGGGTGAGGAAGGCGCAGAGGAGGAAGACCAGCAGCGACGGCGCGTAGATGAGCGCTGCGATGGCGATGGGCATCGAGATGCCGGCCACCCGTTTGGCCTGCGAGGCCGCGTAGACCGCCGCGGCCATTCCGAAGACGGTGCCGATCATGAAGGCGAGGATCGAGGCCAGCATGTCGCCCGGCGTGCCGGCGAGGGCGCTGCCGATCATCATCAGCACGGCCACCGAGAATGCGGCGACGTGCGGCCAGGCGCTGACGCGGTCGGCGTTCTCGCTCCAGAACGGCTCGCGGTCGATCAGCTGCTGCTCGATGCCGGGGCGGATCAGCTCCGCCGGATCGAAGCCCTGGCTGGTGTAATGCGCGCGGACGGTGTCGGTGTCGGTTTCGTTCTTGCGGCCGACGAAGAGATGGGAGATGAGCGCGCGCTCGTAACCGTGGAGCTCCGAGCGGGAGACCTCGAGGCGCATGTGCAGGACGCCGTCTTCGACGCGCGAGGTGATCTTTCCTTCCTGCGTCAGCCGGGCCAGCGTCGCCGCGACCTCGTTCTCGCCGGTCTTGCCATCCCACGCCGCGCCGGCCGCTTCGGCGCGCAGCTCCAGCACTTCATCGAGGTATTGGCTGCCGTGCGGCAGCGGTTTCATCCGCCCGCTTTCCTGTTCGCCGCGGAGGAAGACGAGCAGCAGCAGTGCCGCGCCGCCGAGGAAGAAGAGCAGCGCCAGTACGCCCACCCACATCGGCGCCGGCTGGTGGACCGCCGGCGGGTCGCCGGCGCCGGCGTAGGTCATGTTGCGGGTGACCACCATGCTCTGACCGGGCCTCATCGAGACCGGCGGCATCATCACCGGTGCCGCTCCCTCCCAGGCGGGATCGAAGGTCAGCTCCAGCGAGAAGCGCTCGATCGGCAGGTTCGCCTCCGGCAGGGCAAAGTCGTGGTGCAGCCGGTAGCTCTGGCCATCGCCTTCCAGGACGTTGGTCAGCACGTAGTCGATGATGTACGTCCGCTCCGCGTTCTCGAACGAAGGATCGGTCGGCAGGCGGCTCCGCCAGCGCAGCGTGTCGCCGCTCCACTGGTATTCGCCCACCGCGTCGAGATCGTCCTCTTCGAGCGGCGCTCCCCCCTGCAGCGACAGCGAGCGCAATTGCACTTCCTGCCGGTCGCGCAGGTTGAACGAGCGCTCGCCGCCGTTCCAGTCGCCGTCGAAGACGAACGTCAGCGACTCGACGATGTGCAGGTTGCCGTTCGCCTCCAGGCGCGCCTTCACGTCGACCGCGCGCCAGTGCAGTGATTTCGCGACCGCGGGAAGCGCACAGAGAACTGCCAGGAGCAATACCAGACGGCGCATGAGCCCGCGATTGTAGAATGCGCAGATGCGCAAAACGTCCGCCCTTCTTTTCGTCCTCCTTGTCTTTGCTCTGCCGGCGTTCGGCGCGACCCATCCGAATCCGTCGCAGAAGCAGCGTGAGCTCATCGAAGAAATGATGAAGGTCACGAACATGGAGAAGATGGAGAAGGAGATGTTCGACGCCATCTTCGCCCAGATGCAGGAAGAGATTCTGCGGGAGGCCGGCGGCGATGCGGCCGGGCAGGCCGAGGCGAAGTGGAAGTTCGAGCGCTTCCGCGAGCTGCTGGGCAAAGCGAACATTCACGAGGTCACGCGCGAGCTTTACATGGACGTTTACGCGAAGTACCTCACCGAATCGGAGCTGGCCGATCTCGTGGCGTTCTACCGCACCCCCACCGGGCAGAAATCGATTCAGGTCATGCCGCAGCTGATGACCGAGACCATGCAGCGCAGCGGCGCCACCCTCGGGCCGAAGATCCAGGAGGTCTACCACCAGGTGGAGAAGGAGAGCGATCTCCGCCAGCCGTGGAAGAAGACCATCGCGCGGATCGAGACGCTCGGTTCGTACCTGGAGATGCACGCGGGCGAGCACGACGGCCTCTATCCGGAAGGCGACGTCGACGCCCTGGCGACGCTCTTCGACGACGAGACCATCAAGGACGACGTCTGGGGCCACGAGCTGGCCTACGTCCTCTCGAACGATCGCCAGCACTACCGCATCGTCAGCGCCGGCGCGGACGGCATCTTCGACTGGGACAGCCGCCGCATCGCGGAGAAGACCGCCGGCGCCGAGATGCGTCTGCGCGACCGGCTCGAGGACGACATCATCTACGCCGACGGCGATTTCGTGCAGCTGCCGAAGGTGGCCGCGCCGAAGGAGTAACGCTCCGGCAGAGGGAGACGACGAGGGGCCTCCGGCGGCCGGGCCACGGGCCCGGACCCGCTGGCCCCGGCCGCCGGAGGCCCCCGGTCGTCTCCTCAACCGTGGGCGCAGTGCGTGCGTTCTGCTTAGAAGAGCGAGAGCTGCGAGACGAACATTGGCTGTTGGATGGCCACCGGCAGTTGCGGGGGCGGCGGCGTGGGCGGCGTGACCAGCTCGCTCTTTCTCCGTCCGAGGAGGACGAAGAGGTTGCGGCGGATCCACTCCTGCGATTCGCGGTGATAGCGGAACTGCCGCTCGGCCTGATGGAAGCGGCGGTTGTGCGCGGCGCCCATGACGTGGTGCAGGTACTCGTGGTAGATCACCGACTGGATGAAGAACGCGGGGACGTTCGGCGCGTTCAGCATCGGGTGGATGCGGATCTCGGTGGTGTGGTGGTTGTACGAGCCGAGGCGGATCGAGCGGCGGCGCTTGCGGGTGATCTGCTGGCCCCAGCGCACCGGCAGCGGCGGGTATTTGAAGAAATATGTCCGGTGCACCTCGGACGCGAGCGACTCGAGGTGGTGGTGCGACTCGACCGGGAGCGGAAACCGGGTGGGGCGCAGCCTTGGGGGCATTCGGGACAAGTATAAGCTGCTCAGCCGCTCAGCGATTCAGCTGTTCAGCGGTTCCTGAGGAGCTGAGCCGCCGAGGAGCTGAGCAGCCGAGCCTTACTGCCCCTTCACCTTGTCCATCACCTGGGCGACGTTGGCCATCGCCGCGGTGGAGACGAGGGTCGTGCCGGCGGCGATGATCTCGTCGCTCTTTTTCATCCCGAGCCAGATGCCCGCGCCGACGCCCAGGGCCACGGCGGCGATGGGGAAGGTGCGGATGTGGTCACGCCAGCTGTCGGGCAGGAGGCCTTCGATCTCGTCGAAGAGCGCTTCCGGGCCGTTCTCGACCATCCGCTGGCCGAGGGCGGCCGCCCTCTCGCGGATCGGATCGTCCTCGAAGTCCATGCCTGCTGCGGAACGCTCGTGGGAATCGGGGGGACGCGTTGCCATGAGTTTTACTCCTCGTCGCGGCGGAGCAGCAGGCCGATCAGGAAGCCGACGCCCACCGAGATCAGCAGCGCCTTGCCGGGGTTCGACCGGACGTAGGTGCGGACCTGATCGGTGACGGCGCCGACGTCGACGTCCTCCACCCGCTCGCGCATCGCGTTGTAACCGTCGCGGACCTTGCCGGACGCTGCGTCGTACTTTTCGCCGACAAACTCTTTGGCGCGGTTGAAGCGGCCCGATGTTTCATCGCCGGCTGCATCTGCCGTTCCGCCGATAGATCCGGGGTTCCTGCTCTCGTCCATTTCGGGGTACCTCCTCTGTTCGCCGACTATATCAGCGACGGTCCGGCATAGCTGAGTGCAGCCGACGTGCCGGACTGCGACACAATGCAGCGCGCATGCACGTGAAGCTCGACCGCGTCAGCCACGATTACGCCGGCAGCGAGGAATCGGCCGCCGTGCACGTGCTCGACGACGTTTCGCTGGAGATCGCCTCCGGCGATTTCGTCGTGCTGATGGGCGCCTCCGGCAGCGGCAAGTCGACGCTGCTCCACCTGCTCGGCGCCGTCGATCGCCCCACCTCCGGCCGCGTGCTCCTCGGCGAGCACGAGACCTCGTCGATGAACGAGCGGCAGCTGACGGCGCTGCGCCGCACGCAGGTCGGCTTCATCTTCCAGTTCTTCCACCTCATCCCGACCCTGAACGTGGCGGAGAACGTCGGTTTTTCGCTGTCGCTGGCCCGGCGGCCGAAAGGGGAGATCAGGACGCGGGTGGACGAGGTGCTGGGGCGCGTGCAGCTCGCGCATCGCGCCACGCATTACCCGAACGAGCTCTCCGGCGGCGAGATGCAGCGCGTGGCCATCGGGCGGGCCATCATCCATCGTCCGCCGCTGATCCTGGCTGACGAGCCGACCGGCAACCTCGACTCGAAGACCGGCGCGGCGATCCTCGAGCTGCTGCGCGAGATCCACCAGAACGACCGCCCCACCATCGTCATGGCCACGCACTCGGCGGCCGCGGCAGCTTACGGCGACTACATCATTCATCTGCGCGATGGCCGGATTGAGGATGCGGGATTGAGGCTGGATGAAAGATCGAGGATGGAGGAGTGAGCGTGCCTCGCCTCTTTTCCTCAATTCTCAATTCTCAATCCTCAATTCTCAAAGCGCTCGTGCTCCGCCCGATCCTGCGCGAGAAGATCCGCACCTCCCTGACCATCCTCGGCATTGCCGTCGGTGTGGCGGTGGTGGTGGCCATCCAGCTCGCGAATCAGAGCGCGCTGCGGGCCTTTCGCGAGTCGGTGGACGCGGTGGCCGGCCGGGCGAACTATCAACTGGTCCCGGATGTGGCGCCGCTCGACGAAAGCGTGCTGCTGCGGCTGCAGCCTCTGTGGAGTGAAGGCGTCCGCTTCGCGCCGGTCATCGATGTGGAGGGGATGATGGAGCCGGCGCAGCAGCCGATCCGCCTCCTGGCGGTCGATCTCTTCAGCGACCTTCACTTTCGCGACTACAAATACGCGCAGATCCAGACCGGCGGGAAAGAGGAGATCGGGCAGTTCCTGGCGCTGTTCGAGGAAGACGCGATCGTCCTGCCGGCGCCGTTCGCGAAAGAGCATGGCTTGAAGCTCGGCGACCCGGTGGCGCTGAGCATCGAAGGACGCCGCCGCACGCTGCGCATCCGCGGCATCCTCGAAGCGCGCGGTCCGGCCACGGCCTTCAACGGCGCGATCGCGGTCTGCGACATCTCCGTCGCGCAGCGGGCTTTCGGGCTGGCGGGCAAGCTCTCGCGCATCGACCTGATGGTGCCGGAAGGGCGCGCGGAGGAGCTGTTGCGGCGCGTGCAGCTCCCCGCCGGCACGCGCATCGAGCGCCCCTCGCGCCGCAACGAACGGGTGGAGCGGATGCTGCGCGCGTTCCGGGTGAACCTCTTCGCGCTGGCCGGCGTGGCGCTGCTGGTAGGGATGTTCCTGGTCTACAACACGGTGCTGATCTCGATCCTCCGCCGGCGCAGGGACGTCGGCGTGCTCAAGACGCTCGGCACGTCACCGGGGCAGATCTTCCGCGCGTTCGTTGGCGAGGGGTTGCTGTTCGGCATCGCCGGCTCCGTGGTCGGGATCGTGCTCGGGAACCTCCTGGCGAGCGGCATCCTGCGGGCGGTCGGTCAGACCGTGAACGCGCTCTACGTCGCCAGCGCGCCGGAGTCGGTGGAGCTGACGCCGGGGGTGATCGCGCTCGGCTTCGCGGTGGGGATCATTCTCTCGATCGTCTCCGCGCTGCAGCCGTCGCTGGAAGCGGCGCGCGTGCCGCCGAGCGCGATGATCCGCCCCGGTCTGCAGCAGCGCGTCGCCCATCCGCGCGCGCTCGGCCTCGCGGCGATGGCCTGCTTCCTGGCCGGCGCGCTGGTCTCACGCATCCCGCCGGTGCAGGGGATCGCCGTGGCCGGCTACGTGGCGGTGCTGCTGGTGGTGGCCGGCTTCTCGCTGCTCGCGCCGTTCGTCGTCCGCGCGACCGCGCGCCTGGCCCGCCCTCCGCTGGAGCGGATCTTCGGCATGGTCGGCAAGCTGGCCGCGGCATCGCTGCCGGCATCGCTGCGCCGCACCTCCGTGGCCAGCGCCGCGCTGTCGCTGGCCACCGGGATGATGGTCGCGGTCGCGCTGATGGTCGGCAGCTTCCGCGAGACGGTGCGCATCTGGGTCGACCAGACCGTGCAATCCGACCTCTGGCTGCGGCCGGCGAAGGGGCTCTCGAACGCGCCGACCGCGGTCTTTCCCGCCGGGATCGCGAACGACCTGCGCGCCATCCCCTTCGTCACGTCGTTCGATCGCATCCGTGCCCGGCAGATCCTCTACGGCGAAGACCTGATCACCCTCACCTCCGGCGAGTTCGACGTGGCGGCGAAGGAGTTCGGCCTGCACATGGTCGCTCCGCGCTCCGGCAACGACGCCATGCGTGATGCGCGGCAGCACGGCGGCGTCTTCGTCTCCGAGCCGTTCTCCACCAAATACAAGAAGAGCGCCGGCGACACGGTCGACGTCCCGACCCCGCGCGGCCCGCGGCGGCTGCGCATCTCCGGCGTCTACCGCGACTATTCGAACGATCGCGGCGTGATCGTGATGGATCGCCCGCAGTACGTGCGCGCCTTCGGCGATGAGACCGCGAACACGATCGTGATCTACCTGCGCGAGGGGACGGACAAGAACCACGCGCGCCGCGAGCTGGAGCGCCTGCTCGGCCCGAAATACAACGCGTTCGTGGTGATGAACGCCGAGATCCGCACGGAGGTCATGCGCATCTTCGACCAGACCTTCATGATCACCTACGCCCTGCTGGGCGTGGCCATCGTCGTGGCGGTCCTCGGCATCGTCAACACCATGGCCGCGCTGATCCTCGAGCGCACCCGCGAGCTGGCCCTCCTGCGCGTGGGCGGCCTCTCGACCGGCGAGCTGCGCACGATGATCGTGCTCGAGTCGTCGCTTCTCGGCGTGGCCTCGACCGTGGCCGGCCTGGTGATGGGCTACGCCCTGTCGTGGATCCTGATCTACGTGATCAACAAACAGTCGTTCGGCTGGACCATCGACTTTCACACCCCGGGCGCGCTGATCGCCGCCTCGCTGGCCGTCACCTTCGTGACCGCGACGCTGGCGGGCCTCGCGCCGGCGAGATTGGCGCAGAGGATCGATATCGTGAGCGCGATCAAATCGGAGTGACAGAGTTTATCCCGAGCGCAGCGAGGGATCTCGGGTGCCATCGCCACACTTTCAGCCCATGGCAGGGGCCGCGCGGTGGCACCTTAGATCCCTCGCTATGCTCGGGATAAACTGACATCGCGTGAACTGACACCGCGCTGCCGCAGAACCTCGTACAGCGCGATCCCGACGCAGGTCGACAGGTTGAGCGAGCGCACGTGCTCCGAGTGGATGGGCATGGTCAGCATCCGCTCCGCGTAGCGCTCGTGCAGCTCCGGCGGCAGGCCGCCGGTCTCGCGGCCGAACACCAGCACGACATTCTTCGGAAAGGCCGCCTCCCAGTAGACCTGCCGCCCTTTCGTGGAGAAGAAAAAGACCTCGCCCATCGACGGCAGCTCCTGCTCGAGCGCTTCCCACGACGGCCAGAGCCGGAGGTCGACGTGCTCCCAGTAATCGAGCCCGGCCCGGCGCACTTCGCGTTCGTTGAGAGAGAAGCCGAGCGGCTCGACGAGGTGCAGGACGGCTCCGGCTGCCAGGCAGGAGCGGCCGGCGTTGCCGGTGTTCCAGTGGATCTCGGGGTGCACGAGGACGACGTGAATCACAGAAACAGCCTAAACTGCGTGGCAACTCCGATGCGCAAAACTGCCCTGGTCCTCACTCTCCTCCTGTCTCTCCCGCTTGCCGCCGCGAAGCAGCGCGCCGTCCGTCCGGCCCCCGCGCCGCAGGGTGGGCCGACCTTCAGCAAGGAAGTGAGCCGCATCTTCCAGCAGCACTGCCAGAACTGCCACAGCCCCGGCAACGTCGCGCCGTTCTCGCTGGTCGACTACTCGAGCGCGAAGCCGCACGCGGCGCTCATCAAGTTCATGACCCAGTCGAAGCAGATGCCGCCGTGGAAACCGTCCGACGGCTGCGGCGACTTTGCGGACAAGCGCGGGATGACGCAGACGGAGATCGACACGATCGCGCAGTGGGTCGATCGCGGCGCGCCGGAAGGCAATCGCGCGGACCTGCCGGCGCCGCTCGATTTCTCCAGCGACTGGACCCTCGGACAGCCCGACCTGGTGCTCGAGAACGTCGAGGCCTACACGCCCGAGGCGCATGGCGACACGTACCGCTGCTTCACGGTGCCGACCAACCTTCCGTCGACCGGCTACGTCCGCGCGGTCGACACGAAACCGGGCGATCGCGAGACCGTCCATCACGTGATCGCCTTCATCGACACCACCGGCATCTCGAAGACGCTCGACGACGCGGAGCCGGGGCCGGGCTACACCTGCTTCGGCGATCCCGGCTTCTCCGCGACCGGGACGCTCGGCGGATGGGCGCCCGGCGCGCCGCCGCTGCAGATGCCGGAGAACGTCGCCTTCGAGCTGCCGAAGGGGGCGCGCGTCGTGCTGCAGGTGCACTATCACCCGCATGGCCACGCACCGGCGGCTGACCGGACGCAGTTCGGCGTCTACCTCGCCAAAACGGCACCGAAGAACATCATGCGCATCGTGCCGATCATCAACACCGAGTTCCGGATCCCGGCCGGCGATCCGAACTACCGCGTCGACGCCGAGTTCCCGCTGCTGACGCCCTTCCCGCTCAAGCTCTGGCTGATCGCGCCGCACATGCATTACCTCGGCAAAAAGATGACCGTGGAGATGACCTTGCCGGGCGGCGCGAAGCAGTGCCTGATCGACATTCAGGACTGGGATTTCCACTGGCAGGGGGCGTACCGCTACAAAGAGCCGGTGACGATCCCGGCCGGCTCCGCACTGCGGCTCACCGCTTACTACGACAACTCCGCGAACAACCCGCGGCAGCCGAACGACCCGCCGAAGCCGGTGGGCTGGGGCGAGGCGACCACCGACGAGATGTGCATCGCCTTTCTCGGCATCACGGTGGAGTAGCCGATCCGCCGCAGCGGCTGAGCGGCCGAGCGGCTACAATCCTTCCATCCGCCCATGCCGAATGACCGCCTGAACGACCAGCGCGCGAAGCTGCTGCGTTTTGACCTGAACGTTCAGCGGAACCATCTGTTCGTCTATCTGCTCGGCTTTCTGGTCTCCATCGCCGGCATGGCGCTGGGCGTCATCGCGCCACGGCTCGATCTGGCGGTGCTCGTGCTGGTCGTCTCCTGCACCTCGGCGGCGACGTTTTACGCGCTCTTCCAGCGCGGCGCCGATCGCCGCATCCTCAATCCGCTCTGGATGGCGATGAACATCGTGCTGGCGACCATCGGCGTCTACGCCACCGGCGGCATCGACAGCCCCTGGTTCATCTGGTACGTGGCGTCGTCATCGGCGGCCGCCTTCGCGAGCGGCAAAGCCGCCGCCTATCTGGTGAGCCTCGGCAACACCATCGCCTACCTCGGCCTGCTGCTCTGGATGGGGGAGATCCGGTGGGTCGATGACGCCATGCTGGTGGCGCTGACGCGGATGATCTTCGTCTTCGGCGCCTCGTACTTTTTCCTGGTCGGCGTGGCGAACCTCAAAGAGAAGCGCATCCGCATCCGCGAGCTCGAAGAAGAACAATCGCAGAAGATCGTCGAGCTGACGCGCCTCATGAGCGAGGTGGAAGACGCGAACCGGCGCATCCGCGAGGCCGATCGCCTCAAGAGCCAGTTCCTGGCCAACATGTCGCACGAGCTGCGCACGCCGATGAACTCGATCATCGGCTTCTCGGAGATCCTGATCGAGCGCCTCGGCACGCAGATCTCCGAGAAGCACCTCAACTTCCTCCGCCACATCCACGAGTCGGGGCATCACCTGCTCTCGATCATCAACGACGTGCTCGATCTCTCGAAGATCGAGGCCGGGAAGATGGAGATCTACCCGGAGTTCTTCGATATCGCGCCGGCCATCGAGAGCGTCTGCACGATGATGAGAGGGATGACCAGGACGGAGCCGCGCTTCACCGTCGACGTCCCGGCGGAGCTGCCGCAGATCGAGACCGATCTCGCCAAGTTCAAGCAGGTGCTGTTCAACCTGCTGTCGAACGCGGTGAAGTTCTCGCCGCCCGGCTCGCCGATCGCCATTCGCGCCCGCTTCGAAGGCAACAGCAGCGACGGCTGGATCGCGGTGTCGGTCGAGGACCAGGGCATCGGCGTCGCGCCGGAGCATCAGTCGATGATCTTCGAGGAGTTCCGCCAGGTGGACGGCACCGTGCGCCGCGAGTTCGGCGGCACCGGCCTCGGGCTCGCGCTGGTGAAGAAGTTCGTCGAGCTGCAGGGCGGCCGCGTGGCCGTCGCCAGCACGATCGGCGCCGGCAGCACCTTTACCTTCCACCTCCCGGTCGCCTCACGCGCGGCCGTGGTCACGCGCACGCCGGAGCTGACCGCGCTGCCCGACCGCGTGCTGGTCATCGAGGACGATGCGAACGCGTTCGACCTCATCTCCGCGGCCCTCGGCACCGCCGGCTACACGGCCGTACGTGCACGGCACGGCGAGGAGGCGCTGCGTCTGGCGCGCGAGTCGAAGCCGGTGGCGGTGACGCTCGACCTCGTGCTGCCGGGCGTCGACGGATGGGAAGTGCTCAAGCGCCTGAAGGCGGACGTGGCCACGCGCGACCTGCCGGTGGTCATCATCTCGATGGTCGACAACCGCGACCTCGGCATGGCTCTCGGTGCCGACGACTACTTCGTCAAACCGGTCGATCGCGACCGGCTCATCGAGCGCGTGCAGGCCATGACCGAGGGGCGGCCGAAAGCGAAGCTGCTGCTGATCGACGACGACCTCGCGGTGCACGCGCTGCTCGACGAGGAGCTCGGCGCGCTCGGCTTCGATCTGGCCAGCGTCTACTCGGGGGAAGAGGGGCTCCGCGCCGCCTCCGAGCGCAGTCCGGACGTGATCATCCTCGACCTGATGATGCCGGGGATGAGCGGCTTCGACGTGGCCGATTCGCTCAAGCAGAATCCGGCCACGGCGAACATCCCCATCCTCGTACTCACCTCGAAAGAGATCACCCGCGAAGAGCGGCACCTCCTGCACAGCAAGGTCGCGAGCTTCGTGCAGAAAGGGCAGTCGGCGCGCGATCAGCTCGTGCGCGAGATCCGGCGCGTCACTTCGCCCATCGTGCCAGTACCGCACGGGTGACTTCGACGAGATCGGCGTCGACGAGCTTCACGTCATCGAGCGCATTCTTGGAGAAGAGCGCGATCGCGATGTGCTGCTTGCCGCCGGGGGAGATCAGCACGCCGGCGTCGTTCGAGGTACGCGGCATCTGCCCGCTCTTGTGCGCGACGCTCCAGCCGTTGGGGAGTGCCGTGCGCAGTTTGCGCGCGCCGGTGGGGCTCTCGATCATCCACTTCGCGAGCAGGTCGTGGCTCTGGCGCGAGAGGCCGTCGCGCCCTTTCCAGAACGCCACCAGCAGGTCGGCCATGGCGTCCGGTGTGGCGCTGTCGCGGACGTCGGAGCCGTAGCGCTCCTCGTACCCCGGCGCTTTGAGGTCGGTGCCGATCTCCTTCTCCGTGCGATCGACGTGCACGCCCGACGCGCCGAGCTCCGCCATGCGTGTGGTCACGGCGCGCGGTCCGCCGACGACGCGCAGCAGGGCATCGCACGCGGTGTTATCGCTCTCCACCGTCATCGCCTCGAGCAGCTCGCCGACCGTGTAGGTAACGGACTTGCCGTTCGCGCGGTCGCGAATGGCACTCACCCCGCCCGGAAACTCTTTCGGATCGATCGTCACCTTCTGCGCGAGCGACAGCGTCCCCGCGTCGACGCGGCGCAGCACCGCGAGGGCGATGGGGAACTTGTAGACGCTGCCCATCGGGAAGTGCTCGGAGCCGCGCACGCTGATCCGTTCCCCCGTTTCGAGGTTGATGGCGGTGATGCCGATGGTGGCGTCGCTTTTCTGCGCGGGAAGGGTGAAGAGAGAGGCGGCGAGCAGCAGCGTCGTGATCATGGTGGGCATGGTGAGGAGCGATTGCGGCGCGGGTATGGCGCCGATGGACAAAAAAGCGGCGTCCCCGAAAGGACGCCGCTTCGTTGCAGTCGTAAAGCTTTGCCAGTCTTTACTGCTGCGGGTCGCTGCCGGTGAGGGTGTTGCCGGAACCGTTGCCGCCGATGGCGTTGTCGCCGAAGCCGCGCACCGAGCCGCCGTTGATGGTCACGCCGGCGCCGATGTTGCCGGCGATGAGGCTCTTCGACAAACGGGTGGCCGGAGCCTGTCCGACGACGCCGTTCTGCAGGCCGGTCTGGTTCAGCGAGATCGTGCAGCCGATCAGCTCCGCGGTGTTGGTGCTGGTGTTGAGCAGCAGGCCCTGGTTGTTGCCGGTGATGGCGGTCGAGAAGAACGCGCCCTTGGTGTTGTTGTTCAGCTGGATGCCGTTCTGGCCGTTCTGCGCGATGTAGCTGTTCTCGACGTAGATGCGGACGGTGCCGCCGGCCGGGATGGTGGTGATGCCGTCGCCGTTGTTGTTGCGGACGACGACGTTGCGCAGGAAGAGCTGCACGAGGCCGGAGGTGTTCTCGACGGAGATGCCGCGGCCGTTCTGGCCGAAGATCGTCACGTTCTCGAGGTGCACGGCCTTGGCCGACAGAATGCGGATGCCGTTGAGGCCGAGGGTCACGCCGGCGCCGTTGATGTTGATGTTGCGGATGGTGACGACGCCGGTGGCGCCCGCGTTGACGATGACGCCGTTGGTGCCCGAGTTCAGGATGCTGGCCTGACCCGACTCGGATCCGTCGATGGTGATCGACTTGGTGATGTTGATGGTGCCGTACCCGCCGCTGTCGAGGTTATCGATCTCGCCGCCGGCAGCGGTCTTGGAGATCGCGCCCGCGAACGTCTTGCAGGGGGCGGTACGGCTGCACGGGTTGGCGTCGTCGCCGACACCCGAAACCCAGGTACGCGTCGCCTGCGCGCTCGCACCGACAGCAATCACCAGCATCAAAATCGTGAGGACGACAATACGGACTTTCATTGAACTCTTCTCCCTAGTTTTCTCTTGGACCTGACGAACAAAAGGCGAAAGCTTCGCCTGCTTCACCGCGCGTATCTGACTGGGTACGGCGATCAAATTAAGTCTCTTTTGGGTGACTGTCCGTGATTTATAGCACAAACATTCCATGATTTTTCGTCCACCGCCCAGCCGCCGGGCCTCCCCGGCGGAGGATGCGGCGGTTATGGAGCGACGAACTTCCGGTCGTAGCCGGTCATCTCCACGTACCCCTCCCCCCGGACGCCCACCCCGCCGAACCGGCCGCTCACGTCCATGGCCCCCTCCCAGTAGGTGACCCGGGTCGAGCCGGCGGTGACGAGCTCCTGGTCGTCGAGCAGCGGCCGCAGCTCGAGGGAGACGTTGAACGACGGCAGCTCGACCCGGAAGGCGATCGGATAGGTGGCGCCGCTCTTCTTCGAGGTCCAGCGCCGCAGCGGGGTGATCTTCATCTGCTCCCGCCGGATCGGGATGACCCGCCCGTCGCTGGAGACCAGCGAGCCGCTGGAGGTCACGTCGGGTGTGCCGTCGTCGCGGCGGATCACGTAGAGCATCAGTTCGGCATCATTGTCGAGCTGGATCGAGAACCAGTCCCACCCCTGCTGGTTCTCCCGCAGAGCCGAGCTGCCGAACTCGTGATCCATCCAGGCCTGCCCGCGGGCCCGCCTGCCGTTGACGACGCCGGCCGCTTCGAGGCGGGTCATCGAGTAGTAGTGGGAGGCGTAGCCGATGCCCTCCGCTTTCACGCTGATGCCGTTCTCGCCGTGGATGGCCGGCGCCTTGCGCGAGCGGAGGGTGAGGTCGATCGAGTCCTTGCCGGCCTTCGCCACCAGCCGCCACGATCCGTCGGGGTTGGTCGAGGCGCGCCACCCCTCATTGAAGACGTCCAGACGCCCTTCCGCGGCCATGGAGGTGTACGGGGAGGCGCGGTTCATCTTCTCGTAGAAGCGGAACGACTTCCCCTGCACGTCGGTGATCGCAAAGTGGGCCGGCATGACGTGGCGCAGCTCCCACCGGCTGGAGGCCGGCCCTTCCGGCGCGAGCGCCACCCGGAAGAACGTCACCTCGAATCCGTAGCGCCGCCCCTCGTCGGTGCGCAGGTGGCCGGTGTAGTACCACCATTCCGTTTTGTAGGCCGGATGCGAGCCGTGGTCGCGCGGAAAGGAGTATTCATAGCCCGGCAGCGCCAGCCGGAAGTCCGCGGCGAGGAGCACGCAGGGGACCGCGAAGGTAACCAGAAAGATGCGCAGCTTCCCCATGGGCGCAGATGATAAAGGGATAATATCGGCTGCCGATGGCCGAGCAGCCTCTCCCGACACGCGCCCGCTTCCGCACTCTCGCGGGCGAGACCTCCGTGCCGATCGAGGCGGAGGAGCTGCTGATGCTGGCCCGCCGCTACGCCGATCAGGGGCTGTTCGACGAGTCGATCCATCTCTACGAGATGGCGGAGAAGCTCAAGCCAGGCTCCGTCGCGCTGCGCATCAACCTGGCCCGCGTCCGCGACATGAAGAAGGCGGCCGAGGATGCGCGGTACGTGAGCATCCGCCAGGAACTGGTGGCGGACCGGGCCCGCGACGAGATCGACTCCTCGCAGTACGTCGGCCTGGCCCAGTACTACATGGCCAAGGATCAGACCTCGAAGGCGATCGAGCTGCTGGAGATCGCCAAGCTCAAGACGCCGAACAACTACCGCCCGTTCGAGATCCTGGGACGCCTCTATTACTCGCAGGGAGAATGGGAGACGGCGCACGAGGAGATCCGCCACGCGCGGATGCTCAACCCGTTCGACCGCGGCCTGGCCGAGATCGCCGGACGGGTCGAGTTCGAGCTGAAGAACTTCGACAAGGCGCTCGATGACTTCGTCGATGCGTTCCTCCTGGCCACCGACCAGAAGGGGGAGTCGACCGAGCCGGTGCGCCGGATGATCAACACCTTGAAGCGCATCCACAACATCGACAACACCACCCTCAACGCGCGCATCAAAGAGCGCGTCGAGAACCTGCAGATGTGCACCGAGCGGCTCGAGCTGCGGAAGGAGAACCTCTTCCGCCTCGAGAGCCGCCAGGACCTGCGCGAGATCATGTCGAAGATCACCCGCGCCGCCGAAAAGCGCGAGGACCTGATCACCACCTCGTCCGACCTGCGGAAGCTCGCCAGCTTCCAGCACATGAAGGACGAGCAGATCTTCCGCCTCTCGAAGTTCGCCCGCGTGGAGGGCTTCCCCGCCGGCGACTACGTCTTCCGCGAGGAAGACCGTTCCATGGACTTTTACATCGTCAAGGACGGCCGCATCGAGATCCGCAAGGAGACTCCCTTCGGTCCGCAGATCCTCGGCACGCTGCAGCCCGACACGATCTTCGGCGAGATGAACTTCATCGACCGCACCCACCGTTCCAGCGACGGCCTCGCGGTCGAGCCGTCCGCCTGCTACACCTTCTCGTTCAGCGCGCTCGATCAGTTGATGGACGAGGACAAAGAGCTGGCGGTCGGCCTGCACTGGGCGTTCTGGCGGTCGCTGACCGAAAAAGTGCGCGACGCGAACGATCAGCTCAAGCTCTTCTTCCAGGAAGACGCGAAGAAGGGGCAGGGGCGCAAGCGGGCCGTCGACGGCAAGCGCGAGGTGCAGCAGGTCACGGTCAAGTCGGAGGACAAGGTCGACCTCTTCCGCGAGCGCGGTCTCTCCGCCGCCGAAATGAAGCTGCTGGCGACGTTCTCGAGCGAGGAGCGCTTCCGCGAGGGCTCGATGATCTTCCGCGAGGGGGAACGGGGCGACAAGCTCTACATCGTCCTCGACGGCCGCGTGCGCATCTCCAAGTTCATCCCCGGCGTCGGCGAGGAAGCGCTGGCGGTCCTCGACCGCGGCGACTTTTTTGGCGAGATGGCCCTCATCGACGACAAGCCGCGCTCGGCCGACGCGAAAGCGCACGAAGGCGACGCCACCGTGCTGTCGATCGACCGCGCCACGCTCAACGAGATCCTCTCCATGGATCCCCACGCCTCCCTCCAGTTCCTCAACCTCCTCTGCCGGATGATCAGCCGCCGCCTGCGCGAGATCAACGAGAAGATCGTGCAGTGGAAGTACATGAGCGGCGGGTTCTGAGCGGGGGCGCCACAGCTGCTCAGCTGTTCAGCTGCTCAGCTGTTCAGCTGTTCAGGCGGTGCACGACCGCTTCTGGCCCCTGAATAGCTGAATAGCTGAACAGCTGAGTAGCTGAATAGCTGAGTAAGCTGAATCGCCGCGTAGCTGACAACCCACGGCGCAACTCCTGCTAGCTTCGCCACCTCGTGCTGTTCATCGTCGGATTCCTCGCGCTGTTCCTCCTGCTGTGGGTCGTCTTCTACGCGGTCGGTCCGCGGCTCGAGCGGCTGTTGGCGCGCTCCGGGCAGCGGCTGGCGCGGTTCCGCTATCGCGATTACCTGCCGGTGGTGGTCGTGGTGATCATCGGCATCGGCGTGACGGCGACGGCGGGGGATGCGTTTCTTGATCTGGCCGAAGGAGTCACGGCCAAAAGTCCGGCGATCGCCGAGGCGGATGCGCGGGCGTATCAGTGGGCGCGCACGACCCACAGCTCCGGCGCGACCCTCTTCTTCACGGTGATGACCATCATCGGCACCCCGGCCGGACTGGCGGTCATCGCCGCGCTCTGTTCGATCTACCTCTTCGTGAACAAACGCTGGCGCTGGGCGGCGTATCTCTTCCTCACCGGCAGCATCGGCGGCCTGCTGAACCTGCAGCTCAAGAGCTACTTTGCGCGCGCGCGTCCCGAGCTCGCGCAGGCGCTGCGCGACGCGCACGGCTACTCCTTTCCGAGCGGCCACGCCATGGGCTCGACCGTCGTCTTCGGCGCTCTTGCCTACCTCACCTTCCGCATTCTCCACCGATGGCGTCCGCGCGCCGCCGCGCTCTCGCTCTGCTGCACGTTCATCGTCTCCATCTGCGTCTCCCGCATCTATCTCGGCGTGCACTGGATCTCCGACATCGGCGCCGGAGTGGCCGCCGGCCTGGTCTGGCTGATCACCGCCACCGTCGCCTACGAAGGCTTCCGCCGCATCCGCCTGGTCCGCGCCTTACGCCGCTCGCGAAGCGACGCCCAATGAGAAAGTACCCAGGTTTTCAGGCGTGACATGACACCAGGTTGCATGCGCACAACTGTCGCGCCGGACGGAACGACAGGCGGCTCGAGAACGGAAGCCACATGGCATCCGTCGAGACGTCATTTCGAAAGTGACGAGGCTCCATCTCGAAAGTGATCGAGCGCCACGTCCCACATATCGCGGCGACACGTCGGACGTAAGGGGCTGGCTCACGGGATGTAGTCCCCTGCCACAACGACGTGACGCGTGTCGCTGCGCGATCTCACGCTCTCACGCACGCTTGCGCTCTCAGGCCACGCACGACGTAGGCACTCGCTTCATGCAACGTGACGCATCGCCATCTTCGAAATGCCGCATCGTCACGTTCGAAATGCCGCATCGTCACGTTCGAAATGGAACACCGTCAGATCCCGCGTGGATCATCACCACGTCCCGCGTGGACCATCGTCAGATCCGACGTGAATGACCGTCAGTTGAGACATGACACCCAACCATTTCAAAGATGGCCTGCTGTCTTGACGAAAGTGCCGGACGCTCGTCCCTGTGACGGGCCATTGGGGTCACAGCTTCGTTCTTCTCTTCTCCTGCGCGGGCCACTGCGCGGGCCATTGGGGTCACAGCTTCGTTCTTCTCTTCTCCTGATCACGGTCTACACGTTGTAGCGACATCTTCCATTCCGAGGAGTTTCAGGCGGCGAAATTCTACGGTGATGACCAGAACTTGGTGGCGGGCAACTGCCGAGGGATCCTCGGCGTCGCTATGGCACGACCGTTACGCATCGAGTTCGCTGGAGCGCTGTATCACGTCACCTCACGCGGCAATGAACGCCGGGCCATCTTCCGCAGTGACCGTGATCGACGGACCTTTCTCACGTTCCTAGGCGAGGCGGTGAAGCGCT
>DASWOB010000073.1:0-23782 GCA_036398925.1 Thermoanaerobaculia bacterium
CGCGATCAGCTCGATCGCCTCCAACCTCTGTCCCGCCATCGTCTTCACCCGTAAAGCCATGCCGACATCTGCGTTCCAAGGGTGACGACCTGTCAAGAATGTCCCTAGAACTGCGTGTCAACTATGTCTCCGGGTTGAACCCTTCCAGCCCACCCCCTCGGTCTCCAGGGAACGAGGGTGGGCTGGAAGCCCACACCACACCGGGCCAGCCAGCCTCGAACCACCTGGCGCACGGCGCGATAATTGGGGTTGAGCGACCCAAACGTTCGAGTCGAGTGACCCGACGATTCGGGTCGAGTGTCCACAACGTTCGGCTCGAGTGACTCAAACGTCGAGGTCAGGCGACCCCATTCATGGCGTCGTCGTCCCAAACGTTCGGGTCAGTGACGCGATTCACGGCGTCATCATCGCCAACGTTCGAGTCGGTGACCCCGTTGATAGTGTTCATCGACCCAAACGTTCGGGTCGGTGACCCGTTGATAGTGTTCGTCGACCCAAACATTCGGGTCGGTGACCCCATTCACGGCGCCGTCGACCCAAACATTCGGGTCGGTGACCCCATTCATGGCGCCGTCGACCCCAACGTTCGGGTCGGTGACCCCATTCATTGCGTCGTCGTCCCGAACGTTCGGGTCAGGTGACCCCATTCATGGCGTCGCCGTCGCAAACGTTCGAGTCCGTCACTCCGAATGCTTCGCGCTCCGCAGCGTCGCAACTGCGGGACGTCTCGCGCGAGCCGGTGGTACATCGCAAGACGCTTCGAAGAGCCTCGGTCCCGGTTTCGGCTGCGTCTCCAGAATCTCCCGCAGCTCTACGCTGTCCGGCAGGGCGTAGGGGTACTTGCCGTCGTGGATGCCGTACGGCTCGTCGACGGCGATCTCCTTCTCGTCCGCGCGGATGCGGCGGAAGCCGGGGGCGGCGTAGACCGAGTAGCGGACGCCGTCGATGGTGCGGACGTTCAGCTCGATGCCGCCGTCGGCGAGGCGTCTGGGTTCGCTGAGCAGGGTGTCGATGTTGCGTGAGGAGGCGGTGATGCGTTCGCGGATCAGCGCTTCGACGAGGCGGGGGTCGTTCGTTTCCTTATAGCGGGCGGCCGTGGCGTCGAGGTCCTCCCAGAGCCGCGTGCGGTAGAGGCGGTCGAGCGGGGCGTTCTCGAATCTCACCCGTGCGGCGATCGAGCGCCGCAGCTCGCCGGGGTCGTAGAACGCTCGGCAGGTCGTCTCGGCGGCGCGCAGCACCTCTTCGTACAGCAGCGTGAACTCGTCCACCAGCTGGCGGAGCGTGCTCCGCTTGCGGGCGATGTGGTGCGGGTTGCCGCGGTAGACCGGAGCCAGCGCGCGCCAGAGGTTGCCGCCGGCCGGATACGCGCGCAGCAGGCCGAGGATGTCGGCGACGGCGTGATCCTTCACGAGGGCGCGGCTGCGGCGGAAACTGCCGACGTTGCGCAACGACGCCATCCGCACCAGGACGTCGGTGAATCGCCGCACCAGCTCCGGGTGGGCGTTGCGCAGGAACGTGGCGGCTCGCGGCTTGAAGCCGGCGGCGCGGAGGAGCGTCGCGTCGAGGTGATGACGATAGGCGCGCTCCATCTCCTGATAGACGTCGAGCGGCGCGAGCTGCTCCGTCATCCGCAGCACGCGGTAGATCTTCCCCATCTGCTTCACGCGGTCGAGGTAATCGCGGAAGTAGACCCGTTCCGGATTCTTCCGCGCCGGCACGATGTCGGCGATGCGCGGATGGGCGCACTGGATGACGGTGTCGAGCATGCCGCCCGACATCAGCATGTTCGAGGTGCTGATGCAGCCGTGCGTGATCCGCCACCGCACCTGCTCGGCCACCGCCTCGGCGTGGTCGTCGATGACCCGCAGCATCGTCGCGCGCAGGTCGCCTGGCACCAGCTGGCCGCACTCGCGCGCCATCCGCTCGAACAGCTCCGCGCATCTCCCCTGCTCCCGCGCCACCCGCGCCAGCATGTGTGCCGGCCGCAGTTGCAACCCGGCGCGCGCGAGGATGACCCGCGGGTGGCGCGTCACCCCGTCGGGCCAGACCGTCCAGTCGTCCTGGTCGATGATGGCCAGGATGCGGGCCGGCTCACGAGTGAAGAGATGGCGGCTGATCTCGCCGTGGATCGCCTCGGCCATCGCCTCGTTCAGGTTGCAGCCGCCGTGCGCGTGCGGGAAGTCGTCCTCGCGCGGCTTGCGAAACAGCGGCGTGAGGCCGATCCCCTTCAGCAGGATGTCGCCGTACTCGGTGAACCCCGCGCGCGCCGAGCCGAGGTACGGCGCGATGCCGTCGCCGCCGTAGTGATCGGCGTACAGGGTGACGGTCTTGCGCCCACCGATCTCCTCTCCCGGCCGCAGGAGACGGTACGACAGCGCGTCGAGCAGATCGTCGGCCGTGGCGAACCCCATCTCGCGCGCGAGCACCTCGTTGCGCCAGACGATCCGCCCCGGAACCCGCACCGCCGTCATCGACGCAAACATCTCCCCGCCGAGGATGTCGAGAATCCTCGACCGGCTCGTGCGGGCGGAAAGGTTTGGTTTGTGGATAGAAAGAAGGGTAGCAGAGGCGCGATTCAATCTGGACTGCGGTGGCAACGCCACCGCTATGTGATACGCGGCGGAGCCGCGCGCCGCTCCGCGGCGTGGCCAGAGCGGCGGCGACGGCCACCGCAGTCCAGATGCCTCTCGGACGCACCTAGCGTAGCATCGCGTCGCGCAGCTCGCCGTACACCTTCACCAGTTCCGCCGGCCGGTAGTTCGCGTTGAGCCCACTCGGATTCGGCAGCACCCAGATCCGGGTGGCGCCGCCGATGATGTCCGGCTGCAGTCCCATCTTCGCCTTCGGCCGGTCGAAGCCCAGCTGGTAGGCGCCGATGCCGACGATGGCCAGGAAGCGCGGCGCGAACTTGCGCATCTTTTTCTTGAGGATCTCTGCCCCTTCGCGCAGCTCGGCCGGCGTCAGCTCGGCGGCGGCGACCGTCGCGCGGGCGACGACGTTGGTGATGCCGATGCCGATCTCCAGCAGCGACTCGTCTTCCAGCGGCGAGTACAAGCGCGGGGTGAAGCCGGCCTTGTGGATGGTCGGCCAGAAGCGGTTGCCCGGTCTCGCGAAGTGGTGGCCGACGGCCGCGGTGTAGAGGCCGGGATTGATGCCGCAGAAGACGACGTCCAGGCTGGGAGCAAGGACATCGCGCACCGTCTTGTCGACGGCGCGCGCGAGGTCCTCTCTGGTGGGTCGCAAGGCGATTAGAAGTTGAGAGCCAGGCCGCCGATGTACTTTTTCGACGTCTCGTCGACGGCGGTGAGGGTGTCGATGAGGAACGGCGAGTTTTCGGCGCGGGCGAGCTCGAGGCCGAGCAGCAGCTTGATGTCGATCGGGAGGTAGAGCGACTGCGCCATCCGGACGTTGACCCGCTCGGTGCGGTAGTCGGCGCCGGCGTCGCGCGGCTGCTGGATCTCGCGATACGACACCGCCAGTGTGGTGCCGGTCGGGGCGAACGTCGACTGGAGGTCGCCCGTCACGTAGATCTTGGTACGTCCGTCGAGCGAGGTGTCTTCGTTGGTCGCGGTGCCGGCGGTCGTCGCCACGTCGACGGCGAGCTTGCCGAACTCACGGCGGTAGGCGACGCGAACGTCGCGGCGAATGTCGCCGGCGTCGACCGACAGGCCGTCCCAGAAGTGGTCGTAACCCTCGCCAAAAACGAGGCGCTGCGGCGAGTCGATGGCCGTGACAGTGGCGATCGCGGTCAGGCGGTTCTTGCCGTCTTTCCCGGAGACGATGCCGAATGAATACGCGTAGCGCGGCAGGACGCTGTCGTCCGCCCAGAAGACGATGCTCGGCGCGGTGATGATCGACGCATCGCGGTCGACCACTTTGTAGAGACCGGACGCGATGAGCGAGGTCCGCTCGGTCATCTTCCACTCGGCACCGGTGCGCGAGGCCCACTCCTGCCCTTCCAGCCGCAGGCGGCTGGCCACACCGTAGTGAACGATCAGCGACGGCACGACCGAGAGCGTTCCGTTGGCCGAGAGGTCGGCGGTGTGGAGCGGACTCTCGGTGCTCTCGAGGCTTTCCTGCCGGACGCGCAGCGTCACACCGAGGTCGGTGCGCCGCGTCTGAAACACCGGCGTGTTGCCGGCCACTTCGACGAGGCTCGACGCCTCGGGCGACGACTGGAAGAGGTTGTCCTGCTCGAAGTAGCGCACCTGCACGCGGGAGCCGCCGTGCTGCCATTCGATGTTGTGGGCGCGGACGTCGGCCTGGCGATCGCCGGCCGAATCGGCCTCGGTGTAGAGCCACGAGCTCTTGGTCGAGGCGACGCGCACGGAGTCGTTCGGCGACGAACGAAGCTCCATCGACATCACGCTCGACTCGGCCAGCGGGCGGCCGAAGCGGACTTCATCGGTCGGATCGTCGAAGCGCTGCAGGTTGCCGCGGATGCCGACCTGCCACGTCTCGCCGATGCGTCCCTGCACGCCGAGGGCGGTCTGCGCGTAGGCGGGATTGGCGGGCTGCGTCGGGACGCCGGTCATCGAGACCATCTCGCCTTTGATCCGCGGCAGCTCGTACGAGACGGCCTCGGAGGCCATCAGCATCGCGTCGATGTCGCGGAGGACGTCCTTCGGCAGCGAGCCGCGCAGCTCCCAGATCTCCTGGCTCGCATCGCGGCCGCGGGCCTGCTTTTCGGTCTCGAGCTTCAGCGCGACGCGGTGATTCGGACGCGTCGGGGCGATGGTGGTAATGGCCGGGAGGAAGCCCTGCTTCACCGCGATGATCTTGTAGACGCCGCCGCGCAGCTTCGGGATCGAGAAGCTGCCGTCGGTGCCGGTATAGGTCTGGATGGCCTGAAAGTCCTGGAGGTTGAGGGCGATGACGAGGACGTTGCCGACCGGACGGGCGGCGTTCGTGACCTGCCCGAGAACCTGCAGGACCGTCGGGAGAGGAGAATCGGAGTGCGCAGGGGTAGCGATGACGACGAAGAGTACGGCAGCAGCAAAAGCTCGAAACCGGCGCATAACCTCCTCTATGGTTGTTCGGGGCGCTTGCCCTAGTCCATCTTCGACTTCGGAACCGCCTCGCCCTCCCCCGTCACTTCCCGGAGCCCACATCAGGTGGCGGGTCATGTTACAGCCTGTTCGCCGCAGAATCCTAGCAGCGTAACAGCTTCGTGCAAGCGCGAGGCCGTCATCCAACCACCCGGTGCACTCGTAACAGGTTCGTCTTGGCGCGCTGGTAGAGCGGCGAGCCCATCAAGATGACGAGCCGGTCGCCCGGCCGGACGATGTCTTTCGCCAGCAGATACTCGTCGACCCGGTCGACGATCTGCTCGTGATACTCCCCCGCCTCGCGGAGCACGAACGGCTGGACGCCCCAGAGCAGGTTCATCCGCCGCGCCACCCAACTCGAGGGGGTCAGGGCGATGATCGGCACTTTCGGGCGGAACTTCGACATGAGCCGCGCCGCGAAGCCGGTCTGGGTGAAGACGACGATGTACTTCGCGTCGAGCTGCTCGGCCGCGTAGTTCGCCGAGCCGGCCAGCGCGTCGGTGAACTCGTCGAGCTCGGAGAGCTTCGCGAACGGCTCGCGCTCCCAGGAGTGGACGAGATGGTGGCGGTTGGCCTCCGCCGAGAAGACGATCCTGGCCATCATCTGCACCGCTTCGACCGGGTACTTGCCGGAGGCGGTCTCGGCCGAGAGCATGACCGCGTCCGAACCGTCGAAGATCGCGTTGGCCACGTCCGAGGCCTCGGCGCGGGTCGGACGCGAGTTGGTGGTCATCGATTCGAGCATCTGCGTGGCGGTGATGGCGAACCTCCCCCACCGGCTGGCGCGCGCGAGGATCCGCTTCTGCATGATCGGCACGGCCTCCGGCGGCAGCTCCACGCCGAGGTCGCCGCGGGCGACCATCACCCCGTCGCTGACTTCCAGGATCTCGTCGAGGTTGTCGATCGCCTGCGGCTTCTCGAGCTTCGAGATCACGTTGATCTCGGCGCCACCGTGGGAGTGGAGCAGCTCGCGCAGCTCGACGATGTCGCTCTTGCGGCGGACGAACGACGCCGCCACGTAATCGAGCTGCTGCTCGACCGCGAACTGCACGTCCTTCTTGTCCTTCTCGGTGATGGCGGGGATCGACATCGCTGTGTCGGGGAAGTTCATCCCCTTCTTCGAAGAGATCGGCCCGCCGTGGATGACGCGGGTGGAGACGCGGGTGTCGTCAACACCGGTCACCACCAGCTCCACGAGACCGTCATTGATGAGGATGCGCTGGCCGGCGCTGACCTCGCGCGGCAGCGGGGTGAAGGGCGTCGAGCATCTCTGCGCGTTGCCGACCATCGGCTCGGTGGAGATCACGAAGGTCTGCCCCGTCTCGAGGATGTGCACGCCCTCCATGTCGCCGATGCGCAGCTTGGGGCCCTGGATGTCGCCGACGATCGGGACATAGCGGCCGAGCTCCGTGGCGATCTCGCGGACGATCCGGATGATGCGGGCATGCTCTTCGTGCTTGCCGTGAGAGAAGTTGAGGCGGAACGCATCGACGCCGCTCGTGAGGAGGCGATAGATCACCTCTTCGCTGCTGCTGGCGGGACCAAGGGTCGCAAGTATTTTCGTACGGCGCATAGACTGGTGGCGGAGTCTATCAATGAGAGTGCCTGAGCCGATCCTGACCGCGCACCTCTTTCCACCGCTCGATGCCGCACTGGTGCAGCTGCTGCGATCGCTGACACCGTCGCAATGGGATCTGCCGACCGCGGCCGGCTCGTGGAAGGTGAAGGACGTCGCCGCGCACCTGCTCGACACCGCGCTGCGGCGGCTGTCGATGCAACGCGACCGCTTCACGCCGCCGCTTCCTCCCGACGCCTTCGCGCGCGGCCTCGGCGGATTCGTGAACGACGCGAACGCGCGCTGGGTCGGCGCGGCGCGGCATCTCAGCCCCGCGATTCTCGTCGAGCTGCTGAGCATCTATGGTCCGCAGAACAGCGCGTATCTCGCCTCGCTCGACCCGCACGCACCGGCCGAATGGGGGGTGAGCTGGGCCGGAGAGGAGACCTCGGCGAACTGGTTCGACGTCGCCCGCGAGCTGACCGAGCGGTGGCATCACCAGCAGCAGATCCGCGACGCCGTCGGAGCGCCCGCCCTGTACGACGGCTACCTCGCGCCGGTGATCGATACGTTCGTGCGGGCGTTGCCATTCACCTATCGCGAGGTCGACGCACCGCGCGGCGTGTCGGTGGTGGTGAGGGTGCCGGAGGCGGGAGCATGGTCGCTCGTGCGGGAGGATGGGTGGGTGCTCTCCGTGGGCGAAGCGGAGAACGCGACCACCACCATCAAGCTGCCGGGGGATGCGGCGTGGCGGTTATTCACCAAGCAGCTGACCGAGCCGCGGGCGCGCATCGAGGGCGACGAGCGTTATGCCGCGCCGCTGCTGGCGATGATCTGCATCGTGGCCTGAGCAGAATGCTGTCACTTTCACCCACAGATCAGGGAACGACGGGAGGCCTCCGGCGGCCGGGCCGCGGGCCCGGACCCGTTGGTTGGCCCAGCCTCCGCAACACTTTGTGGCGAGATACGAGGATGTGTTGCGGAGGCTGGGCCAACCAAGGGGGTCCGGGGCTGTGGCCCCGGCCGCCGGAGGCCCCCCGTCGTTCCCGACCGTAAGGATAAAGTTGACGGCGGCGGCGCGCCGATCTACCGCGCCGCCAGCGTCGGCTGCAGCGTCCGTCCGAGCACCTGCGCGATCGCATCGACCTCGCGCACCAGTTGTTCGAATGCCTCCGGCAGCAGCGCCTGTGGCCCGTCCGACAGCGCCTCTTCCGGCTTGTGGTGCACTTCGATCAGCACGCCGTCCGCCCCCGCCGCGATCGAGGCGCGCGACATCGGCAGGACCTTGTTCCGTTTGCCGGTGCCGTGGCTCGGGTCCGACACGATCGGCAGGTGGCTCATCCGCTTGATCGCCGGGATCACCGAGAGGTCGAGCGTGTTCCGGGTGTGGTCCGCAAAGGTCCGCACGCCGCGCTCGCAGAGGATGACGTTGAAGTTCCCCTCGGACATGATGTACTCGGCCGAGAGCAGCAGCTCGTCGAGCGTGGCCGACATGCCGCGCTTGAGCAGCACCGGCTTCCGCGCCCGCCCCGCCGCCTTCAGCAGCGAGAAGTTCTGCATGTTCCGCGCGCCGATCTGGATGCAGTCGGCGTACTTTTCGACCAGCAGCAGCGACTCGTTATCGATCGCCTCGGTGACGATCGGCAGATCGAACTCCTCACGCACCCTGGCCAGAATCTCCAGCCCCTGCTCGCCCAGTCCCTGGAACGAGTACGGCGAGGTGCGCGGCTTGTAGGCGCCGCCGCGGAAGAGCTGACCGCCGGCCCGCTTGATTCGTTCTGCGATCGTCCGGGTCTGATCGAGCGACTCCACCGCGCACGGACCGCCGACCACGATCACACCGTTGCCGCCGACGTCGACACCGCCGACGCTGATGATCGAGTCGTCAGGCTTCGCCTCGCGGCTGACCAGCTTGTAGGCATTGGAGACGGGGATGATCTCCTTGACGCCGGGAAAGTTCTCCAGAACCCCCGGATCGGCCTTGCCGCCGTGCCCGGTGATGCCGATCGCCGTCCGGTACGCTCCCGGGATGGGATGCGGGCGAAAGCCCATGCGTTCAATCTGGCGGACGACTGCTTCGATCTGCTCCGGCCGTGCACCGGCCTCCATTACGACGAGCATCGGGGTTCTCCTGTGGACCGATCCAACCCCGCGGAATCGCTGCCCGCGCGGCCGGCGTTTGGACTCGTCAGTATAATCGAGCGTTCGACCGCCTGATTCCGGAGAGTCCCGATGAAGAAATCGCTGACCATCGCCATCTGCACCGCCGTCTTCGCCACCCAGGCCTTCGCCGCCTACGTGGTCGTCCTCAAGGACGGCACGATGTACAAGGCGAAAGCGAAGTACACGATCGTCAACGGCAAGGCGATGGTGCGGCTCGAGAACGGTCAGAGTCTCCAGCTCGATCCGAACCTGATCGACGTCGCCAAGTCGGAGCGGCAGACGCAGCTCGGCACCGCCGACGCCAAGATCATCTCGCTCGACCCGAATCTCCCCGCCCCGACAACCAGTACCGCCAACCAGACCCCGTCGCTCAGCGGCATCCGGCTGCGCAACGCGCAGCGCCCGGAGGAGACGACCACGCCTCCGCCGCCGCCCTCGCGCTCTGCCGGCACACCCGCTCCGGCACCCGCTGTCCCCGTGACCGGCGGCCGCGCGCTCGGTGCCGACGTGATCGACAAGTTCGACCGCGCCTTCGAGAACGTCGGCATCTTCGAGAAGAAGGTCGTCGCCACCGGCCCGAACAGCATTCGCGCCGAACTGACGGCCGACACCGAGGAGCGGGTGTTCAACGCCATCTCCGCCACGTCGTTCCTCATGTTCCGCAACGCCGGCGTCGACGGCGTGCGGATCGAGATGGTGGAGCTGTTCATGAAGACCACCAACGGCGGCGCCGCGGGACGCTTCCAGATGAACCGCGCCGACGCCGAAGCGCTCGAGAAGAAGACCCTCTCGCAGCGCGAGTACTTTGTCTCGAAGGTGATCTTCTAGCCGTCCCCCAAACACCCTGAGCGAAGCCGAAGGGTCAACCAAGGCGCGGCGAGGCTGTCGGCCAGATGCGGCGCGGATGGCGCACAGCAGCGCCGCGCCTTGGTTGATCCCTCGACTTCGCTCGGGATGACGTTGGGGGGAGAGGAACTACCGGACCACTTCCGCCCTCGCCCCGCGGCCGAACAGCATCGCGTAGCGGAAGAGGTGCGTCTCCGACGTCGTGACCACCCGCTCGCCCGGCGCCAGCACTACCGTGCGCAGGTTCCACTCGATCGACGGCAACTCCTCGCGCAGGTTCGCGAAGCGCACCTTGATGGCGCGGCTCCGGGTCGCCTCGTCATCCAGCGTGATCCGCAGCCGGCCGCTCGTGAATCCAAAGTCGAAGGCCGTGGCGGGAGTCGGCTCCGCGATTGCGACGGCGATGCCCTGCCGCGTGCGGATGTGGGGCAGCTGTGCGTCGACCTCGAAGGCGTCACGCGGAGGAAGCGTCGTGGCGGGCGGCTTCGGCAGCGCGGTCTCGCTGATCTTCAGATAGTTCCACCGCCCGATCGGCGGCTGCCCGACCACCTGCGGGCTCTCAGCCCAGAGGTCGGTCGGATGCGCGACCAGAAGATCCGGCCGCCAGGCGCGGTAGATCGTCCAGCGCTCGTCCGTCACCACCCACCCTTCCAGCTCCGGACTGATGTCGAGCGACGCCAGCAGGCCGCCGTTCCCCTGCGGCGCGCGAACCGCGATCACGATGCGATTGCTGCCGGTGCGCACGAAAGCCGAGACGTCATAGAAGTCGAGATCCGCCGCCGGTCCGATCTGCGCGGCGGCGATCTCCCGCCCGTTGATCCACACCGTGTACTCCGGATCGCCGCAAACTTTGAGGTGCGCGAACGCGCGGTTCTCCGGCAGCGTGAAATCGCGCGCGGCGAAGAAGGCCACCGGGATGTTGGAGGTCATCGGGTGGTTGGCCCAGATCCACTTCCCCTCGGCGGTCGTATCCGAGAATTTGTGGGAGTAGACACCCCACAGTTTCGAGAACGCCGCGGTGAAGAGCAGCAGAAAGACGACCACGATGGAGATGCGCTTCATCGCATCGCGGTCGCCGCTGGAGATCGCGCTGCCGCTCAATCTTCCTCTGCGCCCCACTTGAGCTGAAACTCCAGCTCCTCGCTGCCCCCCGAGCGCTCATGCTCGATGTTGAACACCGCCTTCGCCGGAATCCGCAGCCGCTCGCCGCCGATCTGGATCGTGAACGCCTCTTTCGTCTCGATCGCGTCCGCCAGCCGGCGGAGCTTCGCCACGAACTGCGCCCGGGGATAACTCTTCTCGAGGTCACGCTTCTTTTTCTTCACGGCCATAGGCGCGCAGCATATCGCGGTGGGCGAGACCACGTGATGCTCAACCACACAGAGCGAGTGCAGACCGCCACTCGGGATCGAGTTTCAGCTCGCGCACCCATCGTTCGATGTATCGGCGATCGAGGTGATCCGCCTGCGCGGTGATGATGCTCGCCACGTCTTCCAGCTGACGGCCGGAGCCGCCTTCTTTCGACCAGGCCAGCTTCGCGATCACCACGTCCTCCGGTGAGGCGACGTACACCGGCACGCCCGAGATCTCGATGACGCGCCGGCGATCGAACTGACTTTCCGTGAATTCCGTCAGTCGCGGGATGATGAAATCGACTTTCCAGCCGCTCACGAAATCGACGATGTTGAACTGACTGCGGTACTTCAACGCGTCGAGCGCCTGTTCGCGATCGGCGTAGTACGAGGTGTCGGGTAATTGCCCGATCAGCCGGAGCAACTGCTCGCGCGTCGGCGCAATGACGATGTCGACGTCTCTCGTCGCGCGCGGCAGTCCGTGCACGGAACTGGCGAACGAACCGACCACCATGTACGGCACCTCGGCCGCATCGAGCGCCGTCCGCAGCCGCTCGAACAGATCCTTCACACTCACTTCCGCTCGAACCCGTACAGCATCTTGATCAATGTAAAGTGCAGCTCTTCTTCCGTCATCTCCGGGTGCCGGCTGCGCAATCCCGCTTTGGCCAGCTCGCGCGCAAAGTCGCTCATTTCAATCGCGGCCTCAAAGCGCTCGCTCGGCGTCATACGCCGATGGATGGCGTGCTGCACAGCCGCGGCTTCGGGCGAGGTGTCGCGCGGAATCATCGCCGGAACGACAGCACCAGCATCCGCTCGACCACGTTGTTCGGAAATCCACTCCAGCGCGAGCGCCACCACCCCGCCCGCCCGTCCAGCAGGCGCGCCAACTCGGAGTCTTCCCCACGGTCGACGATGGCAATCCGCCGGGCAGCAGTCGGGATGACCACGTAGCGCGCTCCGACTTGCAGCGGCGGGCGGTCGTTGGTGACGATCGTTTCGGCGACCGGCTCCCCTTTCCACTGGCGGGTGACGGTGAAGAAGGTCGCGCCGTCGCTGTCGACGCGCTGGACCACGCCTTCGAAGACGATCGGCGCGGCTTTGAAGGCGTGTTTGGGCGAGGTAGCGAGAACGGGCAGCGCGATGAGAAACGTCAGGAGGAAGAGTCGGCGCATGTCAGGCCTGCCAGGTGAAGCCGCAGTTCGGGCAGCGGCTTGGACTGCGTCCGGCGAGCAGCGCGAGCAGCCCGACCGGGAAGAAGCAGATCGAAACGATGATGACCCACGCGGGGAAGCCGGCCTGCGGTGTGGGAGTCGAGCACTTCGGGCAGCTGATCAAAGCCATTGCGGAATGATAACGCGCACGCTCCAGACGGCGGCCAGTGTCGCGAGCAGCAGCCGGTCGGCGTACGGCCGCACCCGCACGCTCGGGTATGTCGCAAAGTAGAGGACGACCACCGCTCCCGCCGGATTCAGCGCAAACGACCGCGCGACATCGAACGACAGCAGGGCGACAATGCTCCGCGTGATCCCGCAGCCGGGGCAGTCGAAGTCGAACAGCGCGCGGAAGAGGCAGAAGCCGGGCAGCGCGATGTCCGAGGCGGCCAGCCCGAGGAAGACGGCGAAAGCGAGCAGCACCCGCACGCGATCAGGATAGCCCGCGCAGCGCCGGAGCGATACGCGTCAGCGGCAGGATGCGCTCGGCACCGCCGCGCAGGATCGCCTCTTTCGGCATGCCGAAGACGACCGAGGTGGCCTCGTCCTGGGCGATGGTCAGCGCGCCGGCGGTGCGCATCGCCACCAGTCCCTCCGCCCCGTCCGCTCCCATTCCGGTCAGCAGCACGCCCACCGCCTGCCGGCCGGCCGCGCGAGCGGCGGAGTGAAACAGCACGTCCACGGACGGACGGTGGCGCGCAACGGGAGCGGCATCGAGCAGCTGCACGGAGAAACCGTGCGATGTGCGATGCACCGAGAGGTGGCGGTTGCCCGGCGCGATCAGGCAGAGGCCGGGCGTCAGCCGCTCGCCGTCCACCGCCTCGCGGACTTCGATCGCGCTGACCTCGTCGAGCCGCGCCGCGAAGGCCTTGGTGAAGAGCGCCGGCATGTGCTGCACGACGACGATCGGCGGCGCATCTTCCGGCATCTCCGCCAGCACCACCCGCAGCGCCTCGGTGCCGCCCGTCGATGCGCCGAGGGCGATCAGCTGCGGCGTGGGAGCGGTCATCGCCCGCGGCGCGGCAACCGCGGCCACAGGAGCGGGACGCCGCGACGCGGCCGCCGCACGGATCGAATGAAGGATGGCCGCCCGCTGCTCGTTGAGAAAATCGGACACGCCGTGCGCCGGCTTGGCCAGGACCTCCACCGCTCCTTCTTCGAGCGCCAGGATCGCCTCGGGGCGGCCGGAGCAGACCACCACCGGGATGCTCGTCCCGAGCGTGCGCAGGAAGGTCATCCCGTCCATCCGCGGCATTTCGAGATCGAGCACGATCACGTCCGGCCGCGCGCTCTTCATTTTCTGCATCGCGATCAGCGGATCGGAGGCGGTGGCGACGCGCATGTCCGCCGCGGTGCCGATGATGCCGGACATCATCTGGCGCACCACGGCGGAGTCGTCGACCACCAGGACCTGGATCGGCATCAGAAGCGGGTAAAGTCCCCGCTCACGTCATGACTGTCGCGGCCGTGCGAGGCGCGCGGCTTGATCGGCAGCATCTGCGGCGCGGGCGGAACGAAGCGCGCCGCCTGCGGCACCATGACCGCCGGCCTGGCGACGATCTGCTGCTCGCGATCGCCGGCGATGCGGAAGAAGCCGATGGTCTGCTGCAGCCCCTCGGCCTGTGCGGCCATCTCTTCGGCGGTCGACGCCAGCTCTTCCGACGCGGAGGCATTGCGCTGCGTGACCTCGTCGACGCTGGTCATGGCGCGGTTGATCTGCGCCACGCCGGCCGACTGCTCGGTCGATGCCGCCGCCACTTCGCGCACGAGGTCGGCCGTCTTGCGGATGGTCGGCACGAGCTCGATCAGCAGCCGTCCCGAACGCTGCGCCACGCCGACGCTCGACGACGCCAGTCCGCCGATCTCTTTCGCCGCCGCCTGGCTGCGCTCGGCCAGCTTGCGTACCTCGGTGGCCACGACCGCGAAGCCGCGTCCATGCTCGCCGGCGCGCGCCGCTTCGATGGCGGCGTTCAGCGCGAGAAGGTTGGTCTGGTACGCGATCTCTTCGATGATCGAGATCTTCTCGGCGATGCGGGTCATCGCGGCCACCGACTGCTGCACCGCCTGCGCGCTCTCGTCCGCGTCTTTGGTGCCGCGTACGGCCATCGTCTCCATCTGCCGCGAGTTGTCGGCGTTCTGCGTGATCGAGGCGCTCATCTGCTCGAGCGACGAGGTCGTCTCTTCGACCGACGAGGCCTGCTGCGCGGTGCCCTGCGAGAGGAGCTGCGCGCTCGACGAGACCTGCGTCGACGCACCGGCCAGCGAGCTGGCGCCGCTGCGCACCTCGCCGATCACCTGCGTCAGCGTGTCGATCATGTTGCCGAGCACTTTGCCGAGCAGATCGCGCTCCCCGCGCGGCGCGACCCGCACGCGGAGGTCGCCGGCAGCGATGCCGGCCGCCGCCCGGACGATCTCGTTGTTCGACTCGATCATCTTCTGCATCGACGTCAGCAGCATCGACGTCTCGTCGCTGCCGCGCACGATCACGCTCTGCTCCGAATCCCCCTGCGCCAGGCGATCCGCCACTTCGACCACTTCCAGGATCGGCCGGGTGATGCTGCGCGTCACGACCACGGTGATGACCACCACGAAAAACAGCGCGGCGACGATGATTCCCGCCATCCACATCTGCGTCCGCCGTCCGGCCGCCTGCATGTTCTCGCGCGCCGCGTCCATCCGTGCGAGGGCGGTGTTCGCGAACTGGTCGGCGATCAGATCGACTTCACGCTGGTTCCCGTCGCCGAGCATCGAGTAGGCCTGCTGCGGCGACGTGACCGTGCCTTCGTTGATCCCCTTGCGGACCACCTCGAAGCGCTTCATGTACGCGATCAGCTCCGTCCGCAGCTGATTGACGACTTCTTTGTCCTCGGCGCGCGTCGAGGCTTTCTCCAGCGCCTCGATGTGCTCGAAGAGCTTGTCGTGATTCTCATTCCAGGCGTCCGAGGCGATCTTCATCTTCGCGGGATCGCCGATGCTGAGGAAGAGGTCCTTCTCGTTCCGCCGCAGCTGCAGGGTGTGCTCCTCGGTCTCGGTCGCGTTCGTGACCAGCGGCACGTCGTCCTCGAAGATTTCGCGCATCGATTCCGTCACGCGCGAGAGCCCCCAGAATCCGACGCCCGCCACGAGCGCCGTCAGCAGCAGCGTGAGGCCGAAACCGACGCCGAGTCGTTTACCGATCTTCCAATCATTGAGCAAAGCGATGACTTCCTTTCTACCGATTACGAGACGAAGGCCGGCGCAGCGGCGCGACGGGCGGCTGCTCGTCCAGGCTATTGAGCAAGGTGGCTCTCTCCAGGCCGTGCGTAGACGGTGGGCGTCACGCAGCGGACCGCATCGGTGACGCCGTTGAGGCTCTCGGCGTGACCGACGAACAGCAGGCCTTTCGGCGCGAGATGGCTGACCAGACGGTTGATGACCCCCCGCTTCGAGTCGGCGTCGAAATAGATCAGGACATTGCGGCAGAAGATCAGGTCGAAGTTGCGCTCCACCCGGAACTGCTCCTCGTTCAGGTTCAGCCGCAGGAAGCGGATCATCCCGCGCAGATCCTCGCCCGCCTTCATCGTCCCTTCCTGCGAGCGCGTCCCTTTCAGCATGAAACGCTTCAGGTAGGGCGCCGGGATCTCCTTCGACTTGCGGACCGGCCAGAAACCGGCGCGCGCGGAGTCGAGCACGCGCGTGGAGATGTCGGTGGCCAGGATGTCGATGTTCCAGCCGTCGCCGAGCGTGTCGCGCAGCAGCATGGCCAGCGAGTACGGCTCCTCGCCTGTCGAGCAGCCGGCCGACCACACCCGGATGCTCTTCGGCCGCTGTCCCGCTGCCGCCGCGGCGAGCAGGTTCGGCAGGACGCGCTCGCGCAGCAGCACGAAATGATTCGGCTCGCGGAAGAAATGCGTCTCGTTCGTGGCGATGCAGTTCAGCATCTCCACCCGCTCGGTGGCGTCGTGCGAGACGCGGTCGAGGTACTCGCGGAAGCCCGGCAGTGCCAGCGCGCGCACGCGCTTCGACAGGCGGCCGACGAGCAGCGCCTGCTTCGCCTCGGAGAGATGAATCCCCGCCTCGCGGTAGATCAGCGCCGCGAATCCTTTGAACACCGCCGGGGTGATCGGACGCAGCGGCTGGGTCGTCCACTCCCCTGCCGGCTCGAACGCCACCTCACTCATGCTGCCGGCTCCGCCACTTCGACCGCCGCGACGACGTCTTCCGCCGCCAGCACGCGATCGAGGTCGAGCAGCAGCACGAAACCGCGACTCGACCGCGAGGTCGATGAACCATCAACTCGGCCCATGCCGGTCAGAAAGTCGATCGCCACCTTCGTGCCGAAGCTCGGCGGCGGCTGGATCTCGCTTTCCTGCAGGTCGATCACCTGGTCGACCTCATCGACGAGCAGGCCGAGCACGATCGGCTTGTCGCCGAGCTGCAGCTCCACGATCACGATGCAGCTGTTGCGGGTCGGCTCCGCCATCGCGTAACCGAACTTCTGCGCCAGGTCGATGACCGGCACGACGCTGCCGCGCAGGTTGATCACCCCGCGGATGAAAGCCGGCGTCCGCGGCACGCGCGTGATGCTGTCGTAAGCGATGATCTCTTTCACGCGGAGGATGGCCACCGCGTACTCGTCGCCGCGCACGGAGAACGTGAGGTACTGCTGCTGTGTGGTCTGCATGTCGTTCATGCGGTCTCCTTCAGTTGTGCGATCAGCTGCGGCACGTCGAGGATCAGCGCCACGTTGCCGTTGCCGAGAATGGCCGAGCCGGAGATGCCGGGCAGCGCGCGAAAGAGCTCGCTCATCGGCTTCACCACGATCTGTGACTGCCCGGTCAGGTGATCGACGGCGATGCCGGCGCGGGTGCCGCCGCATTCGATGATCACCACGTTCTCGCGCACCGACGGCGGTGCCTCACTTCCGAGGATGCGTCCGAGACGCACGAACGGGACCGGCTCGCCGCGCAGGTCGAGCACGCCGCGGTCGGACTGCCGATCGGAATCGGCCGGCAGCTGCATGCACTCGGTGACGAGCGGCAGCGGCACGACGTAATCCTCTTCGCCGACGCGCACGCCGAAGCCCTCGATGATGGCCAGCGTCAGCGGCAGACGCGTGGTCACGGTCGTCCCGACCCGCTCCATGCTCTCGATGGTGATCGAGCCGTGCAGCGCCTCGATGTTGCGCTTGACCACGTCCATCCCCACGCCGCGGCCGGAGACGTCGTCGATCGCCTCCGCGGTCGAAAAGCCGGGGCGGAAGAGCAGGCCGAGCGTCTCGGCGTCGCTGAGCATCTGCGTCTCGCCGATCAGTCCCGCGGCCCGCGCGCGCGCCAGCACCGCCTCGCGATCGACGCCGCTGCCGTCGTCCGAGACGCGGATGACGATCATCCCGCTCTCGTGCGACGCGCTGACGGTGATGCGCCCCGAAGGCGGCTTGCCGGCGGCCATGCGCTCCTCGGGCGTCTCGATGCCGTGATCGACCGAGTTGCGGATCATGTGCGCGATCGGATCGCGCAGCTTGTCGGCCACGCCGTGGTCGATCTCCACGTCCTCGCCGGAGACGCTGAGCAGGGCGATCTTGCCGCGCTCGCGCGCCAGGTCGCGCACGCTGCGGTGGTACGCACCGAACAGCGAGCCGACCGGCACCATGCGCGTCTTCATCACCAGTTCCTGCAGGTCCATGAAGTGGCGGTCGCTCTCCGAATACGCCTCGAGCAGCGGCTGCCCGATCTCGACCGGCAGCGCCTCCAGCAACTGCCGCAGCCGGCCGCGCGAGATGGCCAGCTCGCCCGACAGGTCGACCATGCGGTCGATGCGATCGGTCTCGATGCGCACCGTCCGGGCGGTGTGATGCTGCTTGCGCATCCGCCGCGCCGCACGCCGCGCACCCTCGATCGCTTCCGCCGCGCCAGTATCGTTCTTCGCCAGGAGGCGGATCGCGTCGAGCACGACCTCTTCCTCCTCGGTCAGCGCATTGCGGCTGGTCCCGCTGGCCACGATCTCCCGCAGCGCGTCGACGCCGAGGAGCAGCGCCGAGACGACGTTTGCGCCCGCGCGGATCCTGCCGTCGCGCACTTTGTCGAGCAGCTCCTCCGCCTCGTGGGCGAACGACGCCAGCAGGTCGTAGCCGACGCACGCCGCCGAGCCTTTGACGCTGTGCGCCATCCGGAAGACGGTGTTGATCGTCTCCTCGTCGTCCGGTCGCCGTTCCAGCGCCAGCAGCGCTTCTTCCATCGTGGCCAGGTTCTCTTCCACCTCGGCCGTGAAGGTGCGCATCAACTCTTCGAGCGTCACCTCCGTCATCGCCGCTCCAGGAACTTGACCCAGGCCGTGCCGTCGTCGGTCTGGAAGATCAGCTTCCGTCCGATCGGGCCGCCGGTGTCGGAGGCGGTGACCGGGATGCCGAGCGCCTGCAGCTCCTCAGCGGCCATGGCCACGTTCTGCGAGCCGAGGTCGCGGCCGGTCGTGGCCAGCGCGGAGTTCATCGTCGAGCCGCCGAAGACCTTCGCCACGAGCTTCGTCGCGCCGTAACCGGTCAGCTCCGCGGCAATGGCCCGGATCGCGGTCGAGCCGAAACGCGCCGGGTCGGCCGCACCGGAGATCGGCTGCGGCAGCAGGTAATGCGTGATCCCGCCGATGCGCAGCCGGTCATCCCAGAGGCAGACCGACACGCACGAACCGAGGATCGTCGTCACCAGGGCAGGCTCCACCGAGACCGTCGAATGGCCGGGATGCAGATAGATCCGCGTGCGGATCGTTTCGTCCGCCGCGAAGGTCGTCATTGTGCCGCCGCCAGCTGCGCGTGCAGCTTCGAGCAATAGAGAGAGGTGGCGCCGTGCACCGCCAGGACCTCGATCAGCGAGCGATCGGCGTCCTCGAGCTCCGGCTTGTGCGGCAGCAGGCCGAAGATCGCCACCGCGCCGATGACCTTCTCCTCGATGCGCAGCGGCACGCAGGCGGTGATGCCGTCGGTATCCGGGACGTTGGTCGGCGAGACGTAGACCTCGCCCGTGGCCGCGCAGTTGCCGATCGTCCCCTCCCCGACCATGATCTCGGCGAAGCGCTCGGCGTCGAGCCCGAACGACGCCACCAGCCGGAGCCTGCTCCGGTCGTCGCTCATCTCGTAGACGCCCACTTCCTCGGAGCCGATCAGGTTCACCACGATCTCCTGGATGGCCTGGAGGACCGTCTCGTGATCGACCGTGCAGGCGAGCTGGTAACTCGCCACGTAGAGACTCTCGATGTTCTCCATCGCGTCACTCTCCCAGGAAGCCGCGCAGCTTCGCGAGCAGCTCCGGCCCGTTGATCGGTTTGGTGATGTAGTCGCTGCAGCCGCTGGCGTAGCCGGTCTCGACGTTCGGCTCCTCGCCCCGCGTCGTGACCATGATGATCGGCGCGTCGATGGCCTTCTCGCGCAGCGCGCGGCAGGCCTCGAAGCCATTCATCTTCGGCATGACCACGTCCATGAGGATCAGGTCCGGCTTCTCGGCCGTGGCACGTGCCACCGCTTCCTCACCGTTGTTCGCGGTGACCAGCGTGTACGGCCCCTTGCTGAGGATCATCTTCTCCATCAGCAGGACAGTCTGTGAGTCATCAACCAGCAGGATCTTTTTCTTCGGCGACACAGTGGGCTCCTTAGGCGGCGGAAATCATCGGGCGGAACGTCCCGGCCTGTTCGGCCGTCAGCGGGTGTGCGTAGTGGTAGCCCTGCAGCAGCTCGATGCCGAGCGACATCAGGTAGGTGCGGTCGGCCGCGTCCTCCACCCCTTCGGCCACGACGTGCGCGCCGACGCGGTTGGCGAACGCCAGGATCGACTCGATCACCGCGGCGCGGCTGTTCACGTGGTCGGCGCCGTGGATGAAGGCGCGGTCGATCTTCAGGTAGTCGGGCGCCGCCTCGATCATCATCTGGAAGTTCGAGTAGCCGAGACCGACGTCATCGAGGGCGATGCGGAAGCCGAGCGCGCGCAGTGAGGCCAGCGACGCTGCGAAATCGCGGCGGTTCAGCACCGGCAGGTGCTCCACGATCTCCACGATGATCTGCTCCGGCGTGAAGCCGTAGCTCTTCGCCAGCTGCGCCAGGTCGCGGGCGAAGCCGCTGTCGCGCGAGAGCGTCGAGGCGTGGACGTTGAGGGCCAGATCGTGCTTCCCGATGGCCGTGGCCGTCGCCACCGCCTGCGAGACGCAGGCGCGATCGAGCGCCACCTCGGCCGACTTGCGGCGGCCATACTCGAACAGCACGTCGGCCTGCTCGAAGTTCGTCCCGGCCGGACCGCGGGTCAGGCACTCGAACGCGAAGACGCTCATCGCGCCGTCCCTCTCACGGACGATCGGATGGAAACGGGTAGTCAGTGCCCCGGGTGAGAGGAGCACATCCAGCATCGAAGAGGTCGCGAGCGCGCTCAACGCGGCGACTCCAGAAGAGCGAAGACCGTCTGCGCCAGCTCCGGCAGCGGCTTCGGCTTCTGCAGCAGCACGTCCACGCCGAGTGCGTGCGCCTTCTGGTCGACGCCCGCGGTGCGATAGGCCGTCAGGAGGATGATGCTCGTGGAGGAGCTGCGCTCGCGCGCCAGCCGGACCACCTCCAGCCCCTCCTCCGACATCGTCCCGGTCAGCCGCAGGTCGGCAATGACGATGTCGTAATCCTTATGAGTGAGGAGCGCCAGCGCTTCCTCGCACTCCGACGCGCAGTCGACGGCAAACCCATGCTCGCCAAAGTAGTTCTGCAGCGCGAAGGTAATGACGCGCTCATCGTCGACGACGAGCATCGTGTGGTTGGACATGCCAGCCCGCCAGCGCAACGGAAGTGCCACTCGGTGTTGCGTTTGTTTTGTTGGAGTTACGTCAGGTTGGCGGTGGTCATGTCTGAGATTCAGACAACGATTCTGGAATTGGGACAGAGGACGCGACTCTGCGTCCTCCCCTCCGGCGAACCGCTTCCTCCCCCGGAAGGGATGCATGCCTCGCCCGGACGATCCATCGGGTACGACGGACCTTTTTTCTCCTCGCCTGGAGGAAAAACACCCTCCGATGGAGGTTTTTTATCCTCGCTCGGAAGGAGCAATACCCTCGGCGGAGGAGCTCAACTCCTCACTTCCTCACGTTGAGGATAAATATCCTTGGCCCCCCGTTCTCACTCGCGCGATGACAAGCCCGGTGTAGTGTGGGCTTCCAGCCCACCCCGGTCCCTGGAGACGAGAGGTGGGCTGGAAGCCCACACCACACCGGCAGGCGAAATCCAGCGAGAACAAAGCGAAATCCGGGGTCACAGCTTTGCTTTTCTGCAAAGAACGAAGGTCTGACCCCGTTCTCCCCACCCGTCTGGCTGCGGCTCCCCACTTATGAAAATGAACGGTGTCCAAGCTGATGAAGAGTATTGCCGTTGATGCGCGGCGAGTCACCGCAGCTTAGGAGGCCATATGAATCGTGATTCCTCGTTGGGTACCGTTCTGACCGTGATGATCATTGCGTTGGTGGTATCACGCTCGGCTCAGGCGCACGGCGGCGGCCTGGATCGAAATGGCTGTCATACAAACAGGAAGACCGGTGACTATCACTGTCACGGCGGAGCGTCGTCGACCGTCTCTCCATCTGCTCCGACCCGCTCGGCGTCCGGCAGTGCCACGCCTCCTGTTCGCCGAGTTTCCGGCGAAGCCGTGCCAGTCCAGACGACGCCCACCAGTCGCGATCGGGATTTGACCAGGACAGCGCAAGTCCTGCTGCGTGCGTTGGGCTATGAGCCATCTCTGCTCGGCACCCCGGACGAGCGCACGCGATCTGCGGTCCGTGCGTTTCAACGCGCAGAAGACATCGATGCCGACGGCCTCATCACGGAGTACCTGGTCCTTCGCCTGGCCGAACGAGTGGCGATGAAATGCCGATAGTCGTTTCGCCCGGGCTCCTGGGCGGGGCCAGACCTTCGTTGTTCTCTTCTCATGCGCTGTAACGAGACCCTCTCTGAGGTGTTTTCGGGCGGCGCGTACGAAATGGTGGAAGGCGCGACGCGAATGGCCTGCGTCACGCAACTACACGATGTGGAACTCGCGCGAATCTAGGAGTCTGCGCGGCAGAAAAGCGGTAGTGGGTCGTAAAATGATGTATGCCGAGCAACTACCGAGCGTACCAACCGGAGCAGAGTTACCTGCTGCCGCCGTCGCTGAGCGATTGGCTGCCGGAGAAGCACCTGGCGTTCTTCATCTCGGAAGTGGTGGACGAGATGGATCTGAGCGCGTTTTATGGACGGCAAGAGGAGAGTGATCCTCGGGGGAACCAGCCGTTTCATCCGGCCATGATGCTGAAGATCCTGATCTACGCGTACGCGACGGGGACGTTTTCATCGCGAAGGATCGCGCAGAAAATCGAAGAGGATGTGGCGTTCCGGGTGCTGGCGGCGGGGAACTTCCCACAGCATCGGACGATCTGCGATTTTCGGCAGGAGCATCTTCAGAAGTTCGTCGAGTTGTTCAAACAAGTGGTGCTGATCGCGAAGAGCAGCGGTCTGATCAAGCTGGGGCGGGTGGCCATCGACGGAACTAAGGTCAAGGCCAATGCGAGCCGGCACAAGGCGATGAGCTATGACCGGATGAAGCAGGAAGAGAAGAGGTTAGAGAGCGAAATCGCCGAGTTGCTCAAGCAGGCCGAGCAAACGGATCGGAAAGAAGATCAGGAGTACGGCAGCGCGAACCGTGGCGATGAGGTTCCGGAAGAGTTGCAGCGCCGCGAGAGCCGGCTCAAGAAGATCCGTGAAGCGAAGAAGCGACTCGAGGAACGACAAGCCGAAGAGGATCGCCAGAAGGGCAGACACGAAGGCGACCAAGGGCGGCCGAACGGAAAGAAGGGCCAGCCGTTCAAGAAAGACTTCGGCCAGCCACGAGAGAAAGCACAGGAAAACTTCACCGATCCGGAGAGCCGGATCATGAAGATGGGCAATGGTTTCGAGCAGAGTTACAACGCACAAGCGAGCGTCGACGAAGAGCACCAGATCATCGTGGCGGTGGGAGTGACAAACTGCGCTGCCGACAACACACAGCTCATCCCAATGATCGAAGCGACACAAGCCACTGCCGAGCAACTCCCTCAACAAGTGCTGGCCGATGCAGGCTATCGATCCGAAGCGAACTTCGAGCAGGCCGAGAGCAAGCAGATCGATGTGGTGGTCGCGTTAGGCCGCGAAGGGAAAGCGGATGCGACACCTGTCTCACCGGCGAACCCCGCCACGCAGCGGATGAAGGAAAAGCTCAAGTCAGCGGAAGGAGCAGCGGCTTACCGCCGGAGAAAAGCCATTGTCGAACCGGTCTTCGGCTGGATCAAAAACGTCCTGGGCTTTCAGCAATTCAGCTTTCGAGGCCTAAACAAGACCAATGCTGAATGGCATTTGGTCTGTTTGGCGATGAACCTTCGCCGCATGAGCAGCGGAATGTCCCGGATGGCGGCCTGAAATCACAATAACTGCGATTTCTCGGCCGAGAATCGACCCTTGAGGGTCTGCAAGCGGTGTTTCGCCAGCCGGCGGTCTTCGACGATCATCTTTGTCGCACACCGTGGGTTGCCTCATGATCGGCGCCGGCTTCTCCAACCGTGCCGTCTCTCGCTGACTGTTGTTCTGCCGCGCAGTCTCCTAGG
>DASWOB010000074.1:0-58157 GCA_036398925.1 Thermoanaerobaculia bacterium
GCTTCCCCTCGACGAGATCGCGCCCCGTGAGCATCGCCTTCATCGACGCCCGCACCACCCGCGACTTCTGCCGCGAACGCCGCAGAAAGTCACGCGCGATGAAGTCGGGCAGCCGCTCCGCCTGATCGGTCTGCATACGCAGGCTCTCGCGCAACTGCTTGAGCGTCATCGGCGAAAACGACGACTCGCCGAGCTTGTTCGGATATGCAAAGCCGGCACTCGAAACGAGCACCAGCCGCTTCACGCGGTGTGGATGCTCGGCCGCGAGCTTCGCCGCGATCCAGCCGCCCATCGACACGCCCACGATGTCGGCACTGCCGATCTGTTTCGCATCGAGGAACTGCCGCACGATCTCCGACTGCTGCGCGATCGAGTACTCGGCGCCCTCCGGCTTATCGCTATTGCCGTAGCCGAGCAGATCGAGCGCGTAGACGCGGTGCTCGCGTGTGAGGGCACGCAGGAGCGGCGCCCAGTCATCACCACGCATCGCCACACCATGCACGAGCGGCGGGCCCTCCCCGCCGGTGATGTAGGCGATACGATGCGCGCCGAGCTGCACCGCTTCACCACGCATGCCGATGGCCAGGAGGTAGAGCTTGCGCGCGCCGAAGAAGACGGTCAGGGGGCGGAGGTAAATGAAGAGTCCGGCCAGGAGAACCGTGGCGACAACGACGGCCCTTCTGGACTGCGGTGGCGCTGCCACCGCAGTCCAGATCGTTCGCGCGCGCATGATGGTTGGCAGATCAAGCGTCCTCCTCCATACCCCCTCCCCGGCCGGAACCGAACGGGATGCCGTCCGTTTTGGCCCCCGGGGGGCAAACGGACGGCATCCCGTTCGCACTCGATGTGCTAACGTTCACGACGCTTCACGTCAGAGAGCTGCAACAATCCATGATCAAGTTCGGGACTTCCGGTTGGCGAGGTGTGATCGGCGAGGATTTCACGTTCGAGAACGTGCGAGTCGCGAGTCAGGGGGTCGCCAACTACCTCAAGAAGAGCAAGCAGCCGGGGAATGGCGTCATCGTGGCGTACGACACCCGGTTTCTCTCGGAGAAGTTCGCGTCGGAGGCGGCGAAGATCCTGGCGTTCAACGGGATCCAGGCGTACCTCTGCAACCGTGACGTGCCGACCCCGTGCGTGGCGCACGAGATCATCCGGCGGCGGGCGATGGGGGCGATCAACTTCACCGCTTCGCACAACCCGCCGGAGTACAACGGGCTGAAGTTCTCGACGGCCGACGGCGCGCCGGCGATGCCGGAGGTGACGCGGCAGATCGAGCGGGAAATCCACGCCGTGCAGCAGCAGAACGAGCGGCACGACGTGTACGAGCGGACGGAGCTGATCGAGGAGATCGATCCGAAGGACCGCTATCTGGCCGAGCTGCGGCAGAAGGTGGACATCGAGGCGATCCGGAAGAGCAACCTGCGCATCGCCATCGATTCGCTCTACGGCACCTCGCGCGACTACCTCGATTACTTCCTGCTCGAGGCGGGCATCGAGGTGAAGATCATCCACAACTACCGCGACCCGTACTTTGGCGGGTTTTCGCCGGAATGCAGCGAGAAGAACCTGGTGGAGCTGCGCCAGGTGGTGACGCAGGAGAAGTTCGACCTCGGCCTGGCGACGGACGGCGACGCCGACCGCTTCGGGATCATCGACGACCGGAACCGCTTCGTCTCGCCGAACACGATCCTGGCGCTGCTGGCGCTCTACCTGAAGCGCTATCGCAACATCCCGGGGGGGCTGGCGCGCTCAGTGGCGACGACGCACCTGATCGATGCGATCGCGGAGAAGCTGGGCGTGCCGCTGTACGAGACGCCGGTCGGCTTCAAGTACATCGGGGAGCTGATCCTCGACGACAAGATCGCCATCGGCGGGGAGGAGTCGGCCGGCATGTCGATGTACCGCCACCTGCCGGAGAAGGACGGCATCCTGGCCTGCCTGCTGGTGGCGGAGATGTGCGCGCGCACCGGGAAGAAGATCACGGAGCTGAGCGAGGAGATGCACCGCGAGTTCGGTCACTTCTACACGAAGCGGATCGACCTGAAGCTGACCGGGCACCTGCGCGATACGCTGGCCTCGAAGCTGGCCAACCCGCCGGACCGCCTGAACGGTTACGTCGTGAAGGACGTGAACATGGCCGACGGCGTGAAGCTGATCCTCAATGAACAGACCTGGCTGCTATTCCGGATGTCGGGGACAGAGCCGGTGGCGCGCGTGTATGCGGAGGCGTGCAGCCCGCGCGACCTGAAACATGTGATCGACGCCGGCCGGAAGTTCGTCGCCTCGTGAAATACCCATTCGAGCAACTGTTCCTGGTCTGCATGGGCAAGAGCTGCCGCGGCGACGGGATCCAGGAAATGCTGAAGGACTACAACAAGCAGCGCGGGCGGAAGCCGACCGTGCGGGTCTGCCGGGTGACCTGCCTCGATCTCTGCGATCACGGTCCGAACATGATCGTCGACGGGAGGGTCTACTCACACCTGACCAGGGAGCTGGCGATCAGCGTCTACGACGGTGTGATGGGGGACGGTCCGACGCGCCCCGATCTCGAGCTGCAGCAGAGCGAGTTCGAAGCCGGCTGCAGCGCCGCGGCGCCACGCAACCGGAAGAAATGAAGCGGCTGCTCTTCCTCCTGCTGCTGTCGCCCCTCGCGTTCGCGCAGAATCAGTGGAATCTCTCTGTCACCGGCGGGCACGCGTCGATGTCGTGGCACGGCGAGGCCGACCTGCGCGCGCTGAACATCGAGCTCGTTCGTCCTCTCTCCCCGAGCACGCAGATCGTCTTCGCGCTCTCCCCCACGAGCATCGAGCAGCCGCGCAGTTGGTTCGGCGATCAGTACGGCGACGGCAGCGAGTCGGTCCACGCCCTCGGCGGCTCGATCCTCCTGCGCCGGCGCTTCGGGCGCGTGTTTTACGTGGAAGGGGGCACCGGACCGATGTACGCCCAGAAGGCGGTGCCGGCGTCGACCTCGCGCTTCAACTTCGTGAGCCAGGGGGGCGCGGGCGTGATGCTGTCGCGCTTCATGATCGGCTATCGCTTTCAGCACATTTCGAACGGGGGGTATTCGCCGCGGAATCCGGGGATGAATGTTTCTTCGGTGGTGTTTGGGGTGCGGGTGCGGTGAATGCTCTCACTTCACCAACAGATCAGGGAACGACGGGGGGCCTCCGGCGGCCGGGGCCATAGCCCCGGACCCCGTTGGTTGGCCCAGCCACCGCGACACTCTGTCGCGAGATACGAGTCTGTGTCGCGGAGGCTGGGCCAACCAAAGGGTCCGGGCCCGCGGCCCGGCCGCCGGAGGCCCCCCGTCGTCTCCTCATCCATGGGTCAAGTGCGTGCGTTCTGCTTAGAACCGCCAGGCGGCGCCGACGCTGAACTGGATCGGGTTCACCTCCAGCTCTTCCGGCAGGTCGATGCGGGGGTCGTCGTCCAGCTTCACGTCGACGCTCGCGGTGACCGGCATGTAGCGGAGGGCGGCGGTGAGGATGATGGCCCGGCGGAAGCGGTAGCGCACTCCTCCTTCGACGATCGGGGCGAGCTCGGGGGCGAGCGTTGCTTCAAAGTCGTCGCCGAACTGGTCGTCGAGGTTGCCGAAGACGATGTAGCCGGCGCCGGCGCCGACGTAGGGGGAGAGGCGTGCGCCGCGACGAAAGTGGTAGCGGGCGGTGATCGAGTACGTGTCCTGGCCGAGGGTGCCGAGGTCGATGTCGTTCGGCGGGGGGTTACTCGGAAAGAGGATGGCCTCGGGGTTGATGAACGTGGCGGCGAGGTGCGTTGACACGGCGTCGCTGTAGAACCACTCCCCTGTGGCGGCGAAACCGCGGCTGAGGGGGACGTCGAGATCGCCGGTCTCCCCCGACTGGATCACCACCACGTGCTGGATGCCGAGCTCGAAGTTGCCGGCGTGCAGCGGCAGGGCGAGCAGCACGATCAGCAGGAAACGGTTCAGCAGGAAACGCTTCCGCTTCAATGCCGCACCGCGCGCGCTTTGCCGGAGCGGGCCACGTCATACGCGAACAGCTCGCGTCCGGCGTCGAGTGTGGTCGCGGCGAAGAAGATCCGGTTGCCGGCTACGGTCAGCTCGCGCGGAATGGAGCTGATCGGGCCCGGCTCGAGATCGGCCAGCAGCTTCGTGCCGCCGCTCGTGCCGTCGCTGGTCCAGAGCTCGTCGCCGGCCGCGGACGTTTCGGCGGCAAAGTAGAGCCGGCGGTCGTGCGCGACGAGGGCGTTCTCGCAGCCGGTGCGGGTAAAGGTGGCGACGCGCGTGGTGCCGGCGGTCGTGCCGTCGCTGCGCCAGAGGCTCGTGCCGGTCAGCCAGTAGACGTGGTTGCCGATGGAGGCGAGCGAGGTTGGATCGCAGACGACCGGATCGGTCTCGCCGAGGGCGAAGGTTCCGGCCGCGGTGCCGTCGCTGCGCCACATCGTGCGGCCGACGGTGAAGTAGAGCAGGCTGCCGACGACCGTCAGATGCGCGGCGCGATCGGGCAGCGCGGTCACGAGCTCGCTGCCGCGCCAGAGCGCGTTCGGCGAGACGGTCGTCGAGAGAACGATCGGGCCGAGGTTGGCGATGTGCTGGATGACCGCGCCGCCCTCGGACAGGGTCCCAACCTGGACTGTCCCCGCGGCCGTGCCGTCGCTGCGCCAGAGCGTGTTGCCGGAGCCGATCCATGCGGTGGAGCCGACCGCGTGGTGGATCGGGACCACTCGCGCGGCGCTCGGGTCGAGGTCGCGGACCAGCTTCGTTCCCTCGGGCGTGCCGTTGGAGAACCACGGCGCGAGGTCGGTGGAGAGGTCGTAGCCGGCGAAGAGGACGCCGCCGGCGAACGGGGTGAGCTCGAGGTCGTACGGCGGCGTGGTCTGCTGGTAGAGGGTGATGGTGCCGCCGTCGGTGCCGTCGCTGCGCCAGAGCGTCTGTTGCACGTTGCTGTTCGAGAGGTCGCGCCGGGTGACGAAGAAGTAGTACGGGCCGGAGGTCACCCCTTCCACGAGGCGCGCCTCGCTGCTGCCGGTGAGGATCGAGTGGGTGCCGCCCTCCGTACCATCCGAGAGGGCGATGCGGCCGGAGTTGCTCGAGCCGAAGAAGAGACGCGAGCCGCTCCAGGCGAGGTGCACCGGATTGAAGCCGAACTGGACGTCGGGTGCGATGTCGGCGAGGAGACGCGTGCCGGCAGGCGTGCCGTCGGTGATGAACGGCTCGGTGCCGTGCACCTCGTCGAAGGCGCGGAAGACCAGCGCGTTCGGCAGCTTCGCGAAGGTGGTGCCGTTGTAGCTGCCGTTCGGGCCGTCGTGAATATCGGCCAGCAGTTTCGTCCCGGCGGCGGTGCCGTCGGTGACCCAGAACTCGGAGCCGTGGACGGAATCGCGGCGGACGAAGACCAGCTTGCCGTTGACTTCCGCGGCGACGAGCGACGAGAAGCCGCCGAGCGATCCGATCTTCAGCAGGCCGGAGGAGGTGCCGTCGGTCGAGTAGAGCACGAGGCCTTCGTTGTCGCTCTCGGCCGCAAAGTAATAGCGGCTGCCGACGCGCGCTCCGGGAATCGGATTGGACGATTCGATGCCGGGGAGGATGTCGTGGAGGATGTGCGTGCCGGAGATCGTGCCGTCGGTGATCCAGAGCTCGTCGCCGGTGGAGAAATCGGCGGCGGAGAAGATCATCCGGGTGCCGCCGAGGAGCGCCAGCGGCGTGGCCAGCCGCTCGGTCTCGTCGAAGGCGGCGCGCAGGAGCGAGGTCCCGCCGGCGGTGCCGTCCGAGGTCCAGAGCGACGAGGAGACGTCGCTGTCGACGACGAAGAAGACGATCCTGCCGTTACCCAGCGAAACGGTAGCGGGATCGATCGAATCGACGGAGCCGACTTTGGTGGTGCCGTTGACCGTGCCGTCGGTGCGGTGCAGCCCCTGCCCGGCCGGCGTCGTGCCGAAGAAGTAGAGCCAGTCGCCGGAGGCGGCGAAACCGTAAGGGTCGCTCGACGCGGGGCCGGGATTCACGTCGACGACCGTCGTGCCGCCCGGCGTGCCGTCGGTCTTCCACATCTCGAGGCCGGTGGCCGGCTGCGTGGCGGTGAAGTAGAGCTGATTTTTATAGATCGCCCACCCTTCGATGCTGCTGTTGGAGAAGGTGCCGAGCTCCACCGGCGTGCCGCCACTCGTGGCGTAGAGCCGCTGGCGCATGGAGTAGATGACGGTGCTGCCGAGCTGCCCGATCATCTCCGCGCGGTCGATGTCGGGGTGACTCACCACAGACCGCGTGGTGATGCCGTCGGTCGTCCAGAGCTCCGCGTCGTTGCCGGCGTCGGCGACAAAGTAGACCGCGGGACCGCGGCTCGGCCACATCCAGGCCAGCTGATTCAGCGAGCCGCGCGGCGCCGAGGTCGTCTCGAGATCTTTCACGAGATACGGCGCGGCGGCGTGGAGCGAGAGCGGGAGGAGCGTGAGCGCCAGGACGAGTGCGCGAATCATGCGTAACGATGATACGCCCGGCGCGGGTGGCGCCAGCGCGCCGCGATGATCCCTCCGATGAAGCCCCAGAGATGGCCGCTCCACGAAACGCCCGCCGCCGGGAGGAACGACGCGAGCAGCGTGCTGCCGTAGAGCAGCGCCACGATGACGGTGATCAGCACCGAGGAGAGCGTGCGGTCGAAGATGGCCCGGAAGAGGAGGAAGCTGATGAAGCCGAACACCAGACCGCTCGCGCCGAAATGCATCGTGCCGGGCGCGCCGAAGAGCCAGATGCCGATGCCGGAGATGAGGCCGGTCACGAGGATGACGTAGACCAGCTCCTTCACCCCGCGCAGCAGGATCAGCGCGCCGAGGATGAGCAGCGGGATCGAGTTGGCGATGAGGTGATCGAGCGAGAGATGAAGGAACGGCGCGGTGATGATCCCGCGCAGCCCCTCGCTGTTCCGCGGGATCACCCCATACAGGCCGATGCCGGCGGGGAAGATCTGGTGCAGCGCCCAGACGATCCAGAGGACGCCGAGGAACGCGAGGAGCGCCGTGACCCGCTCGCGCATGATCAGCTCTCGAAGAGCGTGTCGACGTAGGCCTGCGGATCGAACGGGATCAGATCGTCCGCCGCTTCGCCGACGCCGATGAACTTCACCGGGATGTCGAACTGCCGCATGATCGAGAGGATCACGCCCCCTTTGGCGGTGCCGTCGAGCTTCGTCACCACCATACCCGTGACCCGGGCCGCTTCGAGGAAGGCCGCGGCCTGGCTGACGCCGTTCTGCCCGGTCGTGCCGTCGAGGACGAGGATGGTCTCGTGCGGTGCGCCCGGCAGCTCTTTGTCGATCACGCGATGGATCTTGGAGAGCTCCGACATGAGATGGGTCTTGTTGTGGAGGCGTCCGGCGGTGTCGATGATCACGACGTCGGCTTTCCGAGACTTTGCGGCGGAGACCGCGTCGTGGGCGACCGCGGCCGGATCGGAGCCGGCCTTGTGCTTGACGAGCGGCACGCCGATGCGATCGGCCCAGGTCTGGAGCTGCTCGATGGCCGCCGCGCGGAAGGTATCGCCGGCGCCGAGGATCACGCTCTTCCCTTCGTTCTTCCAGCGCTGCGCGAGCTTGGCGATGGTGGTGGTCTTGCCGGTGCCGTTCACGCCGACGACCAGGATCACGAACGGCTTCGCGCGCTCGAGATCGATCGTGGCGATGGCGCGCCGCGGAATGAGCGCGCGCGTCTCCTCGCGCAGGACTTCCGAGAAGCGATCCATTTTCGAGATCCGCTCGTCGCGGACGCGGCGCTCGACCCGCTCGACGAGCGACATCGTCAGCTCGGCCCCGACGTCGGCGCCGAGCAGCCCCTCCTCGAGGCCGTCCATCGCTTTCTGATCGATCGGCAGGTCGGGAGTGATCGACTCCTTCACCTTCTCGATGATCTCGGTGTGGGTCATGAACAAGCCGCGTTTGAGCTTGTCGAAGAGCGATTTCTTTTGTTCGGCCATGGTGTCGATCGATGAGTGATGAGCGATGAGCGATGAACGTGGTGCGGCGAAGCCGTTCATCGCTCATCGATCATCGTTCATCGCTTGCTCTGTCTCCCTGTTCTCTGCTGGCGATGGCCTGCTTGACCATCTCTTCGTCATTCGTCAACGCTCGATCGATGAGTGATGAGCGATGAGCGATGAACGTGGTGCGGCGAAGCCGTTCATCGCTCATCGGTCATCACTCATCGCTTGCTCTGCCCCCCTTGTTCTCTGCTGGCGATGGCCTGCTTGACCATCTCCTCGTCGATCGTCAGCGTGCCTTCGCTCCGCGGTTCGAACTCGAGGTGGCGGATGACGCGGCGGTAGGTCTCGCGCAGGGCGCGGGCGCCGAGGCGTTTCTGGCGCGAGGCGTCCCAGGCGATGGCGTGGAGCGCTCCTTTGGTGATCTGCAGGTCGACGCCGAAGCGGCGAAAGTATTCGCGCGAGGCGCGGAAGACGGAGCCTTCCGGCTCGACGAAGATGCGCGCCAGGTCGTTCTCGGCGAGATCGTTGAGCACCACGATCGATTCGAAACGCGAAACGAACTGCGGCGTCATCCCGTAGCGGAACAGATCGTCGTATTTCAGGTAGTCGCGCAGGTGAAACGGCAGCTCCTCGCGGACGTCGCCGGCCGAGGAGACGACCACGATCGGTTTCATCGCCACGACGTCGGTGCCGACGGTGGCGCGGCGCAGGACGGCCTCGTAGAGCTCTTCGAACGCGCCGCCGGCCACGAAGAGAATGCCGCTGGAGTTGACGGTGAGCTTCTGCCCGTCGGCGTCGAACTCGATGTTCTCGTTCTCCATCAGCGTCAGCAGCGATTCCTGCGCGACGATGCCGCGCACGTTCGGCTGGTTGCTGACGTTCGCCCGGATCTTGTCGACCTCGTCGATGAAGACGATCCCCTTCTCGACCGACCCGACCACCAGCTCGAGCGGCGCCTTCGGACCGAGCATCCGCCGCGCGTTCGCATACAAGCGTTTCAGCACGGTCGTCGAGTACCCCTGATGCTCCTCCGCCAGCACATTCGCGTTGAGCCGAATGATGTTCGCAAAGTCGCGGGTCTCCGGGTTTTCGGCCAGGGTCTGCTCGACCGCGCGCATGAGCGTGGTCTTGCCGGAGCCGGAGTTTCCGATGAGCAGGAGGTTCGGCGCGGGATGCCCGCCGAGGTGCTTCACCAGGGCAACGGACATCTCGCGCAGAACGTCGTCCTGCCCGACGACGGAACGGCGGAGCTCTTCGAAGAGGTCACGAGGACGGAGCGCCATGTGCGGCGCGCATTCTATGAGGATTGAGGATTGAAGGATTGAGGATTGAAGGATTGAGGATTGAGGAAGACGCTTGCGCGTCAGTCGTCGACCGCGCCCCTCTCCTCAATCCTTCAATCCTCAATCCGCTCGTCACTACGTGACGAGCGAGACCACCACCGCCACCAGCACGAGCGCGACGACGGCCATCGAGACCCAGAACGCCTGCACGGTCGGTTTGTGCATGTTGACGGTCTGGCGGCGCTCGCCGAGGAGGTATTGCAGGTACTCGACGCGGGGGCCCATGGTGCCGACTTTTTCTTCGAGCTGCGGGTAGAGGACCTCGTTGATGCCGGGGACGATCACGACCGGGATGAAGGTCGCGCCTCCCTGGCGGGAGATGTACTCGCCGAGCGGTTCGTTGTGCGGCTGGTCGCTGGTGGTGACGAGGCAGTGGTAGACGGTCGTCGACTGCAGCACGGAGAGCGCTTTCTGGGAGACGCTCTTGGCGCGGTAGGTGTGGACGACCGATTCGGAGGTCTGGCGAAGGATGCGCTCGTTGAGCTCGGGGAGACGGGTGAAGATGAAGACCGTCTCACCGGTGGTCAGCGGGAGCTTTTCCGGCCGGCGATAGATGATCTCGCCGAACTCGTCCCATTCGTCGGGCGATTGTTCGGTGGTGAACCCCTCCTCCGCCAGCCGGTCCATGAGGCGGAGGACGGGATCGGAGCCTTCGGGGGATTCCAGCGGCTTCTCAGCTTTGAGCTCTTGCATATTTGTTGACGAGGCGAATCAGGTCGTCGAATTCAAAAGGTTTGCCCATATGGTCGTCGGCGCCGCACGCGGCCGCTTTTTCGGCGATGTCGCGGTCGCCCGAGACGATCACATAGGGGATGCTGCGCGTCTCCGGCTGCGCTTTGAGCGTGTTGCAGAGCGATTCGCCGCCGCCCGACGCTCCCTGGAGCGTGAGGTCGGCGAAGATCATCTGCGGACGCATCTCCCGCGCCCGCTCGAGTGCGGACTGCGGATCGGCGACGGTGGTCGATTCATAGCCGTTGCGCTGCAGAACGAGCGCGATCAGCCTTGCAACCTGGGGATCATCCTCGACGACGAGAATCACTGCGGTTCACTCCTCAAAAATCGAAACGGACGCGTACCCGCTTGCGGGCGTGCCCCAGGGCCGCGCCGCCGAGGGCGCCGAAGCCGTTGGCCATCGCGTCGGCGAGCATCGTGACTCGCGTGGGAAGGTACTGCTGCCAGACGAACATCGCTGCTGCAAAAACGATCCCGCCGACGAACGTGATGCCGTAGCTGCGCAGGGGCGGTCTCTCGGGCCTGTCGAGCGCGAGGAACAAGAGGAAGCCCCATGGAACGAAGAGCAGCACGTGCCCGAGCACGGGCATGAGAAAGGCGAGAAACGCCTGACGCGACAGTCCCTGCTGCCGCTCCGAGCCGAGCAGGCGCGCGAAGACCTCGCGCACGGGGTGCGCGTCGGCGGCGTAGGCCTTCCCGGAGAGGAACCAGAGCAGAAGAATCATGGCCGCGCTCGTGAGGAGGAGGAGCGCCACGGTGGCGCGCTTCGGCAACACGATCACGCGGACGTTGCGTTTGCCCATCGGCAGTCATTATGTGCGACCGATTGCCAGATCCGTGCTAACCCGTGGAAACGGCGCGCGATACAATCGCAATAACTTGACGGTAACGCTCCTCCCCTATCGCCAGCTCGCCTCCGACATCGCCTCCCGGCTCGTGCTTTCGCGAGAGAGCGCCGCTCCGCTCGATCCGTGGCAGGTGGAAGTCATCGTTCCGTCACAAGCGGTCGCGGACGCGATCGCTGCTTCGCTCATGGAGCACTTTCCGCGCGGCCTGGCCGGCCTGCGGCTGCAGACGCTGGAAGCGCTGGCCCGCCGTTTCGTCCCCGGGCGCGTGGCATCGGAGGCCGAGCGCCGCCTGGCGATGCGCACCGCGGTGCGGGTGGTCGACCATCCGATGACCGAGAGCCGCGGCATCGCGGCGATGCTCGAGCGCGCCTACCGCGACGTGCGCGACAGCGGGATCTCGCTGGCGGAGTTTGCCGACCGGGTGCGCCGTACGTCGCGCTTGCTGCGCAATGCCTCGCGCACGCAGGCCATCGTGCGGATCTGGACGGAGTACGAGCGCCTGATCGCGCAGCTGGGGGTGCTCGATCCGGCCGATCTGCTGACGAGGGCTGCCGCGGTTGCGGGGAAGATGCAGCCGCAGCTGGTGGCGGGGTTCTACGACATGACCGGCGTGCAGCGGCAGGTGGTGGAGGCGCTGCGGGAGGGGGGGCGGCTGGGGGGGATGTGGGTGCCGACGGACATGCCGTTTGCGCGGCGACTCATCGATCTGGACTGCGGTGGCAACGCCGTCGCTCTCAATAGCGGCGCCGCTCCGCGGCTGTGGGAGAGCGGTGGCGTTGCCACCGCAGTCCAGATTTATGACACGCATCTGGCGGAGCTGTCTGGCGTTTGCGCGAATGTTCGCGCGCTGCTGGAGAGCGGTGTCGATCCGCGGTCGATCGCGATCGTGGCGCGCTCGCTCGAACCGTACGACGCGCGGCTTTTGAATCGCTTTGCGCGGGAGCATGGGTTTGCGACCACCCTCACCGACGAGATTCCGCTGACGGCGCAGCGTATCGGGCGCGGGGTGGTGACGCTGTTGCGGCTCGCGGAGCGGGGGTATCCGCGGGCGGAGGTGCTGGAGCTGGTGCGCGATGGCTTGCGTACGCGCACGGCCATCAACGTCAACGAGGTCGATGCAGCGACGCGGCGTGCGCGGATCGCGGGAGGGACGAGCGCGGAGCTGGCGCCGTTCCGCAATCAGCGGCGGCGGGAGCTCGATGACTATCTGTCGCTGGTGGCGGAGCTCGAAGAGCTGACGCCGGCGCTCGACGCGAGCCGCTTTCGCATCGAGACGGAGCGGGACCTCGCCGCGGCAGAAGCGATCGACGAGGTGGCGGCGCTCTTTCGGCGGACCGCGGTCTGGAATCGCGGCCTCGATGTGCCGTCGATGCTCGACGCGCTGGAGCGGGTCACGCTGCCGGCCGCGCATGCGACGGACCTGCCGAAGATCTGGTGCGGCGATGTGATGCGCTTCCGCGGGCGCTGGTTCTCGCACCTCTTCGCGGTGCGCATGCAGGACGATGTTTTTCCGCAGCGGCGCACCGAAGATCCGCTGGTGCCGGACAGCGACCGGGAGCGGCTCGGCGTGCGGACCATTGGCGATGGCCGCGATGAGGAGGAGTTGCTGCTGCAGCTCGTGCACGATGGGAGCGAGTCGCTGACGTTCACCTATGCGTCGACGGATGGATTCGGGAAGGCGCTGCGGCCTTCGCGATTTTTGCGGGGGCTTCCCGCCAGGCCCGCGTCCCCGGAAAACCAGGGGCGGGCTGAAAGCCCACACCACACCCTTCGATCGTTGCAGCTGCTCGCGAAATCGGGCACGCGCTCCGTCTTCGACGGCTACCTGACCACCCTGTACCCGTTCATCCGCGAGAAGGTCTCGTCGATCTCCCCCACTCAGCTCGAGGACTTTGGCGAGTGTCCGCAGAAGTTCCTCCTCAAGCATCTCCTCGGCGTGCAGGACATCGATCATCCGGAGCGCGAGCTGCAGATCGACCACCGCGACAAAGGAATCCTCGACCACCGCATCCTGGAACGGCTCTACCGCGAGCTGACGCCGGAGCGCTTCGCCCTTGCTTCCGCCTCGCTGCCGCGCCTCCCGCGGGAGATCGTCACGCGGCTGGAGGAGCTGATCGACGCGGCCTTCGACGAGCACGCGCAGAAACTGCCGCCGTTCAATCGCACCGTCCGCGATATCGAGCGCCGCGCCACCAAACGGATCCTCCGCGATTTCCTCGCTCACGATCTGGCCGACCTCGAGGCGAACGGTCTCACCCCCCGCTTCTTCGAGTACCGCTTCGGCGGCAAGCACCGCGAGCCCGATCATCCGGAGCCGTTCCTCGTGCAGGTCGACGACGCCACCGTGCGCGTGGAAGGGACCATCGATCGCATCGACTCCGGCGACGATCGCTTCCGCATCGTCGACTACAAGTCGGGCAAGGCCAGGCGCCACGAGAACCTCGGCGGGAAGATCGATCGCGGCGTGCGGCTGCAGCTCGGCCTCTACGCGATGGCGGTGGCGTCGTTCTTCGACGCCGATCCGGCCAGGGTCAGCGCGACCATCAAGCCGCTGGTGGTCGATGACCTCAAGCCTGCCAAGTTCGCCTTCTCGCTGGCCGACAAGCAGGAGGGGCTGCTCGAAACGCTGCGCATCTTCCTCTCCGCGATCCTCAGCTCGACCTTTCCGGCCTTCCCCAACGAGGGTGATTTCGATTCGTGCAAGTACTGCCCGGTCAATCACTCCTGCCGCACGAAGCACGACCTCGACGAGCGCTACGCCATCCAGCAGGCGAAAGATCCGCGCACGCTGCTGGCCGGAGCGTTCGCACGATGACGCTGCAACGCGCCTTCGATTTCGGGGCGTTCGACTCCGGTTCCAGCGCGCCGGCGGCCCCGGCACGCCGCAACCTGGTCATCGAGGCGGGCGCCGGCACCGGCAAGACCACCGCAATCGTGGCGGAGGTGCTGAAGCTCGTCCTCGAGCACGAGCAGCTCGTGCCGGAGCGCATCGTGCTCATGACCTTCACCGAGAAGGCCGCGGGGGAGATCGCGGAGCGCATCCGCGTGGCGCTGGAAGACCTCGACGCGCACCTCGACGACGAGGTCGTGGCGTGGCCGCTGAAGTCGCCCAATCCGCTCGTCGTCATCACCGATCGCGACCTCGCCCGGCGCCGGATCGGACGTCATCTCGGCAACATCGACGCGCTGCGCTCGCAGACCATCCATTCGTTCTGCCAGTCGCTGCTCCGCCAGTTCCCGATCGAAGCGGGCCTCGATCCGCAGTTCCGGATCATCGAGGGCTTCGAGCGTTCGCTGCTCTACGGGCAGCTCTACGACGCCTGGGTCGATGCCGAAACGCGGGTCGATCCGGCCCCGGCCATCGTCGAGGAGTGGGAGCTCGTCTTCGCCCACCTCGGCTATCTCTTCGCCATCCGCGATCTCGTCTTCGCTCTGCTCGACCGCCGCGATCTCCTCGGCGAGACCGGCTATGACTTTGGCGATTTCGAGCTGGTGCGGGCCACGCTCGAAGATGCGGTGACGTGGGTTCGCCGCGGGAGTACGGAAGGGGTCAAAGATCCGGCGGCGCGCGCGGTGGCGGAGTATCTGCTCGAAAACAGCGACCGGCCCGATTCGCTCGACGCGTGGCTGCGCTTCCTGCAGCCAATTGCCGCGCGGATGCGCGACATCGACTATCGCGGCTGCGGCCCGCTCAAAGAGCCGATGACCGCGCTGCGCTCCGGCGAGAAGGGCGATTCGATCTACGACCGGCTGGCCAGCCATCGCGCATCGGAAGCGCTGCTGGCGATGACCCGGCGCTTCATCGAGTATCTCGATGCGGAGAAGCGGAAACTCGGGGTGGTCGATTTCGACGACCTGCTGCTGCGGACGATGCTCGTGCTCGAAGACGACGCCGTGCTGACACGAGCCCGCGCGCAGTTCGACTTCATCTTCGTCGACGAGTTCCAGGACACCGATCGCACCCAGGCGCGGATCATCGATCGCCTCGCGCGCGACGCCGGCAACGCGCTGATCCCCGGCCGCACGATCGTGGTCGGCGATCCGAAGCAGTCGATCTACGGCTTCCGCCGCGCCGATCCGGAGACGTACGACCGGATGACGAAGAACCTGCGGGCGGCCGGAGCCGAGAAGCGCGACCTTCTCGATCAGTACCGCAGCGATGCGCCTCTGCTCGATGCCATCAACGCTCTCTTCGAATGCCTCTTCCCCGAGGCCGAGCCCGATCCGAACGTCTTCCGCCCCGCGTACAAAGCGCTGACCGCCGGACGGAGCACATCGCGGCGCGAGCTCGACGCGCGCATCACGCTGCTGCAGACCGACGCGGACGACAAGGCCGATCGTTACTTTGCAGAGGCGGAGACGATTGCGGAGTGGATCCTCACCCATCGCGAGGGGGGCGATCGCGATCTGCAGCGCTTCGCGATCCTCTTCCGCCGGCTGACGAAACTCGACGACTACCTCGACACCTTCGATCGCTACGGCATCGATTACGTCCTGCCGCCGACGCGACTCTTCCTCGATCGCCGCGCGCCGGTCGATCTGCTGGCGGTGCTGCGGGCCATCGGCTATCCGTTCGATCGCGGCGCGCAGATCTCCGCCGCCCGGACGCCCTACTTTGCGCTGACCGACGACGAGATCGCCACCGGGATCATCGAAGAGAACGAGTCGTGGCAGGCGTTCGTGCGCGCCATCGAGGGGTATCGCAACGCCTCGCGCCACCTCACGGTCAGCCAGCTGATCGACCACATCGTCGACGGCAGCGGCATCGAGCGGGTCTACGACGCGGCGATCGACGGCGTGCGGCACAAGCGGCACCTCGAACATCTCCGGGCCATCGCCTTCGACTACGACCAGGCCACCGGCGGCTCGGTGCGGCAGTTCGTCGACGAGATCACGAGACGGCGCAGCGAGCCGGACGAGATGGAGCCGATCCTCATTGACGAGAGCCGCAACGCGGTGCGCATCCTCTCCGTGCACGCCGCAAAGGGACTGCAGTTCGAGACGGTGATCCTTCCCGACCTCGCCTTTGCCTCGAATACCTCCGCGGATGCGGTGCAGCTCTTCACCGTCGAAGAGCCGCGCAGTCTGGTGCTGGCCGGCCGCGCCGAGTCGCTCTCCGCGAACTTCCGTTTCCTCGGTCCCGACAAACCGCTGCGCAAAGTGGCCTCGCAACGGGAGGACGCGGAGATGCGGCGGCTCTTTTACGTGGCCGTGACCCGGGCCATGACCGACGTCGTCTTCGTGGCCAACCCGAAGCACGCCCGCAACGTCGGCTTCTGGAAGTGCATCACCGAAACGTTCGGCAAGAACCTCGGCGAGCTGTGGCCAGCCGAGGGGCGGGTGGTCAATATGTTGACCGTGGGGGCGAACGTCGTGCCGGTGGCGTTCGAGACGGTGGCGACGAAAGCGGCAGCCGCGCTGACGCAGTCGGAAACCGGACGCGTTCGGCTGCACGATCAGAAGCTCGAAACGACGCTGGCGGCCTCACCGATCGTGCCGCTCGACCTGCCGATGCCCGATGAGGTGGCGATCGCTCTCACGCCGCAGAAAATCACCGCCGGCCGCAGCGCGGCGCGGCGCAAGCAGGCCGGCATCCTCCTGCACCGCTTCCTCGAGCTGTGGGACCTGTCGAGCGATCCGGAGCCGATCCTCCAGCGACTCGTGGCGGAGAGCGACGCCGATGCGATCGCCGGCGTGCGGCAGCGGCTCGAGGTGATCCGCCGCTCCCCCACCCTGGCCCGCATCGCGAACGCGGAGACGATCGGCCGCGAGCTGGTCCTCCATTACGTCGACGACAGCGGCAGCGTCGTCGAACGGCGCGTCGATCGCCTCCTCCGCGAGAACGGCCGCGACCTGGTGGTCGACTACAAGACCGGCCCGTACACCCCCGCGCGGTTCACGGGCGATCAGGAGCAAGTCGCGCGCTACTGCGCCGCGGTTGCGGCGATGACGGAGCGTCCCTGCGCTGGGCTGGTGTGGTACGTGGATGCGGACGTGGTGCGCGACGTTGTCGCGGATTGAGGATTGAAGGATTGAGGATTGAGGAAGGCGGACGCGCGTGATGCGCGACGTTGTCGCGGATTGAGGATTGAGGGATTGAGGATTGAGGAGGGCGGACGCGCGAGCGCTTCCTCAATCCTCAATTCTCAATCCTCAATCCGCGAGCTATGCTCGTGCAATGGCAGTCGTGAAATCCTTCCTCGCCGGCTTCCTCGCCACGATCTTCTTTCACCAGCCGATGCTGTTTCTGCTCAAGCTGTCCGGCATCACCGATCGCGGGCCGTACAACATGCAGGCGGTGCCGCCGTTCGGGGTGCCGAGCGTGATCTCGCTCGCCTTCTGGGGCGGTGTCTGGGGGATCGTGCTCTGGCTCCTGCTGCGGCGGCGGAAGGCCTCCACCTACTGGACCATCGCGCTCGTCTTCGGGGCCATCGCACCGACGCTCGTGGCCGCGTTCGTGGTCATGCCGCTCAAGAACATGCCGCGGCCCGCGGGATGGCAGATGCCGGTGCTCGGATTGCTGGTGAACGCCGCGTGGGGACTCGGCACGGCGCTCTTTCTCCGCCTGTTTCGGACGCGATAGGTCACCTGGGGGGTGATCAGCACCCTCACGAGTACGTTGCGATAGCATCGGCTGGCCATGCCGCTGTCCAAGGTCATCATCCTGTCGTTCATCACCCTCATCACGATGGTCAACCCGCTGGCCGTCATCCCCTCGTTCGTCACCCTGACCGACGGCGTCTCCCGCGCCGGCCGGGTCCGCGTCGCGTTCGTCGCCTCCGCCGCGTGCGTGGTGATGCTCACGCTCTTCCTGGTCGCCGGAAACCTGGTCTTCCAGTTCTTCGGCATCACTGTCCCCGCCTTCCAGATCATGGGCGGCATCATCTTCTTCAGCAACGCCCTCCGCACGCTGGTCGAAAACGAAGGCGACCGCCGCCACGGCGGCCTCTCTTCGACCAAGCAGATGGAAGAGAGCGACGTCCACAAAGCGGAGATCGACCCGACCTCGATCGCCGTCGTGCCGCTCGCCATCCCCATGCTCTCCGGCCCCGGCGCCATCACCTCGACCATGGTGCTGGTCAACCTCTACCCCCGCCTCGAACAGAAGCTGGCCGTAGCGCTGGCCATCGTCGGCGTCGGCCTCGTCTCCTGGCTGGTCCTCCTGGCCGCCGTCCCCCTCTCCCGCCTGATCGGCGATCGCGGCCGCGCGGTCTTCACGAAAGTGATGTCGCTGCTGCTGGGAGCCATCGGGATTCAGTTCATCATCAACGGGATCGAGCCGGTGCTGTCGGAGATCATCAAGAGATCGCAATAGGTTCCTTATTGACGTCCTGAAGGTGGCTCGGTAGTGTCGCCGCATGCAGTGGCGGGCGATCGCTCTCCTGTTGCTGACCGCGGCGATACGCGCCGACGTGCGCGTGACGATCCGCGGCACCGACGGGCGTTTGGCCGAGGAGGCGTACGTCGCCTTCCTCGCAGCCGATCACCCCTCTTCCCGTCCCGCTGCCGAAGCCCTTGCAACGCGCGGCGTCGTCGCGCTGGAGGTTCCGCCCGGGACGTACCTCGTGCGCGCCGCGGGACGCGGTCTGCAGGAGGAGACGCGGTCCGTTCGTGTGAATGGCTCCGCCGAGGTCGCGTTCGCGCTCCCGGCCGCGGTACCGATGCAGGGTATCGTTCTCGATGGCGAAGGAAAACCGATCGAGAACGCGCAGGTCAGTCAGTTGCGTGCCCTCGGGCCGGTGCAGCTCGCGCAGACGACGGAGCTCGCCAGGCGGCATTTCGCGAACGAGTGGTCGACGCGCACTGACGCCGATGGCCGCTGGACATTGCCGGGGCGGAGCGATGCGACCGTCGCGCTGCTGTTCGAGGCGGAGGGGTTCGCGCCGCTGCACGCGTTTCGCGCGGCGACCGACAGCAGTGCGGTCACGCTCCAGCGGGGAGCGCAACTGCGGGTGAAGCTCGCTCGCACGGAGCCCGGCGCTTACGTGACACTCGTGCGCGAAGGGGCGGAAGGATGGGAGCGGGCTGCCTGGGCTCGCGCGGCGGATGCGGAGTCGCTCGTCTGGAGCTCGCTGCCGCTCGGCAACTACACGCTCGTTGCCGCCGACTTTGATCCGCGTACGTTCGCATCGCGAACGCAACTCGCGGCGGTCGAGTTGCAGTCGGACGCCACGATCGACCTCACCATCCCACAACCTCCGAAGCCGATGCTCGATGCCGTGACCCTTTTCGTGAACGCGCGCGAGCTGCGCGATCTGGAGGCGATCGTCTCCAGCGGCGGAACGGCCAGCGTCGTTGCGCACGCGCTCGAGCGGACTGTTGGTGGCACGCTGATCCATCTCGCCACGACCGCGCCGAGGCGTGACCTGTTTCTCACGACAGCAGATTCGGTCCTCCTGGCTCGCGATGCGGCGCCGGTGGCGGTCTCGCCGCGTGCCGACGTACGGGTCCGCCTGACGGGGACTGGGCCCCGGTGGATGACCGCGCAGTTCAGCGGATGCGCCGAGGGGCAGCGGCCTTCGCTCGCCGTTCAGCCGTCGGCAGAAGGGGCGATCGATCTCCCCGTCCCCACGGCCTGTCGCGCGCTGCTGCTTCGCGCCGAGGGGTATGCACCGATCGTCATCAGCACCACGATCGCGGCGAACACCATGCAGACGTTCGGACCGTTCGCGTTGAAGCCGGCCGGTTCAGCGCGCGTGCGGGTCGTCCGCGAGCCGGGCGGCAAAGCGGCCGCCAAAGTGGTCGTGCAGGCCAGCGTTTCGGAAGGGGTCGTTGCGGAGGGGATCACGGACGACAGCGGAAACGTGACGCTGAACGGACTGCCGGTCGATACCGACGTCACGTTCACCGCGGAAACCGGGATCGCCGTGGCGCGTCTGGAGCCGAGAGAGATCGCGGTGGTCGATCCGCTCGTCATTCGGGCAGCGGCGACGTTGACCATCAAGCTGCGGCTCGTATTGCCTGACGCGAAGATCACCAGCGTCGTCCTGGAAAACGATGCGGTTCGCCACAGCGCGACACCGGTGGACGGTGCGGTCGTCTTCCGAGAGCTGCGTCCGGGCGCATGGCGGCCGCAGGTGCTGGTCGAAGCGGCCGGATCGGTTCAACCGGTGCCGCTCGAAGTGGTCGAGCTGCACGCGGGCGAAACGCGCAGCCTCGACGCGGAGGTCGATCCACCGCTGTTCGAGGGACAGATCGTCGCCGCGGGTAAGCCGCTCGCCGCGCACGTTGGCTTCGGGGATGGCACGATGCGCCGGTTCGCCCGCACCGACAGCACGGGGCGCTTCACGATCGTCCTCCCGAAGCGGGGGATGTACAACGTCACCGTCGCACCTCTCGATCGGCCGGGGCTGATGATCGATGCGGGTGAGATCGATTTCTCCGATCGCCTCATCCAGATTCCGGCGGCCGCCCTGCGCGTCCGCGTTCTGGAGAACGGTCAGCCGCTGCCGAACGCCGAGATCCGCGCCTCGCTGCGCCGCTCCAGCGCACTCGAGCCGATCGTCACCACGTCACGGGTGACGAACAGCGACGCGCGCGGCGAGGCTCTGCTGGAGGGGCTGCTCACCGGCCGCTGGCTCGTGCAGGCGGTCGCCCCCGGTGGCCGGGCCGAAGCGGCCGTGGAGGTGCGCGACGCACGAGCAGCCGTCGAGTTGCGCATCGCGCCGCCGACTGCGCTGCGCGGCGTCGTGCGCCACACCGACAACTCGATCGAGTCGCGTGCGCGCGTCGACTGTCTGTTTGCCGGCGCGAGCGGTCTCCCGCAAACTGTGCGGACAGAGACTGATGGAGAGGGCCGCTTCGCCATCGACCTCCCCACACCACCGCCCACGCGCTTGCAGTGCGGCGTCACGACTGCCAACGGCCGCATCGCCGCGTACACGCTCTCCCCGACGTCGTCGGCCGATCTCGTTGTGCCGACGCGCACGGCGGCCGTTCGCTTCCCTGACTGGGAGGCCGGTCCGAATCGCGACGTCTACTGGCTCGTCTCCGGCGATCGCCTGTTCAACCTGTCGTGGTCGAACGGCAGTACCGCGCGTCTGGGCGCGGGATCGTGGAAGGTCGTGCGCGTCCGCGACCTCGCCGACTGGACACGCCTTGCGACCCTGGGAGGGAACGCGCTCACGCCCATTCGTGAATTCCGGATTGAAGAAGGGCGGACGATGACGATCCGTCTGCACTCTGATGGAGGTGAACGATGAAAGGCTCCTGTTCCTGATCGTGGCCGCTGTCTCGTTGTTCGTCGCCGGGGACGCATCCGCGGTCTGCCAGAAGTGCCTGAATGACAACTCGCCGAGCGCGATGTGCTGGACCCTCAGCTCCTGCGAGTCAGGTGCGGCGATGAGCGCCTGCGTCATCCGTCCGATCATGGGCTCGCCGGATCGCCTCTGGTGCGACTCGATGGGCACCGGTCCGGGCGCCGAATGCAACGGGCAGGACTCGAGCTGTGGCGGTGGCGATGGAGGCGGCATCGGCGGCGGCGGTGGTGGTGGTGGTGGTGGTGGCTGCGTGATCGAGTACGGCCAGACCTGTCCGGCACAGTGCTCCGGCTGCACGTACGAGGATGTCTGGTAGAAGGCGGCAGGCGACATGAACCGATCGCGCTTTCAGGTGCGTCGTCCTCGGCTGCGTCGTTGTTGAGCTGTTGAGTGGTTGAGCGATCGAGCGAGGAAGTGATTAGAGATCGTCAAACACCGGCCTCGCGGCTCGAAAGCCGATCGCTGGAAAATGTGCACCGCAGCAAGCGGTGGCTCCGCAGACGTCCCGTGTGGTGTGGGCTTCCAGCCCACCATTCGTCTGCAGAGTACCGGAGGTGGGCTGGAAGCCCACACCACACGGGCGGCCGATTGAATTTTCCTCCCTTCCATCGAATACTCTTACCACTCGAAACATCGGTTGAGGACCACACGGAGGAACGTATGCGTTATCTACTGCTCCTGGTCGGCGTCCTGGTGTTGTTCGCAGTGCTTCCGGCGGAAGCGCAATGCACGGTGTGCCTGCAGAAGGAATGTCAGGATGATGGGCCGCACCGTTTCTGCGATGTGTTCAACGGAGGCTGCGTGTCGAGCGGAATCTGTTATGGCCTGACAGCGTGCGGGCAGCATGACCTGACACCGCTGGTCGCGAAGGTGCGCATCGTGGCACCTCCGATGGCTCCCACGGTATTCGAGCTCGCGTGGCGTCAGCAGATCGCGACGCCGGCGCTGGCAGCACGCGCGAGAGAATGGCAGCGGGTGGCGAGGGTGGACGAGCGCGAACAATGACGTCTCTGCTCTTCGCGCTGTTCGCCGTGCTTGCCGAGCCCGCGGCGGAACGGGGAACATTTTGTCTCGGTGAAAGCGCGAAGACCTTTACGTCCGAGCGTGCTCGTTGCGCCGTCGAATCATTCCCTGACGAGCGGCTGGGGGTGGCGGTTGCGGGGGACGGAAAGCGGGCGCTGCTCGGCGTCGTTCCGGCGGGGAAAACAGAGATCCGGCGGGACGGGATGATGACGGTGGCGATCGGTTTCCGGACGTCGTCGCGTCACTGGCCGGCGTCAACGCGAATCACCATCGTCGCCGCCGACCAGCGGTGGGAATGGCAACTGGAGGGCGACGCCGCGGCACGGCTGCAATCGATCGAGCTACCGCGCCAGTCGTACCAGATCACGGTACAGGCCGCGCACCACGATCCACTGGAGGTCCGACTGGACCCGGCGCCGAAGCCGGTGCTGCTGCTGCATCTCGCTCCGCTGCCGGTGGTGTCGGGACGAGTGGTCGGCCCGAATGGTCCGATTGCGGGTGTGCTGATTGCGCTTCCTGACGGGAAGACGCTCGCGCTGACGGACTTTAACGGGGAGTTTCGGGAGGAGCTGCCGGCCGGCGATCACCCGGCGGCGGTCGTCGTCTCGTACGGCGGATACGGCAGCCGGCGCATCCCGATTCCCGCGCAGCGGGCCGATGTGGTGTTGCCAATCGTGCAACTGAGCCCGGCGGGGAAGCTGGCGGTTCGGATCGAGCGCGACACCGAGCGCATTCCGGAGCTGGCCGTGGCCATCGGCCGGCGGGAAGGAAGAAAGACGACGGAGGTTCAGCGCGCCACGATCGACCGCGATACGGTCGAATGGCGCCTGGAGGACCTCGAGCAGGGAACGTACGTCGTCACCGCCAGCGGTTCCGCGCCATTGCAGCAATACGCGACAGAGGCGAAGATCGTGGCTGGGGAAGAGGCGGCCGTGACGCTGGAGATCGCGCCGATTGCGGTGCGAGGCAACGTCGTTCGTGGGCAGGCCGGCATCGCGAAGGCGACGATCCACCTCCGGTCATCGCACTACGGCTGGTCGGGCGCGCTCACCAGCGGAGACGACGGCAGTTTTGAAGGAGAGATGTGGCAGGTCGGGCGCTTTGGCGTGTCGGTCACCGCGCCCGGGCTCTCCGGCCCGTTCGGATTCGCACACGAGCTCGATCGTGCCGAGGCGGAGAACTGGCAGATTCGGATCCCGGGCGGCTCGATCGCCGGTGTGGTCGTCGACCGGCGCACCAAACAACCGGTGCGCCAGGCGGAGATCACGCTCGACAGCGTGAGCGCCGATTCCAGCCGCTCCCTCGGAACGGCGAGCGACGACAACGGCCGTTTCCAATTCGAAGGGATTGCCGGCGGCACGCACACGCTCCAGGTGGAGGCGAAGGGCTACCTGATCCAGCGCGTCGATCCTTTCGTCTTCGTGAGTGATGCCGATACAAAGGACGTCCAGGTGATGCTGATGCGGGCCACGGAGCGCGCCGTGAGCGTCTTCACCCCGTCGGCGGCACCCATTGCCGGGGCGGCCGTGTTGCACGCGGAACTGCCTGAATCGGGAGTTCCGATGACCGACATGACCGGTCGCGCGTACGTGCCGGCCGAACCAGGCCGTGCCACTCCAATCCTCGTGCTGCCGCGTGAGGGGTCGTTCGCGCTGACGATCATTCCGGCGGATGCGACGACCGACGCGCCACTACGGGTGGTGATCCCGCCGGGGAGCGCCAGCCTGCATATCTCGACGAGAAATGAGACCACCGGCGCCCCAGTGACAAATGTACAGATCCTCCTGCGCTACAACGGGCAGTTCCTGACGCCGCCGATGGCTCGTGTGATGAGCCGGGTGCGCGGGATCAGTACGCAGACGGATGCGCGCGGCGAGCTTTTTCTGGCGAACGTTCCGCCCGGGACGTATGAACTGTGGCCGTATGTCCGTGCCGACGAAGCGATGCGGATCATGGAACGCGGTCTTCCTGCAGTCGCGGTGATCGGCGCGAGCGCCGGAACGTACCAGGCGACCATCCACTTTACCGACCGGAGCGCCATTCCGGCGACGCCGTAGCGCGGTGCACTGCGCGAGCGCGTCGTTGAGCTGTTGAGTTGTTGAGCTATTGAGCGAGGAAGTGATTAGAGATCTTCAAACACCGGCGTCGCGGCTCGAGAGCCAATCGCTGGAACGTAGAGTGAGAGGTGGTGTTGGCCCGGTGTGGTGTGGCCTTCCAGCCCACCCTTGTCTCCAGGGAACGTGAGGTGGGCTGGAAGCCCACACCACACGACTGTTGCTACACTGCGCGGCCGAGTGAAAGCGCTCTTCATCCTCAACGAAAAGTCGGGCCGGCGGCGCGATCTCGATGTGCGTGGGTCGATTGCGCGGGCGTGTGCGGGGTGGACGACGGAGGTGCTCCCCTGCAGCCGGAAGGAGGATCTCGATGCGATGATCGAGCGGGCGGAGGGGGAGAGCTTCGACGTCGTGTTCGCGGTGGGGGGCGATGGGACGGTGCATGAGACGGCGAAGCGGCTGGTGCACCGGAAGCCGGCGCTCGGGATTCTGCCGACCGGGTCGGGGAACGGTTTCGCGCGGCACATCGGGCTGCCGATGGAGCTCGAGGCGGCACTGGATGCGTTGCAGCACGCGGGCATCGAGACGATCGACACCGCGGAAGTGAACGGGGAGCGGTTCCTCGGCGTCATGGGGGTTGGTTTCGATGCGCTGGTGGCCGATCGGTTTGCGTCGAGCACGACCCGCGGGCTGGAGACGTACATCCGCGAGGGGGTGAAGTCGTTCGCCGACTTTCGCGCGGAGGCGTACGAGATCGTGGCCAACGGGGAGACGCTGCGGAAGCAGGCCTACGTCGTGGCGATCGCGAACTCGGGGCAGTACGGGAACAATGCCTGGGTCGCGCCGCTGGCGTCATTGCGCGACGGGCTGCTGGACGTGGTGATCGTGAACGACACGTCGCTGGTGAACGTGCCGCTGCTGCTGGCGCGGCTCTTCGCCGGGACGTTCCATCGCTCGAACTTTGTGACGACGCTGCAGGCGAGCGAGATCACGCTGCGCAGGCCCTCAGCCGGCCCGGCGCACCTCGACGGCGAGCCGGTCTCCCTCGGCGCGGAGCTGCAGGTGCGCGTCGTGCCGCAATCACTGCGCGTGCTGGTGCCGCACGGCGTCAGAGCGTTTTGACCAGCTCCGCGATCCGTCCTTCCAGCTCCGCGCGGCGCTCGCGGAAGCGGTCCATGCGCGTGGCGGGATCATCGAGGCCGTAGGAGGGATCTTCGATCGGCCAGTGCTCGATCCGTTTCGCGCCGGGCCAGTGCGGACAATCGTCGGCCGCCGAGTCACAGACGGTGACGACGACGTCGAACGGCTGTTCGATGAACTGATCGGCGCCTTTGGAGGTCTGGCTGGTGGCGTCGATGCCGATCTCGTTCAGCGCTTGAATGGCCAGCGGATGCACCCAGCCGGTCGGGCGGGAGCCGGCCGATACCGCTTCGACGACGTCACCGTGAAAGGCGTTGGCGATTCCTTCGGCCATCTGCGAGCGGGCGGCGTTGCCGGTGCAGAGGAAGAGGATCTTCTTCTTCATGCCGACACCGTGGGGATGTAGGTGCGTTCGTTCACGATGGCGCCGGTGTTGACCGTGGTGGCCGGCTCGAAGAGCATCACGTGCACTTCGTCCGCGGCGACCGGTCGATGCTCGACGCCGCGCGGGACGATGAAGAACTCCCCTTCATTGAGGTGTACGTTGCGGTCGCGGAGCTCGAGGGTCAGCGCCCCTTTGATGACCAGGAACATCTCGTCTTCATGATCGTGCTGGTGCCAGATGAACTCCCCCTGCAGCTTGGCCAGTTTGACGTGCTGTCCGTTCAGCTGGCCGACGATGCGCGGCTGCCAGTGCTCGTGAAAGAGGGCGAGTTTGTCCGTCAGGTTCACCTTGTCCATGGCGTCAGTTTATCGCGCGCGGCAGTACGGTGTGGGCTCATTCGACCAGCTGTTCAGCGATTCAGCTGTTCAGGCCATGCACGAGTGTGTTCCGCCTGAACAGCTGAGTCGCTGAGTCGCTGAACAGCTGGAACCCGCACTACGGCGACAGACGTTGGATGACCCAGTCCTTCGGCTCGCGGAGGCGGTAGACGAAGCGGTCGTGGAGGCGATCGGCTCTCCCCTGCCAGAACTCGATCTCGATGGGGATGACGCGGTAGCCGCCCCAGTGTGGGGGGCGGGGGACCTGGCGCTCGCGGTGGTTCGCTTCGAGCTCGCGGAAGCGGTGCTCGAGATCGCCGCGGCCGTGAATGACGCTGCTCTGATTCGACGTCCAGGCGCCGAGCTGACTGCCGCGCGGGCGGGTAGCAAAGTAGGCGTCGGACTCCTCGGCGGTGGTTTTGACGGCCACGCCTTCGATGCGCACCTGACGGTCGGGGACCGGCCAGAAGAAACAGAGCGCAATGCGCGGGTTGTCGCTGAGCTGGCTGCCTTTGCGGCTGTTGTAGTTCGTGTAGAAGACGAAGCCGTGCTCGTCGAAGCCTTTGAGCAGGCAGGTGCGGGAGGTCACGATGCCGTCGGACCCGCAGGTCGACACGGTCATCGCATCCGCGAGTTGGGGCTGCAGTTTCTTCGCTTCCTCGAACCAGCGGCCGAATTGGGCGAAGGGGCTCTTCTCGAGGTCGCTCTCGCTCAGCGGTTGGGTCACGGACAACTCCTCTCGCGCAGGATGCGCTCGATCTTCCGGATGACGCGGTGCGATTCGAGACCGGGCATCCGCTCCGCCGCTTCCGGCAGAGTGACCCAGGCAAGATCGTTCGATTCGCCGCGATCGATGGTGATGGTCTCGGGATGACAGGTGCGTGCGAGGTATCGCACGTCGTAGTGATCGTGATCGGGCTCCCCTTTCCCCGCGGGGATGCGATGGATGTCGAGGTCGAGGATGCCGCCGGCGAGCTGCAGATCGTGCAGCCCCGATTCTTCCACGCCCTCTCGTAAAGCGGCGACCTCCGGATGCTCGTCGCCTTCGACGTGCCCTCCCATCTGCAACCAGAGGTTCAGGCGACGGTGGTGATGGAGGAGCAGCCGGAGGTCTGTATCGACGATGTAGACGCTGGCGGTGAAATGGCCGGGCGCAAAGTGGGCGCGCGAGAACGGCTCCGCGCCGTCATTCAGGAGGCTGAGCATCTTCGCGCGATGCGATCCCTCCAGCTCGTCGGCCGGTTCGTAGCATCCGAGCTGCGCGAGCAGCGATTCGTGGCGAGTCATCGGTGCGACGGAAACCAATGATAGAGGAAGAAGTAGACCAGCACGCCGGTGACCGAGACGTACATCCAGAGCGGAAAGGTCCAGACCGCGACGCGGCGGTGCTGCGGCACGCGCATCTTCAGGCCGTTCCAGACCGAGAGGATGGCCAGCGGGAGGATGACCACGGCCAGAATCGTGTGCGAGGTGAGGATGGAGAGGTAAACCGTGCGCCAGATCCCTTCCCCCGCGAACTTCGTGACCACCCCGCCGCGGATGGTGTGGTAGGTGACGTAGCAGACCAGAAAGAGCACCGAGGTGGCGCAGGCCGCGAGCATGAAACGGCGGTGCTGGGGGATGTTGCGCTGCTTGATGTAGCGGAAGGCGATGAGGAGAAAAATGCCGCTCAGGGCGTTGAGGGAAGCGTTGAGCGGAGGGAAGAATTCGACTGCGGTCATCGCGGGCGCAGTCTAGTGCAGTTTCGCGTCTGAGTTCATCGCAGAGCAGTTTATCCCGAGCATAGCGAGGGATCTTCGGTGACACCGCGATGCCGTCGTGTTGCGAGGAGCGGCGCGGTGGCACCGAAGATCCCTCCCTGCGGTCGGGATAAAGTTGGCTCCCTGCGCTCGGGATAAACTCAATCCTCGAGCAGGCGTTCGATCACCGCAGCTACATCCTCCGGCACCGTCCCGTCGATGGCGTCGTAGTAGCCGCGGATGACCCCTTCCTTGTCGGCCACGGCGAACTTGGACGAGTGCAGCAGCGGCTCGCCGCCCGGCATCGGATCGCCGGCGGTGAGCTTGAAGCCGTGCACGGAGGTCTTCACGATGGTGTCGCGGTCGCCGGTGAGGAAGGTCCAGCGGGGATCGTTGCGGACCCGCTTCGCGTAGGCGCTGAGGGCCTGCGGTGTGTCGCGGGCGGGATCGACGCTGATGGAGACGAAGCGGACCGGCGCGTCTTTGTCGACCTTCGAGGTCAGGGCGCGCATGTTGTTGGTCATGATGGGACAGGTGCCGGTGCAGCTGGTGAAGATGAAGTCGTAGACGGTGACGCTCCCCTTCATCGAGCCGAGGTTCACGGCCCGGCCGTTCTCGTCGACGAGGCTCGAGTCGGGCACGGGGAACAGCTTCGGCAGCTCCGGCTGCGGCTTGCAGGAGAGCGCGACGGCGGCCAGGAGGAGGAAGGCGAGCTTACGAACGGCCATCGACGACCAGGAGCAGCATGACCGTGAGCAGGTAGAGATTCGAGGTCATGAAGAGGGTGCGGGCGTTGCGGTGGGAGCGATCGAAGAAGAAGCGGATGGCGGTGGCGAGGAGCGCCACGCCGCAGATCGTCGCGCCGGCAAAGTAGACCGGGCCGGTCAGGCCGAAGAGCGTCGGGGCGAGGCTGATCGGCAGGAGCGCGAGCGTGTAGTAGATGGCCTGTCCGGCCACGGCGATGCCGTCGCCGTTGCGCACGGAAAGCATGGCGAAACCGCCGCGCGCGTAGTCCTCGCGGTACATCCAGCTGATGGCCATGAAGTGCGGCAGCTGCCAGAGGAAGAGGATCCCGAAGGCCAGCCAGCCACCCAGACCCAGCTCCCCTGTCACCGCGGTCCACCCCATGAGCGGCGGGATGGCGCCGGGGATGGCGCCGACGATCGTGCAGATGGTCGACATCCGTTTGAGCGGCGTGTAGACGAAGATGTAGCTGGTGAGGGTGAACGCGCCGAGAAAAGCGGTCAGCCAGTTCACCATCAGGCCGAGGTAGAGCGTCCCGACCACGGCGATCCCGGCGGAGAAGAGCAGCGCCGAGCGCGGCGTGATCCGGCCGTCCGGCAGCGGACGGGTGCGGGTGCGGTGCATCTTCGCGTCGTGGCCGCGCTCGACGTATTGATTGAGAGCGTTCGTGCCGGCTGCGACGAGTGCGGTGCCGGCCAGCGTGTGCAGGAGGAGGAGCGGATCGACCGATGGCGCGGCGAAGAGGAAGCCGGCAGCGGTGGTGATCAGCACCATGAAGACGATGCGCGACTTTGACAGCTCGAGGTAATCGCGCGTGACGGCGCCGAAGCCGGGACGCGGCAGCGCGGCGGCCACTCCGCTCACGCCGTCACCTCACGGCCGATCATCGACTCGGACTCGCGCGGTGCAGAGGTCTTCGTCCACGAGAGCGTGCGCGTGGCCAGGGTCAGCGTCAGCGTGACGGCGAGCGTCAGTGCGCCGACCATGACGTGCAGGCTGGTGATGTGCGGCTGCTTGCCGCTCCAGATCACGTAGCCGCCGAGGAGCACCTGCGTCGCCACGAGCAGCATCAGCAGATGGGCGACGATGCGCAGCGGATGATTGCGCTCGTAGCGCAGGAGGCGGATGGCCATGGCGATGACTGCCGCGGCGACGACGAAGCCGCCCACCCGGTGCACGTACGCGGAGACGACTTCGGTCGAGACGAAGCTCGGGACGATCCTGCCGAAGGAGAGCGGAAAGTCGGGGATGGCCAGACCCGCGCCGAGGTGGCGCATCACGGCGCCGGCGAAGATCTGCAGGAAGACCAGCACAGTCAGACCCCAGGCCATCTTCACCGGAGCGTCGCCTTTCGGCAGCGCGGAGAGCGAGCCGTACCAGCGCGAGGTGAAGAAGGCGATGGCCACGTTGAGGCAGAAGAAGAGCTCGGCCAGCGCTGCGTGCGAGACGGAGATCGGCTTCGGGAGGAGGTAGATGACGGTCAGGCCGCCGAGCAGTCCCTGCACGATGACGGCCGCGAGGGAGAGCCAGCCGAGGCGCCGGACGAAGCGTTTCGGCTCGCGGCGCTGCAGCCAGAAGGCCTGGATCAGCGTGAAGAAGCCGACCGTGGCGGCGATCATCCGGTGGCCATGCTCGTAGAAGATCCCGCCGACCATCGGCGGCATGAGCATGCCGTAGGAGAGCGGCCAGTCGGGGACGGCCAGGCCGGAGCCGGTGGAGGTGACCATGGCGCCGGCAAAGATCAGGAAAAGCGTCGACGCGGCGACGAGTTTGGTGAAGCGGCGGAGCCAGCGCGGCGTCTCGTCGGTCTGGTGGCGTACTCGTAGATTCTGGGGTTCGTGCATGAAATCGGTCTGAGGACGGCGTGATTGACGGTGCTCGACCGCGAGAACGGTCAGGCCGGCCGTGTACTTCCTGCCTGGTGACGGAGCGTCCGATCAGCCGCCGGAGATGGTCGTGGCGGCCGGCGTCTGCTCCCGCATCCATTTGTCAAAGTCCGCCTTGGAGTGGACGTGGTACATCCCCTTCATGCGGTAATGGCCGAGGCCGCAGAGCTGGGCGCAGGCGATCTCCCACACCTGGTTTCCGCTGACCTTCGTCGGGGTGAAGTGTACCGGAACTTCCATCCCCGGTGTGGCGTCCTGTTTCACGCGCATGTACGGGAGGGAGAAACTGTGGATGACGTCTTTCGAGCTGATCCGGACGATGATCGGCCGGTTCACTTCCATGTGCAGCTGATTGAGGGTGATGACGTCGTCCTTCCCGTGCGGATCGGCCGGATCGAGGCCGAGCGGGTTGGTCGGTGAGACGAGCTTGATGGCGCTCTTGCCGAAGATCTTGTCGGCGCCCGGGTAGTGGACGTTCCAGGCGAACTGCTCGGCGATGACCCGCACTTCCAGCGGGTTCTTGTCGGGCGCGGGCGGCCGGGTCCAGCGGTACCAGGCGGGGATCGAGAAGCCGACCAGCAGGATGACCTCGAGGACCGCCACGCCCGCTTCCGCGTATTTGGAAACGTGCGAGTGGGTGCCGTGGTAGATCGCCTTCGGATGCCGGCTGGCGCGGAAGCGCATCAGCATGAAGACGAACAGCAGTCCCCAGGCGACGAAGAGGATCAGCATCAGCCAGTGGACGTAGGAGTTGATCTGGTCGAGCTCCGCGCCGTGCGCCGAATAGTCCGGCGGCATGTATTGAGCGAGCCATTCCTTCATGACTGCGATCCTCCCTCACTCGAGCGGACGATGTGGAACGATTCCCGGAACTGGCGGTTGGCTTTGGCGCGGCGCCAGAAGCTCCAGAACAGCGCCACGAAGCCGATCTGCACGAAACTGATGAAGCCGAGCAGGACCCAGATGCCTTTGTTGACGCCTTTGACCATCGGGTCGTCGGGCGGGCCGAAGCAGACGGGGCATCCAAACGCGGCGTTTGCGAACAAGAGTGTGACCAGGGCAATCAGGACGAGGCGTTTCATGGCAGTTCCCGGAGTTTCCGAAAGGTCTTTTTCCCGTAGATGATCAGCACCGCCGCCGCGGCCACGAAGACGATGGCCAGGCCGAGGCCGGACATGCTCCGCGTCTGAGCGAACTCGCGTACTCCCCAGATGGCGATGTAGAGCGAGAGCACCACCGAGACGACGATGAAAATCACATGAAAGGCGCGCAGGGACATTGGGTTCTCAGTGTCCGGAGGGCGGCTTGTCGGTCGGCGCCGGCGAGTCGGGACGGCTGGCGTTGACGTCGTAACCAGGCCAGACCTTCTCGGCATTGTCGCGGTGATGCCACGGCCCCCACATCATCACGCCGAAGAAGAAGACCGTCAGGCCGAGCACGGCGTAGATCAGTTTCCGCTCCGAGAGGAGATGCATGAAGAACGCCGCGACCAGAGTCCCCTTGACCGTGGCGATGGCGAGCGCGAGGGCCACCGCCTGCCAGGTCGGCAGCTCGAGCTTGCTGACGGCGACGGTGACGATGGTCAGCACCGCCAAGGCGCCGAGGACGATCATGTAGCGCCGCACCTCTTTCCGGATCGACTCCGGATCGTTGTGGTGGCCCCCGTGATGATCGGCATGGGCGTCGGGATTGTGATCGCTGTGCGCATCGTGCGCCGCGGCGGGATCGTGGTGATGCTGGTCGGCGACATGTTCGGTCATGATTTGCCTCCTACAGGAGATACAGGATCGGGAAGAGGAAGATCCAGACCAGGTCGACGAAATGCCAGTAGAGGCCCGTCACCTCGACGCGATTGGTGTACTGATCGCGCGCGGTGTGCCACATCTTGGCGCCGGGACCGATGAGGTACGCGAAGACGATCATGCCGCCCAGGACGTGCAGGCCGTGCAGGCCGGTCATGACGTAGTAGGTGGCGTAGAAGTTGTGCGTCGACGGCAGAAGGCCGTGGGAGATCTTGGAGGTGTACTCGATCGACTTGATGATCATGAAGCCGAAGCCGCACAGAAGGGTGATGGCGAGGTACATCCTCCCCTTCTTGAAGTCGCCCAGCCGCAGGTTGGCCCACGCCAGGACGACCGTGACCGAGGAGAAGATCAGGACGAACGTGTTGAGCGTCGCCAGCGGGACGTTGAGGATCTCCCAGCCGTGCGGCCAGTTGGGAGAGCTCGTGCGCAGCAGGACCAGCGTCGAGAAGAGCGCCCCGAAGAGCATCACTTCCGAGGCGAGGAAGAGCCAGATCCCCAGCTTGCCGTTGTAGAGACCCGTATCGGGCCGCGGGTGAACGGTGAACGGGATCTCGATGTCGTGCGAGGCGGCGTGCGCGTGCCCGTCGTCCATCGTCAAATCTCCTTCTGCGCGACGGCGTTGGCCGGGAGCATCCCGCCGCCGAGCGGCGGCGCCGGCGGCACGTAGTCATCCGGCTCGTTCTGCGGAACCCAGTCTTTGCCGCCGGTGTAATCGGGGACGCTGTATTCGTACGGCCCGCGATAGACCACCGGCGCGACGGCGAAGTTGCCGTGCGCGAGCGGCGGCGAGGTCGCGGCAGCCCACTCGAGCGTCGTCGCTTCCCAGACGTTCGAGCCGACCCGGCGGCCTTTGAAGATGCTGTAGAAGAAGTTGATGATGAACGGCACCTGCGCGGCCAGCAGCAGGAAGGCGCTGGTGGAGATGAAGAGGTTGGTGTGGATGATCCCCTTGGCGTGCTCGTACTGCGCGCCGCCGTCGTACAGACGCCGCGAGACGCCAGCCAGCCCCTGCAGGAACATTGGCATGAAGACGCCGTTGATGAAGACCAGCGACGCCCAGAAGTGGAGCTTGCCGAGCTTCTCGTTCAGCTGACGCCCGGTCACTTTCGGGAACCAATAGTAGATGCCGGCGAACATCGCGAAGATGGTTCCGGGCGCGACCACATAGTGGAAGTGGGCGATGACGTAGTAGGTGTCGTGCAGGTGGATGTCGGTCGCGGCCAGGCCGAGCGGCAATCCGGTCAGTCCACCGATGCCGAACATCGGCAGGAACGCGAGGGCGAAGAGCATCGGCACGGTGAAGCGGATACTGCCGCCCCATAGAGAGATGATCAGCGCCGTCAGGACGATCACCGAGGGGATGGAGATGATCATCGTGGTGGTCTGGAAGAAGGCGCTGATGACTGTGCCCATGCCGGTCATGAACATGTGGTGCGCCCAGACCACGAACGACATGAAGCCGAGGAAGATCACCGCGCCGACGAGGCTCCGGTAACCCCACAGCGGCTTGCGGGTGTTGTTGGCGATGACTTCCGCGATGATCCCCATTCCCGGCAGGATCAGCACGTACACCTCGGGGTGCGCGAGGAACCAGAACAGATGCTGCCAGAGCAGCGGGTTACCGCCGCCGGCGTTGTTCACCCGCTCGCCGCTGACCACGAGGCCGCTCGGCATGAAGAAGCTGGTGCCGCCGACGCGGTCCATGAGCTGCAGGACGGCAGCCGCTTCGAGCGGTGGGAACGCCAGGAGCAGCAGGAACGAGGTGACGAGCTGCGCCCAGACGAAGAACGGCAGGCGATCCCAGGTCAGCCCTTTCGCTCTCAACTGGAAGATGGTGACGATGAAGTTGACCGAGCCGAGGAGCGACGACGTGATCAGGAAGATCATGCCGATGATCCAGACGGTCTGTCCATGTCCCGCGATCACCGAGAGCGGCGGATACGAGGTCCAGCCGGAGTTGGGTGCACCGCCGGGCACGAAGAAGCTGCCGAGCATGAGCAGGCCGCCCGGCACGTAGAGCCAGTAGCTCATCATGTTCAGCTTCGGGAAGGCCATGTCGGGCGCGCCGATCTGCAGCGGCACGAGGTAGTTGCCGAACGCGCCGACCGCGAGTGGGACGATGGCGAGGAAGACCATGACCGTGCCGTGCATCGCGCCGAGCTGGTTGTAGAACTCGGGGAGCATCACGCCGCCGGGGGCGTTGGAGGCGCCGACCAGGTTTGCGATGAACTCCGGCATCGGGCGGCCAGGCCAGGCGAGCTGCCAGCGCATCAGCAGCATCATCGTGAAGCCGAGGAGGAGGAAGCAGAGCGCGGTCACGCCGTACTGCACGCCGATCCACTTGTGATCGATTGAGAAGACGTACTTGCTGATGAAGGACTGCTGATGTCCCCCGCCGCCGTGCTGCTCTTCCTCACGCATCACGCGCAGCGCTTCATCGAGCGCCCGCTGCGCATCGCGCGCGCGCATCCATTGAGTTCCTACGCGAACTTGTCTTTGTGGTGGCACCGGGGCCTCCTCAATCTTTGGCTGTTAGCTCTTAGCTGTTAGCTCTTAGGAGAACGGTCGAAACTCGCCCGGTCGCTCCTAAGAGCTAAGAGCTGGTGTCTCCTAACAGCTACCCCTTGAACGTGAACGTGACCTGTTTCTGCTCTTTGGCGCCGACGGTGACCTGCTGTTCCTGTTCGCCGAGCTTCTCGTGCCACGCCACCAGGGTGTAGTTGCCCGGCGGGAGGTTGGCGATGTTGAACGAGCCGTTGGATCCGGAGACGCCGTGATACGGGTGCGGCAGGACGGCCATGAAGCTGTTCATCCAGCCGTGGACGTCGCATTTGATGCGGAAGGGCTTCATCTCCACCTTGTCGAACTTCTTGATCGAGACCATCCCCTGCACCGGCTGACCTTCGTTGAAGCCGCTGTTGACGGCCGGCATGGCGTGGACGTTGTGCAGCGTCGCGTCGCTGTTCTTGATCTGCACCGGCTGGCCGACCTGCACCGCGGTGACGTGCGGGATGTACTGGCAGCCCTTCTGGTCGAGGACGGCGGGGGCGGGGGGCGGGTACTTGCCGGCCGGCGCGTTCTTCACGTAGACGATGACGTTGGCCAGCTCGCCGGCCGCGCCGACCATCATCGACTCGTCGATGACCGGCGCCTGATGCTGCGAATGGCAGTAAGGATCGGCGCCCATCTGCAGCGGCGCGCCTTTGCCGGGGGTGCCTTCGAACTTCACGAGGCCGGCAATCGTGGCGGCATCGGCCACGACCGGTGCGGCCGCGGCGGGCGCCGCACCGGAAGCGGCAGCGGTGTCGGTATTTTCGGCTACGGCGCCGTCGTCCTCGCCGAGCTCACTCTCGTCGACCACTTCCTTCCCACCTCCGCAGGCGATGGCCAGCATGAGGGTGAGGGCGAAAAGAATCTGCAGGTACTTCCTGAATGACATCAATGATCTCCCGTGTCGTAATCGTTACCTTCCCGACGGCGCCGTGGCAGCGCGGGTGGGAAGCGGTTCGGCGCGGCCGGTTTGCGTCGGCGTTGCCGGAGGGGTGTTCGGTGTCACTGGTTGCGGCACGATCTGCAGCGGCGCTTCGTACCCGGTCTCGCCGGCCGGACGCATGTCGTTGATGCCGATGCTCCAGATGTAGTCGCGCAGGTAATCGGTCAATGCCACCGCGTCGCCCATGGTCTTGCGCAGCGCTTCATCGTTCGCAAAGTAGGGACGCAGCGCGGCTTTATACGACGCGAACTGCGGTGTGTCGATGGCCATGGCCAGCGGCGACTGGAAGCCGCCGGTCTCCGGGTCGCGCGGGAAGTTGGTCGGCATGCGCGTGCCCGGAATCATCTCGTCGGGACGGCGGATCCAGTCGGCGATCCACTCGTGCCGCAGACGAAGCTTGGATAACGTGAGGTTCGGCGCCAGCGACTGTGTATCGGCGACGTTCGGCATCGGCGGATTGGCAGGGTCGACCGGCGAGACGGCGTGGCACTGCTGGCAGCGCAGCATGTTGAAGACCTGCTGGCCGATGGCGACGTTCGCGGCGGGCGGTCGCCACTGCCGGGTGGTGTCGAAGGCCGGCTCGTCCCCTTCCGCCGCGAAGCCGGTGACCAGCACCGCCGCCTCGTGATCGGTGAAGCCGAAGGTCGGCATCCGGACGTCCATCCACGGCCGGATCTTCATCACGGTCGGGTCTTTGAGGAAGTTGAAGAGCCACGGCGACTGGGCGCGATCGCCCTGCGGCGTGAGATCCGGCGGGAGAAAATTCGGATCGGAGATCAGGTCGCCGATGGCCCTCCCCTTCCGGTTGACCACATGGCACCCGCGGCAGTTGTGCTGCGAGACGAGTTTGCGCATCTCCTCGGCCTGGCGCATGCGCGGGTTATTGGCCGCCATCCGGTTCGCCGCGACTTTCTCTTTGGTGAGCCCCAGCACGACGTTCGAGATCAGCCGCGCTTCATCCTCCGAGAGGTAGAAGTTCGGCATCTTCAGCTTGTCGTTGTACGGCTTGGTGCGCTTGTCGTCGTAGACGCGCGGGCTGCGGACCTTGTTGTAGATCCACGACGGGACGGTGTGGAGGATGTGCTCTTTCTTCCCGTCTTCGTGCTGGTAGTCGTGCGCGAAGCCGAAGTCGAAGAGGTGCAGCGTCTTCGAGCCTTCGGTGGTCAGCTCGGTGCCGATCGGCTTGAGCCCTTCGAAGCCTTTGATGTCGTGGCAGGAGTAGCAGCCGTATTTTTCGATGCTGCGCTGGCCGAGGTAGACGAGCTGCTCCTGCAGCGGCATCCGGCGCAGCTTCGCGTCGGCGTCGGCGATCGTCATCGTGTTGATGAGGTACGCGCGGGCGAGGTCGCGCACCGCCTGCGCATCCGGCGGACGGATCGGGTCGGCCATGAAGCGCGGCTTCTGCAGCGACAGGAGGTACGCGGTGATGTCCGACGCCTCCGCGTCGGTGAGACGCATGCTCGGCATCGGCGCGTTCTTGTAGTACGCCCGCGGATTCTTGACCCAGTTGAAGATCCAGCCGGCGTGGGTCTTGGTGCCCATGCCGGTGAGGTTGAAGCCGTAGTGGCGCTCGAGCGGGAAGTCGTCACGCCTCGCGACGCGCATCGCGCCGCTCTTTTCGTCTTTGACCGTCTCCTGGGCGATGTGGCAGCCCATGCAGCCGATCGACTCGACGAGCTGCTTGCCGCGCGCGGCGTCACCGCCGGCCGGCCCGTTCCACGGACGGCGCGACGATTTGGCGAAGAGGTACGAGACGATCGAGTGGATCTCGGCGTCCTGGTACTTGATGTTCTGGGAGCGCTCGTGCGCCGGGACGGCCGGGCCGACCATGTTGCGCTGGTAGAAGAAGCTCGGCATACGGGTCGTCGAGCGGAAGCGGCTCGGCGACGCGATCCAGCGGAAGGTCCACTCCGGCGTGGTCTTCTCGGCGAGGCCGTCGAGGCTCGGGCCTGGCTTGCGCAGATCGCTGAAGCGCCAGTTGTCGATCTTGTGGCAGGCATGGCAGCCGTACAGCTCCACCATCTGCATCGACTTGTTGATCTTCTCCCCCTGCCCGACGTCCACCTGTCCGGCGTGGCACTTCAGGCAGCCGGCCTCGTAGTGCTGGCGCGGGTACATCGGGGTCTCCAGGTACGGATTGACCTTGTAGGCCCAGTTGCGCTTCTCGTAGTCCCACGGTCCCGGCAGGAGCGTGCTCTTCGCCTTCATCCAGCGCATCTCCATCCGCTTGGACATCGGCGTATGGCCGGCGCGGCCGAACTCCGTGGCCCGGTCCTGACCGCGGTGACAGGCGGTACAGCCGTATTCGAGGAGAGGATGTGGCGAGGACGAGCCGACGAAGAGGTCGAGCTTCGGATGGGTGCGGAACGGATTCATGATGTCGCGCGGCGACTCCGCGAGCCGTTTGAGCGACTCCACCCGCTCCTCGGTCTCTTTGCGCCGCGACGGCTGCACGAGGTTCTTGTCGAGCTTCTGCTGCAGCTCGCCCGCGAGCCGCTCCGCCTCTTTCTTCGATTCGAAGCCGGGGCGGTCGATGGCGCGGTGGCAGGTCTGGCAGCGGTCGACGCGCGGCACCGACATGTAGTTCATGTCGATGAAAAGGTCGCTCAGCACGACCTGGTCGATCTTGAGGGTCGGGTTCACGAAGTCGAGCATCGGCAGGTTGAGGATGACGTTGCTCGACGTCTGCAGCGAGACCGCCTTGCGCTGCTTGTTGAGGAGGTCGATGCGCGCGGTCAGCTCTTTCTTCCGCTCTTCGAGGGCGGTGATGCGCGCCTGGAAGCGGTCGACGCGCGCCTGCACCGCTGCGCGGCCGCGGGTCACCTCCTGCAGGCGGGCCTGCAGCTCGTCGACCTCTTTCGACATGTCGCTGTAGGCGCGCTGCCGCTTCCGGATCTCGCTGCTGTGCACGACGGAGGCGGGCGGCGCCGCCTTGTCGGCTTCGCTGGCGTGATGGCTCTCCGCGACGACGGCCGCTTCGAGCTCGTAGCGCTTCGCGTCGAGGATCGCCTTGGCGAAGCGGTAATCCTGGTCGGCGGCGTAATGCCGGCCGTTCCACTGCTCGAGCTCTTTCTGCGCGGCGATGAAGTCGTTGCGCCGTTTGGCGATCTCCGCCTGGCCGGCGCGCATCTCTTTGTCGATCGTGGCGAGCTGCTTCCGCGTCTCGACGTCATTCGCCGCCTGCAGCTCCTCGGTGATCCGCTCTTCCTGCAGGCGATTGAACTCGAGCTGGAACCACTTCCAGCCGCGAACGTAGTCGTAGCCCACCATGGCACCGGTGACCGCCAGCAACCCGAGGCTGGTCAGGGCGAAGATGAGGTTGAGCTTCCTCATCGAGTAGTTGTGCGGGATCGGCTCTTGGGGCTTCATTTAGCTCTTGGCTGTTAGCTCTTAGCTCTTGGGCGTTCGAATGTCGTTCGTCACGATGTCGGTCACTCTCGGCAGCCCCGCTCTCCTAAGAGCTAAGAGCCAACAGCCAAGAGCTAAATATTGAAGAATATCTCCTGAATGTGCACCAGATACTTCAGGTTGAACAGCCAGCGCAGGACCATCTTGATGGGCAGCGACATCATGAACAGGAAGAGGTAGGCGCCGACGTAGTAACGAGGGGCGCCCATCTTCAGGTAGAAGCGGCGGAACGGCCCGGCGGCCATGAGAGGCGCGAGGGCGAGGTAGCCGAGGACCAGAGCGATGCCGAACGCCTCGCGGATGAACCAGAGTCGCGGCAGCGGCATCGACAGCGCTTTGACCCAGATCAGCTCCGAGAGATCGATGTTGACCAGCGGCTCGAGCTTGTTCGGATCCCAGAACTCGTACGGACCGTAGAAGCTCCAGTTCGGGCCGCGCAGGAACGTCCCGGTGATGATCAGGAACGACCAGAGCACGAGGAAGCCGTAGAGGAACGTCCCGATCTCCCACTTCCGCTCTTTGAACGAGTAGTAGCCGTTGCCGCGCGGGTTGGTGTCGATGTACGGGATGGCCATCAGGCCGACCACGATCAGCGTCGGCAGGACCACCCCGGCCAGCCACGGATCGAAGTAGACCAGCATCTCCTGGAGCCCCAGGAAGTACCACGGCGCCTTGGCCGGATTCGGTGAGGAGGTCGGATTGGCCGCCTCTTCGAGCGGCGCGCGCAGCCCGATCGACCAGACGATCATGACGATGCTCAGGGCGATCATGCAGAGCAGCTCGGTGTAGACCAGGTCGGGCCAGGTGAAGAGCTTTTCGTCCGACTCGGTCTTCTCGTACGGGATGCCGCCGCTCTCGATCTGCTTGTCGTTGAGATACGCCTTGCGCAGCGCGATCCAGGTGAAGATGCCGAGCAGGAAGATCATCGCGCCGATCGGCACGTTGTCCGGCTTGGCGGCGATGTACCAGAAGTTCGGGTCGAGCAGCGAGAGACCGAAGGCGACCGCGCTGACGATCAGCAGCCAGAGACCGACCTTCGCGTCCCATAGCTTCGGCCCGAGCGCCGCCAGCCCCCACATGCTGAGGAAGTAGGCGATGGCCAGGAAGAGCAGCTGCTGGGAGAACAGACCGCCGACCGCGCAGATCACGCCGAAGACGACGAACCCGATGCCGCCCTTCGACTTCACCTTCCCGTCCATCAGGTTGAAGTAGACGATCATGAAAAAGACCGCCGACAGCAACGTGAAGGAGATCGACGCGATCGACAGAACGTTGACGAAGTGCTTGAGGAACGTCATCGCGCTCGCTCCGTCCTACAGCGGACCGGAGATTCCTCCATCCTTTCGTACGCGCCAGAAGTGAATGGCCATGAGGAAGCCGGCCGCCAGCGGGATGACCATGCAGTGCAGGACGTAGAACCGCAGCAGCGTGGCCGCGCCGATACTTCGGCCGGCGATGAGCGCGAATCTCGCGTCATCCCCCGCGTGAATCAGTGGCACGTCCCCGAGGCGTATCAACGAGGACATCGGCCCCTCGGTGCCGGCGCCGGGGCTCGCACGAGCCATGTTCGATCCGACCGTGATCGCCCAGATGGCGAGCTGGTCCCACGGGAGGAGATATCCCGTGAAGGAGAGGAGCAGGGTGAGGACGAGCAGGATGACGCCGACGTTCCAGTTGAACTCGCGGGGCGGCTTGTACGACCCGGTCATGAAGACCCGGAACATGTGCAGCCAGACCGCGATGACCATGGCGTGCGCACCCCAGCGGTGCATCTCGCGCATGATCCCGAACGGCGCCTGCTCGCGCAGGTCCATGATGTCGGTGAAGGCGTATTCGATCGTCGGCCGGTAATAGAACATCAGCAGCAGACCGGTCACGGTCTCGACGAGGAAGAGGAAGAACGACGTGCCGCCCATGCACCAGGTGTAGGACATGCGCACGCCGGAGCGGCGCACCTTGACCGGGTGCAGGTGGAGGATCAGAGAGCCGAGGACGGCCAGGACGCGCTTGCGGTTCGTATTGGGGATGCCGACCCGGAAGACCGACTTCCAGATCTGCGAGTTGACGATGCCTTCCTGGACTTGCCTGAGAGTCATCCATCTCCCCCGTCGGCGCTTGGGAGCTACTCGCCGACTACACGCTTAGAAACGATTCCGGATTGCTCCACTCCCCACGCTCCTGGTGGAACTGCACCGATTTGTCGACGATGATCTGGCCGTCGGCCGGATCGATCACGATCTTGGCGCGTTCGAGAGGCCGCGGAGCCGGACCCTCGAAGTTCACACCGTCGCGGTAATACCCGCTGCCGTGGCAGGGGCATTTGAACTTGTTCTGTGACGGAAGCCAGTTCGGCGTGCAGCCGAGGTGCGTGCAGGTGGTGATGAGCGCATAGAGCGTCTCTTCGTTCCGCACGATCCAGATGCCGTACTTGTCTTTCCAGCGCTCATCGACTTCACCGACCGAATAGTCGCCCGGCAACCCTGCCTTGAACTTCTGAACGGGCTCGAACAGCACGTTCGGGAAAAGGAAACGACCGAGGATCGCGGCGAGTCCGCCGACGGCCGCACTCAGGGCAACCCAGGCGGTGGTGAGGACGAAGGGAAACTTGCGCCGGGTGATCTCACCCTGTTCGCGAATTTCCGCCGCGGCACTCCCCGCCAGGGGTGTCTTCGGGGCCACCTCGTAAGGAGTGATTTGCTCAGACATTCAGGACGTTTCTGAGGCTCTGCCGATTGCTTGCGATGGGCCGTACTATCGGTGAAAACGGAAAGAGTGTCAACGCAAAAAGTGACGGAACGCACGCATCCTTATGAGGGCCAACAGGAAGACCACCGCGGGGGCCTCCGGCGGTCGTATCCCCGTCGACTACCGCGCCGGCCGATGCCGCCTGCGCGCGTTCGGCAGTTCCTGCGCGTCGAGGGCCGGGTTGCGGTCGAAGAACCCGTGCGGGACGAGCTTGAAGCCGATGGTCTCGGTCGGCATGACCGGGTAGTCCTCCGGGCGCGGCACGTGGCTGATCCCGATGGTGTGCCAGACCACGACGTCGGTTCCGGACTCGCTGAGCGGCTCCGCCGGACTGACGAACGACAGCAGCCCTGCCCCGGCAACACCCTGATTCGGAAAGTCGCCCGCGGCGTACAGCTCGTCCTCGCGATAGCGCGTCACCCAGAACGGCGAGCGGGCGAACGCTGCGCGCAGGAGCGGCTCGTAATCGGGATCGGAGTACGGCGTGGCAAAGTCGCTCCCCTCGATCGAGTACGTCGTATGACCGCCGACCGCGTTGTGCGCGGAGGCGTTGCTCACTTCCCAGTGGCGCGCCTTCGCGGCGTCGGCCTCGCGGAAGCCCTCATTGGTCAGTAGCGTCTCGACGGCACCGAAGGCGTTCTTCGAGCCCGGTTTGGCGATCGGTCCCATCTCCGACTCCGAGACGATGTTCTCCGGACCATCGACGTCGAGGTCGAGGCGGAAGCTGAAAAAGTGCTGGTGGTTCGGCGCGGCGACGTACGTCCCGTTTTCATCCACCGCCACGAGCGGCGCCCCCTCCTCGTCTTCTCCTGTTGCCCCGCGGTTGAGGGTGGTCCCGGTCAGCACCACCTTCACGTCGATCGTCCCGTCCTGCCCGAAGATCCAGTCGAAGCCATAGATGTAGTTGCCGATCCAGGCGTTCCACGTCACCACCAGCTCCCGCCGCCCGCGCGTGTCGCGTGCGTAGGTGGACGGATCGGTGCGGGTCCAGAGGAGGCCGCGATCGCGCTCGTACAGGCCGATCGTGTCGTCGGAGGCGATCGTATCGCCGGTGTCGGTGCCGAAGACCGCGTCGAAAAAGTGCGTGTGCTCCGGGACGTCGCGGTTCGGCTCGAGCGTCTGGGCGTACTGGCCGAGGTTGTACTCGCCGACGTCGAAGGCAGTGCGCCACTCCCAGTTCGGATCGGCCACGCCGTACGGAACGTAGATCTCAGAGAGCGACAGCCGGTAGGCGATCGGGCGCAGCCGCTCGCCGTCCTGATAGCGGACGTCGTACAGCACCAGCCCCTCGCGCGGATGCAGCACCACCGTGAACTGCCAGTTTTCCCAGCTCACCCGCCGCCCGTTCACCTCGAAGCCGCCGCCGTTCGGCTGCGTGATCTTCATCGGCCGCAGGCCGGTGCGCCGCGTGGCGGCGTTGCCGCTCTCCCGCGAGACCGGCCGCACCAGCGTGTCGCTCATGTGCACGACCTCGAGCCGGTTCATGTCGATCGTGACCACCACCCCCTCGATCGGGCGGACGTAGGGATTCTGCGGATTCTCCTCGTCAAACTCGTCGGTGGAGGCGCCGCGCCAGAACGCCAGCGCGCGCAGGAGGCGGGTCCGCGAGCCGTGCGGCAGCGACCCCAGCACGCCCGCCGGCAACTCCTGATCGCCCGGGGCCCAGACGTCGACATAGACGTCCTCCGGATCGACGCCACGCTTCCGCATCGCCGCCTGCCACGGCTCGTACGCATGCACCAGCTCATCGGCGATGACGTACTCCTCCGCCGTGACCGCCCCCTGCGTGCCTGAGGGGGTCTGCTCGAGCTTCGCGACCCGGTTCCCGCGCAGATCGACCGTCGCGATCCAGAGCCGGTTCGACCGCGCGTGCATCACGTGCACGGTCGCCTCGCGCGGAAAGTCGCCGCCCCCGCTCCAGCTCCGCACGAGCGACTTGGACGGCTCCCGCAGCGCGATGAACGGAAAGAGCAGCGAATCATCCGGCAACGCCTCCCCCGCCACAAAGTGCGCACGAACGGCCTCGAAGGCAGCGAGGTGCTCGTCGGCAGACAACGGCTCGAGCGGGTGCTGCGCATGCGCGGCAACGGTGAAGAGGAGCAACAGCGCGGCGGCGAGGCTTTTCATCGGTGCGGCAGGATAACGCAGCAGGCCGGCTGATCTGGACCGCGGTGGCAGCGCCACCGCTCTCCCTACGCCGCGGAGCGGCGCGCGGCTCCGCCGCGTACGAAAGAGCGGCAGCGTTGCTGCCGCAGTCCAGAAGCCCGCCCTGACGGTGCCCCGCGTGGATGGCGGCCGTTCATCGATACGGCCGCAAAACGCCCGTTGCCAAACTGGATGACGAGGCCTACATTGCCGTCGTCAGTCCATAGATACGGAAGGAGCCTTGGAATGCGTAAAGCGATCCTCGTGGCGTTTCTCCTCCTTGTCCTGATGGCCGTGCCTCGAGACGCGGCGGCCGGCTGCGACTACTCCTGCGATCAGGGCTACGACACCGCCCAGTGCTGGCTGTGGCTGTCCGGCAATATAGGCAACATGACCTCCTGCACCGAGGTCTGCGATTGCATGGGGTGGTACTGCAGCTGCTGGTGTTCGGGACCGGGCTGCTACTGGACCTGATCCCGCGAATGCGATTCCCCTTCGCATTCGCACTGCTCCTCCCTTGCAGCGCCGCGGTCGCGGCCGAGGAGGTGACTGTCTCGTTCACGCCGGCCGATCAGTCGTGCCGTGGAACGATGCAGGCTGGCGAGCGCGAGCTGCCGTTCTCCACCAGCGCACCGGTCACGATCGACGTCGCACCTCCGGCCCGGATCCTCTTCCGCGCCGAAGGCTGCTGGATCGCACCGGTCGACGTTCGGGCCGGCACGACGCGGGTCGAGGCTCGCGTGTGGCCGGCCGCGACGCTGCGCGGCACGATCAGCGTGCCGCCGGGTGAGGTGCTTCCGGAATCGCTCTCGATCCGCGTTTCGGTTGCGGGCACGCACGCGACTTCCGACTGCACCGTGGACAAGGCGGCATGGCGCTGCCCGGTCCCGAGCACTTCGATCGACGTGCGCATCGCCGCCGATGGGACCGCGTACGCGCCGCACTACTTCCGCGCGCTCCACGCTGCCGGCGAAGTCGACCTCGGCGTGCTCCCCCTGCGCGCCGGCGCGTCGCTCGTCGGTGCGGTGGAAGCGGTCGACGGCGCGAGCGTCGAGCTGCGGCCGGAGCGGATCGAGACGGTCGATGCGACGCGGGACGATGACGCCACCCGCGTTCGTCCATCGCGCGACGGCTTCTTCCAGTTCACCGCGGTTGCTCCCGGAACGTACGAGGTCCGCGCCACGGCTCCCGGCCGCTCCACCGCGCGGGTCCGCTCCATCACTGTCGCCGAGGCACGCGAGTACGTCGTCGAACCGCTGCTGCGCCTCGACCCGGTGGCGCCGCTGCGCGTGAAGATCACGCCACCCGCCGACGCCTTGCAGCGACCGTGGACGGTATTGCTCGAGAAGAACATCGGAACCGTCACCGAGCCGGCGGCCGAATCGGCCGCGGACGTGACCGGATGGTGGGAGAGCGCCCCGATCGCGAACGGTCTCTACTCCCTCACCGTCCGCGATGCCGGCGGCGCACGGCTGCACAGTCAGCGCCTCGAGGTCTCTTCCGCGACCGGCATCGTCGACGTGCGGCTCGCGCTGATCCCGGTCCGTGGCAGCGTGACCGCGGGCGTGAAGCCGTTTCCGTCGAAGCTCGATTTTCATCAGACCGGCGGCAGGAGCGTGGAGATCGAGACCGGTTCCGACGGACGGTTCACCGGCCTCCTTCCCGCTACCGGTGAATGGCAGGTGCGCATCCAGTCGCCCGACCGGCGGTTCTATGTCGTCAAGCGCGAGGTCGAGGTCGTGTTGCGGGACGACCAGAACGTCGCCGTGGTCGATCTCCCCCTCCCCGGCGGGCGCGTTCGCGGCACGGTGGTCGACCGGCATGGCGATCCGGTCGCCGCGGACGTCGTGATCTACCGCGGCAGCCGCCCCGTGGCCGATGCAGCGACGGATGCCGAGGGGAAGTTCGAACTGGTCGGCATCGAGCCGGGGAGCGTGTCGTTGCGCGCGGTCACCCGCGGCGCCGAGAGCGCTCTCGTGCCGTACGACGCGTCGGAGAACGGCAGCGCGTCGGCGCGGCTGGTGGTGGGGCAGCTGCAGAAGGTCGAAGGATGGCTCACCACGCCGGACGGGCATCCGGTCGCCGGCGCGCTGCTGCGCTATGTCGCCCCCTCCTTCCCCGGATTCCGCGAGACCACGACCGGCCCTTCCGGCGAGTTCGCGTTCCGCGTACCGGCCGGGACGCCTGTTCTCACCATCGCCTCACTGGTGCCCGGGATGCCGATCCGCCTCCAGACCGTCGACACGAGCGACGGCCGCCCGGTGCAGCTCATCGCCGGAGCGGGATCGGCACAGCTGTTTTTGCGCGGAACCAGTGGGCCGATGCCGCTGCTGCTCGCGCCGCGCGGCATCCCCTTCCCCTTCCGCGGCCTGATCTTTCCGCCCGACGGAAGCGGGAGCCCTCCCCGCGGCCTCCAGCGCGACGGCGTGGTGGTCGACCTCGAGCCAGGTCCCTACCAGCTCTGCAATCAGGAGATGAGCACCTGTCTGCCCGCTGATCTCGCGCCGCGAGAGAAGACGACCATCGATGCGGAGGCACTCCGATGATGCACACCACACTATTGATCCTTTTCCTCGCGGCTCGCGCGGCTCACCCCGGCTGGATCGGCCTCGGCTACACCTATCACCGCCCCGATCCCGGCAAACCCGGATGGCTGCACGTGCAGCGCCTCGCCCCCCGCGGCCCCGCCGAAAGCGCCGGCCTCCGGCCGCAGGATGTAATCACCGCCATCGACGGCAAACCGCTGCGCTTCGCCAAAGACGAGGAAGTGCTCTCGTTCTTCGGCAGCCTCAAAGTGCACCAGCAGCTGACCTTTACGGTCGTGCGTCAACAGAAGACGCTCACGATCAAGGTCAAGGCCGTCTCCCTCCCCCCCGAATACCTCCCCCTCTGGAAGAAGAACGCCGAGCTGGCAAAACAGCGCGCGAAGCAGTGACGGCTTCCCCACGTGCGATCCACCAGGTACATCGCCGGTGGGGAGGGGGGTCCGTTCAGGACGACACAAGGGGGATGCACGTCCCGGTCACGATCCATATCGCCGCACCGCAACCGTCACTCGCAATCAGTCGAGATCCATCTCGCGCCTATCGATCTCGATGTCGGACTGAGTCAACCGTGACTCGCAACTGAGTCACAATCCATATCGACGTTATGGATCGTGAGTCGTCACTGACCCGAGATCCATATCGACGTTATGGATCGTGAGTCGCAACGGACCCGAGATCCATATCGACGTTATGGATCTCCACCGCGCGCGGAGCCACGATCCATATCGCGCCTATGGATCTCGATGCCCGATTGAGTCAACCGTGACTCGCAACTGAATCACGATCCATGTCGCCGACTTGGATGGTGAGTCGCAACTGAACCGAGATCCATGTCGCCGACTTGGATGGTGGCTCGCCAACTGAACCGAGATCCATGTCGCCGACATGGATGGTGACTCGCAACTGACTCGAGATCCATGTCGGCGACTTCGAACATCCGTGCGTGCGGCGTCACGATCGATGTCGCCCGAATGGATCTCGATACCCGCGCCGATCAAGCGTGAGTCGCAACCGAGTCACGATCCATGTGCGCGATATGGATCTTCAGGCCGGCGGGAGTCACGCGCTGGTCGAGGCGGACTCAGCGTGGCATCATGAGGTATGGATCACGATGATGATGCAAAGCCGCCGGTGAACGGCGGGAGCGAAGTGGTGCCGATTCCGGATGCGTTCGCGCCGTTGGCGAAGGCGACGGCGCCGGTGTCGCCGGAAATGATCGTCACGGGGATGGAGCACCTGAAGGAGCGCATCCCGGAGTTCACCCAGCACACCACCGCCCAGAAGCGGTCGAAGCTGCGTGCGGCGCACCTCCATCCCGAGGTCATTCACGCCGGGATTCAGGCGGCGGCGCGGTGGGACCGCACGCGGGCGGTTCTCGGCCGCGGGGAGGAGGAGTTGCGGCGCGAAGAGGAGGACATCCGCCACTGGGACGAGGCCATCCGTTCGTTCTCGGTGGTCCTCGACGGGATGATCGCCGCGAACCTGACCCGGAAGCATCGTCTCGGAACCGACATCCTCACGCTCTACAACCTTCTGGCGTACATCGCGCCGCACTCCGACCCGGAGGCCATCCACATTCGTCCCTACTTTGAAGAGATGCAGCGGATGTACAAGAAGCACGCGAAGGTGCCGAAGCGGAAGCGGAAGAGCGATCCGGAGCGGGGCGCGGGAGACGAGCAGCCGCCGGAGGAGTAGCGTCGCGGCGAGGTCACCCCCGCCGCGACGCCTACAGAGAGATCGAGGTTACGCGTCGGGGGTGCCGTCGCAGTCGTTGTCGACGCCGTCGCGTCCCGGGCCGCCCTTGGTGTCGTTGGCGCCGGGGTAGATCTTGTTGTTGTTGTCGTTGCAGTCACCCTGGGTGGCGCAGAAGCCGTCGCCGTCGGCGTCCGTGCAACCGCCGCCGCCGCTGCCGGAGCCGAGGAACTGCGAGACGGCGCTGTAGTACGAGGCGAATGCGCCGTCGACCGTGGCGTTGCTGGTAGTGTCGCAGACGTCATTCACGTTATAGCCGCAACCGCCGGAGAGCTGTCCGACGAGCTGACCGGCCGCGTTGACGACCGGCGATCCGCTGCTGCCACCCTCGGTCGCGCCGAGGACGTCCCTGCTGTAGATCCACGAGCCGCGCGGCCACGAACGGCAGGTGCCCTTGGTCGTGTCGACCACGTGCGCGGAGTAGGACTGCGGAGCGCCCTTCGGATGGCTGAGGCGGTAGAGGGCGGTGTTGTTGACCGTGGCCACCGCGGCCGAGCTCCAACCGAGGAACGCCGCGCCCGCGGGAGCGTTCTGGCTGAGCCGGAGCAGCGTGTAGTCGCCGGTCTTGTTGGTGGAGACGATGGCCGAGCCGGTGGTCGAAGCGGCGCCCGGATCGGGGCAGCTTCCGCACGACGGCGCGCGGTAGAAGAAGAAGGTCTCCAGGCTGGAGGCCTCGCTCGCGCGGCTGATGCAATGGTTGGCGGTGATGAAGTACGGGACGTTGGAGCTGGTGTCCGAGTCGGCCACCAGACCGCCCGAGCAGATATAGAGGTAGGCGCCCGACGCGAACAGCATGTGCGCGACCGCATCCTCGGCCACGTTCACCGCGGCGTTCGCGGAGACGCAGGCGGCGTCGACGACACAGCCGGCGTTGAACGAGCACGGCACGCTGCCGGCGTTCGCGACCGGCTTGAGGTTCTGTCCGAGCCGGAAGTCGTCGGTGAGGTGGCCGAAGCCAGCGATGGTGAAGCGCGGCGCGCCGCCGGCCGCATGCAGCTGGATCGTCACCTCGCCGCCGGCGACGGTGTTGCTCCAGAACTCGCCGGTGCCGTTCGGCCCACGGCCGGTGTACGGTCCGAAAGCCATCCCCTCACGGGTGTAGACATAGAGAGCCGCGCCCTCCGGCAGATCGACGCCGGTGAAGTGAATGCGCGACGCGGTGGCCGACTGCGAGCGAATGACGCCCGACCAGTCGAAGCCTCCGTCAGCACGGCCGCGGACGGCGCCGAGAATCTCGTGGCGCGCGATCCGGCCGGGGGTGATCCGTTCGCGGGAGAAGTCGATCGGGATCGAGAGCTCCCTGACCAGGCCGACGCGGAGCTTCCGCTCCATGGCGCGATCCTCACGGATGCCGTCGAGCTCCGCGCGCGTGACCACCACTTCGAGCGGCTCCACCGCCGAGAGATCGACCGCGGCCTCCCGAAGCTGCTGCTGCAGCGACGCCATCTGGCGGAAGTGCTCGGCGCGATCGAAGCTGCGCTCGGGGCGCTCCAGCGATTTCACCGCGAGATCGGCAGCGGCAACGGACAACGCCAGACAAAGGACCACGGCGGTCACCAGGGCTATGCGGAAGAGTCTTTTCATCGAACGGGATCTCCTGAGGTTGGAGGGTTGATGATCCACGCCTCCGCAACGGCGGAAGAGGCGCACGAGCTTCCAGTCATGGTTCGGGTGCGATGGATGGTAGACCAAATGTCGTACGATGTCCTGTAAACATTTCGCCGGCTCACCCGTCCAACCATCGTGACAAGCAACCTGGCCGTGTTCCGCATGAGCAACAGCAGCGAAGACTCGGATAACCGGGAGCTGATCGAGCGGACGCTCGCCGGGGACGATGCTGCCTTCGCGGCGATCGTCAGCCGCTACCAGCGGCGCCTCTACCGCGTGGCCTTCGCCATCGTCCGCGACGAGAACGACGCCGACGGGATCACCCAGGACACCTTCGTGCAGGCCTTCAGCAGTCTGGCGCGCTTCGAGGGACGCTCGGAGCTCGAGACCTGGCTGACGCGCATCGCCATCAACCGGGCCCGCGACGTGCTACGCCGGCGGCGGGTGGTTCGCTTCTTCTCGCTGACGCCTGATCCGGAGAGCGAGCCGATGCTCGAACCGGTCGACGATCGGCCCGATCCGGAGCGTCAGTTCGCCTCCGTGCAGTTGCGGCGCGCCATCCAGCGGGCGGAGCGCAATCTCTCCGCGCAGCAGAAAACGATCTTTCGCCTCCGCCACTACGAAGACCTGTCGCTCGAGGACATCGCCGATCACCTCGGGCTGAAGTCGGGCACCGTGCGGGCCCATCTCTTCCGCGCCATTCATAAGATCCGTAAAGAGCTGGCGGCGTGGCGCCAGCAAGCACCCCAGGGACTCGATGATGAACAACCCGCACTACTCTGAAGCCGATCTGCTCGAGACGTACTACACGCGGCCGGGTGCTTCGATGCCGGTGATGATGCATCTCGCCGAATGCCCCCCGTGCGCCGCGCGCTACGAACGCCTCGAGTCCAAACTGCGCGGCATCGCCGCCTGCGACACCGGCCAGCCGGATACGTTCTGGGCGCGGCAGCGCCACACCGTGATGCGCTCGATCGCCCGGAAGAAACAGAATCACCCCGGAAGCACGCTCCGCGTCGCCGCCGCCGCGGCCCTGGCCTTTCTCCTCGGCGGCTTCGTCTTCTATCAGCGCCAGCCGGTCCCCTCGCCGGCCGCACCGGCCGTCACGACACTCACCGCCGCCGCCGCGACGCCTGTGACCACCGATTCCGCCACCGTGCCGGAAGATCCGTGGCAGTCGGACGAGTTGAATGATTACGAACCGATGGTGGCGTGGGAAACATGGGTCGAACCGGCCGAGCTCGCAAAAAGCGGTGGGCGTTCATGACGGGTCGCACGCTCGTCGCGGGCGTACTGCTCCTCGCGGCGACGATCCTCTCGGCGCAACCGCAGCCGCTCCCTCCCGGAAAATGGTGGCAGCGCCCCGAAGTGGTCAAGGATCTGGCGCTCTCGAACGAGCAGCAGGATCGCCTCGACAATATCTTCCGAGCGGCGGCGAACGAGCTGATCGACCTCAAGGCCGAAGCCGACAAGCTGCAGGTCCAGCTCCGCGGCGAGCTCGATCGGACGCAGCTCCGCAGAGCCGAGATCAAGGCGCTGGGGACGAAGCTCAGCGACGCGCGCTCGAAGCTCTTCGAACGCGAGCTGACGATGCTGCTCGACATGCGGGCGGTCCTCAGCGACCGGCAGTGGGAGCAGATGCGCAGCCACCTCGAGCGCGAAGATCACCGCCGTGGCGGGCCCCCAGGCGGCCGCCGCCAGCCTCCGCACTGAGCAGAACGCGGGCACTTCACTTACGGACGAGGGAACGACGGGAGGCCTCCGGCGGCCGGGCCACGGGCCCGGACCCGTTGGTTGGCCTAGCCTCCGCGACACTCTGCCGCGAGATACGACGCTGTGTCGCGGAGGCTAGGCCAACCAATGGGGTCCGGGGCCGATGGCCCCGGCCGCCGGAGGCCCCCCGTCGTCCCCTGATCCGTGCGCGCAGTGCCTGCGTTCTGCATAGAATCGCGGAATGCTCGACGTCGCGCTGCGCGGCCTCTCGTTCCGCTATCGCGGCGGCTTTGCGCTGCGCGAGGTCAACGCTCTCTTTCCGAAAGGCTCCCACACCTCGCTGGTCGGCCCCCCCGGTTGCGGCGCGACGACGCTGCTGCGCCTCATCGCCGGCGAGTTGCATCCCGAACAGGGCGACGTGGTCATCGGCGCGCGGCCGGTGACCGAGCTCAAACCGGCGCGACGCCCGCTGCTCTTCGTGACCGCGGAGCACGGCCTGCCCGGCCGCTGGTCGGTGCAGCACGCGCTCGTCGCCGCGGTGCGCGCGCGCTCGCTCGATCGCGAGGATCGCCTGCGCGAATACGAGCTGGCGCTGGTGAAGTGGGAGCTGACCACGCTCGTCGAGCGAAGACTGGATGCCCTGTCGGCAACGGAGGGGCTGCGGGTGCATCTCGCGCGGATCGAACTGCTGCGTCCCGGGATCGTCCTCGCCGACCGGCTCCTCGAGCGCGCCTCCCCCGCCGCGCGCGAGTCGCTCGCCGACGAGCTGCACCGCACCCTGCGCGTCCTCGGCACCACCGTCATCTCCGCGCCGTCCGCCCGCAGCGAGCTGGCGTACACCGATCGCGTAGTCGTCTTAGGGGACGGCCGGGTGCTGCAGAGCGGCGGCGCCGCGGAAGTCTTTGCCGCGCCGATCGACGACGCGGCGGCAATCGGCACCGGTGAGATCAACGCCGTACCGGTGACGATCCGCGGCAATACCGTCGAGTCGGTCATCGGCAACTGGGAGGTCAGCGCGCCGTCCTTTCAGGGAAACGGGATCGCGCTGGCGCGGCCGGCCGACTTCCACATCGCCGAGCGGGGCGAGGAGTCGGACCTCATCTTCGGCATCGAGGAAGCGGGCTTTTCGGAAGGGAGGTGGATCGCCCGCGGTCTGCTCAGCGGCGGCTTCCTCCTCAAAGTGCAGCTCCCGCGTGAGGCGGCCGTCTCAAAAGGGAAACTGCTCCCCCTGCGCTACGACCCGAGCCGCTTCCGCCTCCTTCCGCGCGAGACGCCGGAACGGCATACTTCGGTGCCGACGGACGTCGTGCCGCTGCTGCGCGACTCGCGGTAGAGCTGGACTGCGGTTTGCACCGGCCCGGATCGCCAACCGGACACCATCCGAACGGAGCAGCGACAATTGATCCGAGCCCGAAAGACGCCTTACAAGCTGCGGAAACTCCTTGTCATCGATGATGACGAGAAGCTGATCGGCTATTACCGCGAGCTCCTCACTCCTTACGGATTCGAGGTGCTGGTGGCGTTCGACGGCGAGCAGGCCATGCCGCTCGTCGAGCAGAACCCCGACATCCAGCTGGTCATCCTCGACCTCTCCATGCCGCGCATGGATGGGCGGCAGTGGCTGCGCTGGTTCCGCGGAAAGGCGAAGGATTCGCCGGTGGTCGTGATCACCGGCTACAAGCTCGAACCGGCCGATGAAGATCTCGCGCCGTCGGTCGTGCTCGAGAAGCCGTTCCACGTGGCCGAGCTGCTCGACGTGGTCGGGCTGTTCTGCGGCCTCGGCACCCCACTCGCCGAAGGCCAGGCCACCTAAGCAGGCCGCTCTCACTTCATCCACGGGTCAGGGAACGACCGGGGGCCTCCGGCGGCCGGGGCCATTGGCCCCGGACCCCATTGGTTGGCCTAGCGACACTCTGTCGCGAGATCCGAGGCTGTGTCGCGGAGGCTAGGCCAACCAACGGGTCCGGGCCCGTGGCCCGGCCGCCGGAGGCCTCCCGTCGTTCCCTGGATCTGTGGATGAAGTGAGAGCGTTCTACAACGACGCCAGCAGGGTCATGCAGCCATCGACGGACTGCAGATCGAGTTGCAGCGACGCGATGCTCTGCGTGATCTCGATCCGGAAGGGGATGCGCTTCTCGTCGTTCGAGAGCCAGACCGTCACCCCGCCCGGCCATTTCTTGCCGCCCGGCGCGTCGACGATCTGGAACGCGGTCGCCACGACGCTCTTCTTCTCGATGACGAACGCTTTGCGCGCGCCGGTCGGTCGGAAGATCACCGGGTACTCCTTGCCGTCGGAGTAGATGCTGGTGGTCATCGGCGCCCGCAGCGCGGCCGCGTTCTGGCGGAGGTAGTAGATCGCGGTGAGGATGTCGCGGACGTCCTGGTCCTTTGCCGGCAGCTTTTTGACGCGATTCTCCGTCTCTTCCGGGGTCTGCTTGTTGATGCGGGCCAGGCCTTTCACGTAGTCGAAGATGGTCCGCTCGTGGCGCGACTTCTCCCCCCAAGCGTAGCCGTGGTACGTCATCAGCGTCTTCTGCCCCGCCGCGTCCATCTGCGACTCGTACGCGTAGAAGCCGCCGCTCTTGCCGCTCGGCGCGGTGATGAGGAGCTCGCTGTGGATCGACTTGTCGGTGGCGGTGGTGGTGCGCAGGTTGCCGACCCCGCTGGTCGGAAAGACCAGCCCCGCCAGGAAGCGCATGCCGCCGCGCACGCGCCACGAGTAGCGCAGGTCCTCGACCATCTCCGGCCCGGCACAGTCGAGCTCCGCCGCCCGCGCGTGGAACGACAACGCCGCGAGCACGATCGCGAGGAAAATCCTCACGCGCCCACTCCCACGCCGATGCTCGCGATCGCCTGCTCCACCTCGTCGATCACGTAGTCGGGCGTCGACGAGCCGGCCGTGAGACCGACCACGTTCGCGCCGCTGAACCATGCCGTGTCGAGATCGTCCGCCCCCTGAACGAGGTAAGCCGGCTTCGACTCCTTGCAGATGTCCCACAGGTGCTTGGTGTTCGCGCTCTTCTTGCCGCCGATGACCACGATCAGGTCGATCTCCGGATCCTCCGCCAGCACCCGCGCGGCGTCCTGGTTTTCCTTGGTCGCGTAGCAGATCGTGTCGCCGCGCTCCACCTTCGTGGCCAGCCGTTCGATCGCCCGCACGACGTCCTCGAACTCCTCGGCATTGAGCGTGGTCTGGTAGAAGATCTTGATCCCCCCCTCGTACCGCGACCAGTCGATCGACTCCGCCTGCGCGACCGTCAGCACGATGTGGAAGAGCGCCGGATCGAGGTCGTTCGTGTAGCCGATGACCTCCCGATGGTTCGGATCGCCGATGAAGACGAGGTGATAGCCGGCCGCGAGCGCCTGCTTCGACTCGCGGTGGATGTCGTAGACGAATTTGCACGTCGTATCGAGGACGTTCAGCCCCTGCGCCTTCGCGTTCTCGTGAAAGGAGGGAGGCACGCCGTGAGCCGAGAAGACGATGGTCGGCTCCTCGACCGCGGCGATCGTATCGACCGTCCGCACGCCGAGCTTCTCCATCTCCTCGACCACCCGCTCGTTATGAACAACCTGCCCGAGGATCGCCCCACGCCCGCCACCGGCCGCAAACCGCTTCACCTTCAGGTCGGCGATCCGGACGCCGGAGCAGAAGCCGTACTTGGCTGCACGTTTCACTTTCATCGGTTTGCAGAAACGCTTGGGGCGGCGTGAACATTCTGGGGGGCAGCTGCTCAGCTACTCAGCTGTTCAGCTGTTCAGGCGGCGGGCGCGACTGGCCTTGCCTGAAGAGCTGAACCGCTGAGCAGCTGAGCAGCTGAACCGCTATCATCCCCCCGCGTGTCCGACCGCCTCTTCACCCCCCGGTTCCTCGGTCTCTGGGTCTTTGCCTTCATCACCTTCTTCTCCGCGTTCCAGCTCCTCCCGGCCATTCCGTTCCGGATCATCGAGCTCGGCGGGAGTAAGACGGTGGCGAGTCTGTTCCTGACCGCGTACACCCTCGCCAGCGCGCTGGCGGCGCCGGTGATGGGGAACCTCGCCGACCGGGTGGGGCGGAAGCGGATGCTGGTCATCGCTTCGACGCTGTTCATCGGCTTCTCGATCGCGTACGGCACCATCCCGTACCTCCCGCTCCTCCTCCTGATCGGAGTGGTGCATGGGGCGATCTGGTCGGCCCTGCTCTCGTCGAGCTCGGCTCTGATGACCGACATGATCCCGGCCTCCCGCCGGACGCAGGGGCTGGCGTTCTGGGGGATCTCCAGCACTGCCGCGGTCTCAGTGGCGCCGATGGTCGGACTGAACGTGTTCGAGCGCTTCGGCTGGACGGCGCTCTGCTACGAGCTGGCAGCGCTCTCGGTGCTGATGGCGGTCTGGAGCTCGTTCATCCCCGATCCGGGAGCGGAGGGCGACACCAGCAGCCAGATCTCGCTGCTCGACGCCTGGGACTGGAAGGTGGTGAAGACCGCCGCGTCGCTGGCGGTGACCGCCTTCGGCTACGGCGGGATCACCACGTTCGCGGCGGTGCTCGCGGTGGAGCGGAACATCCTGCCGCCGTCGCTCTACTTCACCGTCTTCGCCATCACGATCGTGGTGATCCGGGTCTTCACCTCGCATCTCGGCGACCGTTTCGGTCCGAAGGCGGTGCTCTATCCGTCGTTCGCCGCCCTGCCGGTCTCCTTCGCCGTGCTCGCGGTCGCGCAGAACCGCTGGCAACTGGTCGTCTCGGCGGTCCTCTTCGGCATCGGCCTCGGCGGTGCGTTCCCCGCCTTCATGTCGTTCCTCGTCGCGCACACCGATCCGCGCCGCCGCGCGCGGACGTTCGGCAGTTTCGTCCTCGCCTTCGACACCGGGATCGGCCTCGGCTCGCTCGTGGTCGGCTTCATTGGCGACCGCTGGGGCCTCGGCACCGCCTTCCTGGTCGCCGCGGCCCTGAGCTGCCTCGCCATTCCGATCTTCACCGCTGCCTCCCGAGGCCTCGGGAGCGGTGGCACCGCCGTTGCTGCTGAGTCCGGGCATGCCGGAACCGGATGACAACGAAGATCAGTTCGCACGCAAGGTCGTCTACGAAACCGTGAGCACGAGCTCCAACCGCGGCACCGGAATCACGATCGGCATCATCGTCGTGATCGCCCTCGCCCTGGTGATCTGGCTGGTGATGACGATGCGGTGACCGGGGGGAACGATGAGAGATGAGCGATGAACCGCTCCGCGTCGTCCCCGCTCATCGCTCATCTCTCATCGTTCATCGCTCGTTCCACAGGCGGCTAAACTGCGCGCATGCGCGTGCTCGCCCTCACTCTCCTCCTCGCCGCTCTCCCCGCGCACGCTGCTGACGATGATGCGAAGGTGGCGGAGCGCTTCGCCAACCTCGCCCTCGCCTGCGTGCACAAGGAGTATCCGAACAAGATCGCTCACGTGCTGCAGTCGGATGCCGATGCGAAGGCGCCGCGTGAGCTGACTCCCTCGTTCTACGGCTGCTACGACTGGCACTCGTCCGTGCACGGCCATTGGCTGCTGGCCCGCCTGGCCCGCCAGTATCCCGACGCGCCATTCGCGATCAGCGCACGCGCCGCTCTGGCGAAGAGCCTCACCCGCGAGAACGTCGCCGTCGAAACCGCCTATCTGGCCGGCCCGGGCCGCGCCAGCTTCGAGCGCCCGTACGGCCTCGCGTGGCTGCTGCAACTCGCCGGCGAGCTGCGCGAGTGGGACGATCCGCTGGCGCGCGAGCTCTCCGCGAATCTGAAGCCGCTCGAAGACGCGACCGTCGAGCGCCTCCGCAGCTGGCTCCCGAAACTCTCCTACCCCGTCCGTTCCGGCGAGCACAGTCAGACCGCCTTCGCCCTCGGCCTGCTGCTGGATTCCAGATCGGGCGGCGAGCCGATGGCCCAGCTGATCCGCGAGCGCGCCCTCGCCTTCTACCGCAACGATCGCAATTGCCCCGTCGCGTATGAACCGTCGGGCGAGGACTTTCTCTCGCCCTGCCTCGCCGAAGCCGACGTCATGCGCCGCGTGCTGCCGCCGAAAGAGTTCGCCGCCTGGCTCACGAAGTTCCTGCCGAAGATGACCCTGAAGCCGGCCGTGGTCACCGATCCGACCGACCCGAAGCTGGCCCACCTCGACGGTCTCAATCTCAGCCGCGCCTGGATGCTCGAAGGAATCGCCTCCGGCCTGCCGAAGAACGACCCGCGGGTGAAGCAGCTCCGCGAACGCGCCAAGGCCCACCGCATCGCCGGACTCGCCTCCGTCACCGGCGAGCACTACGAAGGCGGCCACTGGCTCGGCAGCTTCGCTACCTACCTCGTCACGGGGAGCGGGCGTCCCGCCCGCTAAGCAGCGCACGGAGACGACCGGGGGCCTCCGGCGGCCGGGCCGCGGGCCCGGACCCGTTGGTTGGCCTAGCCTCCGCGACACAGACTCGTATCTCGCGACAGAGTGTCGCGGAGGCTAGGCCAACCAACGGG
>DASWOB010000075.1:0-9611 GCA_036398925.1 Thermoanaerobaculia bacterium
CGCGGTATGTCAGCGGTCGGCGGCCTTCGACGATGATCTTGCTCGCAAATCGTCGTCGACTCACGGATGACGACGGCCGCTCCCCAACCTATCGCCTCTCGCTGCCAATTGTTCTGCCGCGCAGGCTCCTAGCCTCCGCGAGCGCAGCCTCGTATCTCGCGACAGAGTGTCGCGGAGGCTAGGCCAACCAATGGGTCCGGGCCCGTGGCCCGGCCGCCGGAGGCCCCCCGTCGTCTCCTCATCCGTGCTAGAGAGGGCGCCGCCGGCCACTACAACCGGCGGCGCCTTCGGTCGCGCGGTTACCTGCGATCGTCAACGAATCGAATGGTGGCGCCGCCGACTTCGCCGCGCTCTTTCTGGCCACGGATGATGCCGTGCTCGATGAAGTCGATGGTGCCGCCGGGCTTTCCTTCCTCCAGGGTGATGGCGATGCGGGCCAGCTTTTCGACGCGGCCGATTTCGAAGAAGAGCCGGCCGCGCGTCACGTCGAGGCCTTGCACGAGGAGCGGGCATCCGCGCTTCCGCGCTTCCTCGACGCTTTGACAATCGCTGCCGCATTCGCGTGAGGGAACGAGGGCGGCGCCGTGGACGCGGGTGACGTCGAGCTCGGGCGGGATGAGGATGGAGACGCGGTCGGAATCGGCGAAGCCGCGGAAGCGGAATTCGATCGCACGATTGCCGAGCATCTCCTGCGGGTGGACCCACATGGCGGCGGCCATCGGCGCACCCGGGGCCATGGTGAACTGGATGTTCTGCTGGGCGCGGTTATCGTCCCAGTTCACCGCGGGCGTGTTCATCACCGGATCGGCGCCCGTACTCGTCCAGGCCACGAGGCAGTGATGTCCAAGGGGGACCGACAGTGCGTCGGGGGTCCAGGAGAGTGTGGTGGTGCGTGTGGCGCCGACGGCCATGCCTCCGGCGCCGATGGTCTCGGTCTGGCAGCCGATGACCTGCCCGGGGGGAAGCGGATGCGGAACGCTGCCGGTGGGCAGTGACCATCCGAGGCAGACGTCGTAGGTCGTGCCGGCGGGAAGCGGACAGCTGCCGCTGTTGGTCACGCGCACGGCGATCGGGTTCGCGAGGCCGACGAGGATGTTCGCGTCCTCGTCAGGGGTGCCGGGATTGGCGGTGATGTCGGGGCTGACCCACCACTGTGGGCCGATGTACGGAATGGCGCCCGCATCGTCGGCGGCATCGCGGATCAGCAGCTCGGTCGTGCAGCCGCCTCCGTTCTGCACGCAGGCGCGGACGCTCTTCCGCCGCTGGTTGCCCGAGAAGTCGGTGGCTTCGACGGTGACGTTGTACGCGCCGTTCGCGAGCGCACCGGCATCCCATGCGCCCGATGCGTCCTCAAGGCCGCCGCCGCCGAAGTTGGTGACGATGCCGTACTGCTCGGCATCGGCGCAGTAGTCGGAGCTGCTGAGCCACGGCGCCGACCGGCTGAAGAGAATGCTGCCGACGCCGGGGCTTTGCCACGAGGTGGGCATGCTGTCGTAGAGGTGTGTCTCGCGCCACGCACAGTCGGGCGTCGCGTCGGGACAGGCGCGCCAGCGAATGTTGCGCACCCAGTTGTTGGTCGCGCCGGGAAGCGGCGAGCCGGCGTCGTTGCGGTCTTTGATCTGCGCGATGATGTCGACGAGGCCGGAGACGATCGTGCAGCCCGACGGGGCGGCGGCGTTCATCACCGTCCAGGGGTTGCTGTTGTTCGCAGCGAAGCCGATCGTCCCGATGGCCGGCACCTGCGCGTCGGGCTCTCCGGCGATGTCGAAGTAGGGGCTGATGAGGTTTCCCCCCTCCTGAATCTCGTAGTGATGGTGGTGATAGTCGCAGCCCCAGCGGACCACTTTCGAGATGCGGTCGTTCGCGGCTATGGCCGTGCCGTTGTTGAATGCGGTGGCGTAGTCGGGGTCGTAGCTGTTCATCTGCAGGTGCTTGTAGAAGTAGAGCCGCGTGCCGGTGTCGACTGCGCCGACGTTGTAGGTCGTGTCGTCGTTGCCCATCGACGTCGGGATGCCACCGACGACCGCGCGCACCCACGGTGCGGCGGGGTTCTCGGTGCCGTCGGCGTTGAGCTTGGGAACGACCAGGATGTCGATGCCGGCGTGCTGGTAGATGGCGCCGAAAGCCTGGTACTCGCCGAACGAGTTGCCGATCGGGTGGTCGCCGCCGGTCGGCTCGACCGGCCAGGTCTGGCCGAATGCCGGCAGGGCGGCCCCGGCCAGAAAGACGAGCAGCGTCAGCGCGCGCCGGATCATGGCGTCACCCCGTCGACGTTGCCGGTGAAGAGTTGATCGCGCGTGTAGGCGACGAATGCGGAGTCGCCGCCGCGAATGTCGATGGACGGCTCGTTCGCGGTCGGATCGTCGACTTCCACGGTCCTGGTGAACGCGACCCGGCCGTTCGAGCGCATGGCGATGACGCTCGCACGCGGCCAGTCCGGCGTCCCTTTCGCGCGATGCAGCACGCCGAGAATGACGACCTTCCCCTCTTCGGCCAGCTCGAGATCGAAGATGAACGGCGTCCCGCGGTCGGCCGGCAGTGCCTTCCCTTCCCGCAGGGCCGCACGCGTGACGTCGAGGAAGAAGTAGCGTCCTCGATCGCCCGCCGCCGCGGCGCTCCTCCCCTCCCGCGTGATGGCGAGATGGTGAACCGCTGTCGGCAGCTCGATCGTTCGACCGCGTCGTCCGTTGGTCACCACGTGAATCTGTTGAATGCTCTTGCGATCGGCCGGATTGAGCAGCGCCGCGCGAGCGTCAGATGCGACGGCTGCTTTGCGATAGCGCCCTTCGATCCGCCAGAGCGGCGCGCCGTTCGCCGAGAACGCGAGCGCGTGCTCACTGGTGAGGATCACGATCGCCGAGCCGTCGGCCGCGAGGACAGCCGGGCCGTACGGCAGTGAGTGCGATTGCAGTTCGCGCCCTTCCGCGCTCCAGAAGGTGTAGCGGAAGTTGCCGAACGAGCCCTCCCAGTCGAGCTCCGGCGCGCGGGTGAGGATCAGCTTCGCGTCGCTGCCGAGGATCACTTCCGCTTCGCCGGCCGCCTTGTCGATGCGCAGCGTCGGCCCTTGCTCGTTGCCGAGCGTCCGCAGCAGCACCTCGGTGATCGGCCGCCGCGTCTCGCCGCGCTGACGCGACCAGGCGTAGGCGCGGCCGCCCGGCGCGAGGATCAACCGTGCGTCGTGTTCGAGTTGCCGCACGGCCAGCGATGCCGTGCCGCCCCGCACGCGATAGAGCTCGGCGTGTGTCGCGAGCACCAGATCGTCGGCGCCGAGGATTGCCGCGCGAACGATGGGTGCTCGAAAGTCGATTCCGGTCCGCAGTTCCTTCTGCGCTGACACTCCTGCAGCGCAGACGAACGTGAGACAAACCATCCCCAGGATGCGTGTCCGCATTTTGTGATCTCCTTCGTCGCAGGAGTAGTGAGGGGAGGCGCCGAAACGTTACAGAAGGACGTGGTGCTGCTTGCGATCCGCGGAAGCCTGCGTGCCGTGGAGGATTTTCGCGCGATCGTGCAGCAGGCGGACGCGCTGGTGATCTGGACGCCGGAGTACGCCCACCGCGTCCCCGGCTCGCGGAAGCACGCGGCGATGCTGGCACTCGCTCAGGCCATCGGCGACTTGCGCCAGTAGCCGGTCTCGCCTTCGAAGAACGCACCGATCCGGAACAGCGTGCGCTCGTCAAAGTGCCGTCCCATGATCTGCAGCGAGAGCGGCAGTCCTTCGCGGCTGAAGCCGGACGGTACGGCGATGGCCGGGATGCCGACCAGATTCGCGGGGGCGGTGAAGACGTCGCTGAGGTACATCGCCAGCGGGTCCTCGGTTTTGGCGCCGATCGGGAACGCCGGCTCCGGCGTCGTCGGCGTGAGCAGGGCGTCGAACGAGGCGAAGGCGCGGTCGAAGTCGTGGCGCAGCTTCGCGCGGACCTGCTGCGCGCGGCCGTAGTAGGCGTCGTAGTAGCCGCTGGAGAGGGCGAAGGTGCCGAGCATGATCCGCCGCTTCACCTCCGCGCCGAAGCCCTCGCCGCGCGAGTCGGAGTAGACCTCGCCGAGCGTCTTCGCGCGGTCGCTGCGGTGCCCGTAACGAATGCCGTCGAAGCGGGAGAGGTTGGCGCTCGCCTCCGCGTTCGCCACGATGTAGTAGATGGCGATCGCATAGCCGATGGCGGGGATGCTCGCCTCTTCGACGGTCGCGCCGCCGCGGCGCAGCACCTCGACGGCGGCCTCGAAGTTCGCCCGCACTTCCCCTTCGAGTTGGGCAACGGCTTCGCGCACGATGCCGAAGCGCATCCCTTTCACGCCCGTCGCGAGATCGGCGGCGTAGTCGTCGACGGCGTTCGTGCTGGAGGTCGAGTCGCCCGGATCGTGGCCGGCGATGATGCCGAGGACCTCGGCCGATTCGCGGACGGTCTTCGAGCAGATCCCGATCTGGTCGAGACCGGAGGCGAAGGCCACCAGACCGCGCCGGCTCACGCGGCCGTACGTCGGCTTGAGGCCGACGATGCCGCAGAGCGCGGCCGGCTGACGCACCGAGCCGCCGGTTTCGGAGCCGAGGGCGATCGGCACCATGCGCGCCGCAACCGCGGCAGCCGAACCGCCGGACGAGCCGCCGGGGACGCGCGTCGGATCCCACGGATTGCGGGAGGGGCCGAGCATCGAGTGCTCGGTGGACGAGCCCATCGCGAACTCGTCGAGGTTCGCCTTCCCCAGAATCGTCGCGCCGGCAGCACGCAGCCGAGTCACCGCCTCGGCATCGAACGGCGAGACGAAATCGCGGAGGATGCGCGACGCGCAGGTGGTGGGCAGGGCGGTGGTGACGATGTTGTCTTTGAGCGCGATCGGGAGGCGTCCCGGCCCGGCCTCTTTGTCGACGCGGATGAACGCGCGGATGGACGGCTCGCGCGCTTCGATGGCGGCCAGGCAGGCATCGCGGTATTCGGCGGGCGAGACCTGCTCGCGCGCCTCGTGCCACGGCAACTCCAGCAGCTCACTCACCGCCGATCACCTTCGGGACGACAAAGAGACCGTCGCGCCAGGCGGGGGCATTCGTGGCCGCCGCTTCGCGCGGCAGCGACTGGTGCGGCTCGTCGGCGCGCAGGGGGGTGATGGTGACGTCGCGGGCGTCGGCCTCATCGACCTCGGCGTCGCGGAGCTGATCGATGTACGAAAGGATCTTCGACATCTCGGAGGCCATCCGCTCGAGCCCGGCATTGTCGAACTCGAGGTGGGCGAGGGCGGCAATGCGCGCCGCTTCATCGCGATCGATCTTCATGGCAGACGCTTATAAGTGACATCGCGTGGCGACGCAACGAGGGGCTGGGAAGGCATCTACCTCGTGGCTATATATCCAGCCGGCCACGAGAAACTTGAATCCCGTAACCATCGGAGTAGCCTCGGGTTATCCCACAACCGACGCCAAGGCCGGACGTGTTCTGCAATCCACGGCGTTGGGGCCTGATTGATTAGGTTCTGCCCGGTATGATCGATCTCGCGGCACGCGTGCGAAAGGCCATCGAGGCGACGGGCGAAACGCAGGCTGCCGTCGCCGCGCGGGCCAATCTGCCGGTCGAAACCGTCGGCCGGATCGTGACGCGCGAAACCCGCAATCCGCAGGTGTCGACGCTGATGAAGCTCGCGCCGGTGCTCGGCGTCTCGGTGGGCTGGCTGCTCGGCGAGACGACCGCGGCGCTCACGCCGTGGGAGTCGCACACGCTCAGCGAAGCGATCGATATCCTCCGCTCGCGACTGATCGGAGTGCCCCACGACCCACGGCAATCGCCGAACGCGACGCCGCTGCCGGCCGGCGAGATCCCCCGCGAGTTCGCCGAGCAGGGGGCGACGCTGGTCTTCCGCGCGGAGGGCGATTCGATGAACGGCTGCGGGATCCTGCCGGGCGACCACCTCTTCGTCCGGCCGCTCGAGGACCTGCGGCAGGCGCTGGGCGACGTCGTGATCTGCCGGGTGGCGAAGGCGCTCTACGTGAAGCGTCTGGCGGTCGACGAAACGCACATCCGGCTGCTCAGTGAGAACGAGAGCTACGGCGCGATCATCGTCGACGAGACGGCGGATGATTTCGCGCTGGTGGGCGTCGTCATTGCTCGGGCTGGCGCGCTGTAGGCAAGGCGCACCGGCGGGTGCTGATCACCATCTTCTTCGCCGCCCTGGCCGCAATCGCGCTGTGGGTGCTGTGGGTTCGCTCGCGGCGAAAACACGTGCGGATCGTCCTTCCTCCCGGCGCAACCATCCAGTCGCTGGCGCGATCGTTCGCGGGGCTCACCTGGGGACATCTCACCGAGGGGAATGGCGTCCGGATCGTCCAGAACTCGGCGTTCTTTCATGCGCTGATCGTCGACGTCGCCGCGGCGCGTCATCACGTCCACCTCGAGACCTTTCTGTGGGAAGACGGCGCGGTGTCGGACATCGTGGCGGCGGCACTGGAGCGTAAAGCGGCGGAAGGCGTCGCGGTGCGCGTGCTGGTCGATCAGCGCGGCGCGAAGCAGACTTCGCCGCGGGTGTGGGCCGGACTGCGGGCGGCCGGCTGCGACTTTCGCGTCTATCACCGTGCGCGCATCCGCGAGCTGGCCTGGTACAACAACCGCGACCATCGCAAGATCGCCATCATCGACGGACGGATCGGCTGGACGTTCGGACACGGCATCGCCGACATGTGGGGCGATCAGGGCGGCTGGCGCGACACGGCGGCGCGGTTCGAAGGGCCGGTGGTGAACGACCTGCAGGCGGCGTTCTTCGACAACTGGATGGCGGTCACACGCACCGCACCGGCCAGCGACGACTACTTCCCGCGGCTCGAGGCCGCCGGCACGACGCCGGTGCACATCGCCTACATCACGCAGCCGGAGACCAGCAGCGCCGTCGAGCGGCTCTACTACCTGGCCATTGCCGCCGCGAAGAAGGAGCTGATCCTCGAGAATCCGTACTTCATCCCGAATCGCCACGCCGTCGCGCTGCTGCGCGAGGCCCGCGCGCGCGGCGTCGACGTGAAGCTGCTGCTGCCGACGTCGGACACGAGCGACTTCCCGATCGTTCAGCACGCGAGTCACTGGTACTACGGCCCGCTGCTCGCCGCGGGCGCGCGGATCTGGGAGTTCACCCGGAGCGGCATCCATCAGAAGGTGATGATCGTCGACCGGGAGTGGTGCACGATCGGCTCGACGAACTTCGATCCGCGGTCGTTCAACATCAACGACGAGATCACCGTCGCCATTCACGACGCCGACGTGGCGAACGAGCTCGCCGCCGAGTTCGATCGCGACCGCACCGGCGCGTTCGAGTGGACGCTGCGCTACTGGGAGGACCGCGGCACGCGGCACCGCATCATCGACCGGCTGAGCGCGATGCTGAAGCGGCAGCTGTGATCAGGGAACGACGGGAGGCCTCCGGCGGCCGGGGCCATCGGCCCCGGACCCCGCTGGTTGGCCTAGCCTCCGCGACACTCTGTCGCGAGATACGAGCTGCGCTCGCGGAGGCTAGGCCAACCAACGGGTCCGGGCCCGTGGCCCGGCCGCCGGAGGCCTCCCGTCGTCTCCTCATCCGCGAGTGAAGTGAGTGCGTTCTGCTGAGCGTCACCGCCGCGAAACGAATTCGACGAAGCGCGTGGCCAGTTCCGCGTCGAACTGACCGCCCGCCGCGTGCTGGATGATGGCCAGCGCGTTCTCGGGCGGCTGCGGCTGCTGATAGGTGTCGGGGTCGGTGATGGCCACGAACGAATCGCAGAGCTGCACGAGGCGCGAGTGGTACGGGATCTCTTCGCCGTGCAGTCCGTTCGGGTAGCCGCGGCCGTCGACCCGCTCGTGATGGCAGAGGACCGCGCGGGCGATGTCATTGCCGAGGAGCGGCTCGACCATGGCAGCACCGACGGCAACGTGCTCGCGGAGGATTCCGAGCTCGTCCTGCGAGAGGTCGTGCTTGCGATAGAGGCGGTCATAGTCGAGGACACGCATCCCGACGTCGTGGACCAGCGCCACGATGCGCGCATCCTCGGCGTCATTCGGCGCGAGGTTGAGAAAGTGCGCGAAGCCTTCGGCCAGCTTCGCCACCGCGTCCGTGTGGCGGCGCAGGGCGGGATACCGGGCAAAGTCGGGCTCGAGCAGTGACTCCGCGATTTTCATCCTCTGCGAGACATACGCGTGCTTCTGCATCGAATGTTCGAGCGCGAGTTGCAGATGGCCGTGCAGCACCGCGAGCAGCTCGTGCGCGTGGCGGTCGGGCGTTCCGGAGAAGGCGACGGTCAGGTAGATGCCGCGCACGTTCGCCACCGTCAGCGCGGCGGTGAAGACTTTCTGCAGGTCCGCGGGCGTCAGCGCATTGCCGGACGTGCCGAACGGCGTGGTGATGGAGGTGCGGAGGAAGCCTCCCCCCTCGCCGCGTTTCGTGAGCCAGACATTGAGCTTCGACTGCAGGAAGTTCTTCGCCTCGTCGGAGAGCGCCGCGCGCGCCGCGATCTCCTGCACGCCGCCCATGTGGCCGAAGGCCGTGAAGGTCGCGGTGACGACGCCGGGAATGAGCAGGATCGCGCGAAGCGCATCGCGCACGACCGTGATCTCCGTCTCGCCGATCGCCTCCTGACTGGTCGGGACGATGATCCGGTTGGCGACGTTGCGCGCGTCGATGATCATCGTCGCGAGCCGCGGCACATGCACCTGGCCGCGCGGCTCTGGGGCGTTGGGCGAGGCATTCGGCGGCGTTCTGGGCGACAACTGTGGTGCCATTGCCGGCGACGCATGGGGCGTCATTGCCGGCGACGCAGGGGGCGTCATTGCCGGCGACCCAGGTGGCGTCATTGTCGGCGACGCAGGGGGCGTCGTTGTCGGCGACGCAGGTGGCGTCGCGACCGGAGGAGGCGTCGCGATCACCGGCGGCGCGGCCGCTGGCGCCTGCGGAGGAGGCGCCGCCGCTGCAAGCGGCTGCTGCTGCGGAGGGGCGGGCGCTGCCTCTTCGGTGGCCAGCGAGATGAACCGCTGGCCGAAGACGTTTTTGTTCGCGAACAGCGCCAGGATCCGTTCGGCGATGGTCTGCGCTTTCGGCAGGTCGGTCTGCTCGAAGGCCTGCTTGGCGGCTTTGTCGCGCATGTCGATCACGCCCACCAGTTGTCCGCGCGAATAGAGCGGCGCCGCGAGCAGCCGTTCCGTCGAGGACTGGAAGAGGATCTCCGCCAGTTTCGGCTCGACCCCCACCCCGTTCACGAAGAAAGGATTGCGCCCGCGCATGCAGCGATCGATCAGCGGGTCGTTGAGGTCCGCGCTCGTCCGGATCACCCCGCGGAAGCCATACTCGGTGATCAGTTCGAACGTCCTGCTCTGCGCGTCGAGCAGATACAGCGCCGCTTTCGTTGCCCGGATCTCGACCGCGCAGTCGTAAAGGATCTCTTTGAGTTTCGGCCGGAGCTCGTCCACCTCGGGGTGCACGCGGCGCATTGTGTCACGAGGTGTCGACAGGGGAACGACCGGAGGCCTCCGGCGGCCGGGCCGCGGGCCCGGACCCATTGGTTGGCCTAGCCTCCGCGACACAGCCTCGGATCTCGCGACAGAGAGTCGCGGAGGCTAGGAGTCTGCGCGGCAGAACGCTTTTCGAAAATGGCGCTACTCAGGCGTTTCCGC
>DASWOB010000076.1:0-70107 GCA_036398925.1 Thermoanaerobaculia bacterium
ATCCTGCTGCTCGACGAGAAGACCAACGAGCTGAAGACGATCGCCTTCGAGGGGGACGACGTGATGCCCGGCCTCGGCCAGATCTCGACTCGTCTCGGCGAGGGGGTCATGGGCAACGTGGCCCGGACCGGCGAGAGCTACTACGTCAACCAGGACATCGACGCGGAAGGGACCGCGATCACGATCGACAAGCCGCTGGCGGCGGTGCCGCTGAAGATCAAGGAGCACGTGATCGGCCTGATCGCCATCTACAAGCTCCTGCAGCAGAAGGACGCCTTCTCGGCGGTCGACTACGAGCTCTTCTCGCTGCTGGCCGCGCACGCCGCGACCGCCATCTTCTCATCGAAGCTCTACTCGCAGTCCGAGCGGAAGCTGAACACGATTCAGAGCTTCCTCGATCTGCTCACAACGACACCGTAGGTCAGGGAGAGGTCAAGACAGTCGTGGGGATGGAGAACGCGAATTTCCTGGTCGTCGAAGACTCGCCGACCATGCGCCAGTTGATCTCGTTTTCGCTGAAGCGATTCAAGAACGCGAAGATCATCGAGGCCGTCGACGGCGTGGACGCGCTGAAGAAGCTCTCCGGGCCGGAGAAGATCGACCTGATCCTCACGGACATCAACATGCCGGTGATGGACGGCCTCAAGCTCGTCTCGCTGGTCCGCCAGAACGCCCAGCTCAAGAACATCCCCATCATCATCATCACCACCGAAGGCGCCGAGGAGGATCGCGAGCGCGGCCTGGCCCTCGGCGCGAACGCGTACATCTCCAAACCGATTCAGTCGTCGCACCTGATCAAGACGATCAGCGAGCTGCTTTCGGTCTGACGAGCCGGTTGCTGGTTGTCGGGCCGGCAACCAGTCACCGGTCTTTGCGAAGGTTCGGCTTTTTGTCGTCAGGGTGCGCATACCCGATCGACGATCGAAGGCGGCAGGAATCCACGAGACGTAGACGTTTTCTGCGCCGAGGTACGATCGTCTCGTGAGCGCCAACCCTTCGATCGCCGATCCCGTCCTCGACATCGTGCAGCGCACGTGGGGCTTTTCGTCGCTGCGTCCGCTGCAGCGGCAGGCCATCGACGCCGTGCTGGAGGGGCGGGACTCGCTGCTGGTGGTGCCGACGGGTGGGGGGAAGTCTCTCTGCTTTCAGGCGCCGGCGCTGCTGCTGGACGGCTTGACCGTGGTCGTGTCGCCTCTGCTCGCGTTGATGAAGGACCAGGTGGATGCGCTGGTGTCGAGCGGCATCGACGCGGCGGCGTTGAACAGCATGACGCCGGCGGACGAGCAGCGCACGATCGAGCGGGGCGCGCTGGACGGTTCGCTGCGGCTGCTCTTCGTGTCGCCCGAGCGGCTGGCCACCGCGTCGATGCGTGCCTTGCTGGGGCGCGCCCGCGTGCGGGCCTTCGCCGTCGACGAGGCGCACTGCATCAGCCACTGGGGACACGACTTCCGGCCCGAATACCGGCAGTTGCGCGCGCTGCGCGAGGAGTTCCCCGAGGCGTCGATGCATGCGTACACCGCGACAGCCACTCCGCAGGTGCGGCGCGACATCATCGAGCAGCTCGGCCTGCGCGAGCCGGCGGTGCTGGTCGGCTCGTTCGACCGCCCCAACCTCACCTTTCGCGTGTTACCCCGGCAGGACGAGTGGCGGCAGGTCTGCGACGTCATCGAGCGTCACCGCGGCGAGGCCGGCATCATCTACTGCATCCGCCGCAAGGACGTCGATTCGCTCTCCGAGAAGCTGCGCAAGAACGGCCACAACGTCGTGGCCTATCACGCCGGGCTGACGCAGGAAGAGCGGCGCCTGGCACAGGATCAGTTCACGAACGAGCGCTGCGACCTGGTCGTGGCGACGGTGGCGTTCGGGATGGGGATCGATCGTTCGAACGTCCGGTTCGTCCTCCACACCGCCATGCCGAAGTCGGTCGAACACTACCAGCAGGAGAGTGGACGCGCCGGACGCGATGGTCTGGAGGCGGAATGCGTCCTCCTCTACTCCGGCGCCGATCTGGTCGGCTGGAAACAGATGCTCGGTGGGGAGTCGAGCGATCCACAGCATGGAGAGTCGCTGCTGCGGCATCTCTACGACCTCGATCGCTACTGCTCCGGCGCGACGTGCCGGCATCGCGCTCTGGTCGAGTACTTCGGCCAGGAGTACGAGCCCGAAAACTGCCGCGCCTGCGACATCTGCCTCGGCGAGACGGAGGAGGTCGAGGACGCGCTGATCGTCGCGCAGAAGATCGTCTCCTGCGTCTTCCGCCTGCGCGAGTCGTGGGGCGTCGGCCACGTGGTGGGCGTGCTGCGCGGTGAAGAGACGGAAAAGATCCGCGAGCGGCAGCACGACCAGCTCTCGACGTACGGCCTGCTGAAAGGCTGCACGCGGCACGACGTGCGGGAGTGGATCTATCAGCTCGTGGCGCAGGGCTTCCTCTTCCAGACCGACGATCAGTATCCGATCCTGCGGCTCGGGCCGCGCTCCCGCGAGGTGCTGAAAGGCTTCGCCGACGTCCGTCTGCGCCAGCCGGCCGTGCGGAAGAAGGATCCGGGCGAGCGACGCGCAAAACGGGAGGCGCCGGTCGAATTCAACGGCGAATACGATCGCGATCTCTTCCAGGCGCTGCGCGCCTGGCGCCGCGAGGAAGCGTCGGAGCGCGGCGTCCCGCCATACGTCATCTTCAGCGACAAGACGCTCCGCGAGCTGGCCCGCGTCCGGCCGACGACCCTGTACGAGCTGCGCGGCATCTACGGCATCGGTGACGCGAAGCTGGAGGCGTTCGGCGAGGCGGTGGTGCGGGTGCTTCAGAGCGCAACCTGACGGGAAAAAGCGCTGGCGCGCGAAGAAAAACCGCTGGCAACCGAAGCGCGACCGCTGGCAAATTCAGCAAGAATGCTGACAAACGAAGCTCGCATCGCTGGCAAATTCAGCAAGAATGCTGAAAAACTAAGAAGGCGTGCCTGGCAACGGAAGAAAAATCGCTTCCGTCGTCAGCGTGCACGCTGCGTTTGGAAGCGTGCGTTCCTTCCGTTGCCAGCGTGCGCGCTTCCGTTGCCAGCGGTTGTGCTGAATTTGCCAGGCGTGCGGCGGTTCGTTTTCAGCAGATGTGCTGAATTTGTCGGCGTGCGGCCTTCGGTTGGCAGCGCGAGCCGTGCGAACGATATGGACTGCGGTGGCAACGCCACCGCTCTTCCACGCCGCGGAGCGGCGCGCGACTCCGTCGCGTACGCCAAAGCGGTGGCGTTGCTACCGCAGTCCATACGCCTGAACCCACCCGTTGTTACAGCAGGTCGAGAATCTGCTGCACGTGCCGCCACTCCGTGGCGCCGTTGCCGATGGCCACGCGGATGCCGTAACGGCCGTTGAGCTTCGTGTGGGAGACGAAGATCTTTCCGCTCGCGTTCACCCGTTCGAGCAGGGCGGCGTTCTCCTCGTCGCTCCCTTTTTTGCGGAAGACCACCACGCTGAAGGATTGCGGGGCGAGGAGCTCGATGTCGTCACGCTGCCGGAGCTCGGCGGCGAGGCGCTCGGCGAAGCCGATCTGCTCGCGGATCACGTTGCGGAGGTGTTCGAGGCCGTAGTGCTCGAGGACCATCCAGAGCTTGAGGGCGCGGAAGCGCCGCCCGAGCTGCAGGCCGTAATCCATGTAGTTGATCTCGGCCGTGTCGGTGGTCTTGAGGTACTCCGGGACGAGCGAGAAGGTCTCCCGCAGCACGTCCGGCTTGCGGGTGTAGAGGACGCTGCAATCGATCGGCGTGAAGAGCCATTTGTGCGGATTGGTGACGATGGAGTCGGCGTACTCGATGCCGTCCCAGATCCAGCGGTTCTCCGGACAGATCGTGGCCGAGCCGGCGTACGCGGCATCGACGTGCAGCCACATCGTCTCGCGCTGCGCGATCTCGCCGATGCGGCGCACCGGGTCGACGCTGGCCGTCGACGTGGTCCCGGTGCTCGCCACGACGATGCACGGCAACGCCCCCGCGGCACGATCGCGCGCGATCGCCTCCTCGAGCGCTTCAGGACGCATCCGGAACGCTTCGTCCGAGGGGATCTTCACGATCCCGCTCTGTCCGAAGCCGAGGGCCAGCGCCGCTTTGTCGATCGACGAATGCGCGTGCTCGGAGCAGTAAATGCGCAGCGGCGGGAGATCGCGGCCGGTCATCCCGAGCCGGCGGATGTCGAGCCCCAGCGCCTCGCGCGCCGCGGCGACAGCCAGGAAGGAGTTGATGGAGGCGGTGTCGTTGATGATCCCGAAGAGGCCGTCCGGCAGGCCGAGCGCCTCGCGCAGCCAGCGGAGCGCGAGCGTCTCCAGCTCCGTCGCCGACGGCGACGTCTTCCAGAGCATGCCGTTGGTGTTGAGCGCGGCGCTCAGCAGCTCGCCGAGGATGCCGGCCTGGCTGCCGGTGATGCTGAAGTAGGCGAAAAAGGAGGGGTGATTCCAGTGGGTGACGCCCGGGAGGATCTTCTCCTCGAACTCGCGCAGCAGCGCGTCGTACGGCTTGCCGTCCTCGCTGGCGCGGGAGGCGAACTGCCGCTCGATCTCCCCCGGCTGCACGTTCGGCAGCACCGGCCGGCTGTCGATCTGGTCGAAGAAATCAGCGATCCAGTCGATGAGGCGATGACCGGTTTCGCGAAAGTCGCTGCTGTTCGAATCGAGCTTCGGCATGAGGGCCGAAGTCTACAGGGAGACGGACCAGGAGGCCTCCGGCGGCCGGGCCGCGGGCCCGGACCCGTTGGTTGGCCTAGCCTCCGCGACACCCTGTCGCGAGATACGAGGCTGTATCACGGAGGCCACGCCAACCAACGGGGTCCGGGGCCGATGGCCCCGGCCGCCGGAGGCCCCCCGGTCGTATCCCCGTAAAATTACGGCTTCTTCAGATCCTTGCCGATGTCATCGAGGGCGTTCGTGACCTTGCGGGTGACCTTGCCGACGCCGGCCTGGAAACCGCCGGAGGTGCGCTCGGCGGCGCCCTGCGCTTCGAGATCGTCGTTATCGGTGAGCTGCCCGACTTTTTCCTTCACCACGCCGACGGCCTTGCGGCCGTGGCCTTCGACTTCATTGCGATTGGTAGGCATTTGCTTGTCTCCTTCGAGGGGGAGATAGCGCAAGGGGTGTGCCGTAAAGCGGGTTCCTCGGTTCCTCGCGCTCTACGACGCCCCGCGGCCCGACAGCACGGCCGGAATCGTGCGCAGCAGGATCTTAAAGTCGAGGGCGGGCGACCAGTTGTCGATGTACTGCAGGTCGAGCTGCATCCAACGGTCAAAGTCCTGGATGTCGTTGCGTCCGCTGACCTGCCAGAGGCACGTCAGACCGGGCTTCATCGACAGCCGGCGGCGGTGCCAGCGATGGTACGAGGCGACCTCCTCCGGGATCGGCGGGCGGGGGCCGACCAGGCTCATGTCGCCTTTGAGGACGTTCCAGAGCTGCGGGATCTCATCGAGGGAGAAACGGCGCAGCCAGCGGCCGATCGGGGTGACGCGCGGGTCGACCTTCGCCTTGAAGACCGGGCCGTTCATCTCGTTGAGATGGGCCACCTCGTCACGGCGGGCGTGCGCGTCCTCGATCATCGTCCGGAACTTGTAGAGGGTGAACATCCGGCCGTTGAGGCCGATCCGCTTCTGCTTGAAGACCACCGAACCGGGCGAGGAGATGCGGATCAGGAGCGCGGCGATGCTGATCACCGGCAGCGTCAGCACCAGCACCAGTGCGGAGATGGCGATGTCGAGCATCCGCTTGAGGGCGAGCTGGGTCTCGTTCGACGGCGTGGTGGTGAAGGTGAGGAACGGCACGCCCTCGAGCTCTTCGACCTCCATCCGCGCCACCCGGTTGTGGAAGATGTTCATCGCCACGCGGGTGCGGATGCCGAGCTCCTCGCACATGAGGAAGATCTGCTTCATCTCGTCGAGCTTTTTGCGGGTGACGGCGAAGACCACCTCGTCGATCGGCTCGCTGATCTCGTGCGATTCGAGGATGCGCTTGAGATCGGGGACGCTGCCGTAGATGCGGTAGCGCGCCCAGCCGTTCGAGAGGTGGTGCCCGTCGGAGACGAAGCCGAGGATCTTGTAACCCCAGTACTTGTGGCCGAGGATCATCCGGGCGATGTCGGTGGCCCGGCGGCCGGTGCCGACGATGAGGACGGTGCGGTAGTTGAGGCCCTTCGAGCGCACCCAGCGCGCCAGGACGCGCAGCAGGATCTTCTCGGCGACGAGGAGGATCAGGGCCAGGAAGGCGAAGAGGATGAACCAGGCGCGGGAGAGCTGGCGCAGCGGAATCAGGTAGGCCAGGGTGGCGAGGAGCACCGTGCCGACTCCGACCACGCGGATCGCGGTGAGCGCCTCCCGGGTGAGCGGGATGGTGCGGTGGGAGTGGTAGCTGTGATAGCTGAAGAGGAGGACCGACCAGATGATCAGGACCAGCGGATAGATCTTCAGGTACTCCTGGAGGGGGAACAGGCCGGTCGGGAAGTGCTGCGGGGCGATGACCGGGAGGAGGACGTCGCGGATGAAGAACGCGACGAAAAACGCTACCGACGTCAGGGCGAGGTCGACCCCGTACACGATCCTCGCAATCAGTACCGCCTTCTGCTTCAGCATCGATTCAGTCTTTTACCGCAACGGGATACGGAACGCACGGGAAGAACGTCTAGGGGTGTTCTTCCGCCTGCCCGGCTCTGCCGTATCCGGCGTCAGCCGATGCGGACGAACAGCGCCTCGTAGGCGTCCGTGACCCGTTCCCAGCTGTAGCGTTCCGCGGCCCGCTGCTGTGCTCGCGTCCGGTACGTCTCGCGTAGCCCCGCGTCGGAGAGCCATTCCCGAAGGGTGCCGGAGAGCGTCTCCGGCCGCAGCCCGAAGTAACCGACGGCCTCTCCCCCCACTTCCCGATTCTCGGGGGTGTCGTGGGCCAGCACCGCCCCGCCGGAAGCCATCGCCTCGATCAGCGCGGGGTGGGTCCCCCCCACTTCCGTCGCTTGGACGTAGAGCAGGGCATGGCGCTGCAGGGTGCGGTAGTCGGCGCCGTAGAGCGCTCCCGGGAAGAGGATCCGCTCGCTCGCGTGGCGGTGCAGCTCGGCGACCAGCTCCTTCGCGTAGAGCCCCTTGCCGAGCATCACCAGCGGCGGCGCATCGTTCAGCTTCTCGTACGCCTGGACCACCTCGAGGGGGTTGTTCTCCGGCTCGAAGCGGCTGACATAGAGGATGTAGCCACGCGTCCGGAGGCCGAGCCGCGCCAGCACGTCGGAGTCGGGCTCCCCCGGGGGAAAGTCGGCACCGTAGGGGATGACCGTCGTCGTGGCGTGATGCTGCTCGCGGTAGTAGCGCGCGATCACGTCGGCGTCAGCGATGACTTCCGAGGCGAAACTGACCGACATCGTCTCGCCGGTGGCGTAGACCGCGCGGCCGAGAAGGTTCCACTTGCGGCGGCGGCGCTCGATGCCGTCGACGTTGATGGCGGCGGGGATGCGCGCGGCGCGGAGCATCGGGAGGACGAACGCGTTCGCGGCGTTGCAGACCAGCACCGCGTCGAAGTTCCGGCGCAACGCGTCGGCCGCGGAGAGAAAGGTGTGGCTGACGGTCTCGAGGTACTTGTGCCCGACCGCCGGCAGCACGATCCGCCGCACGCCGTTCCAGGCCGGCTCCCCCGCCTCGCGGCAGTAGACCGTCACGTCGTGACCGCGGCGGACCAGGCGCGTCGACAGCTCCGCGGCGAAAGTCTCGAAGCCGCCATAGTTCGGCGGGACGCCGCGCGTACCGAGGATGGCCAGTTTCATCTGGGATTCCTCACCGCCACCACCGGGCCAATTCGCGATCGCTGACCTTGCGGCGCTGCTGGACCGCGCGCCGTTTCGCGAGCACGCGTGCGCGATTGCGCCAGAGCCATGCAAAGGCGGGCAGCGAGGTGCGCTCGATGGTCAGCGACGCGGCGAGGACGATCAGGTCGCGGGTCAGCTCGAACGGCGCGTTGCGCAGCGCCAGGTAAAGCCCTTCGTTCTTGAGCCGCAGCAGAAAGCGGTTCTTCACCGAGTGCATGTTGACGTCGCTCGGCAGCCGTCGCCTCACCTCGGGGGTCACACGCCGCACGTGGTAGCCGATCGCGGCCGGCTCGCAGAGAAACGTCCAGCCGAAGAGGCGGCCCCGCCAAGCCAGGTCGGCGTCCTCGCGATAGGCGAAGAAATCCTCGTCCAGCACCTCGCCATCCATGCTCAGGTCGCGCAGAAAGCTGGTGCGGTAGAGCGGAGCCGCTCCCGAAAGGCCGAACACTTCCTCGCGCTGCGCCAGCGCATCGGTCCGATCGAGATGCCGTCCGCTGCGGGTCATGCGCATCCCGACGGAATCGATGGCGCGGGTCGGCTCGATGTCCCAGCCGACTGCTTTGATCAGCTTTCCGGTCGCGCCGCCGCACGCCTCGCCCGCTTCCCGCAGGGCGGCGACGAGCGTGGCGATGTACGACGGCTCGAGAAAGCAGTCGGGGTTGACGAGCTGCACGAACTCGCCGCGCGCGATCGTCAGTGCCTGATTCACCGCCGCGCTGAAGCCGCGGTTTTCGTCGTTGCGGATCACCCGCGCGCCGGCCGCTTCGACCAGGGCGACGGAGTTGTCGCTGGAGGCGTTGTCGATCGCGATCAGTTCCACCTGCTGGTGGGTCTGGTCGCGGATGCCTTCGAGGCAGCGCCGCAGGTAGGGTGCGCTGTTCCAGGTGACGACGACGATGGAAACGAAACCTAGCTCGGGCTCCACCGGTCGAACGCCCTTCCCAGCACGGTCCGGTACGCGAGGAACGCGTCTCGCCGCTGCACGCCGCGCGGCCACTTACCGGCCAGCCCCGCCGCGTAGCGCAGCAGCATGCCGCCGATGATGGCCCACCGCAGCGCCTCCGCCTGCGCCGGCCGGAAATGCTTGCGCGCGTAGCGCCACATGTTGCCGTACCAGATGTCGGCGAAGCGGGCGAAGGTCAGCGCCTCCCGGCTGGAGCCGCCGAAGTGCCGCACGCGCGCCGCCGGAACAACCCAGATCTCTTCGCCGGCCGTGGCCAGGCGGCGGCAGTAATCGACGTCCTCGAACCACGCGGGCGCGAACTGTTCGTCGAGCGCGCCGACCTCTTCGAACACTTCGCGCCGGATCAGCAGCGCCGCGCCGGCCGGCTGTTCGATGCGTGCCGGCTCGGTCAGCTCGAGGTCGCGATACCGATACCGCGCCGTCGTCGCATTCTTCGGGAACAGCTTGTCGATCAGCAGCACCTCGGAGACGAACGAGCCCAGGGTCGGCAGACGGCGCAGCTGGAACTCGCGCTGGGAGTCGCCGCTGTCGTCTTCGAGCAGCGGCACCGCGGCGGCGATCTCCGGGTGCGTCTCGAGGAATTCGAAGAGGAGCGTCAGCGCGCGCGGCGCGAGCTCGCAATCGGGATTGAGCAGGAACACGTAGCGGCCGCGCGACATCGAATACGCGCGGTTGGTGCCGCCGGCAAAGCCGAAGTTCTCCGGCGATTGCAGGACGCGCAGGTGCTCGTCGTCCGCAATCCGGTCGAGCGTCGCGTCGGAGGAGGCGTTGTCGTGGAGGATGACCTCGTACGCGAGCCCTTCGCACGCGACGGCGATCGAGCTGAGGCAGCGCTCGATCCAGCGCTCGCTGTTCCACGTCACGATGAGCAGCGACAGATCGAGCGCGCGCACCGGCCGCGCCACGGGCGCGCTGACGGCGAACGTCGTCTCGATGCTGCTTTCGATCATTACTTCAGCCATTCCAACACTGCATCGACGAGCGGCTGCGTGACCGACTCCCACGCGAACCGCGGCCGGATGCGTCCCAGATTCTGTACGCAGCCGGCATAGAGAGCGTCGTCCGTGAGCAACCGCCGGATCGCTTCCGCGACGGCGGCAGTGTCGCCCGGCGGGACCGAAAATCCGAGTCCTTCCTGTGCGACGAGATCGGCGGCGAACCCGCCTTCGGTGGCGACGACCGGGATGCCGGCCGCAATCGCGTCGAAGAGACGCGTGCGGATGGAGTAATCGGCCTCCGCCGTCCGCCGGTGGAGCATGATAGCGATTTTGCCGGCCCGCAACCACGCCAGGCGCTGGCTGAAGGGGATCCATTCGGCATTCGCCGATACGAAGCCGCCGCCGCGCGCGAGCAGATCGTCGAAACGGCTCTCGCGGCGGCGATCGATGAGATTGCGGTTGGGACGGGCGCGGCCAAGAAAGAGGAGGCGGCAGCGGACACCATCCCGATTGACGCGCAGCACGGCGTCGATGGCGGTGGCGGGATCGAGCCACTCCCAGACGCCGCCGCCCCACACCACCACGTTGTCCTGCGGTTTGGCGCAGGCTTTCGCGTCGGCGAGGTCGATGCCGAACGGCACTTCGATCCAGCGCGCATCGTTGCTCTGGAGCATCTCATAGAACTGCCGCTGTTTGCGTGCCGCGCAAACGAGGAGATCGGCGCGCATGAGCGCTTCCGACAGCCGCCACCACTCCGCCGCGAGATGAATGCGCTGCCGCGGCGAGGGAGAGCTGCCGTAGAGCTCGCGCAGCTCGAGCACGGTCGGATCGAAGAGGTCGTAGGCGATGCGCTGCTCGCGGCGCCGCCGCCGGAAGCCGCGCGCCGGCTGGCCGACCAGCACCCGCGCGTCGCGCATGGCCTGCTTCGCTTCCGCGCTGCCGTGCTGCAGGATCGTGACGCCGCCGGGAGTCTCGCCTTCGTGTTTGGCGATGAGCAGCGTCGGCGCGTGCTTCCCGAGCTCGCGCGCAAGGTGCCACGCGCGGATTCCGGGGCCGGCCATCCGGTCGCCGACGACGTCCGGCGTGTGAACGACGACGCTCATACGGCGCACTGTAAACGACATTGGTGAGCGATGAACGATGAGCGATGAGCGATGAGCCGCTTCGCGTCCGCCGCGTTCATCGCTCATCGCTCATCGCTCATCGCTCCGTCAATCCCTGCCAGATCCCGCGGAGCGAGGACCGCCCGCGCAGCAGCAACCTCACGTCTTCCCACAGCAGCGCGCCGATGCTGCCGATGCCGTGCATTCGCGCGACCAGGTAGCGATTGCGCGTACGCAGCCGCACGGCGTCGGGCAGCACGCCCGCGCTTTTCGAGCCGTGATGCGTCGCTTTGACCACCGGGAGGACGCCGAGCCGCCAGCGGTCGCGGCGGAGACGCGCACAGAGCTCGACGTCCTCGTAGTAGGCGAAGAGACGCTCGTCGAAGATCGGACCGGTGATGGCCGCCCTGCGATAGAGCGTGGCCGTGGCGCTGACGCCCCAGGCCACGGCCAGGCGCGAGCCGATCAGCTGGTTGTAGCCGATCTGGCGGAAGGTGCCGTTGCTGACGTCGATGCCGGCGCCGTCGATCAGGCCGTTCGGGCGGCGGATGATGGTCTGAACCGCGCCGAGCTGCTCGTCGCGCTCCATCGCATCGCGCACGTACTGCAGCCAGTCGGGATCGAGCACCACGTCGTTGTTGACCAGGGCGAGGAAGGGCGCGTCGGATTGCGCGGAGTTCACACCGCCGGCGAAACCGCGATTCTCTTCGTGGCGGATGATGGTGACGTCGTGCGCGATGCGCTCGCGTACAGGAACGCGCGAGCCGTTGTCGACGACGATCACGCGGCGCGGCTTCAGCGTCTGCGCGAAGAGCGAGTCGAGGCAGGCGGTCAGCAGCTCGCCGCCATCGATGTCGAGCACGATCGCATCAACATCGGGAACACTGACGTCGCTCATTGGCTCATCCGGTCGAGGTTCACCGCGCCGCTCACGCAACGGAGCGTGACGCGTCCGCCGCGGCCGACCGTCACCCGCGTCGCGGTGTATTGCTCGGTCGGCGGGAGATGGTACGCGCGTCCCGCCATCTCGATCATCGCGCCGACACCGGTGATTGCTTCGAGGTCGTACGTGCCGGGTGCGGCGAGAAAGGAGATCTCCTCGCCCGCGTGCAGCAGCCAGCCGCCGCGATGGAGAAAGCGCGCCTGCGTGTAAAAGTCGGGCGTCAGCTTGCCGGCGGTATGGCGCACGTGCGCGTCTTCGAAGTGAATGACTCCGGCCGGTTTGCGCCCTTCGTTGAAGGCGAAGGCAAGGATCAGCGCCGCGGCGGGAATCACGAAGCGGGAGGTCCCGCGCAGCAGCAGCGCCACGATCAGGGCAATGCTCACGATCCACGCCGCGTCGTTGACGCGGATGAAGCTCGGAAACAGGCGGGAGAAATCGCTCTCGTACAGGCGCGAGAACCACTCGCCGAGGGCATTCTCGCCGTTGGCGATGTGGAAAAGGCGGTACGGATACGCCACGCCATGGATGACCAGGCCAACGGTCCAGACGGCGATCAGCGCGACAACGTCGGGCGAGATGCGCTTCCAGACCGCGGCCGCGCCGAGGGTCAGCACCGGCGTGAGGAACGCGATGTAGCGGAGCGGAGGCGACCAGCCGCCGTGCCATTCGGCGCGCGGCACGAGATAAAGAATGTAGAGGAGCGAGGCGAGGATGCCGAGGCGGAAGCCTTGCGGCGTCTCCTTCCAGCGGGTGATGGCGAAGACGCCGAGAAGAAGGAACGGCGCGCGGAAGAGCATCCCCCCCTGGCCGTCGACGAGCAGGCCGAGAAAGCCGCGCACGTAGCCGAGCGGCTCCATCGGCAGCAGCTCGCGCCAGGTGTGGACGCCGGTCGTCAGATAGATCGCCACGGCCGGCACGGCGATGAGCACCGCCACGATGCCGGCCCGCCGTTTCAGGGCGAACGCCAGCGGAATGACGAGCAGCACGAAGCGCAGCTTCAGCAGCACCAGGCCGGCCATGGCCGGCAGCCAGCGCTGCGCACGATGCGCGCGCACGCCGCGCAGCGCCTCGACGAAGAAGAAGGCCGCCGGCACCTCCGGCCAGATTCGTGCGGCGTAAAAGAGCAGCGGCGGCGCGAGCGCGAAAAAGGGAAAGACCGCGCGACTGGTCTCCGCGTCGATCCCCTCGTCCTCCAGCCAGCGCAGCGTCGAGCGGACCAGCAGCACGCCGAAGAGGGCGATCGTGGCGATGGCGCCGTGCAAGCCGGCCAGCAGATAGCCGGGGATCATCAGGAAGGGGAGGAACGGCTCGTGCCGCGAATACTGTTCGCCGTGCTCACCGACCGGGTCGCCCATCTGCGGCCCGAGGTCGTTGCGCCCGGTGACGCGCGACGCGCCGTACTGATTGGCGAGGTCGAAATCACGATCGTGCACCAGCGACTCGGTGATGAAGAGGTAGTACGGCTCGTCGCCGTCGATCGGCGTGCGCAGCATGGCCGGGATCATCAGCGCGTAGACGATCGCCGCGATGGCCGCGCCGCGATTCGCCGACCAGCGCATCCGTCGCGTGGCAAAGAGAAGCAGCAGGCCGGCCAGCACCGCGAGGGCGATCTTCGCGAGATACGGATCGATCGCCAGCGCGTCGATCATCGCAGCTCGAACGCCTCCACCTGCAGCGCGGCATCCGCCGGCAGGTTCGCATCCGCGGTCACGCGAATCGTCCGCGCGTTTTTCGGCAGCGCGATCCTGCCCGCGCCGTCCACCCAGGCGGTGTAACCGTAGCCGCGAATCTGCCCGGCCGGATCGCGCGGCAGCGGATTGCGCGCTTCGTAAAAGCTCTCCCGCCGCAGGTAGCCCCAATCCGAACCGTCGCCGATGCGCACCGGAATGTTGCCCGGCTCGATGCGGCCGAGGATGACGCCGCGCCGGAAGCGCGGCACGTTCGCGCCGGAGACGATCAGCGCCGTCGCGTCGTGCGGCACGTCGACCGTGACGGAGCGGTTCGGCGCAAGCGCCGCGTTCACCAGATGCTTCCGCTCCGCGGGACGGCTGTTCTTCAAAAAGTAGGGAAACGCACGGGCGGCGATGCCGCTCCAGGCGAAGAAGAGCATCGGCAGCGCGACGACCGCGGCGCTGGGGAGGGCCAGCTTCCACTTTGGACGCGTCAGCGCGGCCACGATCAGCACGAGGACCGGCAGCGCCAGCGTGCGCATCGGCACCGCGGGCGTGACCAGGGCGGTGACCACCGCGACCGCCGCACCGAAGGGAGTGTTGCGCAGGGCGATGACGATGGCCACGGCCAGCGCGAGGAGGATCAGCTCGCGCACCACCAGCACCTCGGAAAACGGAATCCAGCGCAGGACCAGGATGGCCAGGATGGTGCCGGCGTATGGTGCGAGCTTCCAGCTCACCCTGGAAGCGGCAGACGACGGGTGGGGTGGAAGGCGACACCACACGGCGAAGCAGATCGCGAGCACGGCGCCCATCGCCAGCAGCCGCGTCGTCTCATCAGCAATTGCGATCTCCGCGACCATCAGGAGCGGCACCGCGACCGCCAGCACCCGATGCGACATCGCCGCGAGCGCAATCACCACCACCGCCAGGAACGGCAGGGCGCGATCGATCGGGGTCGCGTGCACCACCACCAGCGAGCAGCCCCATGCCGACGCCGCGGCAGCGATCAACCAGGCGACGACGTCACTTCGCACTCAGCTCTTTCGCCGGCGGAGCGGGCACGGCGCTCGCCGGATCGCGCACGAACTCGGGGTCGAAACCGTCGAGCGTCTCCGGCGTCACGGCCGCGCGGTAGATCGCACGGGCGTCGCCGCGCAGGCGCACCTCGCGCACGTCGCCGCCGTTGAATTCGAACGCCACCTCGAGAGTGATCCCGCTCCGCGTCAGCACCGACACCGGCGATTCCACCTTTCTGAAGAGCGCGCTCGTCACCGCCGACGCCACGACGCCCGACCCGCAGGCCAGCGTCTCCCCCTCCACCCCGCGCTCGTAGGTCCGCACCTCGATCGCGTGCTCGTCGCGGATCTGTACGAAGTTCACGTTGGCGCCGTCGGGGAGGAGGTCCTCGTGCCGGCGGATGGCCCGGCCGAGCTGGGTGATGTCCTGCGCCCAGATCCCCTCGCGCAGGAAGAGCACGTAGTGCGGCACGCCGACGCGGATGAAGCTCCCCTGAACCGTGCTCGACTTGATGCGCAGCGGTTTCTGCGCGCGGAAGCCGTACGGCGGCGGCAGGGTGATGGTCACGAGACCGCCCTCCCCCACCTCGGCGCCGACGACACCGGCGTCGGTCTCGATGGTCATCTTCTTGCCGGCGATGACATTCAGGAAGGCGAACCGTGCCGCGCAGCGGGTGCCGTTGCCGCAGAACTCGCCGAGCGAGCCATCCGAGTTCCAGTAGCGCATCCGGAACGTCGCCCGCGCGGTCTGCTCGATCAGGATGAGCCCGTCGGCGCCGACCGACAGCGCCCGGGTGCAGATGCGCCGGGCCAGCCCGGCCGGATCGCTGATGCGGGCGTTGCGATTGTCGATGACGACGAAGTCGTTGCCACCCCCCGCCATCTTGGTAAAGGTCAGCGGATCTTGTTTGCCTGATTGAACTTGGCCGAGGGGTCTCATCGGAATATCTGTGTGGGGAGAAGGTTTCGATCCCGCAGTCCTGTATTCTCGCACGAGGCGCGCCCGCAGGCTGCCGTAACGATCCGCACGGTGCGTTCGTCGAACAGGAAGCCTGGATCCTGGAGGAACACCCTTGAGATCGTTCACTCGTCATTTAACGGCCGCTCTGCTCGTGGCCTCGCTGACTGTCCCGACCGCTTACGCTCAGAAAGACCCCGATCCGCCGCGCCTCGTCGAGAACATCGACGTCCGGGTCATCAACGTCGACGTGGTCGTCACCGACCGCAAGGGCAACCCGATCCCGAACCTGAAAGCCAGCGACTTCGAGATTTACGAAAACGGCGTCCTCAAGCCGGTCTCGAACTTCTACGAGATCCAGGGCAATCAGGCCAGGAGCGTCGTCGAGATCCCGGAGCAGGGCGCCACCGCCTCCGCGACTGCCGACGTGCCGCCGGAGATCTCGGAGAAGCTCAAGCGCCGGATCATCTTCTACATCGACAACCTCTCCCTCGCCCCGTTCAACCGCAACCGCGTCTTCGCGCAGATGAAAGACTTCGTGAAGAACGTGATGCGCCCCGGCGACGAGGCGATGGTCGCCACCTACAACCGTTCCATGAAGATCCGCGTGCCGTTCTCCCGCGACCCGGCCGCGATCAACACCATGCTCGACAGCCTGGCCACCGAGTCGGGCCTCGGCATCGCCGCACGCAGCGAGCGCAAATCGACCGAGGACCGCATCCGCGAGGCGCGCAGCTACGACGAGGCGATCGCCACCGCGCGTGCCTACGCCTCGTCGGTCGAGCACGACCTGCGGCAGAGCGTCGCGTCGCTGACCGGCCTCATGACCACCCTGGCCGGCGTCGAGGGGAAGAAGATCCTGGTCCTCACCTCGGAAGGCTTCCCGATGCAGCCCGGCCGCGAGGCGTTCTACTTCATCGATGAAGTGGGCCGCGAGAAAGGGTGGAGCAACGTCGGCGCGACCATGCTCGAGCCGATGAGCTACGACGGCACCCGCTTCGTGCAGCAGGTGGCCAAGACCGCCAACGCCAACGGCATCACCATGTACACCGTCCACGCCGCGGGTCTGACCGGCGGTATGGAAATGTCGGCCGAGCACTCGCAGAGCGTCTCCTCGATGGTCTCGCAGGCCGCCATCTCGAACACCACCGAATCGATGCAGCTGATGGCGGAGATGACGGGCGGCCTGGCCTCGGTGCAGAACAACAACTTCGCGGAGGCGTTCCGCCGCATCAACCGTGACCTCGATTCGTACTACTCGCTCGGCTACCGAGCCGGCACCGAGCGCGTCGATCGCCAGCGCTACCTGCAGGTCAAAGTCAAGCAGAAGGGCGTCATCGTCCGCAATCGCCAGACCTTCGTCGAGAAGTCGATGTTCGCCGAGATGAGCGACCGCGTCATCGCCAACCTCCTCTACAAAGGCAAAGACAACGACCTGAAGATCCTGGCGCGGGTCAGCTCGCCCCGCCCGGTCGAGGACGGCCTCTACCAGGTGCCGATGGACATCCAGATCCCGATGGATTCGCTGACGCTGATTCCGCAGGGCGACTCGGAGTACGTCGGCGGCTTCGACGTCTACGTCGCGGTCGCGGACAAGGACGGCGACATGTCGGACGTTTCCCGCAAGTCGCACCAGATCCGCGTCTCGGCGGCCGATTACAAGAACCTCAAAGGCAAGTACTACACGTACACGCTGGACATGCTCATGTCGCGCGGTCTGAACAAGATCTCGGTCGGCGTGCTCGACCAGATTTCGAACACGACCGGCTTCGCGCGGGAGCAGATCATCGCGCAGGACCTGAGATAGCGTTGCAGCTGCTCAGCGACTCGGCTGTTCAGCTGTTCAGGCAATCCCTGAGCGGCTGAACAGCTATCCTTCTCGCCGATGCGCGTCCTGCTGACGGTCCAATACCTCGGCACCCGCTACAGCGGCTGGCAGGCGCAGACCAACGCCTCCTCGATCCAGCAGACGATCGAGGAGGTGCTGGCCCGCCTCTACTCCCAACCGGTCCGCATCCACGGCGCGGGTCGCACCGATGCCGGCGTGCACGCCCGGGCGCAGCGCGCCCACTACGACGCGCCGTTCGAGATCCCGCCGCGCGGCATCGTCCACGGCGTCAACCAACTCCTGCCGCACGACATCCGCATCACCCACGCGGAGCTCGTGGCCGACGACTTTCACGCGCGTTTCTCCGCGAAGGGAAAAACGTACGAGTACCGCATCTGGAACGCGGAGGTCGCCGACGTCTTCACGTGCGAGACGCACGCGCATGTGGCGCAGCGGCTCGACGAGCAGCTGATGCACGAGGCGGCGCAGGCGCTCGCCGGCCAGCACGACTTCCGGCCGTTCACCGTGGGAGACCCCGAGGTCGCGACGACGGTGCGCACGCTCGAAAGCATCCGCGTCGAACGGGAAGGGGACGCGGTCCGGATCACCGTCGAGGCCGACGGCTTCCTGCGCTACATGGTGCGGAGAATCGCCGGGTCGCTGATCGAAGTCGGACGCGGACGGATCACTGCCGAGGCGCTGTGGCATGAGGCGAGGTGGACCGCTCCGGCGAAGGGATTGACGATGATGGCCGTCAACTATTAGCGGTATGATCCGCCTTCTGAAATGATCGACTTGCGCAAGCTCGCCGAGCCCGGCTCGATCGAGGAGACCCTTCTCGAAAAGATCGACTTCCGGAGGCTGCCGCGGCACGTGGCGGTGATCATGGACGGCAACGGCCGCTGGGCGCGCGCACGCAACCTGCCGCGCGTCGAGGGTCACCGCGCCGGCATCGCCTCGGTGCGCGAGATCGTCGAGACCTCGGCGCGCCTCGAGCTTGGCGTGGTCACGCTATACGCCTTCTCGGTCGAGAACTGGAAGCGGCCGCGCTACGAAGTGGCCACGCTGATGATGCTGCTCAAGGAGTACCTCCGCAAAGAGCTGCAGACGCTGATGGACAACAACATCCGCTTCTCGCCCATCGGCCGCGTCGAGGGACTCGATCCGAGCGTGCAGCGCGAGCTGCGGTACGCGCAGGAGAAGACCGCCGAGAACACGGGGCTCCTCTTCCAGATTGCGCTCAACTACGGCGGCCGCGCGGAGATCGTCGACACCGTCAACCGCATCCTGACCACCCTGCGCGAGAAGGAGATGAGCGACGCGATCATCGACGAGGATTTCTTCGCCAGCCATCTCTACACGGCCAACGTCGACGATCCCGACCTCCTGATCCGCACCAGCGGCGAGCTGCGCGTCTCCAACTTCCTGCTCTGGCAGATCGCCTACGCCGAGATCCACGTCACCAAAGTGCTCTGGCCCGACTTCCGCCGCCGGCACCTCTTCGAAGCGATCATCGACTTCCAGGCGCGCGAGCGCCGTTACGGCGGCGTTGAGCCGGCCGAAGCCGAGATGTTCGTCGAAGCGGATGAGCAGAACGCGTGAGCGCCTCGCCGCAATGAGTGAAACGGCCGCAGCACCACCAGCCAAACGCTTCGCCCGCGAGCTGACCTCGTTCATCGGCGCGCCGATCGCCATCTACCTCGTCGGCTGGGGCCACGAGTACGCCTTCAACGCCGCCATCGCCCTGATCTGCGCGCTGGCGCTGCACGAGTTTCTCGTGCTCGGCCGCAAGAAAGGCTACGAGATCCCGATCGTCCTCTGCCTCGGAGTGATGCTGATCATCCTCGGCGCGTTCGTGCTCGACGCGCTGTCGGTGGAGCTCGGCGTGTTCGTGGCTCTGCTGGTGATCCCGACCTCGTACGTCCTCAGCAAGAAGCCGCTCGAAGACTCACTGCCGTCGAGCGCCGTCGCCGTCATGGCCACGATGTACGTCGGCATGCTCGGCGGCTCGATCATCCGCCTCCGCAACGACTTCCCGGTCGGCTGGAAGCTGGTGTTCTTCCTTCTGCTGGTGGTCTGGCTCGGCGATGCCGGGGCGTACTACACCGGCAAAAACCTCGGCAGACACAAACTCTCGCCGCGCATCAGCCCGAAAAAGACCATCGAGGGACTGATCGGCGGCGTGACGACGTCCGTCATCGCGGCGGTGATCATCCACTTCACGTTCTTCCGCGAGTTCCCGCTGCTCCACGCCATCATCGCCGGCGTGATCCTCTCGGCGGCCGGCGTGGTCGGCGACCTCGCCGAATCGATGTGGAAGCGCTCGGCCGACGTGAAGGACTCCGGGACGCTGATCCCCGGCCACGGCGGCTTTCTCGATCGCTTCGACTCGATCCTCTTCACCGCCCCCATCCTCTATTGCTACTGGTCTCTCATCGTGCGCGAGTTCCGCACTCTGGACATCATGTCCGGCTGAACCGTCGCTCACGGCATAGCGAATACGACATAGCCCATGACCAACGTATCCATCCTTGGCAGTACCGGCTCCGTCGGCCGTTCGACGCTGGCCGTCGTCGACGCGTTTCCCGATCGCCTCCGCGTCGCCGGCCTTGCCGCCGGCGGGAACATCGACCTGCTCGCCGAGCAGATCGAGCGCTATCGCCCCGAGCTCGTCTCGGTGCGCAGCGAAGCCGACGTCGCGCGTCTGCGCGCGCTCGTCAAAACGCCGATCGAGATCGTCTACGGCGACACCGGAGCCTCGGCCGTCGCAACGATGCCCTCAGCCGACGCGGTGATCGCCGCCATCGTCGGCGCCGCCGGTATCCCGCCGGTCTACGCCGCGCTGCGCGCCGGCAAGCGGGTCGGCATCGCCAACAAAGAAGTGCTGGTCGCCGCGGGCGACGTGATGATGCAGACTGCACATCAATACGGCGGCGAGATCCTGCCGGTCGACTCCGAGCACAACGCGGTGCATCAGGCCATCCGTTGTGGGACGCATCGCGAGATCGAGCGGATCATCCTGACCGCCTCGGGCGGGCCGTTCCTGCATCGCGACCTGACGACGTTCGACGACATCTCCATCGACGCCGCGCTCGCCCATCCCACCTGGAAGATGGGCAACAAGATCTCGATCGACTCCGCCACGATGATGAACAAAGGGCTGGAGGTGATCGAGGCGCATCACCTCTTCGCCAAGCCGGCCGACGAGATCGACATCCTCATTCACCCGCAGTCGATCGTCCACTCGATGGTCGAGTACGTCGACGGCTCGATCGTGGCGCAGCTCTCGACGACCGACATGAAGTTCCCGATTCAGTACGCGCTGTTGTACCCGGAGCGGGTCGCGGCGCCGTTCGCGAAGCTCGACCTGGCGCGGATCCGGACGCTCGACTTCTTCCCGGTCGACCCGCGCCGCTTCCCGGCGGTCGGTTTCGCTTATCACGCCTGCCGTACCGGCGGCTCGATGCCGGCCGTCCTCAACGCCGCCAACGAGATCGCGGTGGAGCGCTTCCTGGCCGGAGAACTTCCGTTCATGGGAATCGTAGACATCGTGGAGCGCGTGCTCGAACGGCACGCCGGAAACGTGCAGGCCATCGGGTCGGTCGACGACGCGCTGGCCTGGGACGGGTGGGCCCGGAACGAAGCCCGCGGAATCGATGTTGCAGTCCGGCGATAAAACTCTATGGGTAATCTCGGCACAAATCTCATCGCATTCGTCCTCGGGCTCGGCTTCCTGATCTTCATCCACGAGGCCGGCCATTTCGTGATGGCGAAGCTGTTCCGCGTCAAAGTCCTGGTCTTCTCCCTCGGCTTCGGCAAGCGCATCTTCGGCTTCCGCCGCGGAGACACCGACTACCGCGTCTCGATCGTGCCGCTGGGCGGCTACGTCCGGATGGCGGGCGACACGCCGGAAGAGAACGTGCCGGCCAATCCCGACGAGTTCCTCTCGAAGCCGAAGTGGCAGCGCTTCGTGATCCTCTTCGCCGGCCCCTTCATGAACATCCTCGTGGCCGTCACCTTCGTGACCGCGATTGCCATGGTCGGCACCGAGCAGTTCGTCACCAAACCGCTCATCGGCGAGGTCTCGCCGAACATGCCGGCCGCAAAAGCCGGCCTGCAGACCGGCGACCTGATCACCAGCATGAACGGCGAACCGGTCGACGATTTCAACGACCTGCGCATGCTCATCGCCATGAACGCCGGCACCCCGCTGCGCGTCGAGTACGTGCGCGACGGCGTGAAGCGCTCCACGGTCATGACCCCGGCGCGCGAAGACGGCGACTACGGCCCGACTGGCAAGGCCGGCCTCGGCAGCACCTACGAACCGCTGGTCGGCCGCACCGAGCCCGGCTCCCCCGCCGCCGCTGCCGGCATCCAGCCGGGCGATCGCATCGTCGCGGCGAACGGAAAACCGATCAAAGACATGATCGGGGTGGCGAAGGCCGGAACCGATACGGCCAAACCGCTCGTGCTCGACGTCCTGCGCAACGGCCAGACCGTGCGCGTGACCATCCCGCCCATCCCGGCCGAAGAAGACCAGAAGCTCGGCGGCCTGCGAGGCATCATCCCTCCGACCATCTTCTTCAAGCTCCCCCTCCTGCCGGCGATCAAACACGGCCTGCAGGAAAACTGGCGGATGCTCAAGTTCACCGGCGCCGCCGTCAAGCGCATCTTCCGGTCCGAGGGCTCGATGAAAGAGCTGAGCGGCCCGATCAACATCGCCCGCATCTCCGGCGAGATGTTCCGCCGCGGCCCCCTCTCCTTCATCAGTCTCCTGGCCATGATCTCCCTGCAGCTTGGCGTGATGAACCTCCTCCCCATCCCCGTCCTCGACGGCGGCCACATCATGATCCTCCTCATCGAAGGGATCGCCCGCCGCGACCTCTCACTGCGCGTCAAAGAGCGCATCCAGCAGGTCGGCTTCGCCGCCCTGGCCATGCTGATGCTGGTCGTGCTCTACAACGATATCGTCGGGAACGTGCTCAGGTTGGGGAAAGGTTAGAGAGGCGCAGCGGAACGACTTTCGCGATGTTGATGAAGTCGCGGTCGTTGTGCAGAAGCTCGGCGCCGTGGGCAATGGCGCTGGCGGCGATGAGGCAGTCGACGCTCGAGCGGATGGTGAGCCCTTCGGAACGGCACGCCAAGTAGATCTGCGCAGCCTCTCCGAAACGTTCACGAGGCATGGGGTCGTCCAGCATCAAGAGGGCAGTGACAGTACGGTGCAGAAATTCGTACTTGTTCCGTTCGTCCGCCCCGTGAAGAACTTCCTGGAGAACCGGCGGCACCGTCACCAGATCAAGCGTTGCGATCCGGCGCGTGCCGCGAAGGTGATCGACCCACGCGCTGGTGTCAGCGAGCACCACGCCGTGTGTCCTTCTTCTCACTCCTCACGCGAGGCGCGCGCTTTTCGTTGGCTGCGAGCCGCCGTTTCTTTTCCGGCTTCTTGTAACCCTGCTCTTCCAGCCATCCCGGCGCGAAAAAGTCGTCGCCGACGTTCCACGCCGCATCCAGCGCCTCTTTGACCCGCTCCACGCGTACGACCTCTTCCAGCGCCTTCTGAATGGTCGCCGAATACGTCCGCTCTCCCGTGATGCGCCGGGCCTTCTTCAGCAGCTCGTCATCCACTTCGACCGTAGCCATGCGCTGAATGTCCCTCGGAATCGCCGCTCTGTCAACGCTGCCCCAGCACGAACTGCCGCAATAGATCCAGCGCCTGCTGCGTCGAGTACCACTTCACGAGCGTGCGCGGTCCCTGCCAGAGAATCTTCCGGTGCAGGTGGGCGTCGGGGCCGGCGACGGCGACGTGCACGGTGCCGACCGGCTTTTCCGGCGTGCCGCCGGTCGGGCCGGCGATGCCGGTGACTCCCACGCCGTAGGTGGTGCTGAAGCGTGTGCGGATCCCTTCCGCCAGCGCGATCGCCACCGGCTCCGACACCTGTCCGTGCTGGCGGATCAGCGCCTCGTCGACGTCGGCCATCGCCACTTTTGCTTCCCCCGTGTAGCAGATCGCGCCGCCCATGAAGTAGGCGGAGCTGCCCGGCACGTCGGTGATCCGCGACCCGAGCAGACCGCCGGTGCACGACTCCGCCACCGACAGTGTCTCGCCCCGCTCAATCAGCATCTGGCCGATGACGCTTTCCAGCGTGTCGTCGTCGGTACCGAAGAGGCGCGGGCCGAAGAGCTCGCGGATCTCGCTCTCCCGTGACGCCAGCGCTGCCTGCGCTTCCTCTTCCAGTCCGTCGGCGTTCAGGTGAATCTCGATCTGGCCGCCGCTGGCGAGGATGGTGATCTCCTCGCCGCGGTGCGCGTCGTAATACGGCTTCAGCCGCTCTTCGACACCCGACTCGGTCAGCCCGGCGATCTTGAAGACGCGGCGATGGCGAGCGCGCCCGCCGCTCAGCTCCGTCAGCCACGGCACAAAGTACGTCGCGAGCATCCACTCCAGCTCGTGCGGCACGCCCGGAAACACCCAGACGTGCTTGCCGGCGGCCTCGATGTGAAAGCCGGGTGCGGTGCCGCGCTCGTTCTTCAGCGTGGTCTGACCGGTGAAGACGTTCCCCTGTCGTTTGTTGACCTCCGGCATCACCCAGCCGCGCGCGGCGAAGCGCTCCGCGATGCGGTCGATGATCGACTGATCGACTTCCATGGTGAGGCCGAACGCCTCCGCGAGCGCTTCCCGCGTCAGGTCGTCCTCGGTCGGCCCGAGGCCGCCGGAGAGGATCACGATCGAGGCATGCGCGGCCGCGTAGCGAATCTCCTCGACCAGCTCGGAGAGCGTGTCGCCGACGATCGACTTCCGCAGCAGCGGGATGCCGTAGCGCTCCAGCGCGGCGGTGATCTTCAGCGAGTTCGTGTCGACGCGCACCGGGCCGAGCATCTCGGAGCCGATGGCGATGATGGCTGCATTCATCCGGCGGAGATTACACCGGCGCTGTGGAGGCACCTAAACCGCGGCGCCCTGCAGCTCCTCTTTCTCGTTCGAAAGCGCTTCCCACTTGCCGTACAGCAGCTCGATCATCGCCTTGAGGTCGTGGTTCTGCTGCTGGATCTTCCGCGACCGCTCGCCGTCGCGGAACACTTCCTCGGAGCAGAGCAGCAGGTCGTTGCGCTCGCGCTCACTCTCCGCCGCGGCGATCCGCGCCTCGAGCTGCGCGATCTCTTCATCAATCTTCTTGATCCGCTTCTCGCGCTTGCGCTGCTCGGTGCGATCGATGTGCTGCGCCTTCGCCGGCTCCGGCGACGATGCCGGTGCCGCTGACGATGCCGCCGGTGCTGCAACGCGGACCGGGACGCGCACGACCTCGATCTTCTCCGGCATCGCCTCGCCGGCTTTGAAGCGCTCCACCAGCTCCGAGTAATTGCCGGAGTAGACCTGCGCCTCGCCGTCCTCGACCAGGATGATGCTCTCCGCGACGCGGTCGATGAAGTAGCGGTCGTGCGAGACGGTGATCAGCGCGCCGGTGAAGTTCTCCAGCGCTTCCTCGAGCGCCTCGCGGGTGTAGACGTCGAGGTGGTTGGTCGGCTCGTCGAGCAGCATCACGTTGCCGCCCTGATGCATGATCTTGGCGAGCGCCAGCCGCCCCTTTTCGCCACCCGACAGGTCGCGCGTCTTCTTGTAGACGTCCTCGCCGAAAAAGGAGAAGCGGGCCAGGTAGCTCCGCACCTCTTCCTCGGTCTGCGTGGTGTCGAGGTTCCACACCTCGTCGATGACGTTCCCCTTCGGATTGAGGTCGCCCAAGGTCTGGTCGTAGTAACCGACCTGCACGTTGTGGCCGTACATCACCGCGCCATCGAGCGGCTGCAGCCGTCCGGCGAAGGTCTTGAGCAGCGTCGACTTGCCGGAGCCGTTCGGACCCATGATCGCGTAGCGCTCGCCGCGGCGGACCTGCAGCGAGAAGCTCTCCACCACCCGCTTCTCGCCGTAGCCGGCCGCGAGCCGATCGGCCGTCAGCGCCACCGCTCCCGACCGCGCGCCGCCGTCGAGATTGAACTTGGCCAGCGTCTCATCGGTCTCCGGCCGCTCCAGCTCATCGAGCCGGTCGAGCATCTTCCGTCGCGACTTGGCCTGCTTGGTCTTCTGGCCGGCCAGGTTGCGGCGGATGAAGTCCTGCGTCTCGGCGATCAGCTCCTGCTGCCGCTCGTAATCCTTGGCCATCTTCTCCATCCGCTCGCCGCGGAGCTGGAGGAACTTCTCGTAATTGCCCGGGTATTCGATCAGCTTGCCGTGCGCGAGCTCGACGATCTTAGAGACGGTGCGGTTGAGAAACGTGCGGTCGTGGGAGATGAGCAGGTAGCTCCCCTTGAACGACTGCAGGAACTCCTCGAGGAACTCGATGCCTTTGAGGTCGAGGTGGTTGGTCGGCTCGTCGAGCAGCATCAGGTCGACCTTCGTCAGCAGCACGCGGGCGAGCATGGCCCGGTTCTGCTGGCCGCCGCTGAATTCCTGGATCGGCCGTTCCCACTCCTTCTTGTCGGAGAAACCGACGCCGCCGAGGACCCGCTCCACCTCCGCGTGGAGGGTGTAGCCGTCGGCGTGCTCGTACTGCGTCTGCAGTTCCGCGTACTTTTCGAGGAGCCGCTCGTGCTCCGACTCGCTCCTGGTGGTGTCGGCGAGGTCGTGCTCGATCGTGCGCATCTTCCGCTCGATGGTCAGCACTTCCTGGAAGGCGGTCTCCACAAAGTCGAACAGCGACATCCCCGGCTCGGCGTGCAGGTGCTGGCCAACGTGGCCGATGGAGAGGCCGGACGAGCGGAGGATCTGCCCGCGATCGGGTTCTTCCTGTTTGAGGAGGAGGCGCAGCAGGGTGGTCTTCCCGGCGCCGTTGCGGCCGACCAGGCCGACGTGCTCGCCGGGATTGTGCTGCCAGGTGACGCCTTTGAGGACGTCATGCGGTCCGTAACTTTTCTCGACGTTGTCGAAGCGATACAACATGGCGGCTACCGAAAAGCAACGCGGGCGTTCGGCATTCCTTCTTTCCTGAGCGGGAACTCGCTCAATGCGTTCGCGATGTCACGGTAGAGCTCGGAAGTCCACGGCGGAACGTCACGGTGGAGGATCGGGCGGCCGGCGCGGAAGTCGTTCGGCGCGATGATCACCTTCACTTTCGAGACGCCGGTCTCTTTCACCAGCGCGAAGAGCTCCTCGATGGCCCGGTCGCCCACGGCCACGCAGCCGATCGAGACCGCCTTGCCGTGGATGAAGATGTCGCCGCCGAGCTTCGTCCGGCGGTCGCGGTGCGCCATCCGCCGGTCGAAGGCGTTCGGGTAGCTGACTTTCATCGAGAGATGGTAGGCGCTGTTCGGGTTGAGGTGCTCGATGCGATACACCCCCTCCGGCACCTGCTTGTCGCCCTCGCGCAGCTTCGGACCGGCGTGGCCGCTGGCCGCCTGAATCTCGTAGTGGCGAACAAAGCGCCAGTCGTCTCCCGATTTCGCCCACAGCGTCACCCGCCGCTCGTCCTTGAAGATCAGGAAGGCGATCTGCCGCGGCGGGTAGGCCACGCCTGCTTTCCGAAAGTACGGTTCGAGCCGTTTCCGCGGGCTCGCGTCGGTCGCGACGTCGTCGCCGGCAAAGCGGGGACGGTAGAGCATGTACCCGCCGAGAGCAGCCAGCAGTATGACAATCACGAGCGCGACACGTTTCCGCACGACACGAGGATAAACTGACCGGCGTCATGCGTCTGGCCGTCAACATCGATCACATCGCCACGATCCGCGAAGCGCGCAAGACCGACGAGCCCGATCCGGTCGCCGCCGCCATCCTCTGCGAGCTGGCCGGGGCGCAGGGCATCACCGTCCACCTCCGTGGCGACCGCCGCCACATTCAGGATCGCGACGTCGAGCTCCTGCGCAAGGTGGTCACGACGCACCTGAACATCGAGATGGCGGCCACGACGGAGATGGTTCGCGTCGCACAGACGATCAAGCCGCATCAGGTCACGCTGGTACCGGAGCGGAAGGACGAGATCACGACCGAAGGTGGACTCGACGTCGTGCTGCACTCCGGCAACGTCGAGAAGACCGTCACGCAGCTCCTCGACGCGCGCATCGACGTTTCGGTGTTCGTCGATCCCGACCTCGAGCAGATCCGTCAATGCCACAAGCTGCGCGCGCCGAAGGTGGAGATCAACACCGGCAAGTTCGCCGATGCCTGGAAGACCGGCAAATGGCAGGCGGAGCTCGACAAGGTCGCGACGGCTGCCCGCGCCGCGAAGAAGCTCGGCCTGACGGTGCTCGCCGGCCATGGCCTCACCTACCGGAACATCGACGCGATCGCCACCGTGCCGGAGATCGAGGAGCTGAACATCGGCCACTCGATCATCTCCCGCGCGGCGCTGGTCGGACTGGAGCGCGCGGTGCGGGAGATGGCCGAGCTGATGCGCCATCCGCGGCGCGTGGTGGCATCAACGCGGTAGATCCGCCAGCGCCCGGCGCAGGCGGCTGGCGCGGCCGCGATCCTCGCGCGCGGAGAAACGCTCTTCCTCGTACAACGCGATCAGCGGCGCGAGCTCGCGCGCGGCCTCCGGCTGTTGGGCGCGCAGCGTCTGCAGTGCCTCCTCCATGGTCATGGACCGTCCCACCTCGATCCCGCGCGTGCGAAGCTGCGCCGCGAGGAGATCGAAGAGCGAGGTCTTGCGGCGCGCGAGGAGGAACACCACCGCGGCCAGCGCGGCGATGCCACCGACGAGCAACAGCATGCGCGGTGCGGCGAGCGCCTGTGCGGTCGACGTCACGCGCGCTTTCGCGCCGATCAGGAGGTCGCGCCCGCGCGTGATCGCCTCGGTGAAGAGGGCGATCTGATCGCCGAGACCGAACGTCAGGACGTAGCGGTCCCAGAAGTACGTGATCGACTCGCCGAGGGCGCCGAAAAGCATCAGCAGCGGGTTCTCCCCCCCGCCGCCCGGCCGCAGGGAGGGCGGCGTCGAGTCGTACGTCACCCAGCGCGTCCCGTTCCACATCTCCACCCACGCGTGCGCGTCCTCACGACGAATGGCGTGGAAGCCGGCCAGCGGGTTGTAGCGTCCGCCGTAGAAACCGCCGACGACGCGTGCCGGTACGTCGAGCGCCGTCAGCAGCGCGACCGTCCCGGCCGCAAAGTACTCGCAGTGCCCGGCACGGTCACGCAGCAGGAAATCGTCGAGCGACATCGACGGACGGCTGATGTCCGCCGGATCGGCGACGTAGCGGAACTCGCGGAGCATCCACGTCACGATGCGCACCGCCTGTTTTTCCGGCTCGGTCTGGCCGTTCACGATCTGCCGCGCCAGTGCGGCGATCTCCGGCGTCACCGGATAGCCGGTGGTCGCGACGCGCGCCAGCCGGAGCGGCTCGGTCTGATAGGCCATCTGCGCGCGGAAGGTCACCGCCTCGCCGCGCACCTGGAAGAGGTGGTACGTATCGCGCGAGGGCCCCTCGTAGAGGCTCTGCAGGCCGCTGACCGAATACGTGCCGACCGGCAGAAAAAGCTGCCCCTTCATCGGCCGCATCTCCACCGTCACCCGTCCGCCCGGGCCGAGGGGACGTGCGATGTAGTGCGTGCCGTCACGCTCTTCGAAGTGGCGGAGCCCGATGTGGCTCTGCTTCCACTCTCCATCCTCGTAGTGGTCGTATACCGTGCCGCGCAGGCGCACCGGCACCGCGAACGGCCGCGCGGACGGGTCGACCCAGACCCGCGCCACGAGCGCGCTGTCGTTCGGATTCTGGCGCGGCTCGGAAAAGTCGATCGACTCGCTGAGCCCCGTCGTTGCGCCCGGAAGGGTCCCCGACATCCCCTGCACGAGCGGGTTGCGGACGCGCGGGAGGATCGGAAACATCAGCGTGCCGATGAGCGTGGCGCCGGCGAGATAGAACGTTGCCGAGCGGCCCGACGGCGCTTCGTCGTAGCTGCGTCCCAGCGCGCGGACCGTCTCCATGTGGCTGACGTACATCATCTGCCGGAACATGAACCAGGCGAAGGCGATGACGAACAGGACGATGGTGATGTGCGTCGACGTCGCCAGCGAGGCCGTGAAGATGAGCCCCGTCGTCAGCAGGCGCTGCGCCTGATTGTTCCGGCTCAGCGCCTCCGACGGCTGATAGGTGGCGATGAAGAGCACCAGGTGCGTCGAGGCCGCGATCGCGCTGCGCGAGATCATCGCCGCGTCGATGACGTAGAACGGCACGTAGAGGATCGCGACCGCGCGCATCACCTTCGCCGGCACGAGCTCCGGCGATTTCCCCGCCACCACGCGCAGGACCACCAGCCCCATGAAGACGTGGAAAGCGATCAGCGGCGTCATGCCGATGACCTGCGTCAGGTAGAGCGGCAGCGCGGCGAACATCGCCAGCAGCAGCGTCTCGATCTCACGCCCGCGGCGACTCATCGGATGTCCTTCTCCGCAATGGAGGCGGCGCCAAAATAGACAGTGTGGCGCTCGAGCGTCTGATGGAACGGCTCGTACGACGGCTCGAGGAGCGCCAGGGCGCGGAAGAGAGGCGAGGAGTTCTGCCCCTCCGACGCGCGGATGGTGATGCGCGGCAGCGACAGGACGACGTCGAGCCCGCGGCGCACCGCCGACTCGATGAACGTCGCCGCGTCGCTGATCATCTCCTCGAACTCCTCGTCCGCGACCTGGATCGGCTTGTACGGATCGACCACCACGTGCACCGCGTGCGCGGCGTCGATGTCGGTCTGCTTCATGATCCAGCGGCCGAGGCTCGCCGACTTCTTCCAGTACACCTGGCGGAGCGAATCGCCGCGGACGTAATCGCGGAAGCTGTGGATCTCGCTGCCGGGGCCGGGACGGTTCGCGCTGGTGAGCTCCCCCGTCGTCGGGCGGAAGCGCTCGCGCGCCACTCCCTCCGGCATGAGCCGCGGGAAGACGATCACTTCGCTCGCGATCCGCAGGCGGCGCTTCTTGAGGAAGAAGCCGAACGGATAACGCGTGTACGAGTCGATCGCGCTGAGCTGCACCAGCCCACGGCGCTGGAAGACGAACGCCACCGGAATGGAGATGGTCCTGCGCCGCGGCAGCGAGGGGATCAGCACCGGCTGCGCGAGGGCGTCCGAGGTCAGCACCACGTCGCGCACGTTCCACAGGTTCGAGCGATTGCGCACGCGCAGCATCCCGTCGTTCGGCCGCCCCGCCCACGCTTCGTCGATCCCGTAGATCTCGACCTCGAGCTGGCGCAGGCCGCTCTTCGAGGCCATCCCGGACAACAGCAGCGCCCCGAGCATGAACGACACACCGATGTAGAGCGCGTTGTTGCCGGTGTTGAGCGCGGCGATGGCGATGATCACCGTGGAGAGGATGTAGGTCGTCCCGATCTTCGTCAGGCGAACGACGCCGTCGAAAGCGAAGGGGACCGCGGCCGTCGGGACGGTGGCGCTCATGGTTTTAGGAATCTCTGCGTATCAACGCGGCACCGGGATCTCGTTCATCATCCGCTGGATGAACGCCGCCTCCGGCGAGTGATCCCCGCGCGCGATCCGCCGGTCCTTCATCGTGATCCGGTGCGAGAGCACCGGCCCGGCCAGACGCTTGATGTCATCGGGGACGACATAGTCGCGGCCGCAGACCATCGCCAGCGCCTGACAGGCCTTGTAGTAGGTCAGCGCGCCGCGGGTGGAGACGCCGAGGGCCACCTCGGTGTGGGTGCGGGTGGTCTGGACGATGGTCATCAGATACTCGACCAGCGCTTCGTTGACGTGAATGGTGGTGACGCGATCCTGCAGTTCGCGCACCTCATCCGGATCGAGCACCGGCGCGAGATGTTCGAGCGCGTCCTGCGCCCCGCCGGCGCGCAACAGCTTCTTCTCGTCGCTGGCGTTCGGATAGCCGATGGTCAGCTTCATCAGAAAGCGGTCGAGCTGCGACTCGGGGAGCGGATACGTACCGACGTGCTCGATTGGATTCTGGGTGGCGATGACCAGGAAGGGGTCGGGGAGCGGCATGCGCCGCTTCTCGATGGTGATCGTCCCCTCGCTCATCGCCTCGAGCAGCGCCGACTGTGACTTCGGGGTGGCACGGTTGATCTCGTCGGCGAGCAGGACGTTGGTGAAGACCGGGCCCGAGACGAACTCGAACTCCTGCATGTCCTGGTTGTAGATCGTCACCCCGACGATGTCGGCCGGCAGCAGGTCGCTCGTGAACTGGATGCGCTGGAAGTCGAGCGAGACCGAGCGGGCCAGAGCGTGCGCCAGCGTGGTCTTGCCGACGCCCGGCACGTCCTCGAGCAGGATGTGACCTTTCGCCAACAAAGCGGCGATGCAGAACTGCACCACTTCGGACTTGCCGCGGATGACGCGCTCGACGTTGTCCTGCAACGCCGCGATCTTGTCGAGCGACCTCGAGATCAGTACCGGTTCGATTGCCATACAGTCCTTGCTACGTGCGAACGCCAGTCATGGTTCGCCAGAAGCGTGCCCGATGGAACAGCATCAGCGCGATAGGCATTCTCCGGCAGAAGCATCCGATCAGGCACAACCTGCCTGACCAGTCAGGCCGAACCGGCCGGAAACGGGACGGACGATCGTTGTTGAACGTTTCCGACCCGCGCGATCGTGCGACGTTCCGGTGGGTGCGGGCCTCCCGCTGTTCGGACGGCGCCACCCACGCCACAGAGTCGCGCGCCGCCCCGCGGCTGCGGGAGAGCGGCGGCGGTTGCCGCCGCAGTCCGGAATCGTCAGCCGATCACGCGCGCCACGGTCGTGGCCAGTTGCCGCGGGTCGACCGGTTTGCGCAGGAACTCGGCGAAGCCGCCGCGCAGCGCTTTTTCACGATCTTCCGTGCCGCTGCCGATGGCGGAGACGGCGATCATCGGGACGGTCGAGATCTCGCGGATGCGGCGGACCAGCGAGTATCCATCCTCACCCGGCATGGCGATGTCGCTGAGAATGACATCGAACGACCGCGAGCTCGCTTCGGTGATCGCCGCTTCGACCGAATCGGCGGCCGTGACCTCGCCGCCGAACTGCCGCAGCATCGCCGCGAGCACCAGCCGCGTGTCGGTGTCGTCATCGACCACCAGGATCTTCCGTCCGTCCAGGACCTGCTCCCCCGCCGGTAGCCGGCGCGCGGCCTCGGTGGCCGGCGTGAGCCGCGCCAGCGGCAGCTCGACGGTGAACGTCGAGCCCTTCCCCTCCCCGCCGCTCGTGACGGTGACGGTCCCGCCGTGCAGTTCGACGAGGTGCCGCACCACCGCCAGACCGAGTCCGAGCCCGCCGTATTCGCGTGAGGTGCTGCTGTCCGCCTGGCGGAAACGCTCCCATACGTACGGGAGGAACTCCGCGCCGATGCCCTTTCCCGTGTCCCGCACTTCGATGTGCGCCTGACCGCCGCGCACCTCGAGGACGATCGTCACCGTGCCACCCGCGCCGGTGAACTTGATCGCGTTCGTGACCAGGTTCCAGACGATCTGCCGCACGCGGCGCTCATCGCCGCGCACCAGCACCGCGACGGCATTACAGTCCAGCGTGGTGGTGATCTCTTTCGCCTGCGCGGCGGGACGCGCCGAATCGAGCAGCTCCCGCAGGAGCGGCACGAGGTCGATCGTGACGATGTCGAGGTGCAGCTTCCCGGCGACGACGCGCGAGAGGTCGAGCAGGTCGTCGATCAGCTCCCCCTGCATCTGCGCGCTGCGCACGATGGTATCGATCGCGGTGCGCGTGGTCGACTCGTCAGTCATCCCGAGCTGCAGCATCCTCGCCCAGCCGGAGATCGCGGTCAGCGGCGTGCGCAGCTCGTGCGACAGCGTCGCCAGGAACTCGTCCTTGGTCCGGTTGGCCGCCTCCGCTTCCTGGAAGAGGCGCGCGTTGTCGACGGCCATCCCGGCGCGGCGCGCGAGCTCTTCGAGCAGTGGCAGGTCTTCTCCGTTGTGATGCCGCCCCGACTCGCCGTGCACGACGCTGATCGCGCCGAGGGTCTTGCCGCGCGCGGTCATCGGAGCGCTGATCCACGAGCGCAGGCCGAGACCGCGAGCGATGGCCAGATGCTCCTCGTCGACTGTCAGCGCGACCAGCAGCTCGTCGGTAATGTTCTCGACCAGCTTCGACTCGCCGGTGCGGATCACCTCCGCGATCGGGTCCTTCTCCGGCGCCTGCCGGTATTTCTTGTCGAGATCGAAGGCGAGCTGCGTCCGCGCCGGATCGCTGTGCTCGACGACCAGGCGCTCGTACGGCCCGCCGTCGCGCGCGATGTCGATCGCACACCAGTCGCCGAGGGCCGGGACCGCGAGCCGCGCCAGGTTGCGCAGGGTCTGCTCGTAATCGAGCGACGACGCCAGCAGCTCACTCGCGCGATTGATGAACGCCGCGCTCTCGTCGTGCCGCTTGCGATCGTGGACGTCGACGATGATCCCCGCCCACTCCCGCACGGCACCATCGTCCGTGCGCACCGGCATCGCCTTCAGAGCGAACCAGCGATAGCGGCCATTGACCACCCGGACGCGGATCTCATCCTCGTAATACGACTCCTTCGCCAGCGCCTCCTGCCAGCGGTGGTAGGTCCGCGCCACATCCTCCGCATGCACCACCGACATGCCGCCGCCGCGCTCGACCTCTTCGCGCGTCTGCCCGGTGATGGCCATCCAGGCGTCCGACCATTCGATCTTCCCCTCGGCCGTCGCACGCCAGATCGCCTGCGGCACCGGGGTCGCTTCGACGATCGTGCGGTAGCGCCGCTCGCTGTCCGCGAGTCGCTCCGCCAGCGCCACGGCCCGCTGCTGCGCACGCCGCCGCAGGGCGGCAACGGCACTGACCCCGCCGGAGAACAGCGCGAACAGCGCCATTCGAACCAGATCGAGCGGCGTGTATACCGCGAGCGAGCCGATCGGCTCGAAGACCGCGAATGCCGCGCCGAAGAGCGACAGCACGATCGCGAGGATCGCCGGCCCCATCCCACCCACTACGGCCGATACCAGCACCGCGCACCAGAAAAAGAACAGGCGCATCGGTGCCACCAGTTCCGGCCACGCGCGGGTCAGCGCGACGGCGATGCCGACACTGACCACCGCGACTCCGTAGCGGGTCAAGCGCACAAAGGCCTACAGCTTCTTGTAATCGGGTCCGCCGCCACCCTCCGGCGGCACCCAGGTGATCACCTGATACGGATCCATGATGTCGCAGGTCTTACAGTGGAAGCAGTTCGTGAAGTTGAGGAACGGCACCTTCCCGCGGCCGTCCGCGGTCGTCTGCGGCTCGTACACCTGCGCGGGACAGAAGTGGAAGCACGGGTTGCCGTACTCCTCGGTGCAGCGCGTGATGCAGACCTCCGTATCCATGATCAGCAGGTGCGCCGGCTGGTTCTCCTCGTGGATCACCCCGCCGTTGTAGACGTTCGTCACTTTGTCGGTGGTGTACTGGTTGTCGTACTTCACCTTGGCCGGCGGATGCGGATCGTCCGAGCCGAAGTAGCGCTTGATGCGCACCATCCGCTTGTAGCCCTCGTGTCCTTTCAGCTTGTTCGCGACGCCGAAGCCGCGTCCGCCCGTGATGATCCCCAGCCCCGCGTTGATCATCCCGGCGAGCTGGCCGTTGTGGAAGGCCTGATGGAAGTTGCGCTGCTTCCACAGCTCGTCCTTCGCCCAGGAGACTTCGAAGAGCTGCTCGTACGTCGCCGTGCTGGCCGCCGAAAAGTCTTCGTTGAGCAGACCCTGGAAGGCCGCCTCGGCCGCGAGGATGCCCGACTTGATGGCCAGGTGGATCCCCTTCAGCCGCGCGCCGTTGAGGAAGCCGCCGGAGTCGCCGAGGATCATGAACCCGTCGCCGTGCAGCTTCGGCATCGAGAAGTAGCCGCCCTCGGGGATCGCTTTCGCGCCGGCGCCGACCAGCTTCCCCCCTTTGAGGATGGCCTGAATGGAGGGGTGCAGCTTGAGGCGCTGCAGTTCGTTGTGCGGATCGAGGGTGGGGTTCTTGTAGTCGAGGCCGACCACGAGGCCGATGTCGACGATGCGGTCGCTCATGCCGTAGAGGAACGCCCCGCCGAACGTGTCCATGTCGAGCGGGAAGCCCATCGTGTGAATGACCGAACCGGCCGGGAAGCGATCGTCGGGAAGCTGCCAGAGCTCCTTCACCCCAAGGGAGTAGACCTGCGGATTCTTGCCGGCGTACAGATCGAACATGCCGGCCAGCTGCTTTGCCAGCGTGCCGCGCGGACCCTCCGCGAGGATGGTCAGTTTCGCGCGGACGTCGACGCCCGGCTCGAAGTTCGCCTTCGGCTGGCCGTTCTTGTCGATGCCCTTGTCGCCGGTGCGCACGCCGACCACGCGGCCGTTCTCGACCAGGACGCGTGTGGCCGCGAACTCGGGGAAGAGATCGACGCCCATCTCGCCGACGATGCCGGCCATCCAGCGGATCATCTCGGCCAGCGAAACGACGTAGTTGCCGTGGTTCTGCAGAGGCGGCGGATTGATCGGCGCGGCGATCTTCCCCGTTTCGGTGAGGTACCAGAACGAATCGCTCCCCACCGGCACCGCCGGAAGGCCGCGGTCGTGCCAGTCGGGCATCAGCTCGGTCAGACCGCGCGGATCCATGACCGCGCCGGAGATGCCGTGCGAGCCGATCTCTTTTCCTTTTTCCAGCACCGCGATCGAGAGGCCCTCGAGCTTCTTCTCGGCGCTGCTCTCGTTGTGCACGCGGATCAGCTCCGAGAGTTTGTACGCGGCGGCGAGGCCCGCTGGTCCGGCGCCGACGATGACGACGTCGACGTCGAGGGTCTCGCGCTCGATTCCGGGTAATTCGGCCATCAGTGATCGCTCCTCTGCAAAGTCGCGTGCATTCTATGCCGCCGATACGCCGTCCCGCACGCGGGTCAGCAGCCTGTCGACGAGCGGCGGCGGCGCGATGTGACGGACGACGTCGTCGAGCCTCCCGCAGAGCACATCCGGCAACTCCCGCTTCGAACCGTGCCACCGCTGCCACAACCGCACGTAATGCATCCGCAGCCCCCGCCGCAGCGGACGCGTCGCGCGCACCCGGCTGAGGCTGAGCAGGTTACCCGCCACCGCTTCCCAGGTCAGCCAGCCGCGCGAGCGGTACTGGTCGCTGATCGAGCCCGGCCGCAGGCGGTAGAGCGCGCCGACCGCACCGCGGTGCGCCACCAGCCTGCCGCTCTCCAGGACGCGCCACATCATCTCGGTGTCGGACGCGCAGCCGAAGCGCTCGTCCCACCCGCCGGTCGACTGCAGAAAGTCGCGCCGGACACTGAACGCGGAGCTCGACCAGAGCTGGTTGCCGAGCGCCGCGACGTCGTACCAGCGCGCACCGGGATGGACGCAGTCGCGATACGGATCGATGCCCGCGCGCTGCATGGCGTCGTCGCCCTGGATACCGTCGAACGGCTCGAGCTGCTCGTCGCACTGCAGGCTGCGCATCCCGGCGGCGAGCACGTTGGGGTCCTCGTACGCCTCCGCCAGCATCTCCAGCGCGCGCGGCTTGAGCGCGTCGTCGGCGTCGAGCTTCAGCACGACGTCGCCGGTCGCGAACGAGAGGCAGCGGTTCCAGTTGGCGGTCATGCCGAGGTTCTGCGGGTTGCGGTGCACGTGGATGTTCGGCGCCGCGAAACGCTGCAGGATCGCGTGCGTCTCGTCGGCCGACGCATCGTCGACGGCGATCACTTCCCACTCCCCGAACGACTGGCGCTGCACCGACTCGAGTGCGGTCGCGACCCACGCGGCGGCGTCGTAAGCGGGGACGAGGATCGAGAACCGTGGCGGCATTCGGCTAGATGTTATCCTTCGAACGGGTCCATGTCCGAGCTCTACGCACCGCTCATTCTGCTGTTCGTCAGCAGTGCTTTGACCTCGTACGTCGCCACCGGAATCGTCCGGCGGGCCGCCACGCGGGTCGGTCTGGTCGATCGTCCGGACGAGCGCAAAGTGCACCTCGTGGCCACGCCGCGGGTGGGCGGACTGGCCATCATCTTCGGCTTCGGATTTCCGCTGCTTCTTCTCGCCGCCAATCCGGAAGCGGCCGAGCTGGTCACGAAAAACCTCACCTATCTCTTCGCCGTCCTGGCCAGCGGCTCGCTGATCGTCGGCCTGGGGGTCTACGACGATCTGGTCGGCACCAATGCTCCAAAGAAGTTCCTGGTGCAGGGCGCGGCGGCGCTGATCCTCGTGGCCTTCGGCTTCTCCTTCAACTTCATCTCCGTCGCCGGCGCGGTCTTCGACCTCGGCCTGCTCGGGATCGTGGCCTCGGTGATCTGGATCGTCGGCGTGATCAACGCGATGAACTTCATCGACGGGATCGACTCGCTGGCCACGGTCGTCGCAATTACGGTGGCCATCGCCTTCGCCGCGATCGCCGTCATCCGCCTCGACGTCTTCTCGCTCGTGATCATGGTCGCCCTGGCGGGGAGCCTGATCGGCTTCTACCCATGGAACCGGCCGCCGGCCAAGATCTTCATGGGCGACACCGGCAGCATGTTCATCGGTCTGGTGCTCGCCGCCTGCTCGATCGCCCGTCCCAGCAAATCACCGACCGCGCTGATCATCGGCGGCCCGATGCTCGCCCTCGCGCTGCCGGTGCTCGATACGCTGCTGGTCATGCAGACCCGCCTCGGCGGCGCGCATCCGTCGTTCGCCTCGCGACTCTCGCGTCTCTTCACTGCCGACCGCAATCACATCCACCACATCCTCGTGGCCCGGCACGGCAGCGTGCGCAAAGCGATCGTGCGCATCCTCGGCGTGACCATTCTCTTCGCCGCTTCCGCGGTCATGACCGTCATCCAGCAGACGAAGATCATCGGCTACACCGCGGGCGGCCTGGGCCTCATCGTACTGCTGTCGCTCCGCTACTGGCGCCGCCGGCAGGAGCCCGAAGTCATCACAAAGGAAAGCGTCGCCTCATGACCAGCGCGGCAGCGCGCCGCTTTTACGACACCGACGATCCGGTGCGCTGGGGCCGTCCCGAAATGCCGGAGGAACACGCGATCACCGCGGCCTGGATCGCACGGGAATCGATCTCCGGTCCGTCGCTCGAGCTGGGCTGCGGCATGTGCAGCCTGTCGGACGTCGCTCCGCGTTACACCGGTCTCGACCTCGCCTTCCGCCCTCTGACGACGTGCAACGCCCGGCGCATCTGCGGCGACATGGAGCAACTGCCGATCGCCGATCGCTCCGCCGGCTTCGTCTTTTCGTGGGCCGCCCTCGAGCACGTCCCGAACCCCGAGAAGGTCCTCGCCGAGATCGCGCGCGTGCTGCGCCCCGGCGGCCTGCTCCTCCTCGCGCCGGCGTGGCACTGCCGCACCTGGGCCGCGGAAGGACTCGAGTTCCGGCCGTACTCCGATCTTTCGCTCACACAGAAGATCCGCAAGTCGCTGATCCCTTTCCGCACCCACGTGCTCTGGCGGGCGATCTTCGAGATGCCGCGCCGCGCCATGCGCGAGCTCGAGATGCTCGTCCACGCACCCCCCTTCCGCTACAAACGCCTGCGTCCGAACCTCACCGAATACGTCGGCACCGACTGCGATGCCTTCACCAGCATGGACCCGCACGCCGCGATCGTCTGGTTCGCCGCACGCGGCTGGGAGATCGTGAGCCATCCCACGCGCCGGGCCCGGCTGATGTCACGCCACGAGCCGGTGGTGGTGAGAAAGCGTGGAGAGCGATGAACGATGAGAGATGAACGATGAACCGGAGATTCCCCGGTTCATCGCTCATCGTTCATCTCTCATCGCTCGCAGGCGAAGCCTAAACCGTTAGACTGCCCCGCGCATGTGCGGGATCGCGGCGCTGTTCGCCTATCGAGACGACGCGCCGCCGTTGCGACGCGAGGAAGTCGAGCGCATCACCGACTCGATGATCGAGCGCGGTCCCGACGCGCGCGGCACCTGGTACTCGCCGGACGGGCGGGTGGGGCTCGGCAGCCGGCGCCTGGCCATCATCGACCTCTCCGACGAAGGCATCCAGCCGATGCACGACGTCGAGCGCGAGCTGGTGATCGTCTTCAACGGCGAGATCTACAACTACCGCGAGCTGCGCGCGTCGCTCGAGCGTGGCGGCGCGCGCTTTCACTCGCGGTCGGACACCGAGGTCCTGCTGCAGCTCTATCGCCGCGACGGCGAGCGGATGCTCGGTCTATTGCGCGGTATGTACGGCTTCGTCATCTGGGACACGCGCACCAGGCGGCTCTTCGTCGCGCGCGATCCGTACGGCATCAAGCCGCTCTACATCGCCGACGACGGCCGCACCCTCCGCATCGCCTCGCAGGTCAAGGCGCTGCTGGCCGGCGGTGCGGTCGCTCCGACTCGCGACGTGGCCGGCGCGGCGGCCTTCTTCCTCCTCGGATCCGTTCCGGAGCCGTTCACCTTCCACGCGAACATCCGCGCCATCGAGGCCGGGAGCTCGTTCTTCATCGACGCGAACGGCCGCGGCCCCACGCATCCGCACACCACCATCGCCAGCGTCTTCTGCCGCGCGGAAGACCAGCAGTCGCTGGGGCAGCTCGCCGAGCCGGAGATTCTCGTCCGCGAGCAGGTCACCGAATCGGTCGAGCATCACCTCATCGCCGATGTTCCGGTCGGCATCTTCCTGTCTGCCGGCATCGACTCGACCACCATCGCCGGGATAGCCACGCGCCTCTCGCGCACGCCGCCGCGCGCGTTCACCCTGACGTTCGACGATCTCCACGGCGCGACCGATGAAGCGCCGCTGGCGGAACGATTCGCGCGCGGCATCGGCGCGCCGCACACCACCCGCCGCGTCACGCGCGACGAGTTTCTCGCCGATCTGCCGCGCCTCTTCACCTCGATGGACCAGCCGACCATCGACGGCGTGAACACCTGGTTCATCAGCAAAGCGGTCGCCGAGGCGAAGGTGAAGATCGCCCTGACCGGTCTCGGTGGCGATGAGCTCTTCGGCGGCTATCCGTCGTTCAGCAACGTCCCGCGTCTCGTGCGGCTGATGCAGTTGCCGCTCGCTACGAGCCTCATCCGCCGCGCACCGGTCGGTCACGCGAAGCTCCGCCGCCTCGGCGTCCTCGGTACCGGCTGGGCCGGAGCGTGGCTCCTGCAGCGCGGGCTATTCATGCCGGACGAGCTGCCGTCGCTCCTCGGCAAGCAGGAAGCGGAGGAAGGGCTCGAGCGCCTCGGCATCGTCGATCACGTCGCACGCGTGCTCGACCCCGATCCGGCGAGTGCCTTCGGCCGCGTGGCCACGCTCGAATCGTCGCTCTACATGCGCAACCAGCTGCTGCGCGATTCCGACTGGGCCTCGATGGCCCATTCCGTCGAAGTACGCACGCCGCTGGTCGACGTCGCGCTGCTGCGCCAGGCCGCCCCGGTCACCATCGAGCACGGCCGCCGCTGCAAGCAGGCCCTAGGCGCCGACCTTCCGCCGTGGCTGCGCGATCGACCCAAGACCGCGTTCTTCGTTCCGCTCGGCGCATGGCTCGATCTCCCGCCGGACGGCACCGAACGGCGGATGCGCAGCTGGGCAAAGTACGTCTACGAGCGATTCGAGTGAAAGCAGTCGTTCAGCTATTCAGCTGTTCAGCTGTTCAGGCCTCAAGCGGGCAAGCTATCCTCGCTGAACGGCTGAACAGCTGAACGGCTGAACGGCTGAACAGCTGAGGGTCTGAACAGCTGGAGCGAAGCGATGCGCATCCTCTTCTTCTGCACCGACGTCTACGGCGGTCACGGCGGCATCGCGCTCTTCAACCGCGAGTTCGTCGAGGCGCTCCTCGCGGATCCGCGCGTCGAGGAAGTGGTGGTCGTGCCGCGCGTCGTGCCGCATCCCGGCGCGCATCCGGTGCCGCCGCGCGTGACTTACCTCGAACGCGCCGCGCGCAGCCAGGCCGTCTACGCCGCCGATGCGCTGCGCCTCTCGCGCGAGACGTTCGATCTCGTCATCTGCGGCCATGTGAACCTCCTGCCGGTGGCGCGGCTCGCCGCGAAACATCCTCTCCTCATCACGCACGGCATCGACGCCTGGAAGAGGCTCGACCGCCTCCGCACGAAGCTCCTTCACGACTGCACCGGCGTCATCTCCGTCAGCGCACTGACGCGCGACCGGCTCATCGCCTGGTCGGGCTACCAGGGGCGGACGTTCGTCCTGCCGAACGCGGTGCGGCTCGAGAACTACGGCATCCGCCCGAAGCCGCAAACGCTGATCGAGCGCTATCACCTGAAGGGCAAACGGGTGGTCCTCACGGTCGGCCGCATCTCCGGCGCCGAGCGCTACAAAGGCTTCGACGAGATGCTCGAAGTGCTGGTGGAACTGCCCCAAGACGTCGTCTCCGTAATGGCGGGCGGCGGCAACGACGCATCGCGGCTGCAGAAGAAAGCACGTGCGCTCGGCGTCGCCAGCCGGGTCGTCTTCACCGGACTCTTTCCGGAAAGCGAGAAAGCCGATCTCTACGCGCTGGCCGATGTCTACGCGATGCCCAGCCGCGGCGAAGGCTTCGGCTTCGTCTTCCTGGAAGCGATGGCCAGCGGCATTCCGGTCATCGCGAGCAAACACGACGGCGGCCGAGAAGCGCTGCTCGACGGCAAGCTCGGCCTCCTCGTCGACCCCGCCAACCCCGCCGAAATCCGCGCCGCCATCATCGAACTGCTCGCCCGCGGCAAACCGCGCATCCCCGAGGGGCTGGAGTTCTTTGCCTTCCCGCGCTTCATCGAACGGGTGGGGGCGATCGTCGACAGCGTTGTCGGATAGAAGGCTCACTACGTGTCCACGCAGGCGCGGCACACGTTTGCATTTTTTAGCTGTTGAGCTATTGAGCCGTTGAGCTATTGAGCGAGAGAAGTGTGAGTCTCAAATCCATCTCTCGCTCAACAGCTCAACAGCTCGGTCACTCCTCAACAGCCCACACGATCAATCGCGAATCCCACTCCAGTGCGGCCACTCCGACCCCGCCTCGTTGTGCTCGCGACGCCGCACGCGGCGAATGCGCTCCGCGATCGCGTCGGGCACGTGCAGACGCGTGAGCAGCCCGCTGTCGCGCTTGACGGGGGGTAACGCTTCCCCCACTCGCGCCGGTCTGGCTACAGCGGCCAGCAGCGCGGAAGCCCACGCATCGAGCGCCCCTTCGTACGAACGGATCCCGCTCTGCGAGGCCATCGCGTTTGCGGATAGCTTCGCCAGCAGATCACGGTCGCGATCCAGCCGCGCCACCGCATCCGCAGCCGCGGCGACGTCGCCGATCGGGAACGTCAGCGCGCTCTCGCCGTCGATCATCTGCCGCTCCCGCTCGATGCCGGGGAAGCGCGAGACCACCGGCACGACACCGTGCACCATCGCCTCGCGCGGCGCGATCGTCACCCCTTCCCACGCCGCGAAATGCAGCAGCAAGTCGAGCTCGGGATAGACGCGCGCATACAGCTCCCCGGTCGAGAGCCAGCCGTGAAAGCGCGCCCGCGGCAGCGCCTCGCGCAACGGCTCGAGCACCGGGCCATCTCCCGCGACGTCGAGCGTGAACGCGATCCCCCGCCGTTCCAGCTCGGCCGCGAACGGGATGAGATCGAGCGCCCGCTTCTGCTGTGCATCGAGCCGTCCCACATAGCCGAGGCGCAACGGGCCGTCGCCATGCGCGACGCGACGCGATGCCGGGGCGACCCCGCCCGGAATGCTCACCACGTGCGGCACGATCTCCCGCGCCTCCGCGGCGATCAGCTCCCCGCTCGCCACGCAGAGATCGACGAACGCGCGATAGCGCCGCAGGTCGGCGAAGTAGTCCGGCTCGTACGACTGGATAGTCGTGATGAGCCGCAGCCGATGCCCGCTCCGCTTCAGCGCGCTCGAGACCGGATAGGCATCGAACATCCGCGCGATCAGCACCGCGTCGGGATCGACTGCCTCGATCGCCCGCCGCAACGCCTTCTGCCGGCCGTACGCGGTACCGGTCGTGCCGTCGACGTCCACCGAGGCGATCGGAGGGAAGACGGCGCGGAAGCGATCGGGATCGTGGAAGCGTGCCCCGCGCGCCAGCGCGAAGACGACTTCGATGCCGCGCGGCGGCAGGCCGCGCGCGAGCGCCTCCAGAATCCGCTCCACACCGCCGTGCAGGGTGTACGTCGGCGTGCAGATCAGGAGCTTCATCGGCGCCGGGCGATTGTAAGCTGTCGCGAGTGCTCGTCACGACCATCATTCCGGTCTACAACCGCGCGGCGATGCTGCGCGCGGCGGTGGCCTGCGTCCTCGCGCAGACCTACCGGCCCATCGAGATCGTGATCGTCGACGACGGCTCGACCGACGACACGTTTGCCGTCGCGGAGGAGCTGGCGCGCCGTCATCCGGAGATCGTGGTCGTCCATCAGGCCAACGCCGGACCGGGGGCCGCCCGCGAGTCGGGACGGCGGATCGCGCGGGGCGAGCTCATTCAGCATCTCGACAGCGACGACATCATCCTGCCGCGGAAGTTCGAGCTGCAGGTGGCGGGGCTGGCCGCGCATCCGGAGTGCGGCGTCTCGTACGGCATCACCTGCCGGCGTCTGGCCGACGGCTCGGTCGCTCCGCAGCCGTGGGGGCGGACCGCGGAGCGGATCGAGACGATGTTCCCGGCCATGCTCCGCTCGCGCTGGTGGGCCACGATCACGCCGCTGTATCGCGTCTCGCTCCTCGCCGCGGCCGGCCCGTGGACCAACCTGCGGATGGAAGAGGACTGGGAGTACGACGCGCGCATCGCCGCGCTCGGGGTGCGCCTCCATTTCGTCGAGGAAGTCGTCGCCGAGCAGTGCAGCCACAATGCCGGCAACCTCGCCGGTCACGGCCTCCGTCCCGACAACCTGCGCTACCGCGCCGCGGCGCACGAGAGCATCTTCCGCAGCGCGCGGCGGGCCGGGATCACGAACGACGCGCCGGAGATGCAGCACTTCGCGCGCGAGCTGTTTCTCCTCGCGCGCCAGGCCGGCGCGGCCGGCCTCACGGACGAATCGAAGCGCCTCTTCGCGCTGGCGCGCGAGGCCTCGGCGCCGGCCGGGCAGCTCCGCGTTTACGGGATGGTGGCGCGGCTGATCGGCTGGAGGAACGCCGGCCGCATCGCTACGATGTCGGATCACCTGCGATGGCGAAAATCTCGGTCGTAATGGCGGTCTACAACGGCGGACCGAGGCTGCGCGAGACGCTGGCCTCGATCGCGGCGCAGACCGAGGGCGACTACGAGCTGATCGTCGTCGACGACGGCTCGACCGATGAGACGCCGCGCATCCTCGCCGCCGCGGACGACCCGCGCCTGCGGGTCATCACCCAGCCGAACGCCGGCCTGACCCGCGCTCTGGTTCGCGGCTGCAACGCCGCGACGGCGGACGTGATCGCCCGGCACGACGCGGGAGACCGCTCGCACCCGGAGCGTTTCGCGCGGCAGCTCGCGCTGTTGAACGCGAACGTCCTCGTCGCCTCGGCCACGCGCATGCTCGGCCCGGAGGACGAAGAGCTGTACGTCTCGCGCGGCGACGGCGACGAAACGCGCGAGAGCCTCCTCTTTGCCAGCGCCGAGCGGATCCACGGCATCCCGCACCACGGCTCGGCGATGTTCCGCCGCGCCGACTATCTCGCCGCCGGCCGCTATCGCGAGGCCTTCCGCTTCGCGCAGGACCTCGACCTCTGGATCCGCCTGGCGCGGCGAGGCTCCATCGCCATCATCGGCGAGGTCCTCTACGAAGCGAGGCTCGAGCCGCGCTCGATCAGCAGCCTGCATCGCCGCGAACAGCTCCGCCTCACGCGCCTCGCCGTGGCCCTGCGCGATGGCGGCGACGAGCGCGCACTGCTGGCCGACGCCGGACGGGTGCAGCCGAGGAGGCAGGCGCGGCGCGGCCAGGAAGCGGCCGGGCTTTACTTCATCGCCAAATGCCTCCGCGCGCGGCGCGATCCGCGGTGGCGCCGTTACCTCCTGCGCGCCCTCGGCCGCAATCCGCTGCATCTCCGTTCATGGGCCTCGCTGATCCTCGGCAGATAATGGCGCCGATGCCGTACCGGCTGGCCATCGTCGCGTCGCATGTGGTGCAGTACCAGGACCCGTTCTACCGCCGGCTCGCGGCCGATCCCGCGCTGGACGTGACGGTGTTCTTCTGCTCGGACATGGGGGCGCGCACCTACCTCGACCGCGACATGGCCACCTCGCTGAGGTGGGACATCGATCTGCTGGAGGGCTACGGGCATCGCTTCCTCCGCAACTTCGGCTTCGGCGACGGCTTCTTCCGCCTCGTCAATCCGGGCCTCCTGCCGGCGCTGGCGCGCGGGACGTTCGACGCGGTGCTGTTCATGACCGGCTGGGCGTGGCTCTCGGCGTGGATCGGCTTCGCCGCCTGCCGGATGAGCGACACGCCGTTTCTCCTCTTCGGCGACAGCAGCTTTCTCGACGAGCCGGCCTCTGCGCGCGCGAAGCTGGCGATGGCGATCAAGCGGGCTCTCTTCGGCCTGGCGGCCGGCTTCATGATCTCCGGCCGCTGGAACGCCGACTACTACCGCGCGCACGGCGCCGATCCGCAACGCTTCTTCGCGATGCCATGGGCCGCCGACAACGACCGCTTCGCCGCCGCCTCGCGCTTCGCGATGGGCGAGCGCGAGGCGATGCGCGCCCGCTACGGCATCCGCGCCGACGAGACGGCGATCGTCTTTTCGGCGAAGCTGATCCCGCGCAAGGATCCGATGACGCTGCTCCGCGCGCTCGACCGGACCGCGCATCGCGACCGACTGGCGGTGATCTTCCTCGGCGAAGGGGAACTGCGCCCGCAGCTCGAAGTCTTCGCCCGCGAGCGGAACCTCCACGCGGTCTTCGCCGGCTTCGTCAACCAGACCGCCCTCCCGCAGCACTACGCGATGGGCGACGTCTTCTGCCTCCCCTCCCTCTTCGAGCCGCGCGGCACGGTGATCAACGAAGCGATGGCGGCCGGCCTCCCGATCCTCACCACCACCCGCTGCGGTCCGGCGGGCGACATCGTGCAGCACGGCGAGAACGGGTTCGTGTTCGCGCCCGGCGACGTCGATGCGCTGGCGCAGGCGCTCGATCAGCTCACGGACCCGGAGTTGCGCCAGCGGATGAGTGAGCGCTCGCGCGCGATCATCTCCACCTGGAACTACGAGGCGGGCGTCGAAGGGGTGAAAGCGGCGCTGCAGGCGGTGACGCGCCGATGAAGCTCACCGTCGCCATCCCGACCTACAACCGCGGCGCGATCCTCGTCGATACGATCGATCGCCTGCTCGCGCTCACGCCGCCGGCCGATGAAATTGTGATCGTCGACCAGACCCGGGAGCACCCGCCGGCCATCGACGAGCGGCTCGCGGCGTGGAACGCCGCCGGCGAGATCCGCCACATCCGGCTGCCGGAGCCGTCGATTCCGCACGCGATGAACGTCGCGCTCGAAGAAGCGCGCGGCGAGCTGGTGCTCTTTCTGGACGATGACCTCATTCCTGGGCCGTCGCTCGTGGCGGAGCATCGGGCCGCCTACCGCGACGAGTCGATCTGGGCGTGCGCGGGGCAGGTGCTGCAACCGGGGGAAACGCCCTGTCCGGGAAGTGCTGCGCCGGGGGAAGCCTCGTGTCATCCTGAGCGCGGCGAAGGACTCCCTGCGACAGGCGCAACACCTGGTGCAGCGCACGCGGGAAGGGGGTCTTTCGCTCCGCTCAGGATGACAGCGCGGGAAACGCCGGATCTCGATTTCCGCTTCAACTCCGACACCGGCACCTTCATCACCAACGTCATGGCCGGCAATCTCTCCGTCCGCCGCGAGCACGCCCTCTCCATCGGCGGCTTCGACGAGAACTACATCGGCGCCGCCTATCGCTTCGAGTCGGATTTCGCACTGCGTCTCACCGCGGCCGGCGGCAGGATCTGGTTCGAGCCGCGCGCGTCGATCCGCCACCTCAAGCTGGCCACCGGCGGGCTGCGGGCCCTCGGCGATCATCGCTCCACGATGTCGCCCGCGCACGCGGTCGGCGACTACTACTTTGCGCTCACCCATCGCACCGACTTCGCGCGGTACGCCCTGACGCGCATGCGGCAGAACATCCTCACCCGCTGGCACCTCCGCCACCCGTGGGCCATTCCGACCAAACTGATCGGCGAGCTGCGCGGCCTCTTCCTCGCGCGGCGGCTCAAAGCGCGCGGGAATGTTCGGCGCGGGCGAGGGCTTCGAGAAACGACACGATGATCTTCGTCTTCGCCGGATTCATGATGATGGCCGTCACGGTCGCGCTGACCGACTGGCGGCGCGGCTGGCTGCTGGCGCTGCTCGTCGCCGTCCTGCAGGACCCGACCCGCAAGATGACGGCCGGCACGCCGGTCGCCCTGACGATGTCGGTCGTGGTCATCTACTTCGTCGTGCTCTTCAGCGCGCAGCGGCAGATGCAGGAAGGCTTTGCCGAGTTCAGCCGCCGCATCAATCGCGTCTGGACCGCCGTGGCGATGATGCTCTTCTTCATCGGCCTGGCTGCCTTGAACGGCCTCTTCACCTACGGCCTGCAGCACTGGAAGGTACCGGCCCTCAGCCTCTTCATCTATTGCTCGCCGCTCCCCGCGGTGATCCTCGGGTTCATCTACGCGCAGCGCGAGGAGCAGATCGTTCACTTCCTCCGCTTCTACGCGGTCGTCACCACCATCGCCCTAATCGGCACGCCGCTCGAGTACCTCGGCTTCCAGAACGGCGCGATCGGCCTGGTGGGCATGCCCGAAAGCTACGTCCGCCACCTGCCCGGCATCCAGATCAAGGTCTTGTCCGGCTTCTACCGCGCGCCCGACATCATGGGGTGGCACGCCGCGACCCTCGCCTCGATCGGCGTGATCATGGCGCTCCGCGGACGGCTGTTCGCAAAGGCGTGGCCGTGGCTGCTCGTGGCCGGCTGGGGCTTCTTCAACACCCTGATCAGCGGGCGCCGCAAGGCGATCTACATGTTCGCCGTCTTCGGCATGGTGCTGGTGTGGCGTTACTTCAAGCGCCTCCAGTTCGCGCAGGTGATGTCGTTCGTCCTCGGGGCACTGATGCTCTTCGCCATCACCCGCTACACCGCCCAGAGCGAACGCGGCGGCGTCTACGCGCGCGGCGCCACGACCACGCGCTCCGAGGTGCTGCAGCGGCTGGAGGGCGGCTTCATCGGGACCATCCAGACGTTCGGCGTCATGGGAGCGGGCCTCGGCACCGCCACCCAGGGCGTGCGCCATCTCCTCGGCAGCGACCAGAACATCGGCTGGCAGGAGGGCGGTCTGGCCAAACTGGCCATCGAAGTGGGCGTGCCGGGGGTGCTCGCCGCGGCAGTGCTCCTCTTCGTCCTCTTCCGGACGTTGCTGAGGATCACCAGCGCGCCCGATCTGCCCGGGTCGACGCAGTTGATGCGGGTCTCACTCTTCGCCATGTTCGTGACCAACGTCGTGCAGTTCATGGTCTCGGCGCAGGCCTACTCCGACGCCGTGCTCACGCTGCTGACCGCGTTCTTCCTCGGGTGCCTCTTCGCCACCGGCGTGCTCGATGAGCGTTATGCGCGCGAGGCAGCCAAAACGGAGCCGGCGCCGGCCACGACCCTCACTCCCGCGACCGCATAACGATGCGAATCCTGCACGTCGTGCCCACGTACCTCCCGGCGCGGCGATACGGCGGGCCGATCGTGGCCGTTCACGGTCTCTGCAAAGCGCTGGTGGCGCGCGGGCACGAGGTGACGGTCTTCACGACGAACGTCGACGGCGACGGATCGCTCGACGTCCCGGTCGCCCAACCCGTCGACCTGGACGGCGTGCAGGTGCACTATTTCGCACCGCTCGTGCGACGGCTTTATGCTTCGGGCGCCATGTGGCGCGCCCTCCGCCGGGAGGTCCCGCGGCACGACGTCGTGCACAGCCACGCGGTCTGGCTCTGGCCCGGCATTGCCGCGGGCGACATCTCCCGGAAAGCGAAGGTTCCGTTCGTCATCTCCCCCCGAGGAATGCTCGTCCCGGAGCTGATCTCGCGCAAGAGCGCCACCGTCAAGCGCGCCTGGCTGCGCCTCTTCGAGAGGCAGAACTTCGCAAAGGCGAGCGCCATCCACTTCACCTCCCGGCTGGAGCAGGAGGAGGCGGCGCGCACCGGCGTCCCGCTGCACCATCCGTTCGTCGTCCCGAACGGCATCGACCTGGTGGCCCGCCCGCACGTCGAGCGCGAGGAGAACACGCTGCTCTTCCTCGGGCGTATCAACTGGAAGAAGGGACTCGACCGCACCATCGAAGCGCTGCCCGAGGGGGTGCGCCTGCTGATCGCCGGCAACGACGAAGAAGGCCTGACCCCCAGCCTCCGGCAACTCGCCGAAAAACGCGGCGTCGCCGATCGCGTGGAGTTCCTCGGACCGGTTTACGACGATGCCAAGTGGGAGCTGCTCGCACGCGCGTCGCTTTTCGTCCTCCTCTCGACCTCCGAGAACTTCGGCAACGCCGTCATCGAAGCGCTGATGATGGAGACGCCGGTCGTGCTCTCGGAAGGAGTCGGCCTCGCCGAGGACGTCCTGCGCGCCGGTGCCGGGATCGTCAGGACGAACGACATCGCCGGCCTGCTGCGCGATCGCGAGCGGCGGGCGGAGATGGGACGGCGCGGACGCGAGCTGGTCGAGCGCGAGTTCGCCTGGCCGACGGTCGCGGCAAAGATGGAAACCGCGTATGCCCAGGCGGCCGCTTCCGCTGGACATCGCGCGGCCAAGCTGTAAAGATCGCTCCGGGTCCCGTCCCAAACCAATTCACAACGCGAGAGGGGGCGCCCTATGCGCTCGATCGTCTCCACCGCCGTACTCGTTCTCGCCATGGCGATCGCGACGCCGCTGCATGCCGGCAGCGCGATGGCGAAGCTCACCTCGATCGTCGACGGCAACACGCTGGCCGTGACTCTCCGCGGCGAAGAGCTGAAGGTCCGCATGCACGGCATCGCCGTGCCGCCCGCCGATGAAGGACGTCCGATCCTGCAGCGGCTCAACAAAGAGGCGGTGGCCTTCCTCAAAAAGTACCTCGCGGACGGATGGGTCTACCTCGAGTTCCCCGACACGGAGCTGAAGAAGGACGCGGAGGGCTACGTCCACGCCTTCGTCTATCGCGGCAGCGACGCGACCTTCCTCAACGAGAAGCTCGTCTCGGTCGGCCTGGCGGTGGTGAACAAGAAGGAAAAGTGCTCGTTCACCGACGCCTGGGTGAAGCAGCAGGCCGGCGCCAAAGCGGCGCGGCGCGGGATCTGGGGCTCGTTCGAGAACGGCGACGGCGCGCAGATCGCCTCCGGTGCCGCACAGGGGACGTACGTCGGCTCGGCCATCGACGAACGCGGCAGCGGCGCGCCGCAGTACGTCACCTACTGGATTCTGCTGTTCAACTGAGCGGGCGTCGCATCACCGACCGTGGCATGCTGCACGAGCGCGAAGCATGCTCGATCACATCACCCCGCTCATCCTGACGAAAAACGAAGAGGCGAACCTCGAGCGGACGCTCTCGCGGCTCGGATGGGCGCACGAGGTGGTGATCGTCGACAGCCTCTCCGACGACGCCACCGTCGCCATCGCCCGGAAGTTTCCGAACGTCCGCCTCATCCAGCGGCCACTCGACACCCACGCCGCGCAGTGGCAGTTCGGCCTCGGACAGGTCGGCACCACCTGGGCGCTCACGCTCGACGCCGACTACTTTGTCCCCGATGACTTCGTGGCCGAACTGGCCTCGCTCCAGCCGCCGCCGAACGTCAGCGCCTACGTCGCCCGCTTCATCTACGCCGTCCGTGGCAAACGCCTCCGCGCCTCGCTCTACCCCCCGCGCGAAGTCCTCCTGCGTGTTGCCGCCTCGTCGTTCTGGCAGGACGGCCACACCCAGCGCACCCGCGTCGACGGCGCCGTCGCCACCCTCACCGCCCGCCTCATCCACGACGACCGCAAAAGCTTCCGCCGCTTCCTCGAACGCCAGCGCCGCTACATGAAACAGGAAGCGGAGAAACTCCGCACCGCCGACCGCGGTACGCTCAACGCCGCCGCCCGCATCCGCAAACTGATCGTCATCGCCCCCTTCGCGGTCGTGATCCACACCCTCTTCGTCAAGCGCACCCTCCTCGACGGCTGGCCCGGCATCTACTACGCGTTCGAGCGCTTCGTGGCGGAGCTGATGCTCTCGCGCGAGTTGCTGCGGCGGTAGAAGAGCACGATTCTCCCGGAGTCCCATTACGCGATGCCTCCTGGGCCACTTCTACATACATCCGGCGATGACTCAGCGTTCGTCGCCACGCCGAAGGTCCGCGTATTGAGACGTAGCGTGCGTAAAGACGAAATGGCGACAGCGAGGCACCCGCAAGTTGCTGATTTTGCGGGAGTGTGGACGATCGTCGACACTTCGGATTACCCTGCATATCGTGAAAGTCCGCGACGTCATCTCCACGCTGGCGGCTGACGGCTGGCATCTCGTACGCACGCGCGGCAGCCATCGGCAGTTTCGACATCCAGTGAAGAGCGGAACGGTTACAGTGGCAGGCAAGACGGGAGTAGACGTTCCGGTCGGAACACTGAGCAGCATCTGGAAACAGGCTGGGTTGAAAAAGGACTAGCTCACCTATGGAATACGTCGTGATTATCGAACAGGGAGACACATCCATCGGGGCTTACGTCCCAGACCTTCCCGGGTGTGTCGCGGTAGGCGAGTCACGTGAAGAAGTTCGCGAACTGATCCGTGAGGCTATCGAGTTGCACATCGAAAGCTTGCGGGAGAACGGTGAGACTGTCCCGGAACCGCATTCGTTCGTAGAGAAAATTGCGGTGTGACTCACGTGAGCCTGCTCAGGAAGCTGATCCGTTCGCGGCGTCGGAACGAAATATCAGAGCTGTTCGTCCGGCGTGCCGAACGCTTTCAATCTGAATGCGGGTGGTGCGGCAAGACGATCGGCGATGACGAGCCGGTCGTGGCTGTGGGTGGCCGCGTACACCCTGGTGTTGACCTTTCGCTCGTCGAAGGAAAAGTGCTCGAGCTGAGATTCGAGGCAGCAGAGAAGACGATCCTGACGGGAGTTGCCGGCTTTGATTCTCCGGCGAAAGCAGAGGGGAAAGACATCATCTTCATGACCTGTAGCGACGACTGTGGCCACCAGGTGCAGGCCGCATTCGCTGCCGAACTTGCCCGTGGCCTCACCATTCGATAGCGATACGCCACGAAATGATCGAGCAGGGGGAGAAGAGCTGCGACCAGGCGTCCCCGTTTCAGGACAACAGGCTCGGTGTGGTCTGTGAGGCGACCGATTCAAACAAATAGTCGCGCGAGTCACCGGAAGCATCCATGGATCTCACGGGAAGCGTCGACGACCTCGCCGGAAGCATCCATGGACCTCACCGGAAAGGTCGCGGACTATTTTTCGGGACATCCGCCATGCTATCGCGCGTGCTTTTGGAAACTCGGCGGTTCGAAGACCTGTCCCCCTACAAGACCCGCGGCCGGTTGGGAGAAGACCTGCAAACACGCGCGGTTTTCGCCGGACGCGCGTTCGGTTTTCGCCGCGACACGCGTGGTTTCGGTCGCGACGCGCGTGGTTTCGGCCGCGACACGCGTGGTTTCGGTCGCGACGCGCGTGGTTTTGCCCGTGACGCGCGTGGTTTCGGCCGCGACGCGCGTGGTTTTGCCCGCGACGCGCGTGGTCTCGGCCGCGACACGCGTGGTTTCGGTCGCGACACGCGTGGTTTTGCCCGCGACGCGCGTGGTTTCGGTCGCGACGCGCGTGGTTTCGGTCGCGACGCGCGTGGTTTCGGTCACGACGCGCGTGGTTTCGGCCGCGACGCGCGTGGTTTCGGTCGCGACGCGCGTGGTTTCGGTCGCGACGCGTAAGCGCCACTTCCAGCCCCACACGAGGCGTGCACCCCCCTCGGTGTCATCCTGAACGAAGTGAAGGACCCCCTCCCCACGCGCGACGCACCATCGGTATTCGCCTGTGGGAGGGGGTCCTTCGCTGCGCTCAGGATGACACCGAGGGGGCGGAGGACGCGTTAAACCCGCCGCCCGTCCCGAAACACCGCGCTGACGAGATTCACCCCAAAGTGATAGACGAGGTGCAGGTAGTTCGGTGCGTCGAGCAGGACAAAGTCCGCGCGTTTGCCGGCTTCGATCGACCCGATCTCCTCGCTCAGCCGCAGTGAATAGGCGCCGTTGAGGGTGGCCGCGGTGAGCGATTCTTCGACGGTCATCTTCATCCGCAGCGTCGCCAGTTGCATGACGGTCTGCATCGATTCGGTCATCGAGGAGCCGGGGTTGCAGTCGGTGGAGAGGGAGACGATGGCCCCTTTTTCGAGCAACTCGCGGGCGGGGGCGTAGCGTTCGGACATGAGGAAGAAGCTGGTGGCGGGGAGGAGGTTGGCGACGGTGTCGGAGGCGGCCAGGGCGGCGATGCCGCGGTCGCTGATGTACATGAGGTGATCGGCGGAGGCGGCGCCGACTTCGGCGGCGAGGGCGGCTCCGTCGGTGTCGGAGAGCTCGTCGGCGTGGAGGCGGGGGATCATGCCGAGGGCCAGGCCGGCGCGCAGGACCGACTCCCCCTGGGTGCGGGAGAAGACGCCGCGCTCGACGAAGGCGTCGCAGAAGACGGCCAGCTTCTGGTCGGCCACGGCGGGGAGGACTTCACCCAGAATGGTCGAGACGTAGCCCTCGCGTGCGGCCTCGCTGCCGCGTGATTCCGGGGGGAACTCGTGCGCGGCGAGGCAGGTCGGGACGAGGCGCACCGGCGAGCGCGAGGCGGCGCCGCGGATGGCGCGCAGCTGCTTCAGCTCCGTCTCTTTGGTCAGGCCGTAGCCGCTCTTCGCTTCGGCGGTGGTCGTGCCGTAGCGGGCCATCGTCGCGGCGCGGGTGAGGACGTTGTCGATCAGCTCTTCTTCGGTTGCTTTGCGGGTGGCGTGCACCGTGGAGGCGATGCCGCCGCCCGAAGCGGCGATCTGTTCGTACGTCTCCCCCTGCAGGCGGCGGTTGAACTCCGATTCGCGGAAGCCGGCGAAGGGGATGTGCGTGTGGGTGTCGACGAAGCCGGGCACCGCGGTCGCGCCGGCGGCGTTGAAGTCCTCGGTGATGCGCAGCGAGTCCGGCATGTCGCGCTCGGCGCCGACATAGGCGATGCGCTCGCCGTCGACGACGATCACCGCGTTCTCGTACGTACGCAGCGTGCGCATGGCGGGGCCGCGGACGGCGGTCGTGCCGGTGGGGGTGGCGATCTGTTTGAGGTTGCGGATGAGCAGCATTCGCGGCGAGTTTATCCCGAGCGCAGTTTGAGTTTATCCCGAGCGCAGCGAGGGATCTTTGGTGCCATCGCGCTGAAGCGGACTGCGTCGCGGTGGCACCGAAGATCCCTCGCTGCGCTCGGGATAAACTCAAACGGGATAAACTGCACAGACCTACGAGTTCCGCGCCCGGAACAGCGTCGTGATCGGCTGCTCGTTGGCTTCTTCCTCGGCGTCGAGGACGATCATCTGCTGCATGGTCTCGAGGGTCGACTGCAGTTTGTTGCGCGCCACGCGCCGTTCGATCTTGAGGTCCTGGATGGAGCGCTCGATGTCGCCGACGCGCTGCATGGCCTGCGAGACGACGCGGTCGGCCAGGAGCTCGGCGTCCTTGACGATCAGCTCCGCCTCTTTGCGTGCGTTGCCGATCAGGTCCTCGGCCACTTTCTGGGCGGAGAGGAGGGTGTCTTTGAGGATGCGCTCGCGGTTGGAGTGGTCCTCGAGGTCCTCGCGCAGGTGGGCGTTCTCACGGGAGAGGCGATCCGTCTCGCGCACGAGCCGCTCGATCTCTTCGGCCACGAGGTGCAGGTAGGCGCGCACTTCGTCCGGGTGATACCCCTTGAGTGCGCGCGCGAACGTCTGCTTCTGAATCTCCAGCGGCGAAAGATTGTGCATCTCACCCTCCCGACACGTGCCCCTGCACGCCACGATCACGCGCGGCTGCGCGTGTTATTTGGGAGTCAGTATAGCCCCAGCCGTCGCATTGAGCAGTCCGCGCAGCAGGAAGATGGTCAGCAGCAGCAGCAGCGGCGACCAGTCGATCCCCGCCGTGTCGAAGCGCCGCAGCATCCGCCGGAACGGCCGAAGGAACGGCCGGGTCATGCGCGTGAAGAGGTCGTTGAGCTGTTCGAGCGCGCCGTAGAGCTGCCGGTGGCGCCAGCGGAACTTGGAGTTGTGCGTGAAGAAGAGGATCCACGAGAGGATGACCCAGATGAAGATCGTCCACTCGAGCACCCGCAGCACGACGTCGATGACCTGGAAGAACGGCAGGAGGAACGGCGCCATGGTCAGCCCCGGCTCCCGAAGATCGCCCGTCCCACGCGGATGATCGTCGCCCCTTCTTCGATCGCCACTTCGAAATCGTCGGTCATGCCCATCGACAGCTGCCTCAGTCCGAGATCATCGCGCATCGCGCGCAATTGACGAAACCACGGCCGGGTCTCTTCCGGCTCGCCGTGCGGCGGGATGGCCATCAGGCCGGTCACGTCCAGCGACGGCAGCGCCTGCAGCTCCCGGGCGAGCCGCGCCACGTCGCGCGGATCGGCTCCCGCCTTCTGCGGTTCCTGTCCGACGTTCACTTCGATCAGGATCTCCTGCCGTTTCCCTGCCGCCTCGGCTACCCGCGCGATGCGCTGCCCGAGGTCGAGCGAATCGACGCTGTGGATCACGTCGAAGAGACGGACCGCGTCTCTGGCCTTGTTCGACTGCAGATGCCCGATCAGGTGCCACGCCGCTTTGCCGACGACTTCCGGCTGCTTGTCGCGCGCTTCCTGCACCCGGTTCTCGCCGACGTGCGTCAGCCCGGCAGCGATGGCGGCGCTGACGTCGGCGGCCGGAAAGGTCTTCGTCACCGCGACGAGGAGCACCTCTTCGCGTTTGCGGCCGGCGCGATCGCAGGCGGCCACGACGCGCCGTTCGACGGCGGTCGCGTTCTCGCGGATCTCGTCAGCCCTCGGCACGGCGCCTCTCGATCGAGCGCCCCTCGCCGCGGTCGATGGCCACGTTCGCGAGGCGATCGGCGTCCTTGTTTCCCGCGCGCAGGGTGTGGCGGATGGTGAAGCGCGAGAACTTGCGCGCCATCACTTTCGCCTTCCCGTGCATCGGGATGAGGTTCGGATGCCGGACCTTGTAGATGCCGAGCATCTGTTTCACGAGCAGCTCGGAGTCGGAGATGATCTCGACCTCGGTCGCTCCCTCGGCAATGGCCACCTCCAGCGCTTCGAGCAGGCCGGCGTACTCGGCGACGTTATTGGTCTGCCGGCCGAGGAAACCGGCGATCTCGATGATCTCGCCGCCGTCCGTTTTCATGAAGACGCCGTAACCGGCCGGCCCGGGGTTGCCCCGCGCGCCGCCGTCGATCCATGCGGTGATTTTCATGAGGCGTTCGCGGGCCTCGGCAGGTAAAGGATGCGGTGGCAGCCTTCGCAGTGCACCAGCTCACCGCGGCGCAGCTGCTGCGCGAGCGCGGGGCGGGTCTTGCTACGGCAGGTCGTGCAGGTCTCGTTGTAGACCTCGGACACCGCCACACCGCCGCGCTGCTTGATGATCTTGTGGAACTCGCGGCGCAGGCGCTCCGGGATGGTGGCTTCGATCTCCGCCGCTTTCTTGCGCAACTTCGCCACTTCCTTCTTCAGGTCGCCGAGGGAGCTCTGCCACTCCGCGTGCGCCTCGTCGTAGCGCTTCTGGAGGTCGTCGAACCCGCCCTTCCGCTCGTCGAGCTGCGACTGCACGGCTTCGGCCTCGGACATCGATTTGAGCACCGAGTCCTCGAGCTCCTTGACGTGCTTGCGCGTGGCGTCGATCTCTTTCCACGCGGCCGCGTACTGCTGCTGATTCTTCACCTGCATCAGCTGCCCCTGGTACTTCTTGAGCAGCTCCTGCTGATCGGAAAGCTCGCCGTCGACGCGGCGGCGCTCTTTCGCCAGCGCATCGAGCTGCTCCTGCAGGCGCGTCATCTCGGCGTTCGATTGCTGGTATTCGCGGTTCACCGCCGCGAACGATTCCGGCTCGACGGCCATCTGTCTTTCGCGATCATTCAGTGCCGAGATCACGACCTGGAGCTGCCACAGTTTGTCGACGTCGCTCAACACTTCCTCCAGAAACAAAAAAGGCGTTCCTCGGTCGGAACGCCCTCGCACCACGGATGGTCTCCGTGCTTCGGACAATCATCAATATCGTTCAGAAATCTCTGCATATGTTGGTGGGTCCACCAGGATTCGAACCTGGGACCAACCGGTTATGAGCCGGCAGCTCTAACCGCTGAGCTATGGACCCCGGGACCGGCGATTCTAACAGGTAAGCACCCGTTTAACGCGCTTCGACGTAGTCACCGATCTGCATGGTCCTCCGCGCCTGCACGATGATGCCGGTGGCGGTGCGTGCCTGTGTGGTCAGAATGCCGATCTCGCCGAGCACCTGGCGCGGCTGATCCGCGCGCGGGCTGGGGCGATAGACCGTCAGGAAATCGCCCGGCTGCAGACGATCGTCCGCGCCGAGGTTCACCTGCACGAGAACCCCCTCCGCCAGCTCGAGGTCCCAGTCGCGGGAGTCGATGATCGCGCCGGTGGAACGTCCGGTCGGAGGATCGCACCACGCCGGCATGTCGGGGACGCGGGCGATCGGGATTGGCAGCTGCGGCAGCGGCTTGAGCCGCGCGCCGACGGAGATCTCACGGCACGACTGCACGATCATGGCGCGCGAGAGGTTGCCGTCGGTGCAGAGGATGCGGATCTGTCCCTGGTAGCTGTAGTGGCGGCCGATGAGCTCACCGGTGTGCGGATGGCGGATGAGATCGCCCGGCTCGATGGCGATGTAGGTCTCGCCGGCTACGAGGCCGGAGCCGACGCCGCCGCGGATGTAGACGAGATCGCCCTCGGCCACCTGGGCCGCGGAGTCGAACTGGGCGCGCGGCATGTACATGACCTCGACGTCTTCGAGCGATTCGACGTAGTTCGGCATCGCGTCGATCTCGTTCGGCGAGCCGATGTAGCCGTAGCAGTAGATGTCGGTCTCGTTGCCGAGCGGGATGGGACGGCTCTCCTGCTGGATGCGGGCGACCGGGATGCCGCTGGCGGTGGTCTCGGTCTCGACCTCCGTTGCGCCGCCGCCGAGGGTAGCGGCGTCTTCCGGCTGCGCGCCGGCGCTCGCGTCTGCCGTCTGGCCGGTGCCTTCCCCCTCGATCAGCAGCAGATCGCCCGGATAGATCCAGTGCGCGTCGGTGATCCAGGTGTTCGACTCCCACAGCTGCGGCCAGAGATAGGCGTTGCCGAAGTAGGTCTCGGCGAGCGCCCAGAGGGTGTCGCCGCTCTTGATCTTGTGGGTCTTGACCCCCGGCGAGTAGGTGGCCGGGTCGGGCGGGTTGTAGGCCGTGTAGTGATCTCCCACGCGATGCAGCTCACGAGGCGGAGTCGACGACTGCCGCTGCGCGAACGCGGGAAGCGCGATCACGAACAGGAGAACGGGAGCCACCCTACGCACACTGACCATTGTCCCCTCCCAGGCCTTGTTGCCAGGTAAATCGAGGCAAACGTTAGCGCAGTGTTGGAGATAGGTCAAATGGGGAGCGGGGATTCGGGCTTTGAGGGGCCTGGAATGGTGTGGGCGTCCAGCCACCGCTGGTCTTCAGGGAACGGGGGGGGCTGGAAGCCCACACCACACCAGGGGCGATAAGGGCAGTGCTCGATATCAGACGCGGTGATATCGATACCAGAGGCGCTGATATCGATATCACCTGCTGAGGACGCCGCGGGGTGCGGGGTGGTGTTTTTACCGCAGAGTGAGCGTGCCGTCGGCTTCCGGGACGGAGCCGCCGAGCTGCTGCTGCTCTTTCTGGAACTGCTCGAGCTGCCGGGTGCGCTCGTCGTAGTTCTTGAGGACCTTCTTCACGTACTGGCGGGTCTCGCGGAACGGCGGGATGCCGCCGTAGCGCTTCACGTTGCCTTCGCCGCCGTTGTACGCCGCCAGGGTCTTCCGGACGTCGCCCTTGAAGCGCTTGTTGAGGTACTTGATGTACTTCACGCCGGCGTCGACGTTCTGCTCCGGGTCGTAAAGGTTGCGCGCGCCCATCCATTTGCCGGTGCGCGGCATGAGCTGCATCAGCCCCTTGGCGCCGACGTGCGAGCGAGCGCGGCTCTTGAAGCGCGACTCCTGCTCGATGACCGCCGCGACGAGCAGCGGATCGACGTCGTACTTGACGGCCTTCTCGTGAATCAGCTCGCCGTACGGCATCGATTTGGCGAAGAACTCGGCGCGGATGGCATCGTTGACGCGGGCCATCTCTTCGAAGAAGACGTCGCGCTTTTCCTGCGGGGCGTTGCCGGAGAGGACCTGATCGAGCTCCATCTTGACCCACTCGCGGTCGAACAGGGCCAGCTCGCGCGAAACGAGCTTGTCGGGCATGACCTGGGCGAGTTTGAACACCGTGTTGCCGGTGAAGCCTCCGCCGAGGTGCGCGACGATCTTCGAGTCGTCGCCCTTCTGCTTGACGACCGTAACGGCGTCGAGGTCCTTCTGGACGAGGAAGTGCACGTTGTCGAGCGTCTCGGCCACGCCTCCGATGGAGAGCGCGGTGCCGAGCACGAGCGCCGCGGCGCCACGGGCGCCGAGAGCGTTGATGATGCGATGGCGTTCGACCGACTTCCGTCCTTTTGCCAGACGAATCGAGACCGAATCTTTCAGGGAGTGGGGCATTTTTCTCCGTTCCGAGTCAGATTATTGTCGATTCAAATAATAGGTTGAACCGCACTGGAAAACCCCGGAAGGAGGGGGGTTATTGCCCCTCGAGACCGCTACGTTCCCTAAGTCACACGCGGTCAGCAGTTTGTTCGCCAAAAACTTCTGCCGAGAAGCGCTCGATCCGCGTCCCGGGGGCACGCCAGGCGTCGCCGGACAGTCCAGCTTTGACGCACGTCTGACGGAGAAAGGTCTCCCGGTCCCATCCGTACTGCGTGGCGACCTGCGGCAGCAGCAGCCCCGCGGCGTTCCCTCGCCGGATGATCAGGCCGTCACGACCGACCTCGATCTCCGCGACATCGGCCACCGGGACGATCGGGCTCATCACGGAGATCTCCAGCTCGATGCGCGGCAGCTCGTCCTTCCGGAGCGGGTGAAAGCGGGGATCGCGGAAGGCGGCGTTGACGGCGCTCGCCGAAACCGCCTCGAAGAGCGGCGCCACCGGCTGGATGCTGCCGATGCAGCCGCGCAGGTCGCCCTCGGCGTGCAGCGAGACGAAGCAGCCGCTGGGGCGGGTCAGTTCGGCTTCGAGCTGGTCGGGCGGGGGAAGCGAAGGGCGTTGGCCGTCGAGCACGGCCTCGATCGATTCACGGGCGATCCGTAGGAGAAGGTTCCGCTGCGGGGTCGTGAGCATTCGGGTTTCCGCGGTAGATGAGCATCAGGTTGCGGATGTAGACCACCAGGCCCGCGCACTGACCGATGATGAACACCGGGTCACGGCGGTGAATTGCGTAGATGGCGGTGATGATTCCGCCACCCAGCGAGAGGTACCAGAAGATGACCGGGATGTGGCTCATCTTCTTCCGCTCGGAGGAGATCCACTGCACGATGAAGCGCGAGCCGAAGAGCATCTGCCCGCCCAGTCCGAAAGCGATCCAGAAATCCCACTGCCGCGGGTCGAGCGAGGCGGCCAGCATCATGACGCGCGTTCCTCACGCACCCGGTACTTGAGCATTCGTTTTCCCATCCAGCGCACCGCCAGACAATCGGCGAGCCCGCGAAAAGCGCGGTTCATCGCGCCGTATTTCGAGACGCCGAACTGCCGCGCGCGGTGATTGACCGGCATCTCCACCACTTTGTAGCCGGCGTAGCGGACCAGCGTCGGCAGGAAGCGGTGCATGCCGGTGAAGAGCTGCACGCGATCGATCGCCTCGCGCTTGACCAGCTTGAGCGAGCAGCCGGTGTCGGTGATCCGGTCGCCGGTGATCCAGTTGCGCACGCCGTTGCCGATGCGCGACTGCATCTTGCGCCCCCAGGTGTCCTGCCGGTTGACGCGCACGCCGATGACCATGTCGGACCGCGTCTCGTCGAGCTTGCGGACCAGGGCCGGGATGTCGGCCGGATCGTTCTGCAGGTCGGCGTCGAGCGAGACCACCATCCGTCCCCTCGCGTTGCGCCACGCCGCATCGAGCGCCGCGGTCTGGCCGCTGTTCTTCTCGAAGGAGAGCACGCGAAGGGTCGGGTACTCCGCCTGCGCCGCGCGCAACACCGCCAGGCTGCGATCGGACGAGCCGTCGTCGACCGCCACGATCTCGTACGTCCATCCTTTCCCTTCGACCGCCGCACGGATCTCGCGGAGCAGAAGGGGGATGTTTTCTTCCTCGTTGTAGACCGGGAAGACGACGGAGAGGTCGGGCTGGGACGTCATGAATCGGCCGTGCAGTTTACCCCGACCAGCGGGTGCAGTTTACCCCGACCAGCGGGAGGGGTCTCCGGTGACACCGCGTATGCAGGGCCCCCGCGCGGCAATGCAGCTGTCCGGCGGGAGTACCGGAGATCCCTCGCTGCGCTCGGGATCAACTCATCACACTTTCACCGAGAAGGCCCGCTCGAAATTGGCGGTGGTCTGCTCGGCCACGCGCTCGATCGGCAGCTCCCACAGCTTCGCCAGCAGCTCCGCGACTTTGATCACGAAGGCCGGCTCGTTGTCCTTGCCGCGATACGGCACCGGCGCGAGATACGGCGTGTCGGTCTCGATCAGCACCCGATCGTGCGGAAGGTTCCGGGCCACGCCGCGCAGCATCTCCGCGCTCTTGAAGGTGACGATCCCGGAGAAGGAGATGTAGTAGCCGAGGTCGATCAGCTTCCGGGCCGGCTCCAGCTGCTCCGTGTACGAATGCAGCACGCCGCGCGCGTTGCCGCGCGCCAGGATCTCGATGACGTCACCGGTCGATTCGCGGTTGTGGATGATCACCGGCTTGTCGAGCCGCTTCGCCAGATCGATGTGCCGCTCCAGCACGCTCTTCTGGATGTCACGCGGCGAAAAGTCGTAGTGATAGTCGAGACCGCACTCGCCGATGGCCACCACGCGCTCGTGCCGCGCGAGCTGCTCGATGGTCGCGAACGCCGCGTCATCGCAGTCTTTTGCCTCGTGCGGATGAAAGCCGACCGCCGCCCAGACGTCGGCGTGCTGCTCCGCGATCCGCACCGCCTGCGGCGCGTCGTCGAGCTTCGTCGCCGGCACGACGAACCCGCGCACCCCCGCGGCCCGCGCCGCGGCGAGGTTCTCCTCGGCGTTCGACATGGTCAGGTGGCAGTGGGAGTCGGTGAAGCGGAGCGATGAAGGATGAGCGATGAGCGATGAACCGCTCCGCGTCGTTGCCGCATCGGTGCTCTGTTCATCGCTCATCGTTCATCTCTCATCGCTCAACCAGCAAAGACAGCCCCATCCCGCCGCTGATGCACAGCGTGGCCAGCCCCAGCTTCTTCTCGCGCGTCTGCATGGCGTGCAGCAGCGTGGTGGTGATGCGGGCGCCGGTGCAGCCGATCGGGTGACCGAGGGATATGGCGCCGCCGTGGACGTTGAGCTTTGCGGGGTCGAGGTGCAGCTCGCGGTCGCAGGCGATGACTTGCGCGGCGAAGGCTTCGTTCAGCTCGATGAGGTCGATGTCTTCGAGGGCCACGCCGGTCTCGGCGAGCAGCTTCCGCGTGGCCGGCACCGGGCCGATGCCCATCACCTTCGGATCGACGCCCGCCTGCGCGTAGCCGACGATGCGGGCCATCGGGGTGAGGTTGTGCTGCTTCACGGCGCTGCCGCTGGCGACGAGCATGCTGGCCGCGCCGTCGGTCACGCCGGAGGAATTGCCAGCGTGCACGCTGCCGCCCTTGCGAAAGACCGGCGGGAGTTTGGCCATGCTGGCGAGGTCGGCGTCGAAGCGCGGGTGCTCGTCCTTTTCGAACAGCACCTCCGATATTGAAGTCTGGTCGCTACGCGAACCTTGGCGTCCCTCGAGACGCACCGGCACGATCTCGTTCGCGAAGCGGTTCTCGTCATAGGCGCGCCCTGCTTTGGCCTGCGACTGGACGGCGTACTGATCCTGCTCGTCGCGAGTGATGCCGTACTGCTCGGCCAGTGTCTCCGCGGTCGAGCCCATCATCTCGTCGGCCAGCGGGCACAGGAAGCCGTCGCGCACCATGCCGTCGATGATCTCGTCGTGGCCCATCCGGTAGCCCCACCGCGCGCGCGGCAGGAGGTACGGCGTGTTCGACATCGATTCGGTTCCGCCGGCCAGGATCACGTTGGCGTGGCCGAGGCGGATCTGATCGGCGGCGTTCATGATGGAGCGGAGGCCGGAGCCGCAGGCCTGGTTGATCGTGTACGCCGGCGTCTCGTGCTGCAGGCCGCTTTTGATCGTCACCTGCCGCGCCACGTTCGGCCCGACACCGGCCTGCCGGGCGTTGCCGAAGATCACTTCGTCGATGGCCTTCGGGTCGATGCCGCTGCGCGCGAGGGTCGCCTTCGCGCTCTCGGTCCCGAGCTGCGCCGCGGTCAGCGACGCGAGCGTGCCACCGAATTTGCCGATCGGCGTGCGCACCGCGGCAACCAGGTAAATCTCTTCGTTGAAAGCTTTACGTAGGAGCTTAGCCAACCCTTCCCTCCAGGAGCGCGACCACCATCTCTTCGTACGTCGTCACCGCGTCGAGCAGATCCTGCTTGGCGATCCGCTCCTTCGCCCCATGGGCGTCGAGGATCGAGCCGGGGCCGAACAGCAGCGGCTTGCCGAGATTGCCGAGCCACGGCACGTCGGTGTTGAACGAGACGACCGCCGACGGTTGCCCTTCCGGCACGGTCATCATCTGCGGCGGATTGCCGCGCGTCATGGTGATCTCGCCGTCATATTTCGCCACCAGCGTTTCGAGCTGCCGGCGGGCCGTCTCCAGCTCGCCGACGACGCGGAACATCATCTCCGCCTCCGCTTCGGCCGGGATGATGTTCGGCTTGAAGCCGCCCCGCACGACGCCGACGTTCGCGGTCGCGTCGCCGAGGACCTCGTGCGAGCCCCAGCTGGTGGCGTTGATCTCGGCAATGGCCGCGGCCATCTTCGTGATCGCCGAATCGCCGAGGTGCGGATACGCGGAATGCGCGGCCTTGCCGTTGAAGCGGACCACCGCGGTCATCGCCCCTTTCGACGCACGGGCGAAGGTCGACTCGGTCGGCTCGCCGACCACGCAGTACTCGCTGCCGAGGTCGCGATAGTGCTCGTTGGCCTGCTTGGCGCCGATCGAATCGGTCTCCTCGCCGACCACGAAGAGGAACGCAAAGTCGGTGACGTTGCGTGCGCGGAGGCGCTCCCCCGCCGCGATCATCGCCGCGATGATCCCCTTGGTGTCGCACGCGCCGCGGCCGTAGATGTGCGTCTCGTCCTCGTACGATGCGAACCACGGCGGCACGGTGTCGAGGTGGGAGTTCATCACCACGCGCGGCCGTCCGCCGGCCGATGCGTAGAGGTTGAAGCGGTTGGCCGTGACTTCCTGCCGCTCGGTGGCGAAGCCGAGGCGGGTCAGCTCGGTGTCGAGCAGCACGGCCACGTCGAATTCGCTTTCGGTGGGCGACGGGACGTCGATCAGTTGGCGCGCGAAGCGGAGCGGATCGATGGGCACGGCCCCGGATTGTGACACACCGTCCCCTCACGAGGGCAACCCGCAGAATCGAAATAACTTACGCGTACGGTTCCGTTCGGGATGGGGTGCGCCGGATCCTCTTCGCCGTCCTCTTCCTCGCCGCTGCCACGGCTGGCGGGGCGGTGACGTTCGTCGCGCCGCAGGAAGGGGCGCAGGCGATCGGGCCGCTGACGATCGAGGTCACGACCGACGCCCGGCAGGTGGACCGGGTCGACTTTTTCGTCGACGGCTCGCTGGCCGGTGTGGCGCGCACGGCGCCGTACCGGATCGTCTTCGATTTCGGGACGAGCCTCACCGCGCGGAAGGTCTCGGCGAAGGTCTGGTCGGGCGGCTACAAGCAGTCGGAATCGGCCGCGATCACCACGGCCGCCCTCACCGCGAACGAGAGCATCCACGTCGACCTGGTGGAAGTCCCGCTGCGCGTCCGCACGTCGCGCAAGCTGAGCGCCGCCGACCTGCGCATCGAGGAAAACGGCGCACCGCAGACTATCCGCGACGTCCGCGCCGGCCGGCCCCCCGCACACTTTGCGTTCATCGTCGACCGCTCGCTGAGCATGGGCGACGGCAAGCTGACCGCGACCTTCGCCGCGATCGAACAGGCGCTCACGCAACTGCGCGCCGGCGACACGGCCTCGCTCGTGCTCTTCCACCACAACGTGAGCAAAGCGAAGCCGATCGCCCGCGGCACGAAGCTGACCGCGGACGTCGTCCCCTCCGGCGGAACGTCACTCCGTGATGCTGTCGCCTCGGTGGCCTCCGACGAGCGGACCTACGCCATCGTCATCACCGACGGCGGCGATCGCAGCAGCGAGCTGACCGAGGAAGCCGCGCTGCGCAGGATCAGCGGCACGAAGACCATCGCCCACGCCATCGTCCTCGGCTCCTCGCACACCCGTTTCCTCGACCTTGCCGCAAAGAACACCGGCGGCGCGGTGGTCAGCGCCTCGAAGGACACCGTCGGCAGCGCGCTGCGCGACGTCCTCGACGACATCAACAGCCGCTACACGGTGGTCTACCAGAGCAACAACGCCAAACGCGGCTGGCGGACCTTGCGCGTGAGTGCGAAGCGGGCGGGCGTGAGCATCATCAGCGCGCGCAAAGGGTACTTTGCGCGATGAAACGCCTGCTGCGGTTGCGGGTCGCGAGACAGTCTGCTCTGCTGCCGCTTTTGCTGCTGTTGGCCACGACAGCATTCGCCCAGACGCGCATCGCCTCCGATTTCGAGATCGCGCAGATGGAGAAGCAGCTCGCCCGCTCGCGCGATTTTTCGGCGCAGCTGTCCGGCCGTCTGAACCTCGGTGACCTGCGCATGGCGCGCAACGAGGTCTCCCTCGCCCGCGCTGAGTACACGAAGGCTCTGGAGACCGCCGAGCGGCAGCGCCTCGACGCGCGGCGCGATGCCGACATGCGCCGCTACGCCGAGGCGACCTCGTACGCGGCGCTCGCGCAGGCGAAGCTCGGGCGCGACGGCGAGGCGTTCGCGCTGCTCGAAGAATCGGCGCGCTACACCGCCGACGATGCGGAGACGTGGAACCTCTACGCCTCGGCCATGAACGTCCTCCGCCGGCAGCAGAAGGCGGCCAGTGCGGCTCGCAACGCGGTGAAGATCGCCAGCGACGCCGTCGCGAAATTGCCGACCACGAGGAAGCGGCTCGATCTCGCCGTGTATCAGTACGCGCTCGCCTCCGCGCTCACAGATTCCGTTGAAGCGGAGCGCGTGCTGCGCGAAGTCACCGGCTCGCTGCGCTCGAACGCCTTCGATGATCTGCGCCGCGCGGTGGCACGCGAGGAGTCGTTCGAGATCTACTCCTCCGCACGCGGCGATGCCGCTGCGTACGTCGCGCTGCTGAATCGCGCGCAGCTCCGCCTCGGCATGCTGCTCGAACAACGCGGCGACGCGGCCGGCGCGCGGGTGCAGTTCGCGCGGGTGGTCGAATCGCGGAGCGACGATGTCATCGCCCTCGCCGCCCTAGCGCGTCTGGCGACGAACGATGAAGAACGCGAGCGGCGTTACGCGGAGGCGTTCGAGGCGAACCCGTTCGCGGCCTCGCTCGTGCGCGACTACCGCCGCCATCTCGCACAGCAGCCGCCGCGCGAGATCGACGACAGCACCATCGGCGGACGGATGCGGCTCGCCCTCGCGCAGCTGGAACGCGGCGATAAGCGCAACGCGCAGAAGACGCTCGACGCCTTGATCGCCCTGCATCCGGCGAACGAGACGCTCCGCGCCTTGCGGCGCGAGACCGCGATCACCGCCACCTTCGCGATCCCTTCCGCCACACCGACGGCAAGCGAGTTGCGCAACGTCATCGACACGCTCGAGAGCATCACCGACGAGCAGCGCGCCGCGCTCGACGCCATGACTTTCACGAGCCTGGTGCAGTTCGATGCGACGCCGTTCGCCAGCGGCACGATCGACGGCCTGCCGTTCCGCTTCAGCGGTCCGACGCAATTCGCCGGGACGTTCGACGCCACGCGGCCGCTCCTCCTCACCTATCGCATTCTCGGCGTGGCCGCGGGCGACGCGCTGCTGCTCGAACCGCTGCGTCTGGAGACGCCGCGATGAAGAAGCTGTTGCTGCTGCTCGCGTTCGCGATCCCGATGCAGGCGGCCACCATCGCCAGCAGTGCAAAGGGGATCGTCGTCGCGCACGACAACGCCATCGAGCTGCATGCGAACGACCGCGTGGTGTGGCGCGCCGAGGGGGTCGAGCATCCGGGAACGATCGTCATCGGCGAGCGCAAAGCGGCAGTGCTCGATCCGATCGCGAACGTGGCGGTGGTCGTCGACCTCGCCAGTGGCAAAGCGGAGCGCCGGCGCACGGATGAGACGCCGATCGACGGCGCCTTTCTCGGCGACGACTTTTACGTGCTCGCGCGCGACGCACGGCTGCTCAACGACATCCCGCTCGCGGCCGATCCGGCCTTCCTCCGCCAGCAGGGGGGGTCGCTTTACGTCTACTCGCGCAGCAGCGGCGTCGTCGAAGAGATCGACGGAAAGCGTGTCACGCGCCGCGTGCAGCTCGCGCCGTTCGCTTCCGATTTCGAGCTCGACGGCCGCAACGGCTATCTCGTCTATCCAACGGAGGGGAAGATCCGCACGTTTGCCATCGAGACGATGCAGCCGTCGGATGCGATCGACGTCGGCGCGGTGCCGGCCGACCTCGCCTTCACCGGCGGCGGCACGGCCATGACCGCGCGGACGCTGGCCATTGCCGATCCGTCGGCCAAGCGGGTCTGGCTGGTGGAGGGCGTCCAGTCGATGGGGCAGGCCATCGCCCGCGGCTTCCTGCGAGGGCTGCTCGGACTCGGCCTCTATGGAGGACGGGCGTCGCAGTTCCCGACCGGCGTCGACCGGGTGGCGGTGAGCGGAAAGACGTGGGCGGCGTACGATTCGAGCTCCCGCACCCTCTATCGCTTCACGAAGGCGAAGAGCTCGGTCATTGCCAAAGGCCTCGATCCACAGGCATTTGCGGTCACGGACCGCGGAATCGTCTTCTGGCAGGACGGCCGGCTGCACACGGTGAAGTGAGCGCGGTATGCCGGTTGCAGAAATGACCGGCAACATGAGCGAACGGAAACGCTGTATCCGCTGTGAGCGCGGCATCGATCAATGGGCGACCATCTGCCCGTTCTGCAACTGGGACCAGAAACAGCCGGTCCCGGCCGCGGGCGCGACTCAGATGGCAAATCCGGTGACGACCTACGTGCCGCCGACGGAACTCAACCTCAAAAAGAAAGCCTTGATGGCCGGCGGCGGTGTGCTGCTCCTCATCGCCTCGTTCTTCATCGGCTCGGTGATCAACCGCGATGACGCGGTCGAGGTCGCGCCGGAGTCGGCCGTCGAGCAGTCGCGGGAAGAAGCCGCGCGCGCCGACAAACTGCGCCGCGCCGACACGCCTCTCGTCCCGGCGGGCGAAGGGGGGATGGAAGCGCCGATCACCAGCGCGCCGAATGCCGTCCCGACCGCCAACGGGCCGGCGCCGGACAACTACGACCGCAGCGATGCGACCGCCGTCTCGAGCGTCGAGTACCAGCAGCTCGCTCAGCGCGCCAAGGCCGAGAAGGAGCGCATGGCCGCTCTCGTCGACCCGCGCTCGCTGAGCGGCCCGGCGTACGCGCAGGGCGCGCCGATTCCGCGTCCGCCGGTGCGTCGCACGGCACCGCCTCCGGTGAGGCAGCCGGCCGTTCCATCAACGCAGCCGGCAACGCAGCCACAGCCCCCGGCCGAGGCCGCACGCGAACAGCGTCGCGACGAGCCGCGCGTCGAATCACGCTCCACCGGTCCGGTGCCGGAGTATCAGCCGATCCCGCGCGTCGCTTCGCGCGGCCGTGCGCGGCTCGACCTGGTGGTCGGACCCGATGGGCGCGTCAAGCGGATCCACGTCCGCAACGCGGTGCGCGGCACGAGCGAGCTGATCTCCGCCGTGCAGAACTGGCGGTTCCGTCCGGCGACCGACAACGGGCGGCCGGTGACCGGCAACTACAGTGTTGAGATATCGTTCGGGGGGAATGGCTAACGTGTTGTGCGCAGCCTGCCGCCGCTCGATCGATGCGGCGGCCAAAATCTGCCCTTACTGCGGCGCCGACCCGGCCACGGGCGAGCGGATGGACACGCAGGCTGTCCTTCAGGAGATCTTCCGCCCGAAGGAAATGACCACCTCGGAAAGCGTGATGGAGTACGCACGCCAGCGCCAGGGAGTGGTGGTCGGCGTGTCGCTGCTCGTCGCCTTTCTCGTGCTGGCCGGCCTGCATCAGTTCGTGACCGTGCGTAACGACCGCACCGTCAGCGGCGGCACCGCGGTGCCGCTGACCGAGCTGGCCGACCTCAATCGCGTCGACGAGACCCGGCCGCAGCCGATGCCGGAGCTCGACTTTCAATACGATGGAAAACCGCAGGTGATGCGCACCTTCATCGCCGAACAGGGCGCCGTCACGCCGCCCGAGATCGTCGCCGCGCAGCAGGCGGCGGCACAGGAGGAGGCGATGAAGAAGGCCGCCGCCGCGGCGGCGCAGCAACCGGCGGTTCCGCAGCCGGGAGTTGCGCGTCCAGGCGTCGCGCCCGCCGGCGTTGCACCCGGCACTGCGCGCCCTGCCGTGCCGCAGCCGGGCCTGCCGCAGCGCCAGCAGCCGCAACCCGTGCGCCCGCCGGCAGCCACACCGCGCTAAGTAGAACCACGCACTGCGCCCACGGATGAGGAGACGACGGGAGGCCTCCGGCGGCCGGGCCGCGGGCCCGGACCCGCTGGTGGGCCTAGGAGCCTGCGCGGCAGAACAATTGGCAGCGAGAGGCGATAGGTTGGGGAGCGGCCGTCGTCATCCGTGAGTCGACGACGATTTGCGAGCAAGATCATCGTCGAAGGCCGCCGACCGCTGACATACCGCGGCGCAGA
>DASWOB010000077.1:0-23729 GCA_036398925.1 Thermoanaerobaculia bacterium
CGCGACACTCTGTCCCGAGATACGAGTCTGTGTCGCGGAGGCTGGGCCAACCAAAGGGTCCGGGCCCGCGGCCCGGCCGCCGGAGGCCCCCCGTCGTTCCCTGATCCGTGGTCAAGTGCGTGTGTTCTGCCTAGGCCACCCGAATGCGCGACTGCAGCGCGCTCACGACCAGGCTCGCCGCGAGATCGGCAGCGTCGGTAAAGTCGAGGGCCATCGCATCGAGCGAGTCGTCGAACGAATCGTCGTGCATCGGATGAATCAGCCGCGCCGTCCCGCGGGCGATCGCGTCGCGCAGCTCATCGACGTCCGCCGGCACCTCGGCGCCGAGCCCTTCCAGCGCCTGCGCGAGCCGGGTCACCGAGGCCGTCTCGTCTTCTTCGTGCCGTGCGAGGTGCAGCAGGTGCACGAGCGCCCTGGCGGTGCCGGTGGTCGCGATCTGTGCGGTCCCGAGCTGCTGCGCCTCGAACCAGCGCATGACGTCGCGCAGCGGCAGCGTGTCGACGTACGGCCAGTCGTTGCGCGCGGCGGTGACCCACGCGTATTCGAAGACGCGCGCGTCGAAGCGCAGCTCGTTGGTGCGCGGCGAACTGACGATGCCGCTGAACGAGCCCGGCACGGCCAGGTTCAGCATCAGGAAGAGATCGTGGAAGAAGAGCTCCACGTACGCCGCGGCATCGCGCGGGTCGATCTCGCCGCGCACGAGCGGCGAGAGCTTGACGGAGCGTTTCGGCTCCGCGAGCGGCGCCAGGTCGATTTCGACTTCGACGTCGCCATAACCGCGGATGACGGTCTCGTACAGCGTCGCTTCGGCCTGTTCGGCGATCGATTCGAGGTCGGCGGCAACGCGATCGAAGCGGTTGAAGCGGACGGAAAAGGGGAACGCGGTCATGTGAGAAAGCATGACCGCGTTCCGGAAAGGTGGAGCCAATCTCTACTCGTTGTGGCTACCGGACGGGGAGAGACCGGCTCCGAGGGGCGGAACTTCTACGATTAGTAGGGGCAGACCATCTGGCCCGGGCCGTTGCAGACGCGGACGGTGCGGCTGGTGCTCCGCGTCGCCCCTTCGCTGTCGGTGACGGTCAGCCAGACGGTGTAGTACTCGGTCCACTGATCGAACCAGTGGGAGGTGTAGGGGCCGGCGTTCGTCTCGTACGTGCCGTCGCCGAAATCCCACGAGTAGCTGACGATGCTGCCGTTCGGATCGTAGCTGGCCGACGCGTCGAAGTTGAACGTGCCGCGGGGCACTTCGGAATAGGTGAAGGAGGCCACCGGCGCGACGGTGCAGTTGCCCGGCGCCGAGGTCAGGACCGAGACGCCGAGCGGGCTGATGTAGTCGAGCGGCTGGTAGATCGCTTCGTTGTCCCACGCCACACCGTGATGAATGCCGAGAGCGACGTGCTCCTGGTACCACGGCGCGCCGCTGTCGCCGTACGCGTTGTTCGAGTTGTTGACGCGGACGAACGTTCCGTCGTAACCCGTGCCCGGATCGTAATGCTTGGTCTCGATGGTGCCGCAGGTGTAGCCGGTGACCGCTCCGAACTTGCAGACGTAGTGGCCGGCGGCCTGGTACGTGCGCGAGCGGACGGTGGTGATCGTGCGGGTGCCGTCGTACGACTTGACCTTGTTCTCGGTCGCCACGATGCCGCAGGTGGAATGCCACTGCGCGTCGGTGTACTGCGACTCCTTGGCGCCCTTCCACGGCAAGTAGGCGCCGTTGAACACCTGATAGTTGTCGCAATGGGCGGCCGTCAGGATGCCGAGCTCGCCGGTCGTGTTATGGCGCACGGCGAAGCCGGCGGTGCAGGTCGACAGGCCATCCCCGCCGATGAGGCTCTGGCGCTCGGTGAGACGCGGAACGCGCTGGAGGTTCGCTCCGCGCGGCACGGCTGCGCCCAGGGTAGCCTGCAGCTTGGCCGGCTCGAGCGCGAAGACGCTCAGCCGGTTCGTCCGCACGTCGATCTGGGAGTCGAACGCTACGCCCGCCTTGTTGCCGGCGGCGCGGAGCGTCTTCTGCTGCTTCTCGAGCTCGGCCAGCGCGATCTGCGCCGGGCGCGTCACGATCAGGCTCTCGAGCGGTCCGCCGGCGACGCGCTCGGACAGACGCGCGGCCGCGGCCGAATCGGTGAAGCGAACCACCACCCGGAACTCCGGCTTGTGCTCGATCCAGAGACCGCCGAACGTCGCGGCCTCCTCCGCTGCCAGTGCGGCATCGAGCTCACCGATGGCCTGATGCAGCGCCAGACGGCTCGCTGCCTCTTCCACGCTCACGCCGAATTCCTTCGCGTACGACCGCGCCTCTCCTCCCGGAGCGGCCATCAGCGGCACTGCAACCAATACGGCGACAAGGTACGACCAGATCGATTTCCTCACACGTTCCTCCGATTTTGAACTGACGAATTGCCGCGACGCCTGTTGCGGCGCGGTATCCGTTACGGATGTCAAAACGGAAGCGATGTTCTGATGGCCAAAAGGAAAAAAGAGCGCTACAACGAATCCAGGATGTTCGTGCTCCCTTTCCTCCTCCTGGCTCTTCTCGAAACCACCGATGCCTCCGCGCGCGCGGAGGAGCTGGCCGCCGCGATGCGGGCCAGCGACGTCGGCGCCGTGACGCGCCTCTGGAGCGACACCTCGCCGTCGCGCAACCCCGACCGCAAGCGGCTGGTGCGGCTGATGGGCGAGCGCCCGCACATCACCACGTCCGCCGAGGCGAACGCCATCCGGCTCGAGCTGCGCGACGCCGCGGGGACGCTCCTCGAGCAGTACTCGTTGCCGCTGGTGTGGGAGAGCGGTTCCTCCGGTTCGTCGGGTTCCTCGGTTCCTCGGCAGGACGCCGCCGCACCATCCGAGGAACCCCGAGGAACTCCGAGGAACCCGAGGAACCCCAGCCTCCCGCCCGACGGCGAATGGCGCATCCAGTCGCTCACCCCGATCCCCGCTCCCGACGGCAGCATCCCCTTCGCGCGCGAGCTGATTCATCGCGGCACCGAACAGACCGAACGAGGGGAGTTCCAAGCGGCGCAGCAGTCATTCGGGCGGGCCATCGCCATCGGCGACGCGCTCGGTCACGCCTCCACCCGCTGGCTGGGGCGGCGCGGGCTCGGCACCGTCGCCCTGACGGCCGGCGATCCCACCACCGCCACGAAGCTGTTCGAGGAGATGAAGGCGATCGCCGAAGCGGCCAGCGACCGCCGCGGCGTCGCGCGCGCGCTCGACCGTCTGGCCTCGGTGGACTGGAAAACCGGCGAGTTCGCGCGCGCCCGGGCACGCTACGAAGAGGCGCTGCAGATTCATCGCGAGCTCGGCGATCGCCTGTTCATCGGGACGATGCACCTCGGCCTCGGCAACGTCTACAGCGTGCAGGGGCGCCAGCGCGAGGGGCGGGAGTACTACGAGGAGGCGCTGCGCATCTTCGAAGCGGCCGGTGACATCGACAGCGTCGCATCGATTCTCAACAACCTCGGCGTCACCCACCGCCTGCAGGGACGCTATGCCGAATCGGCGGCGCACTTTACGCGTGTCCTGCAGATGGCGCGCGCCACCGACGACCTCGAGGGGGTGGCCTTCGCGCAGGGAAACCTCGGCACCGCTCTGGCGATGCAGGGCCGGCTGACTGAAGCGCTGCTCGCGTACGACAAGGCGCTGGAGCTGAACGAGCGACTGGGGCGCGCCCAGGGACAGATGGTGATGCTGACCAACCTCGGCGAGCTGTACCGGATGCTCGGCAATTACGCGCAGGCGCGCAACCACTTCGAGCGCGCTCACGCCCTGGCCGTTGAGGCGCAGTTCGCACCCGACATCGCGCTGGGGCTGCACAACCTCGGAGCGCTGCGGCGCGACGAAGGAGACTTTGCGGGCTCGCTCGAGCTGCTGCAAAAGTCGCTGGCCATGTCCGAGAAAATGCAGGATCAGCACGGCATCTCCCTGGCGCTGCACGGCATCGGCATGGCGCACTTTTCGGCGGGCGACCGCGCCAGCGCGCGGAAGGCGTTCGAGCGGGTGTTCACGGTGGCCGAGTCGATGGACGACCTCGAGACGATGTCGATCTCTCTCGGCATGCGCAGCGAACTGGCCGAGAACCCCGCCGACGCGATTGCGCTCGGTCAGCGCAGCCTGGCCTTGTCGGAGGAGATGGGGCTGCCGGAGCGGCTGTGGAATTCGCACCTCGGTCTCGGCCGCGCCTATCGCCGCGCCGGAAAACGGATCGAGGCGCAGAAGCAGATCGAGCAGGCCATCTCCGTGATCGAAGAATGGCGGCGCGGCATTCCGGGCGACGAGACCACCCAGCAGCAGGCGTTCGAGCTGATGGTGCGGCCGTATCACGAGATGGTCGGCCTGCTGGTCGAAGCGGGCGACGTGGTGGGGGCCTTCGAGTACGCCGAGCGGGCCAAGGCGCGCGCGCTGCTGGACGTGCTGCGCAACGGCCGGCCGGAGCTCGGCGACGTCCTGACCGAGAGCGAACGGCAGCGCGACGCGGAGCTGACCGGCGAGCTGGCGGAGCTGAATCGCCGCTATCGAGAGGCGCTGGTGGGCGGCGGCCAGACGACAGAGCTGGCGGCGCAACTGCGCATCGCACGCCTGCAATACGACGCCTTCCTGACGAGCCTCTACGGCGCGCATCCGCAGTTGCGCATCGAAGCGGGCGAGATCGCGCCGGTACGGACCAGCGATGTGGCGCTGCTGCTCGACGGCGGCGCGGCCGACGTCCTGCTCGAGTTCGTGGTCACGGACGAGCGGACCTACCTCTTCACGATGAAACGCGGCCGCGAGCTGCGGGCTCATACGATCGTCATCCCGCGCGACGAGCTGCAGAAAGAGGTGCGCCGCTTTCGCGAGCTGCTCGCCAATCGCGACATCACCTACGGACCGGCCTCGCGCGCGCTCTACGACCGGCTGCTGCGCGGCATCGCACCGGAACTGCGCGGCGCGAAGACGGTCGCCATCGTCGCGGACGGACCGCTGTGGGAGCTGCCGTTCCAGGCGCTGCAGCCGAAAAACGGCGAGTTCCTGCTCGACCAGCACGCCATCTACTACGTTCCCTCGCTGACCGTGCTGCGGGAGATGAGCGCGCGGCGCACGCCGCGGGCGCGCCGGAGCCTGCTGGCCATCGGTAACCCGCTGCTGCCGAAAAAAGGCCTGGCGCAACTGCGCGGCGATGCGGCGCTGCCGCCGCTGCCGCAGACCGAGAGCGAGATCCGCGGCATCGCCCCGCTCTACAACAACCGGCGCGTGCACCTCGGCGGCGACGCACGCGAGGACGTGGTGAAGAGCGAGGCGCAGACGTTCGACGTACTGCACTTTGCGACGCACGCGGTGCTCGACGATCACAACGCCCTCTACTCACGGCTGGTCCTCTCCCCCTCCGGCGAGCGTGAGGACGGCCTGCTCGAAGCACGCGAGATCATGCGCCTCGATCTCAACGCCGACATGGCCGTCCTGTCGGCCTGCGAGACCGCGCGCGGCCGCGTCGGCGAAGGCGAAGGGCTGATCGGCATGTCGTGGGCCCTCTTCGTAGCCGGCGTCCCGACCAGCGTCGTCAGCCAGTGGAAAGTCGACTCGCAAAGCACGAGCGAACTGATGATCGACTTTCACCGGGCGTTGCGCGGCTCCCCGCGGTCGAAGGCGGAGGCGCTGCGCTACGCGGCGTTGAAGACGAAAGCGCGCGCGGCGTACCGGCATCCGTTTTACTGGGCGCCGTTCGTGGTGGTGGGGTCAGCGCGGTGAAGATATGGACCGCGGCGTGTGGGAAAGCGGCGGCGACGGCCGCCGCAGTCCAGATCACTGCCCGGCAGAGCCTCTACGTTCGCGCCAGCTCCTCACTTCGTCGAGCACCGCCGCCGCCCGCGGCTCGCCTTCGCTCGCCGCTCGCTCGAGCTCGCGCTCTGCTTCGTCGAGCACGCCCATCCGCGCCAGCGCGACGCCGCGGTCGAAGGCTTTCCCCGGCAGCGGCTCTTCGTTCTCGGCGACGTGGAACAGCGCCTCCGCGCCGCTCGGGCCGGGGGCGACGATCGTCGTTTCTTCCGCGTGAGCGGTGACCTGCCAGGTGTAAGTGCGGCCGCGCGGCAGCGACCTGGTTGGTTGCCAGCGTGTGGAAGAGGTGGAGCCGCTGGCGGCGAGGTTGCCGCGCTCCGTATCGACCACGGCCACGTCGTAGGAGGTGGCGTTACGCGCCGCGCTCCAGCGAAACCGCGGACGCTCTTCGCGCACCACCGTGCCGACCGGCTCCTCCAGCGCGAAGGCCGGCGAAGCACCGCCCCGCAGCACGCCTTCTCCACGGATGAGCGAATCGAGGACCGCTGGTTTCTCGAGCTCCACCTTCGGCAGCACCGCCTGGGCCGGTTCGCTGACGGTGGTCGTGGCGAGCTGCGGCTCGACCCGCTTCGCTGGCTCACGCGTGCCGAACAGCAGCCATGCCGTCACCAGCACCATCGCCAGCAACGCCGCCGCGGCCCAGCTCCACAAGGGACGCCGCCGGATCGGACGGACCTTCATCGAATCGCGTACGCCCTCGAGGTCGTGCAGCTCCATCCGGCACCGCTTGCAGAGCTCGACGTGTCCCGCGACCAGTTCGCGCTCGACCTCGGTCGCGCTGCCGTCGACGTAACGCTCCAGCTCTTCATATTCGAGGTGATCGTCGACGGCGGCATGGCTGTCAGCGGCCGGCAGCGTCACGTTCGCATCGGCACGAACCAGCGCGTAGCAGCGATCGCACGACGCGAGGTGTTCGTCGACCGCGAGGAGCTCGGCAGGCTCCGCCACACGCCGCCGGTAGCGATCGAGCTGCTCGTCCGAGACGTGTGTCGAATGCGTCCTCATTGCACTTTGCGTTCTCTCGATGAAGAGTCGAACTCGGGCCTCAGGTTCTGATTTGCGCGCCGATTCTCCATCCGTCGCAGGCGCTCGCGCGCCAGTCTCCTCAATTTGATCACCTGTCGCGGCGTCGCGTGCAACAACTCGGCGATGGCGGCGTCGCTGAGCGGCAAATCATTCCAGACTGCGGCGAAACGTGCCAGCGGCATCTCGACCGCCGCCGCGATCTCCGCCATCGTCGCCGTGCGCGTCAGCGGCAGGAGGGAGGTGCACTCGCGCCCATGCACGTCGGTCAGGTTGAGCAGCAGCGCCACACGCTGCTTCGGCGCGAGCTGCCTGATGTCCTCCCACATCTGCCGCAGCGAGATGCGCATCTCCAGCGCTTCATCGGCCGGCGCTTCGCTCCGTTGCTCGAGCAGCTCCAGCGGCACCTCGGCGCGCTGCTGTTCGAGATCGATCAGCCGCCCGATCGTCGTGACCAGTGTGTCGAGGTCGAGCGGCCCGCCCGCTTGGCGCAGCACCCCTTCGGCGAGCGCGGTGATCTGCACGCGGTTCTCCGCGGCCGGATCGCTGCGCGCCGCGAGATGGATCCGTTCGGCCATGGCCGGAGCAAGCGGCTCCTCCCCCGCCTGACCGGCAAGGCCGCAGACCGTCACGCCGCTTTCGCTGCGCCAGAGCGCGAGCCGCGCCTCGTGACGGAAGAGGTACTGCAGTTGATTGCGCAGCCGGTTGCGCGCGGGGTAGCGCTCGCGCAGCCGCTCGTGGCAGCGGTTGTACGCGCAGCGGACGATGTAGCCGCGCAGGTCGTCGATCGGGCGCGACGGATCGGCGTGCAGGTCGCGCAGGCGCCGCAGGAGATCGGCCAGCGTGTCGCTGATGACGTCCTCCGCGTCATGGCTCTCCGCATCGCGGTAGATCGACGACACCACGCGCCGGATGGTCTGCTTCGCCTCGCCGAGGATGCGGGCGAGGTGCATGTCGGCCTCCGGGCCGGTGGCGTTCAAATAGTCGCGGAGCAGGTCCTCGGGCATCACGACGCGCGTCGCTTCCTTGGCAGGGGTGGCGGTGCGTACTCGGTGACGACGAGGATTCGCAGATTCCGCATGTGGTGAACGTTACGCCTCTGGCGCGTAATGGGATTGCGACGGAAGTGCAACGAAGAGACCGGGGAGCGGTTCCTCGGGGTGCCGTGGTTCGCGCCGAGGAACTCCGAGGAACCCCGAGGAACCCGAGGGACCACTCAATCGCACCCGAGATCCCTCCCTGCGGTCGGGATAGACTGTGCGCTCATGAAACGACTGCTGCCGGCCCTGCTCCTGCTCGCGCTCGCCATTCCCGCCTTTGCGCAGAAAAAACCGTTCTCGGTGATCGAGGCGACCATTCCGGAGATGCAGGCGGCGCTGCGCGAGAAGCGCGTCACCTCGCGCGAACTGGTGCTGCAGTACCTCGTCCGCATCGCCACCTACGAGGACCAGCTGAACGCGATCATCACCGTGAACCCGAAGGCGCTCGACGAGGCGGATGCGCTCGACCGCGAACGCGCGGCCGGCAAGGTGCGCGGGCCGCTGCACGGCATCCCGGTCGCGCTCAAAGACAACATCCACACCACCGACATCCGCACCACCGGCGGCGCGCTGGCGTTCGCCGATCTCGTCCCGCCGTACGACGCCACGGTCACGAAGAACCTGCGCGAGGCCGGCGCGATCATTCTCGCCAAGACGCAGATGACCGAGCTCGCCAACTGGGTGGCCGGCAATCCGGCCATGCCGACCAACTACAACGCACTGACCGGCTACGGCTTCAATCCCTATGATCCGCGCCGCGACCCGCGCGAGGCGACCGCCGACGGACGTCCTGCGCTGGCCACCGGCGGGTCGAGCTCCGGCACCGGCACGGCCGCCAACTTCTGGGCCGCGAACGTCGGCACCGAGACCTCCGGCTCGATCCTCAGCCCGGCCAACGGCAACATGCTCGCCGCGATCAAGCCGACCGTCGGCCGCATCAGCCGCTACGGCATCATCCCGATCACCGCCGACCAGGACACCGCCGGCCCAATGGCCAGGAGCGTCACCGATGCCGCGATCCTCATGGGAGCGCTCGAGTCAGCCTCGCCCGATCCGAACGACGCCGCCACGAAGGCCTGTCCCCCACCGCCCGGCCGTGACTACACGCGGTTCCTCAAACGCGACGGCCTGAAAGGGGCGCGCATCGGCATCCCCCGCGCCTGGTATTACGAGAAGATGGTCGTGCCGGGCGGCACCTCCACCGAGCCGCGCGGCGGCCTCAATCCCGATCAGACCAGGGCGATGAACGAGGCCATCGAGGTGCTGCGCGCGCAGGGGGCGATCATCGTCGACCCGGCCAACATCCCGAGCGTCGTCGACACCAATCCGGCCAACAACATCCTCAACTTCGGTGTCTGCACAGACATGGACTCGGTGAAGGAGCGCAAATGCTCCGTGAATCTCGCTTACGGCATGGAGCGCGACTTCAACCTCTGGCTGCAATCCCTCGGCGACCGCGCGCCGGTCAAGACATTGACCGAATTGCGCCGCTGGAACCGCTCGCACGAAAAGATGGGAGCGATCAAGTACGGCCAGTCGCTGCTCGACATCTCCGACGCCATGGACCTCGAGCTCTTCCGCGCCCGCTACGAGGCCGACCGCGCCACCGACATCCGCCTCGGCGCCACCCACGGCATCGACGAAGCGCTCCGCACCCACAACCTCGACGCCCTCTTCTTCCCCGGCCCGAACGGCGCCAACCTCGCCGCGCGCCCGGGCTATCCGACAGTGATGGTGCCGTACGCGCTGGTAGCGAACGCCCCAACCACGGCGTTTCCGACCGACTTCAACGCCAAACCGGCCCCGATGGGCGTCAGCTTCGTCGGCACCGCCTGCAGCGAACCGACGCTGATCCGGCTGGCGTACGCATTCGAACAGGCCACAAAGAAGCGCGTACCGCCGCCGCTATTTCCGTGATCGGAGAGGCGGCCCCCCCCCTCGTTGTACAACGGGGGATGATCAGGAGACGAGGGTGGGCTGGAAACCCACACCACACAAGGCGTGCATTCCCCTCGTTGTCATCCTGAACGAAGTGAAGGACCCCCTCCCCACAGGCGATGCACATGGTGCACTCGCACGTGGGGAGGGGGTCCTTCGTCGCTGCGCTCCTCAGGATGACAACGGGGGGATGATCAGGAGACGAGGGTGCGCTGGAAGCCCACACCGCCTGCAGATCTCTCACCAGCGGTGATGATGACTCAGACCGTCACGTGCAGCGGTCGTAGAGCGTTTCCGGGGCGATATCCGCGCCGTTCGGCCAGACGATCGTCCCGATTTCCGAATCAACGCGGACACGCTTGAAGAACTCGACGTCGCGCAGAGGTTCGAAGACAGGCCCTCTGAAGGAAGGAGCAATATCGACCTCGCCGCAGGTGCCATCCTGAAACCGCAGCCAGACGGTGTAGTCGCGAACATATCGAACTTCCACGACGTCGTTCATTTTTACGTCGATTATAAAAGGGTGTACGCAGATCAATTGATGCAGATCTGGACTGCGGCAGCAACGTTGCCGCTCTTCCACACGCGCCGCTCCGCGGCATGTTGAGAGCGGTGGCGCTGCCACCGCAGTCCATATCCCCTCCGCTCAGCTCACCTTCCTGCACCACGCCCGCAGCAGTTTCCGCCGCGACTCCGACATGTCGCGCGTGCGCGGCATGTAGCTGGTGGTCATCCAGAGCTTTTTCTCCGTCCTCTCGAGAATCGAGCCGGCCGCGTTCTTCATGGCCTGCTCGTCGTTGAGGGGGATGTGTTTGTTCATGATCGGGTAGAGCAGGTAGTAGGGGCGCAGCACTTTTTCGTAGAGAACCTGAAAGGTGAGGAGCTCGTTGCCGACCGGTTCCGCGGAGCCGGGGTCGACGTAGTAGCGCGAAAAGTCCTCGTCGTTCGGGAGGATGCGCACGCTGATGGCGGGGGCGTTGGTGACCCACGGCGGGTTCTGGAAGCCGAGGTAGCTCTGCGGCGGGAAGCCGTTCGGGGCGGGGTTGTCTTTGCCGTTGATGCTGGGGGTGTAGAGGATGTTGCCCGGCTGGCTGGTGTCGGCCTCGATCGGCTGGCCGGGTGCATAGGCGGTGTCGAGCGCCATCGCGTTGCCGGGCGATTCGAGCGGCGTGGCGCGGTAGGCCCAGAGGGTGACCGGCGGACAGTCGTTTTTGTCGAGCTGCTTGCCGTAGCGATAGACCGAGAAACTGGCCGGCTCCTCGCTGCCCTGATTGAGGAAGCGATCGGTGGGGCCGTGCTGCTCGGCGTAGACGGATTGCTGGTTCGTCGGAAAGTAGTACTCGGTCTCGGCCAGCACGCTCCCGAACTGCTTGCTGACCAGGCTGAAGGTGGCGTTCGGATCCTTCAGCGCCGTCTGCGCGGCGGGGTTCCGGGAGATGTCGAAGTCGTAGAGCCAGCCGCGCGCATCGCCGCGCGCGGTGTCGGCGTAGTTCACCTCATCGACCGTTACCGTCGCACCGCCGCCGGTGACCACGAGACTGACCGGCCCGAAGGGGAATTTCGGGTTCTCGTTCGTCTTCTGCGAATAGTAATCGGGGAAGGTGCCGACAAAGTCGGCGGAGATCGCGTGGCCGTTCTGCTGCAATACCGCCGGCCCCAGCGCCACGAACGTGTCCGGGCTCGTTTTATCGGGTTGGGCGCCGTTGTTCGACGTGCCGGCCGGCGTCTTGACGTTCGGCGTGTTCTGGATGAGCAGGCGCCCTACCGGACCGGTGATGATGTGGTCGGACGGCATCAGCGGCGCGATCGTGCCGACCACCTCGAGCGTGGCCGGATTCTTCTTCTTCTCGGCGAACAGCTTCGCCAGCCCATCGACGCTGTCGGTGCCGTGAATGGTGCGGTAGACGTAGTAGCGGAGGATCAGCCCGTGCTCGAAGCCGGGGATGTCGATCGTCACCCCGTCCTCTTTACGCATCACGTGATAGATGTAGCCGCCCCCACCGCCGTCCGCGGTGAGGTTCACGTTGCGGTAGAAGTTCATCCACTGGCTCGCGCCCTTGGTCGGCTGCCCGTTCACCCGCTTCCCCACCGTCAGCAAATCGATGAAGAACTGCGTCCCGGGAGGCGACCCCTCGGAGTTGATGTCGGTGATGCCGCCGTTGAACGAGACCTTTTCGTTCAGCAGCGCGGTGATCGGCACCGAGGGGTTGGCCTCCGTGTACGACTGATGCGGCGAGGTCTGGATGCCGGTCACGTGCGCGGTCGCCGTCGAGCTCATGTCGCCGTAGTAGTTCCACTCCGCCGGCATGATCGGCTGGTTGGGAGGGACCGTCGTCAGCGTCTGCGGCTGCTGGATCCAGGCGATGAACGCTTCATCCGACATCCCGAACGTCCGCGCGCGGACCATCTTCGAGTCGACGAGGCCGAACGGCTGGCAGGCGAACGGCCCCCACTCCTCCGGCATCGTCACGGTCGGCGTGTAGTCGTCGTTGTTGGCGGTGCCGGGGTTGAGAATGAGGGTTCCTTTGAAGTTGATCCGTGGGAAATCGAAGAGGCTCATGCCTGAGGAGTGTCGGCGCGCCCTCTTTCCCTACCCGCCATCTCATCCACCGAGCGCCCACAACTCCTTGCCGTACCGAAGGAAATGCTCGAACGCCTTCTGATAGACCGGCATCGCGTTCTCGCCGTTCATCAGCAGCACCAGCCCTTCCTTCGTCTTCGGGAAGAGCACCACCATCGCTTTCACGCCTCGATCGCTGCCGCCGTGCAGCAGCGCGTAGCCGCCGTTCGGGAGGCCGCCGATATTTTCCCAGCCGAGGGCCATCTTGTTGTTGGCCTGCTGCATCTCGAGGAAGAGCGCCTCCGGCAGTCCGGCGCCATTCAGCACCCACGCGGCGAAGCGCCCGTAGTCCTCGGCGGTCGTCAGGAGGTCATCCGCGGCGTTGACGCTGGTGGTCTTGTGCTTGGGATAGGCGTGCTTCCCTTCCCCGTCGTGCCAGCGGGCGAAGCGCGACTCGTCGACGCTCGCGTCCCATGCGAAGCGCGTCTCGCGCATGCCGGCCGGCTCGAAGACGTATGTTTGTGCGAGCTGCTGCAGCGGCCGGCCGAACTTTTTCTCCAGCGCGCGGCGCAGGTATTCGAAGCCCTCGCCCGAGTAGCCGGCTTTCTCCCCCGGCTCGGAGTGGAAGGTGAGCTTCTCCGACTCCTCGAGGAAGCGCCAGTTTTTGAAGCCGGTGGTGTGGCCGAGGACGTGGCGGGTGGTGAGCTTCGCGTGGCGCGGATCGCCGGCCACGTCGGGATCGACCCAGTACTTTGCGAGCGGCTCGTCGAGCTGCCACTGCTTCTCCGCGATCAGCCGCCAGGTCAGCATTGAGACCACCGGTTTGGTGAGCGAGGCGACGTTGAAGATGGTGTCGTACGGCGCCGGCGTCCCCTTCACCAGCTCGCCGTGTACGCGCACCTGGCGCAGCTGGCCGTCTTTGATGACGGCGATCCCGACGGCCGGGACCTTCGCCTCCGCGAGCCACGCATCGACATCCTGTGCGTGCGCGGAAAAAGCGGCGAGCGAGAGGAGCAGAGCAGCGACGCGCATGCAGTGCTGTACGGGAATGCGCGCGCTATGTTGCGTTGCAATGTACCGGCCTTGAGCGGGCCGTCAGCGCAACCGGATCACCCGCGCCACCAGATCGGGGAGGAAGCGCTTGAGGTGAATGGCGAGGATCTCCTTCCCGCCGACCCGCACCTCGTTCTTTCCCCTCGCTACACCATTGATGATGCGCGGCGCCGCCTCCTCCGGCCGCATGGCGTTGGCATGCGTCTCATCGAGCTGCCCATGTTTCGAGCCGTCGCCCCGCAGCGCGTTCTGCGAGACGTTGGTCCGCACGTACCCGGGGCAGACGATCGTCACCCGCACCCCCTCCTTCGCCACCTCCGCACGCAGCGCGTCGAAGAACCCGTGCAGCGCATGCTTCGACGCCGCGTACGCGGAGCGCAGCGGAATCGCGACATGCCCGATCACGCTGCTGATCGGGACGATGTGCCCCGACCCGCGCGCGAGCATCGACGGCAGCACCGCTTTCGTCAGCGCGATCGTGCCGAAGTAATTCAGCTCCATGATGGCCCGGTCGATGGCCAGATCGGTCTCCGCCACCAGCGAGCGCTGACTCACCCCGCCGCTGTGCACCAGCACGTCGACCTCCCCGACCTCCCCCGCCGCACGCCGGATGTCGTCCATGTCGGTGAGGTCGAGCCGCCGCACGAGATGCTTCGCCGGCTCGACGCAGGCGCGCCGCACCCGTTCCAGCTCCTCGGCATTGCGCGCCGAAAGGATGACCCGGGCGCCCTCGCGGCTCCAGGCCACCGCCAATGCCTCGCCGATGCCGGAGGAGGCGCCGGTGATCCAGACGGTTTTGTTCGCATATCGCTGCATCCGCGCATCCTACCGGCATGGCGAGGGTGGGGAGGGCGTCCCGCCGTGTCGTCCTGAGCGAAGCGAAGGAGCCCCCTCTCCCCCTGCTGTCATCCTGAGCGAAGCGAAGGACCCCCTCCCCATGAGCGAATGCACCGGGCGTATCCGCATGTGGGGAGGGGGTCCTTCACTTCGTTCAGGATGACAGTACGGGGGGCGGCCACCAACGGCTGTGTCGACGCGGATGCAATCGATCGCACCGTCGCTGTCATCGATTGCTTCGCGGATGCAATCGATCGCATCGCGCATCCAATCGATTGCTTCGCCGATCCAATCGATTGCATCGCGCATGGAACCGATCGCTTCGCCGATCCAATCGATTGCATCGCGCATGGAATCGATTGCATCGCTGATCCAATCGATTGCATCACGCATGGAATCGATTGCTTCGCTGATCCAATCGATTGCTTCGCCGATCCAATCGATTGCTTCGCGCATGCAATCGATCGCATCACCGATCCAATCGATCGGACCGGGGCATCAATCCGATCTGCCCAGAATGGTGACTCCGCCACTAGAAACGGCTGGAAATAGAAACCGAGCGAATTTATGGCCATGTAACATATGAATTGTAACATCGACCTCATGAAATGCTGGTGTAGCATTAGCGCAGAGAACGTTGAACATGGCTAAACCGAACCACGCACGCGCGCCTCAGGGCGCTTCCCGCCGACGCCGAAAGGGCGTTGGGCCGGCGTGGGTCCGTCCGCTCTGTCGCGCGCAGCGGGCCATCAACGCCTCGGTCCGGATGATCGACTCGACCCTTCGCACGGTCACGAAATCGGAGCGCTGTTTCCACCGCCGGCCGCTGCGCACCTCGCGCAACCTGCACGAGGCCTCCGGCCGTCTGGTCGACGCCTCCGACCAGCTCATGCGGGCGCTCCGCGATCTGGCGGCAACCAACGAGTGCATCGCCCGCGCGCCGGAAGAGGCAGCCGCCGCACCGGAGCTGCTGCTCGACGTGACCGAGCGCTGGGTGGTGATCACGACCTTGCTCCAGCAGGCCTCCGACGGCCTCTTCGCTCTTCACGCAAACGTGCTGCTCGGTCTCGAGAGCGGCGAGTTCGTGCCGGAGCAGCCGGCCGCGCGCCGCGAGCGCATCCGCCTCGCGCCGCGTCCTGTCGCCATCCGCGCGTTCCTGCTGCGCCGGCAGCCGCGCGTGGTCGACCGCATTGCCCCGATCCTGCGGCGCCGCCGGCGCACTCCCCGTCCGGCCGCCGTGCGCGTTCCCCTTCGCAGCCTTCTCGGCCGCGCTCCTCCTCTCTTTTGATCTCCCTGCTCTGACCCATCGCAAGAGATCGATCAAAAGAAAGAGGATTTTCACCATGAGCACGAAAGAGAAGAACGAATCCAAAGTTACGGCCGTCCCGGCGGTCAATTACAGACAAGTGGCGCAGGAGCGGCTCGACGAGTTGCGCCGGTGGCGGGAGCAGATCCCGCGCTTCGTCATGCCGGAATCGGCGGATGCACTGAAGCGGCTGAGTAGCGCGGCGTCGGTCCCGGCCGCGTTCATCGAGCAGACCAGCATCGCCACCGCGAACCACCGGCCGCTCGTGATCGCCGAAAGCCCGACGCCGGACGAGGTCCGCGAGCTGGCGGCCTACTCGGACGCATTCGATCCGCTGGCCGACGAGTTGGAGGCGCTTGCGAACTTTATCCGCTACAGCACCAAGGCCGCGCGCAGCAAGGCGGGGCACGCGGCTCTCAACACCTACGCGCTGGCGACGCGCCTGGCGAAACGGCCGGAGACCGCCTACCTCGCCCCGTACGTCGCCGACATGCGCCGCGCCCTCGGCCGCGGCCGCAAGTCCGCCGCGGAGACGGCGGCGCGAAAGGCGGCGAAAGCAGCACGCGCCGCAGCAGCCCCGCAACCGGAGCCGGACCTGCCGCCGGCCGCATGACCAGGTACCCCAGGTAGACCCCCGCGGGCGCGTCGCAAGACGCGCCCGCACTTTTTGTAACCGCGTCGCAAGACGCGCCCGCATTTTTTCTAACGGTAGCGCGATGAGCTGTCCCGATCGGCTCACCGGCGCGTCTTGACCTCGACGCCACCTGGCAGTCAAACTGCAGCCAGATGGCTGCGATGACGGCCCCGGCGGAACGCGCGGCGCACGACACTCCCGATCTGCGCAAACTGCGCGTGTTCCTCTCTCACAGCGGTGAGCTCGGAGCGCAGCAGTTCGTGGTCCTGCTGGGGTTGCAGACGTTCGATCTGCCGACGCTCCTGCAGCACGTCGAGCGCGGTCTCCCCTACACGACGCTCGAGCGGTTCCAGGGCAATCTGCCGTGGTCCTCGGAGCACGTGCTGGATTGGCTGCAGATCCCGCAGCGGACCCTCGCGCGCCGCAAGCAGCAGGGGCGTCTGACTGCCGAGGAGTCGGATCGCCTGCTCCGCGCGGCACGGATCTACGCAAAGGCAATCGCGCTGTTCGAAGGAAACGCCGAGACCGCGGCGGAGTGGCTCGCCTCTCCGCAACGGGCCCTCGGCGGGGCCAAACCGGTGGACTTTGCGAAGACGGAGATCGGTGCGCGCGAGGTCGAGAACGTGATCGACCGGCTCGAACATGGCGTCTACACGTGAGCGGCTGATCGCCTCGTGGCGCCTCACCAAAGCGCGCCATGCCGCGGCGGCCTTCGATGGCGAGGGCGCCCGCCGTGCAGGCGGCCGGTGGAACTCGCCCGGCTACCCCGTCGTTTACACATCGGCGTCGGCATCACTGGCAGCGCTCGAGATCGTCGTGCACGTGCCGCGATCGGAGCTCCTCGCGAGCTACGTCGTCTTCGCGTGCGAGCTCCCGGAGTCTCTGATCACGCGCATCGCGTTGCGCGACCTGCCGCCGAAGTGGCAGACCTCCCCCGTGCCGCCCGACGCGCAGGCGATCGGCGACGAGTGGCTGCGGAGCGGTCGTTCGGCGGTGCTGGAAGTACCGAGCGCGGTGGTGGAGTCGGAGAGCAACTACCTGCTCAATCCAGCGCATCGCGACTTTGCGCGGATCAGGATCGGGCCAGCGAGGCCGTTTCTGTTCGACTCGCGGCTTGCCCGTTGACGGTGTGGTGTGGGCGATCGGCGTCGTTGGCCGCCGCTTTTTACGGGCGCGGGATGAGCTATTGAGCTATTGAGCTATTGAGCTATTGAGCGAGAAGTGTATTGAGTCTCCAAATACATCTCTCGCTCAATAGCTCAACAGCTCAATCGCCTCAATACCTCAACAGCCCCCATCACAGGTCAGTTGCGCTCCCCCGAGGCCACCGCCTTCCAGTCCACCCCGAAACGCGCCAGGTATTTGCGCAGGCGGTCGGCGTCGTTGGCGCTGGTTTTTTGCTGGCGGGAGGCGCTGAAGAGCATTCTCCCGGCGTCGGAGAGCGATCGCGTGCGGCGGAGGACGTCGACGACGTGCTCGAGCTGGACGCGGTCGAAGGGGTCGAGGGTGGCCAGGGAGTCCTGGTCGAGGATGCCGGCCAGCAGCGGCGAGTCGGCGCGGGGGTGCCATTCGTCGCGGAGGCGGGCGATCTCTTCGGAGACGAGCTCGATGGTGATGCGGCCGCCGCGGGCGAGGGTGGCCATGCGGGTGATGGCGCCGCTCAGGTCGCGGAAGTTGCCCGGCCAGACGGCCTCCGGCGACGTGGCGAAGGCGAGGAAGCGCTCGCGCGCTTCGCGGTTGAAGCGCGACTGGACGCCGTTGCGACGGGCGAACTGTTCGAGCTCGAAATCGAGGTTCGGCTCGATGTCTTCGACGCGCTCGCGGAGGCCGGGGAGGACGAAGGTCCAGAGGTTGATGCGCGCGAGGAGGTCGTCGCGGAAGCGGCGCTCGCGGACCATCTCGCCGAGGTTGCGGTTCGTGCCGGCGATGAGGGTGAAGTCGCTTTTCACCTCGCGGTCGCCGCCGAGGGGGAGGAATGTTTTTTCCTCGACCGCGCGGAGGAGCATGGCCTGCTCGTCGAGACCGAGCTCGCCGATCTCGTCGAGAAACAGCACCCCCTTGTTCGCGGCGCGCAGGAGGCCGGGACGATCGCGTAGCGCGCCGGTGAAGGAGCCTTTCACGTGGCCGAAGAGGGTCGACATCGCCCCTTCGCCGCGGATGGTGGCGCAGTTCACCTCGACGAAGTCGCCGGCCACCTGGTGGCGGGAGCGTTTGAGCTCGTAGATGCGGCGGGCCAGGCGCGACTTGCCGGCACCGGTGGGGCCCATGAGCAGCAGCGGCTCGCGCGAGTGGATGGCCACCTGCTCGATGCGGTCGATGAGGCGGTTGAAGGCGGCGTTGCGCGTGGCGATGCCCGATTTGAGAAAGGAGGTCGCTTCGCGCTGTTCGTCGCGGAAGCGGGAGGCGATGGCGTCGTAGCGGGAGAGATCGAGATCGACGATCTGCACGCTCCCCTGCACGAACGCCGCGTCGCGCCCGGGCGAGGTCTGGACGATGCAGGCCGGGAAGTGGCGCGACTCGGTGAGCAGAAAGAGGCAGATCTGCGCAACGTGGGTGCCGGTGGTGATGTGGACGAGGTAGTCCTCCGCCTCGACGTCGAACGTGTAGCCGCGCGCGAACTCGTAGAGGGCGCCGTAGACCTGCTCGAAGTCCCACGGGTCGGCCATGGCGATCGGATGGAGCACGACCTTCGTCTCCGGCGAAATGCTGGCGATGTCCTGCGCCACGGTTTCGGCGAGCGGGCGGGAGCCGGGAGGATGGAGCAGCTCGAGCCGGTCGATCAGCAGATCCTCCTGCTGGCAGAGGGAGACGGTCGGCCGCCAGCGCTCCCAGCGCGAGCCCTTCCCTCCCCCGTCGAGCGAGACGCCGAGCAGTCCGATGGCGACGGTGGTCATGGTTTCTCTCCCGGGGCTGCTCAGCTGTTCAGCTGTTCAGCTACTCAGCTGTTCAGCGACTCAGGGGGTTGAGCTGTTGAGCTGTTGAGGGGAGACGAGCTATCGAGCGAGAAGTGTTTTTGAAATCCAAATCGATCTCTCGCTCAACAGCTCAACAGCTCGTCTCCCCTCAACAGCTCGTCCTCCTCAAATTCTAATCGTTTATCTGCCGCGATAAGAATCGAGATTCCACGGAGCAAGCCGTTCGAGCGATTCACGTTTGAAATCAGCAACTTAGCAACGTGGCACTCCCCTCGCCATTAGAGAGGTCATGGCGAACAAGAATCTCTTCGCAACGTTCCGCGGGATGCTCGCGCCGAAGACCGATGCGGTCAATGAGGCGGGGGGGCGTGCTTATGCGATGACGCCGAAGCAGGCGCTCGCGCAGTACGCGGCCACCGGGTGCCTCTCGACCACGTTCTACGCCTCGGCCACCGAGCAGCTCGAGAGCGTGCTGCAGCTGGCGGCCGAGGTGGAGAGCGAGTTCCTGGCGAAGCTGGCCATCGAGGCGCGGGAGCGGGGGCGGATGAAGGACATGCCGGCGCTGCTGCTGGCCATCCTGACCACCCGCAACCTTCCGCTGGCGGAGGCGATCTTTCCGAGGGTCGTCGACAACGGGAAGATGCTGCGCAACTTCGTGCAGATCCTCCGCTCGGGGGCGGTCGGGCGGAAGTCGCTCGGGACGGCGCCGAAGCGGATGGTCCGCCGCTGGCTCGAGGCTCGTTCGGACGACGCCCTCTTTCGCGATTCGGTCGGCAACAATCCGTCGCTGACCGACGTCCTGAAGATGGTTCACCCGAAGCCGGCCACGAAGGAGCGGGAGGCGCTGTATGGCTACCTGATCGGACGGCCGCACGACGCCGGGCCGCTGCCGAAGCTGGTCCGCGACTACGAGGCGTTCAAACGCGGGGCAACCAAAGAGGTCCCTGCAGTCCCGTTCGAGCTGCTGACCGGGCTCGAGCTCGAAGAGGAGGCGTGGCGCGGAATCGCGCGCCACGCCGGCTGGCAGATGACCCGGATGAACCTGAACACGTTCGCGCGGCACGGGGTGTTCGCGCACGAGGAGATGACGACGATGATCGCGAAGCGGCTGGCGGACCGGCAGGCGGTGCAGAAGGCGCGGGTCTTCCCGTACCAGCTGCTGGTGGCGTACAAGAACGCGGCGCAGGCCATCCCGCTCGAGGTGCGCAAGGCGCTGCACGCGGCACTGGAGATCGCGACCGAGAACGTGCCGGCCATTGCGGGAAAGGTCTACGTCTGCCCCGACGTCTCCGGCTCGATGCACTCGCCGCTGACCGGCGCGAACGGCAGGACGCCGACATCCGTGCGTTGCATCGACGTGGCCGCGCTGATCTCGGCGGCCATCCTGCGGAAGAATCGCAACGCGGAGATCCTGCCGTTCGATACGAAGGTGGTGGACGTGCACATCGATCCGATCGACGACGTGCTGTGGAACGCCGAAGTGCTGGCGGCCATCGACGGCGGCGGGACGACCGTGAGCGCGCCGCTGGCGAAGCTGAACAAGCGGAGAGCGACGGGCGACCTGGTGATCCTCGTCTCCGACAATGAATCGTGGGCCGATCCGCAGCACGGACGCGGGACGGCGCTGATGAAGGAGTGGAATGCATTCGTACAGCGCAACCCGAACGCGCGGCTGGTCTGCATCGACATCCAGCCGAACCCGACGACCCAGGCGCAGGAGCGGATCGACGTGCTGAACGTCGGCGGCTTCAGCGACGCGGTCTTCCCGCTCATCGCCGACTTTGCGACGGGGCAGCTGACCGCGGGGCATTGGGTGGAGACGATCGAGCGGATTTCGCTCGAGGATGCAGCGGTGGCTTGAAGGCAGTTCCTCGGGTTCCTCGGAGTTCCTCGGCGACGTCGTCGGGCCACCCCGAGGAACTCCGAGGAACCGAGGAACCCGAGGAACTCAAAAGAAACGGGGCCGAATGCCGGCGGGAGTACACCTTGATGCAGGTCAACCGCCTCTCGCCGAATCATGTCGGCCTCATTGAAAGATAGACGCAGCGAATGCAGCCGGGAGTCCATCGGTCAAGCGGGTTCGAATCCCGCCCGGGAGCAATCCCGGAACTCTCGGCGCCCCTTGTCGCTGCACTGTGTGTGGAAGGAAAGAAGATGACCATCGAGACCAACTACGACGTGATCAACCCCGGCTCCGGCGTGCCGATCAAGGCATGGACGCGCGGCGTGCCGGTCGAGGCGCAGGCGAAGCAGCAGCTCCTCAACATCGCGCAGCTGCCCTTCATCTACCGCTGGCTGGCGGTCATGCCCGACGTGCACCTCGGCAAGGGGGCCACGGTCGGCAGCGTCATCCCGACGCAGAAGGCGATCATCCCGGCCGCGGTCGGGGTCGACATCGGCTGCGGGATGATGGCCGTGCGTACGACGCTCACGGCCAGCCAGCTGCCGGATGACCTCCATCCGCTGCGCGGCGTCATCGAGCGCGCCGTGCCGCACGGACGCACGAACAACGGCCGCGAGAACGACCGCGGCGCGTGGCGCAATCCGCCCCAGCGCAACCTGGAGGTGTGGGCGCAGCTCGAGCCGAAGTACACGGAGATCGTCGCCAAACACCCGCGCCTGGGACGCGGCAACGACCTGAATCACCTCGGCACGCTCGGGACGGGAAATCACTTCATCGAGGTCTGCCTCGACGAAGCGCAGAACGTCTGGATCGTGCTGCACAGCGGCTCGCGCGGCGTCGGGAATCGCATCGGCACGTTCTTCATCGAGCTGGCCAAAAAGGACATGCAGAAGTTCATGATCAACCTCCCCGACCAGGACCTCGCCTACCTGCCGGAGGGGACCGATCACTTCAACGACTACGTGAAGGCGGTGCACTGGGCGCAGTCGTATGCGATGAAGAACCGCGAGCTGATGATGGAGTCGATCCTCGCGGCGATCGGCGCGTCGGACCTGCTGCCGCCTTTCCGGGCGGACGTCGAGGTGGTGAACTGCCATCACAATTACGTGGCGGTGGAGGAGCATTACGGCCAGCGTGTGTTCGTCACCCGCAAAGGGGCGGTGCGCGCCGGCAAGGACGACTACGGCATCATCCCCGGCAGCATGGGGGCGAAGTCGTTCATCGTGAAGGGGAAGGGAAATCCGGAGAGCTTCGAGAGCTGCAGTCACGGTGCCGGACGGGCCATGTCGCGCAACGAGGCGAAGCGACGCTTCACGCTCGAGGACCACGTCAAGGCCACCGAGGGGATCGAGTGCCGGAAGGATGCGGAGGTGATCGACGAGACGCCGGCGGCGTATAAGTCGATCGACGCGGTGATGGAAGCGCAGCGCGATCTCGTCGACATCGTGCATACGCTCAAGCAGGTCGTAGTCGTAAAGGGTTAGAGATGATCGTCATCGATGGATCGCAGGGCGAGGGGGGAGGGCAGATCCTCCGCTCCTCGCTCAGTTTGTCGCTGCTTACCGGAAAGGCTTTCCGGATCGAGAACATCCGCGCGCGCCGCTCGCGGCCGGGCCTTCTGCGCCAGCACCTGACGGCGGTCTGCGCTGCCGCGGAGATCGGCGAGGCGGCGCTCGAGGGGGCGGAGATCAACGCGAGCTCGCTCACCTTCGTGCCGCAGGGCGCGCGCGCGGGCGACTACAAGTTCTCGATCGGTACGGCCGGCTCGACGATGCTCGTCTTCCAGACCGTGCTGCTGCCGCTCGCGCTGGCGGATGCGCCGTCGACGGTGGAGCTGGAGGGTGGCACGCACAACCCGACCGCGCCGCCGTTCGAGTTTATGGAGCATGCGTTTCTCCCACTGCTGCGCCGGATGGGCGCGGAGGTGGAGATGGAGCTGGTGCGCCCCGGCTTTTACCCGGCGGGGGGCGGCTGCGTGCGCGTGAAGATCGCGCCGGCGAAAACACTCGCGCCGCTCGTCCTGCACGAGCGGGGGGAGATCGTGCGGCGGCAGGTGCGCGCGGTGGTGGCGAACCTGCCGTACACGATCGCGCAGCGCGAGGCGCAGGCGGCCGCGGGGGAGCTCGGCTGGCCGGAGGAGTCGCAGGTCGCGCAGACGCTGACCGGCTCGGCGGGACCGGGGAACGCGGTGTCAGTAGTGGTGGGGTCGGAGCACGTCACCGACGTTTTCACGGCGTTCGGCGCGCGCGGCATTCGCGCGGAAGCGGTGGCGCACGAGGCCGCGAAGCAGGCCAGGCGCTACATCAACAGCGGCGCCGCGGTCGGCGAGCACCTCGCCGATCAGCTGCTGCTGCCGCTCGCCGCCGGCGCGGGTGGAGGGTTCACCTCGACGCCGTTGTCGGGGCATTCGACGACGAACATCGAGATCATCCGCAAGTTCGTCGACGTGGAGATCGCGGTGGAGGAAGTGCAGCGTGGGGTGTGCCGCGTGGTGGTCACAATGGGGAGCGGGCGTCCCGACCGCTAAGCAGATCGCACGCACGTGACCAACGGATGAGGAGACGACGGGGAGCCTCCGGCGGCCGGGCCGCGGGCCCGGACCCGTTGGTTGGCCTAGCCTCCGCGACACAGCCTCGGATCTCGCGACAGAGAGTCGCGGAGGCTAGGCCAACCAATGGGGGTCCGGGGCCCCTGGCCCCGGCCGCCGGAGGC
>DASWOB010000078.1:0-10084 GCA_036398925.1 Thermoanaerobaculia bacterium
GCCTCCGGCGGCCGGGCCGCGGGCCCGGACCCGTTGGTTGGCCTAGCCTCCGCGACACAGCCTCGGATCTCGCGACAGAGAGTCGCGGAGGCTAGGCCAACCAATGGGGGTCCGGGGCCCCTGGCCCCGGCCGCCGGAGGCCCCCCGTCGTTCCCTCATCCGTAGGTCAAGTGCGTGCGTTCTGCTCAGAACTTGCCGCGCACCTGGAACGAAAAGATCGGCCCGATCATCCGGTCCCGCTCCTCCACAAAATCCACCGGACCGGTACGCCGTCCCGTGTAGACCGTGCGGTCCCACATGCTGTCGGCGGCGAAGGCGTTGTAGATGCCGGCCCGCACGGTCAGGCCGTAGACGTCCTTGTGCTCGACGTAAAAGTCGCCCCAGACCGGGCCTTCCCACTGTCTCCCCACTTCCGTGAGGCGATAGTTGAGCGCGTAGATCTCGTACGACGCCCCCGCGGCCCACGCCCAGGAGGAGCTCGGGATGTCGTGGCGCACCGAGAAGCCGGCCGTGCGCAGCAGGCTGTTGCTGACGTGCCGCGTCTCGCCCGTCAGCGGATCCTCGACCGCGCTCTCCTGCAGTTGGAACTCCGCGTCGAGCCGCGCGCCGTTCCAGCCGAAGCGCTCCAGGTTGAACGTGCTGCGTGAGGCGATGCCGTAGATCGTGGCGTGATCGAGGTTGCCCGGCGCCTCCCCGTCCACGCCGATCGGGATGTAATCGATGATGTCGTCGATCTGCCGCGCGTACAGCCGCAGCGTCGTCGAACCGAGCGTGCCGAGGTTGCGGACCCCTTCGACGTCCAGATCCCAGCTCTGCTCCGGCACGAGGTCGGGATTGGCCGCGGTCTCGACGTCATCCTGCAGGTTCACCGACGCGAGAAAGTCGAAGAAGTCGAGCTGCCCCACGCGCCGGGCCAGCTTGAAGTTGACATCCGTCCGCGGCGAGACCTTCCACGCCGCCGACAGCTCCCCCTTCGGCCGGTAAAAGTCGCGCGTGGTGCCGTCGCCGCCGACCTGCGCGAGCTGCGAATACTCGCCGCCCGCCGACAGCTTCATGGTCAGCCGAGGCGAGAACGTCCGCCCGTAGCTGCCCATGATCTCGTAGCGATCCTCTTCGACTTTCGCCGTGCCCCCCGACAGCGGAACCTCGTCGAAGCCGCCGTCCGCCCTCATCTCGAAAAGCCGCGAAACGTTATCGAGGCTGTTGAACGCCCCCTCCGCCGACACCTGCCACTCCCCGCCGTTGGACGCCCAGCGATACTCCGAACGGCCGATCAGCTCGCGGTCGTCGCCCGCCCTCGTGAAGCGGCTGCCGGCCGTCGGCGTCCCGTCGTCGAAGCGCGTGACCACCGTCGTCTCGTTCGGATAACGCGAGCCGCGTCCGACGCCGATCAGCTTCAGCCGCCCGATCCCGAGTGCCAGCTCGTAATCGCCGCCCACCTCGTAGTTGTGGCCGGACTCGTCGACGGTCACGCGGCGGTCGCGCTCCACGCCTTCGCGGGTGCGGCTGCCGGTCTCCAGGTAGTCGTAATAGAGGCGGCCGTACAGCAGGTTGAGGTTGCCGACCGCGGAGCCGGGGCCGTCGAAGACGAACCGGCCGCTGAGGCGCGGCTGCTCGGCGTTGCCGCGCCAGTGCTCGTCACGCTCCTCGAGCAGGGCGCCGTCCGGCGTGTAGATCCAGGTCGGTCCCGACGCGCCGCTGCGCGAGCCGCGGTTGTCGAGTCCGAGGGTGTACTCGACCGGCCCTTTGGTCCCGCTGAGCGACACCTCGAAGCGGGTCAGCAGCGGATCGGTGTTGTACGCGCGGAACTCGGGGCGGTACGCCCACTGCCCTTTGATGCCGGTCGAACGGACGATCACGTTCGCCACCTGACCGGTCATGCCCGGCACCTTCAGCGCCGCCGCGTCGACGATCTCGATCTTCTCCACGTTCTGAGCGGAGATGCGGCTCAGCTCCGTGACCACGTCGTTCGACTTGCCGGAGAGCCGCTGCCCGTTGATCAGCACGTTACCGGAGGCCTGACCGAGGCCGCGCTCCTCGTTTTCCTCGCGGAGGGCGAAACCGGGAACGCGGTTGATCATGTCGAGCGCGGTCTGCGGCGCGAACTGCGCAAAGTCCGCCGGCAGGTACGTGCGCGACCCCTCGGTCCCGCTCTTCGCCCCAGCGGGCGCGGTCGTCGACGCCGCGGCCGGCGGCGTCTGGGCGGCCAGACCGGTGGCCAGAAGGAACATCAGCGAGACGATCACGACTCGGAAGTTCATGCGTTTTCTCTCTCTTTAGCGTGGATTGAGCGGTTCGGAGTCTCAGACTCCGAGGGCGCCGGAACGTTAGGCATACGACGTCATTCGTAACGGACGACGAAAGGTTTCGTATGACGAGGCGATTTTCCAGCGCGATACGATCCGCGTGCAGTGCCTGTCTCGACCCGAAGGATCGTTCTCTTCTGGCTGCCGCTGGCCGCCACCTGGTTCATGATGGCCCTCGAGGGGCCGTACGTCGCCGCGATCGTCGCGCGCATGCCGGCCGCGGCCGTGAGTCTCGCGGCGTTCGGTGTGGCCACGGCACTGGCGTGGCTGGTCGAGTCGCCGATCATGATGCTGCTCAGCGCCTCGGCAGCGCTCGTGCGCGACCGCGCCTCCTACCTCGCCCTGCGCCGCTTCGCCAACAACCTCAACGCGCTGGTCACGCTCGGAATGATGACCCTGGCCGTCCCGCCGCTCTTCGCTTTCATCGCCGAGCGCCTGATCGGGCTGCCGCACGACATCGCCCGCCTCACCTGGATGGCCACCACCGCCATGATCCCGTGGCCGGCCGCCATCGGCTACCGCCGCTTCTACCAGGGCATCCTCGTGCGGCATCACCTCACCCGCCGCGTCGCCTACGGCACGATCGTCCGCCTGGCGACGATGTCCGTCACCGCCGCGCTGCTGGCGTTCGTCTTCGAGCTGCCGGGAGCGCTGGTCGGCGCCCTGGCGCTCCTGGCCGGCGTCGTCCTCGAAGCGATCGCCAGCCGGATCATGGCCCACTCCATCGTGCGCACGCTCATGGCCTCGGACGAGATCGCCGAAGGCGCGCTCCTCCGCCAGCGCGACATCGCACGCTTCTACTTTCCGCTCGCACTGACCTCCATCCTCTCGATGGCCCTCGGCCCGCTGGTGACGTTCGGTCTCGGCCGCGGACAGGCACCGATCGAATCGCTCGCCGTTTGGCCGGTGGTCAACTCGATGGTCTTCCTCTTCCGCAGCGGCGGCGTCGCCTTCCAGGAAGTCGGCATCGCCCTCGACAGCGACCGCGAAGTCGGCCGCACCGCCTGGCTCCTCGGCGCCCTCGCCTCCCTCGCCCTCGCCCTGGTCGCCTTCACCCCGCTCGAGCACTTCTGGTTCGCGCGCCTCTCCGGCCTCTCCGCCGACCTGGCCACCTTCGCCCTCTGGCCGGTGCGCATCCTCGTCCTGCTGCCGCTCCTCGAATACGTCGTCTCTTTCCAACGCGCCCGCTGGATCCTCGATCACCGCACCGCCGTCGTCACCATCGCCACCGCCATCGAGACCGTCACGCTGGCCGTAGCGCTGTTCGTGGCCCTCGGGATGTTCCATATGGTGGGAGTGGCGGGAGGAGCGATCGCGATGCTGGTGGGGCGGGTGGCGTCGTGGGTGTATCTGTCGTACGCGCGGTAGGCCGGCGGTGACGGAGGAAAAAGGAACGAAGCTCTGATCCCTAAGTCTCCAGCCGCAGACACCTTTCCTTTACTTCGTTCTCCGTTATCAACAATGTGGTTTCGCCCCTCCGAAGGGGCATCCATTGATGACCCGGCTGACGCCGGCGAAAGGAGGAGTGTATGCGTCGCTATCTGGGAGTTCTGTTGGTGGTCTGCCTCGTGGGTGGGAGTGGGTATGGTGCCCCGCGCGAGAACCCGCGGGACCGGGAGAACCCCATCAAGAAGTTCGTCAAGAAGGTAGTCCGCAGTCTGGGCGATGGGTTGATCATCCCCACGCCGACGAAACCGTAGTCAGTTGAGTGAGAACTCTCGCTCCGGGTCAGCTCGGAGCGAGAGAATGTAGTCCCGCGTGTTGATCACGGATGCGGGCGTGGCCTTGCGGGTCTGGATCGCTTCGCTGAGGTAGCCTAGCGCTGTAATCGCTCGGGAGTTGAGTCCCGCCCGTGTGAACTCCTCGACCACCGTGCGGGCGAGCGGCTCGGCCTTCTCCGGCCTGTCCGAGCGCAGGTAGGCGTCGACGATGTCCAGGGCGCAGAGTCCCGCCTCTTCAAAGAGGCCGTGCGCGGCGAGGTCAGCGCGGACACGACGCAGGAGCGTGATGCCGTTCCTGGAATTGCCCTCACGAACGTACAGCCTCCCCAGCCCCATCTCTCCTCTGAGCACATGAATGGGGAGGTTGAGCTGGCGGTGCATGGTGATGGCGTGTTCGAGGTACTCCCGCGCCGCATCAAAGTCGTCGATCTCGATCGAGGCATAGCCGAGCGAGTGGTGGATTGCGGCGATCGAGGCGGTGAGGGTGCTCTGGCTTAACGTGAGCAGGTTCTGGAGCGTGTCCTTTGCTTCGCGGTATTTGTGGAGTCGCTGCAGGAGCACCCCTTCGGCGATGCCGCAGTTCGTTACGTTGTCCGCGTCTGCGTACTGGATGAAGACGTCTTTGCACTCGGCGACGAGGCGCAGCGATTCCTCGAACCGCCCTGCCTCCTGAAGACTGACGGCGACGTTGAACCGCACCACGGCGAGGTCGTAGGTGGCCGATGTGAAATCGATGATCTCCTGCTCCGCGTGGTCGAGGGCCGTCAGCGAGTCGTTCATCCGGCCGAGCGCTCGGTAGGACTTGCCAAGGTTCTTCCATGCGTGCGCACGGAATTGTGCCGCGATGATCGGCACGTACGCTTCGGGCGGTACGCCCTCGGCGAGGGAGACTCCCAGCTCCGCGAGAGCGTGGGCACGCCGGACATCGTGGTTCAGTTCCTGTGCGAACAATTCTTCGAGGTGCTGGATCGCCCCGGCGGGACGGAAGGCCAGGTGTTCGACCAGCTGCGGCAGGTCAGCGGTACTCGTACCGGCAAGGATGCCCGCCAGCATCTGTCGCGCCTCGAGCAGCTCGTCCTGGAGACGCTGATTCGTCTCGTTGAAGTGCCGGAGCAGGAAACGGAAGCTCGTTATGGATGAAGTTCCTTGTATCGACCCGCGGCGACAGTCATCGCGGCAATGAGGCGCGCTTCCGCGTTGCTCTCTGTGATGTGGCGGATGCTGACGAGGAAGACCTCGTGGGCCAGTCGCTCGGCCTCGATGCCGGGAATGCCGAATTGAACGAGGGCGATCTCGATCAGGCGGCTGGCATAGCGCTCATAGAGCAAACCAAGATCGCCGGGAGGCTCAGGACGTGGCTGCATCGCGTACGACACTACCACCCGGAAGTAAATCAGTAAACACGCCGAGGCGGTGTTTAGTCGGAGATGACGCGCATAGGCGTCTGTCGCCTGTGAAAGTGTGGGAGATCGACGTCTTTTCCCGCGTTGGAGGGGAAGCCTGCCGCCGAACCCCGCTACTGCGAAGCCGCAGTCGCAAACCCCACTGTCATCCTGAGCGTCAGCGAAGAATCCGTTGGTAACGACCGGGTCGGGCGGGCGGATTGTACGAAAGAACGAAGCTCTGACCCCAATGGCCACGCCCTCGGCACCTTCCATATGGCGGGCGTGGTGGGAGGCGCAGTCGCGATGCTGGCCGGGTGGCGTCGAGCGTCTATCTGCACTACGCGCGATAAACCCACGTCAGGTACTGCCTGAACCGCGAACTCTGGAAAACATCGGACCTGCCGCGACGATCGCACCAGCCAGAAGCAGCGGCGCCACGATCAGGAGGACGATCTCGGCTTTGCCCCTCGACCTAGGGCGAGTGACCACGCGCCTGCAGAAGATGACGGTCATACGAGATGCTCACCCGCTCAGTGCAGACGATCCGCCCGGTGCTGTCAACGTACACGAAGAGCGAATCGCGCCAGCGGCGCACATACAGCGCCGCTGCTGCGATCTCCGCCGTGCGGGCGCACGTCCGTGGGGCGCAAGCCGGCGGCAGTGGGGGCCGAAAAACGGCGGTTGGCGTCCCAAGTGCCCTCTCAACATCCACCATTTTCCAGCCGACCTTAATCGACGCGAGACGTTGCTCGTCAATGGTGACTCTGAATGTACACAAACCAACAAACATGCAGACGACAAGCACGATTGAGAAGACGATCCGTCGCGTCATCGGCCCAAGTAGTGCTGATGAGGGCTATATGCCGGAATTTTCTCAATGAATCCTGGCAGCCATCTACTGAATTTGCTTTCCATCTTCAGCCCCCAGCAATCGAGCGTGCAAAGGAACTTTGCCACACAGGTCAGCGGACATCTTCGCTGTTCAGCGACCGGTGAGCTGTTCGCAGACTTCAAGTTCACGAACACCGGCCGCCACGCCATCTCGGTACAAGAGGAAACGTTGCCGTGGTCAGGTCGAAATACAGTCACACTGGCGCTTGCTGACGTGGAGACGAGTACGGTAATCCTCCCGGAGATCACCAGATCCCGCGTCCATGCACACGCGTCCGCACATTCCTGTCTTGACCCCATAAACTTTCCTTCGATTTCCTCCAACGAAGGCTCCACCGCACCACGAGCAAGATCGAAGCTCTGTCGCCGATGACGCCTCGCTGACCTAGCCTTTAGATGCTCCGCAGGTCATCATCAGCAATGTTGACATAATCTTCGCCAGAACTCGTGTAGCTACGCCGTCGCACAATCGGAAGAAGCCCACTTTTCTCCAACCGGAGCTCGTGCTTGCCGAGGGGGACGACGACGACGGCGACTGTGCCTGACACATTGCCGCCATCACCCCCTGTTCGTTGAATTCGCTGCATCGTGCCGACCGGCTGGCCATCAACCAGGACGATGGCCCCCTCCAGCTGTTCCGGGCCGCTCACGTAGACCGACACGGATTGCGCACACGATCCGAAGAACAGCAGAGTCAGGAGATAGAGAATGGTCTTCATCGCAAATACCCCTGCGCGGTAGGTGGTTGTGTACATCGAGGAGGTCCGGGAAGGTACGCGTCTCCGCGCGCAGCAGGCCGCGAGGCTCGTAGCTGTAGGACGTACTCCCTGCCGGATCGGTCATCTTCGATACCGGCCGACGCGAACGCGCCGGCCCTGCTGGCGAGTAGGTCCACGTCACGCGTCCATCCTGTCATTCCGACGTCCTATCATCGCGTCGAGGGCATCTCTTCTTCAGCAATTCGCGAGAAGTGCTGGCGGCGCGCCGAACTGCGTATACCGCCCCACCCGCTCACACACCAGCGATACACGTTTTGCGCCGCTCTGGTACGAGCGCATCGTATTCCTGTCGTATTCGGCGCGCCAGACACGCTCGGAGTGGCATCCATCGTCAGGAGTGAGGTGTCGACGTGCGGTGTAGACCGCGGTGTAACGCAGAGTTCCGGGCAGTCGTTGAGATCACAGCAGATAGGGATATTTTGCACTCCGCCGTCCCGATTGACAACGAACCACGAGGTCCTCAACAGCCTGCCTCTACTTTCGCCTGACGAATCACGACCACTCCTCCAAAGAAGGCTCCACCGCACCGCGAGTAAGATCCGAGGAGAGAGCGCGTGAATCAACGAAGCGTTAAGTTCGCACTCGCGCCGCTTACACGCGTTCGTCCATCAAAAACAACTCGCAAAATGATCTCTTCGCGTCCATCGTCGGCGTGTCTTTGGTACCAGAACGTGATCAGCTCTCGATCGGTTCCCGAGACGTTCTGCGCCGTCACGTCGGTCGGTTGTCCAAGTTTCGCTAGAACGTCGCCGACAGAAGCGCCGGTGAGCTCCGACGTCAATCGTTGCAACTCGCGCTCCTCCACTTTTGCGCGTTCCGAAGGCGGGCGGCGCGCTGCGGCAAAGTCACACGACACGACACTTACAAGAATCGTCAAGAACAACATGTAGTAGCTATGTCGCATCTTCTGGCGGGCCTGCCGCCTAGGGTGCATCACGGTGATATTCCTCCTGCGCACTCGCATAAGCGCTCACGAGCGGAGTTCCCCAAGCGTTCAGGTTTGCCTGTTTCCACAAGGCCGAGCCGGCGTCAGCCGTCACCAGCCGGTTCACGTCATCATAGGTGAAGGCGCGGTTGTAGGTGGGGGTGAGCACGTCGTCGATGCGGGTGATGTTGCCGCCAGGGTCATGTCCGTAGAGGTACGACGCGATGGCGGTTTGTGGAATCGATGACCAGCGCGTTCGACTCGATGCGGCAGCGGGCGTCGTACGTCATCGTCTGCGTCGTTCCGTTGGCAAAACTGAGCCGCGGCAGCGGCCCGAACGGCCGGTACTCGGCGGCGGTGATGATGCCGCTCGCGGTGAGCGGCCGGCCGGCGTAGTCATGAGTGTAATGACTGTGCGCAATCCGGAAGGGTAGCCGACCGCCGACCGGTTGACGTCGCTGTCGTAGCGGTAGGTGGTCGTGTAGGTCGAGGAGGTGTTCGGGAAGGTACGCGTCTCGGCGCGCAGCAGGCCGCGACGCTCGGAACTGTAAGACGCGATTCCTGCCGGATCGGTCATCGTCGATACCCGGCCGACCGAGGCGCGGTGCTCAGCGTCTGCGTCACCTTCGCCAGTCTCCCGGCCGGGTCGCAGGCGTAGGTGGTGTTCGGCGCGAGGTGGTTCTCGTCTCTCACGCCGGCTGCCCCGTCCGCGGCATCGTAGCTGTACTCGAGGAACGCACCGTCGGAGTGCGTGACGCGCTACAGCTGCACGTCGGTCGTGTACGAGTAGCTCTCGCGCCGCTTCAGAGCGTGATCTGCTTCGCCTCCGGGCCGGCGCCCCGCGAGAACCCGCGGGACCGCGCCTCGGATGTAACGAAAGAACGAAGCTCTGACCCCTTCGGCCCAGCCCGCGCTCACCCCTTTTTTCCAAGAATAACCAATGAGGTGTTGTAGCGGCACGCTGAGAACTAGAGCCGGACGGGGTCCAAAGCTGACAGAGGCTTGCGCCGTCCAGACGGACGTGCCGGTACTGCAATCGCATGTCGCAGTACACGCGCCCTGGTCGCCACGTACGCGGCGGAGAGACCGACATACCGCGTGACACTCAATGAAAATTGTAATAAGAGCAGGACGCCACAATCTGATCGCTTCCGACCGCTGTGATGACGAACATCTCTTCCCGCACACGAAACCAACAGCGGCGTTGCCAGCGGAGCTGCATTACGACTGTTAGACGACTCTGTGTAATTTGACGCCTGGCACTACTCCCACAAATATCGAGCGCTCGTCTTGCTGGAATGACATTACGGCTCTCTGGTTCGTCAAATAATCGGACCACTTCCCGAACAGACGACATCTTCTGGTCGCCCGTATACGGATACAGCCTGCGTTCACATGAACGGTGGTACTCAGTGGCCGCAAACGTGAGCGAGGCGGCGGCCGCGACGGCTAGCATGATCCGTAAACGCATCTAAGCTCTTAATGAAAAATGTACCGATCGATTGGCCGCTGACGAGTATTGAAATTGAAGTTCCGTAATGCCGCGTAGGTGCGTCGAACAACTATATCTCCCGTTGCGTAGCACCCGTCGCGGCTTCTGTAGCGTTGTTGCTCCCAATAGACAAGGTCGTTCAGGACATTCAGCACGTCCAGCTCGTAGGCGATCACGTGCTTCATCTCGTGACGCAAGTTGTCATCATCACTGTATTTAACCGTAATTTCAACGTCGACTGAGAACCGCATTCGCCAGTTGCCGCAATCTTCTTCACACCAGTGGTAGATATACAAGTCGCCTGGCTGTGTCTGGCCGCAGTTGCCGATGATGCAGTCTCGCCACGGTTCGTGTATGAACCGGGCTGGTTGTTGATGCGCAGCAAGCCAAGCGGATTAGTTCTGCTTTGTCACATTGCTGAACGGCGATAAGCCGTTTAAAATCAGCGGCGAAGATGTTCCGCAGCCCACCACACGAACAGGAAGAGGAGAAGATTTCATGAGCGCTGGTCGCCGCACGGCGTGGTCAAGCGCTTTGATCGGTCGTACGACGATTACGACCCTTTCTTCGTGACGAAGACGCGAG
>DASWOB010000079.1:0-5113 GCA_036398925.1 Thermoanaerobaculia bacterium
GCCGATGCGGATCGTCTCCCGCACGCTGTCCATCACCTTGGCCGCCTCGTCGCGCATGTGCGAGGTGTGATGGCCGCCGAGCTCTCCCACCACTTTCGCCAACGCGACCACTTCCTCGGTCGGCGCGAAGTTGCCGGGCACGTAGAAAAGACCCGTGCTCATCCCGAACGCGCCGTCCTTCATCGCGTCGCGGACGAGAGTCCGCATCTGCTCGAGCTCCGCCGGCGTGGCGGCACGGTCGACGCTGCCCATCACTTCCTCGCGCACGCTGCCGTGGCCGACGAACGTGGCGAAGTTCGGCGCGACGCCTTTCTTCTCCACGCGCGCCAGGAAGTCGCCGATCGGCAGCGGCGAGCTGCCGTCCGGCCCTTCGAAGATCGTGGTCACGCCCTGGAGGATGTAGTTGTCGGCGGTCGGGACGTCGAAGATGCCCCGCCGCGCGTGCGTGTGCAGGTCGATGAAGCCCGGCGCGACGACGCTGCCGTTCGCGTCGATGGTCCGCTTCGCCTCCCCCTCGATCCGCGGCCCGATGCCTACGATGGTGTCGCCGCTGATGGCGACGTCACCGCGGTACCAGGCATTGCCGCTCCCATCGACGATCCGCCCGTTGAGGATCAGGACGTCGTAAGGCTGGGCGAGCAGAGTCATGGCGAGCAGGGACGCGATCATACGCTCAGTGTAGCGGGCGTGGGTGGAGCGGCGTGCCTTCAGGCCGCCGAGGATCTCGCCAGAGTCGTGCAGTCGAGCGGCACGTTCGTCGCAAGCGCCCGGCGGGCTGAAGCCACGCCGCTCCACCGAAAGCCGACCTGCTCCGTGGGCCGGGTCAAGGCGTTCTGCTCACTGCTTCTTCAGCTGTTCGATGACACCGGCGATGCGCGTCTTCTGCAGGTCGACGGTGGTCAGGTTCATCGCCTTCGTGTAGTACTCGAGCGCTTTCCTGCGGTCGCCCTTCACCCCATACGCTTCCGCCAGACTGTCGTGCGCGTTCCACGACTGGGGGTGATCCTTGACGTTCTTCTCGAACATGGCGATGGCCTCGTCCACCTTCCTCTGCCCGAGGAGCTGATAGCCGTAGGCGTTGACCTCCGGCTCGGTGGCGATGGACAGCGCTTCCTTCGTGAGCGCGTCGCCTGCCGCGGCGTCGCCCTTCTTCGTCAGGACCAGGGCCTTGGTGCGGAGGTTGGTGAAGTTGCGGTTCATGTTGATCGAGCGGTCGGCCCAGGCCAGTGCGTCGTCGAGGTCGAGGTCGTTCTGCGCCGCCCAGTTCGCGGCCTGGCTCCACCCCTGCCAGCCGAACCGCGGCAGCCCGCGCAGTTGCGCCTTGTAGTTCTCCAGGACCGTGCGTCCGAGGTCGATCCTGATCGCGAGCGGGACTCGGAGCTTCTCCCAGCGCATGGCCAGGATCACCGAGTCGGCGGTCGGCTCGTCGAACGAGTAGCTGAGGCGTTCCTGCTGCGGCGCAGGCTCCGGCTTGACGGTGACGCGCGCGGCGTCTTCCTTCGGGTCGTAGCTGAAGCTGCCCCAGGCGCCCGTTTCCCGGCTGAAGATCGCCGTCCAGTCGCCTGCGGTGGGAATCATGTGCAGACCGTAGGTTCCGGCGGCGAGGGTGGTGCCGTTGACGTGGACCGGCGTGGAGAAGGTGACCGTGGTGTTCTCGTTCGCGCCGGCCCGCCAGACCTGTCCATACGGCACGAGCGCGCCCCACACCGCGCGGCCGTTCGCTGCCGGACGGTGATACGAGACGCTGAGCTGAGTCAGCCCGACGACCTGGGACACCGTGGCCTCCGGACTCGCTTCCGGTCCGATCAACCCCGGAATCTGTGCGGCCGCATCGGCCGGGAAGAGAAGAATCGGCAGCACCAGACCCAGAATGGCCATCCCCGCACGACGTCGGCTCATTTGCTCACCTCATTGATGTTGTGTGAGGCGATCTTATGCCGGCGCGCGATTGGAGACGTGCCAGACCGGTGAACCCCTCGCGGCGTTTTCAGGGACGCGCGGCGGCCCACTCCCAGAATTGCGCCGCGCTCCCGCCGGGCCGGACGAAAACCGTCGCGTTGCATGGACGGCCGCGATGCTCCTTGAGCTCGTCGTCGCCGCGCTGGAGTCGATCGACGCACGGTACGCGGTCATCGGCGGCCTGGCTGTCGCAATGCGCGGGCATCCTCGGCTGACGATCGATTACGATTTCCTCATCGGCGCCCTGCCCGCCGATGCCCAGGAATCGTGGCAGCGCATCGTCACGGCCTCACGTTGAAGCCTCGTTGCGTGCAAGGTCTCCAGAGCTGGCACTGACTGCGCTACGGCAGATCCGCATGAAGCTTTCCCTTGCCCTTGCAGCCGTGCCGCTGCTCGCCGCGTGCGCAGCGACTCCCGCTTCCGCTCCGGTCACACCGCGCGCGGCGCCGCTCGTCGACTATCACCAGCATCTGGTCCATCCCGCCTTCGCGCCGATCGTGAAAATGCCTGAACGGGACGGCATGGCGCTGATCCGGGAGCTGGATGCGGCGGGGATCGAGCGTGCGGTCGTGCTCTCGGTCGGCTACAGCTTCGCCGACGAGCGCAAGGCGTTGCCCGACCCCGACCGGCTGACGCGCGAACAGAACGACTGGACCTCGGCCGAGGTGACCAGGAACGCCCCGCGTTTGATCGGCTTCTGCAGCGCCAACCCGCTGCGCCCCGTGGCGCTGGAGGAGCTCGAGCGCTGCCTCGGACTCCCGGGCATGACCGGCATCAAGGTCCACCTCGGCAATGCCGGCATTACCCTGCGCGATCCTGCCCATCTCGCGCGCATGCAGGAGCTGTTCGCGCTCGCGCAGCGGCGGCGCGCGCCGGTCCTGGTGCACATGCGCGCACGCGGCGGCACGAACTACGGCGCCGAGGACGCGCAGCTCTTCCTCGACAAGATCGTGACGACGGCGCCGGACATCGAGATCGTCGTCGCCCACCTCGGCGCCTCCGGCCCCGGCTACTCGCCTCAGCATGACGAGGTGATGGCGGTGTTCGCGGCCGCGGCGGAGCGCCAGGACCCGCGGATGAACAACCTCTACTTCGACGTCTCGTCAAACGTCACCGACGAGATCACCCCCGCCGACGCGGCGCTCGTGGCGCAACGCATCCGGGAGGTCGGCCCAAAGCGAGTGCTCTACGGATCCGATCTCACCGCGGCCGGCGGCAGCATCGGCCGGGCGTGGGAGATCTTCCGCACGAAGGTCCCGCTGACGCCGGAGGAGCTGCGGCAGATCGCGAACAACCGGACGCGGTTCGCGCAGTAGGCAGAACGGAGTCTGATCGGATCGGAGCGGATCGGGGTCACCCATTAGCAGGCATTGTCAATGTGGGCGGGCGAATCCCATGCGGCGTTTAGCCGCTGCCATCGATGGGGCTCTCGGTCGGTGGCGTGATGATCTCGCAGTCCCGGCGTCTCGGTGTGGAGGTGTCGGAGATGACTCCGCACCAGTCACCCATCAGGATCAAGGCTCCGGCCGATCGCGTGGATCGGCGTGGCCCCTGACGCACACGGCGTCCCAGAAACGAATCGGTAGAACGAGCGCGTGTCCAATTGGAAGGTGCACAGAACTTGTGGCTCACCGGCCGGTGGCCGGTGTCCAACCCCTTGTGGCTCGCGCGCTCGTTGCGGAATCATAACTCCACCTCATCCTGGCCGGTGCGGCCTCCAATCACACCTGTTGGTTGTGAACCAACCCCGATCGTGGCTGACCGCACCGACCAAGCTCAAACAAACACCTTCTTCGGATCGAACGGCTGCTGGTCGCGCAGGACGTGAAAGACGGCACGTGCGAGCTTGTGCGCGACGCTCTTGATGGCCACGATCGCGTTCACCTTCGCTGCCTTCCGGTCGTGGTACCGCTTGGCTTCGGGGTAGAAACGGACGGCGAAGTGAGCCGCCTCGATGAATGCCCAGGCCAGAAACGGGTTGCCGTTCTTTGCGTTGTTGTCGGCCTTCTTCTTGCCGTTCGAGAACCGCTGTGCGTCCACGCACCGGCAGTACGACGCGAAGTTGCCGGCCGAGGCGAAGCGGTTCATGTCACCGGCCTCGTACATGATCGTCAACGCCAGGATCTTGCCGATCCCCCAGACGCTGAGCAGCGGCTCGAACTCTTCGCGCAGTCGCGCCTTCTTCAGCACGGCGCGTTCAAGGATGAGCGTCTGTTCGGTGAGCGCCTCGATGACCTTGATGGTCGTCGTCAGCGCGAGAGCCAGATCCTCGTTGTCGTACAACGTGTCGATGCTCGCCGAGGTCAGACGTTTGACCTCATTCGATGAGATTTTCGTTCCCCGGTTCCTTTGCTCGAGGTTCTGCACGCTCAGGATGTTCGCGGTGCGCTGTCGCACCAGCGTCGTGCGTTTGCGTAGCAGATCGCGCACCGCGCGCTGCTCCCGTGGATAGATGTAGCCCTTTGGCAGGATGCCCAGCCGCATCATGTGCGCGAGCCATCGTGCGTCGTACTGGTCGTCGGAGTGCTTGAGTCCGGAGTACTGCTGGATCGCGGAGGTGTTGACCAGAACAACAGGAAAGTCTTTCCCTTGCAGCCCGTCGACGAGCCAATACCAGTTGAAGGTCGACTCGACCGCCACGCCCTGCAGCGTCGTACGGTAGGGCTCGAGCTCGCTGACGAACAGCTCGAGCTTGTTCGGTAGCTTCCGCTGTCTCAGCACCCGGTCCGTCTCGTCGATGATGGCAAGGAAACCGTTGTTGGAGTGAAGGTCCACCGCAGCATAGGTTCTCATCGCAAACTCCTCTCACCGCCGATGGTGCGCCCGGATCGGCGACGGGTCCACGCCTGCTAGATGCGTATACACACCTTCGTTCTTCTCTTCCCAGGATCAAGCTCTACACACTGTAGCGACATCTTCCAATCCGAGGAGTTTTAAGTCGAAGTTCTACCGTGCTCTCATCCCAACTGCCGCCGATTCCCTTCTCGTCTGGTTGTCAATATTGGATGGCTCGGGAAAGATCGAAGGTGTGACCCAAGCTCTGGAGGTCCCTTCCGGCAGCTCGAACGAGAGATCGCCCGGTCGGACGGCGATCTGCGGGAAAGCGGCCGTGTCGTCGCACGCACCCATCGTCGATCGGCGTTTCTTGCCATGG
>DASWOB010000080.1:0-22237 GCA_036398925.1 Thermoanaerobaculia bacterium
ATCGGCCCCGGACCCCGTTGGTTGGCCTGGCCTCCGCGACACTCTGTCGCGAAATACGAGGCTGTGTCGCGGAGGCTAGGCCAACCAAGGGGTCCGGGCCGATGGCCCGGCCGCCGGAGGCCTCCCGTCGTTCTCTGTCGACTCACGCCTGCGGTCCCGCTCCCCGGTGCGCCTGTAACTCCTTGACCAACCGCACCAGCGTGAGCGTGATCTCGTGCAGAGAGTGGATCATCCCCACCTGAAATGCGGTCGGCGGTTCGCCCGCGGCGCAGGCGCAGTAGCCGCACGGACCGCCGCGTCCGCCGTCGTGATGGTCGATGGCGTGCCCGCACGCGCAGGAATCTTTACCGAGTTGCATCCGATCTCTCCTCCGGTGCCCACTAACATACCTCGGATGATCCGTTCCCTCACTCCCCTCGCGCTCGCCCTCACCCTCGCCGGTTGCGTGCACGCGCCGGAGCCGCTCCGCGAAGACGGTCCCGACCACGCCGCGACCTATGCGGCGATGAAACGCCAGGGGTCGGCCGACCCGCAGGGGGAGTACGAACGGGCGCGGATCACAATGCGGCGGATGCCGCAGTACTCGACCGCCTCGGACTCTCTGATCGAGCGCGACCGCATGCGCATCAACGCCGAGGCGGAGAAACCGTTCGGCAAGTGGCAGTTCCTCGGGCCGGGCAACATCGGCGGACGGACGCGCGCGCTGGTGATCGACGCGAAGAACCCCCGGCTGATGTACGCCGGCGGCGTGTCGGGTGGCGTCTGGCGCTCGAACAACGCTGGCGAAACGTGGACGCCGGTGGGCGACGCGCTGTCGAACATCGCCGTCAACTCGCTGGCCCTCCATCCGAACGACCCGAACGTGCTCTATGCCGGGACGGGCGAAGGCTTCTTCCGCGAAGAGCAGCGCGGCACCGCCTTGCCGCTCCGCGGCGCCGGTATCTTCCTGACGCGCGACGGCGGGCACTCGTGGCAGCGCCTCCCCTCCACCGTGAACGAAAATTTCCACTGGGTCAACGACCTCGTGATCTCGACACACGAGCCGTCCCGCATCTACGCCGCGACGCGGACCGGCGTCTGGCGCTCGAGCGACTCCGGCGCCACCTGGAAGCGCATCGTCGAGACCAGCGTCAAAGGTGGCTGCCTCGAGCTGGCCTGGCGCGGCGACACGACCGGCGATTACCTCTTCGCCTCGTGCGGCACGTTCGAGCAAGCCACGGTCTATCGCAACACCAACGCCCAGAACGACGACGCGTGGGAGCCGGTGCTGTCCGAGCCGAAGATGGGGCGGACCTCGCTCGCCATCGCGCCGTCGAATCCGTCGGTGGTCTACGCGATGGCAGCCAGCAACGAGACCGGCGCCTGGCATCAGGGGCTGCTCGCGGTCTATCGCTCCGACGCCAGCGGCGACGCCGGCTCGTGGACCACGCGCGTCACCAACAAGTCGTCGCACTACCTCAGCACCCTGCTGCTCACCAATCCGTACGGCGCGAACGTCGACAAGTGCCAGGAGACGGCGCAGAAGAGCTTCGTCACCATGGGGTGGTACTGCAACGTCCTGGCGGTCGATCCGAAAGATCCGAACCGCGTCTGGGCGGCCGGCGTCGATCTCTTCCGCTCCGATGACGGCGGCGCCACCTGGGGCGTAGCCTCGTACTGGTGGGCGCCGGAGAATCGCTCCGCGTTCAACCACGCCGACCAGCACGCCATCGTGTTCCATCCGAATTACGACGGCGTCGGGAACCAGACGGTCTACTTCGGCAACGACGGCGGTCTCTATCGCAGCGACAACGCCCGCGCCGCGGTCGCGAAGCAGCCGAACGCCACCTGCGACCCGGCGCTCTCCTCGGTCGCCTTCACCCGCCTCAATCGCAACTACGGCGTGACCCAGTTCTACCACGGCGCCGTCTACCCCGATGGCCGCCGCTTCGTCGGCGGCACGCAGGACAACGGCACCATCCGCGGCTCGATCGAAGACTCCGACGCCTGGACCCGGATCCTCGGCGGCGACGGCGCCTACGTGGCCATCGACCCGCGGGACGAGAACGTGATCTACGCCGAATCGCAGTTCGGCGCGCTCCGCAAGAGCGCCGACGGCGGCAAGATGTGGGTCTCGCTCTCCTCGCAGCTGAAGGACAACTTCCTCTTCGTCACGCCCTTCCTCCTCGACCCGAACGACGCGAACCGCCTCTGGATCGGCGGCGAGAAGATGTGGCGCAGCGACAACGGTGGCCTGAAATGGACCATCGCCAGCGCGACCATGGCCAGCCAGGTCTCGGCGATCGCCGTCGCGCCCGGCAAAGCCAACCGCGTCATCGCCGGCACCAACAGCGGCGTCATCGTCCGCAGTGACGCCGCATTGTCCGCGACGAGCAGCAGCGTCTGGACGTCCGTCACGCCGCGCGAAGGCTTCGTCACTTCCATCGCCTACGACCCCTTCAACGCCGACATCGTTTACGCCACCTACGCCGGCTTCGGCGGCCCGCACGTCTGGATGTCGACCGACGCCGGCGCCACCTGGACCGCGCGCGACGGCGAAGGCGACGCCTTCCTCCCCGACATCCCCACCCACTCCATCGTCCCCGATCCCACCCGCCCTGACCGCCTCTACCTCGGCACCGACCTCGGCGTCTTCGTCTCTCTCGACCGTGGCAAGACGTGGGCGGTGGAGAACAGCGGCTTCACCAACGTCGTCACCGAGGCGCTGGTGATCGCGAAAGGGGTGAACGGCCCCGCCGTCTACGCCTTCACGCACGGGCGGGGGGTGTGGCGGACGGAGTTGGTTGCGGGCAAACGGCGGCGGTCAGTGCGCTAATCGCGAGTAGCGATGGGCACCGGGCGGCGCGGTGGTCGATTGACCAGCCGCTCCGGATGCTCGCGCTCCTGCTCCTGCAGGAAATCGCAGAGCGCATCGATGTCGGTGCCGAACCGCTCCGTCAGTTCGCGGCGAACCGCGCGCGCCTGGGCCGCCGCAGGATCTCCCCTGCGAATTTCATACAGAACAAGCTCGGAAATGTGCAGGTCGAAACCGCGGCGATGACGATCCCACCACTCTCGCGTGATTTGCTGATGCGCGAGGCTGATCACGTCACGGCTCGGACGCGCTGTCAAATAGCTGATGACGTTGCTATCGAGGTATGTAGCACGCACAGCTTCAACTTACCCCACTACAGCCCGTCCGCAATCCTGCGCGCGATCAACCCGTACCCCTCCCCGCTCGGGTGGAACCCGTCGATCGCCAGGCGGTTGCGGTGGGTGAAGAGGTCGGCGGTCTGAATGACCGTAAAGTTCGGGTCGTTCGCGAAGCGTTCCGTCAGGCGGGCGTTCCACTTGTAGACCAGCGGCGTGAGGGTCGTTCCCATGGGCGTCTTCAGGAACGGGTTGTACAAGCCGACGAAGAAGATCCTCGCCTTCGGGTTCGCGGTGCGCACGGTGCTGATGGCCGACTCGATGCGCTTCATCACGTCGTCCATGACCGCGTCGGGATTGGGCGGCGCGGCGTTGCGCCAGTCGTTGCCGCCCCAGAGGTCGTTGCCGCCGATCGAGAGGATGACCACGTTCGATTGCGCGATCAGCGCTTTCACGTTGGCGCGGTCGAGCACGCGCAGCAGGTCCGGTGTCCGCGCGCCGTTGACGGCGAGGTTGACCGTGCGCTGCGCGCGGATGTTGCGGCGCCGCAGTTCCTGGTCGAGACGGCCGGAGATGCCGAGGCCTTCGGCGTCGCCGGCGCCGCGGGCGAGCGAGTCGCCGAGGATGATCGGGGCGAGGACGGCGCGCGGCGCTTCGGCTGTCTGGGTGCTGGGGAGGAAATCGACCGGCGAGCCGGTGTCGCCACGCACGAACGAGACGAACCCGTACGCGAAGACCGACCCGGCGGCGAGTGCCGCCGCGAGCGGCAGGTACCAGAAGAAGAAGCGACGCATGGGCGGCAGAGTTTAAACTGCATCCCCTTCATGCCGTCTTCTCTCGTTGCACGCAACCTCACCAAAGTCATCGGCGACCGGACGATCGTCGACTCCGTCTCGTTCGAGCTGACCCCCGGCGAAGTCTTCGGCTTCCTCGGCCCGAACGGCGCCGGCAAGACCACCACCATCCGCATGCTGGTCGGGCTGATCAAGCCGACCGCCGGAACGATCGAGATCTGCGGTCACGACCTGCGGCGAGACTTCGAGAAGGCCATGCGCTGCATCGGCTGCATCGTCGAGAATCCCGATCTCTACCGCTTCATGTCGGGCCGCGAGAACCTCGAGCACTTCGCGCGCATGCTGCGCGTCGGCCGCGAGGACATCGAGCGCGTCGCGCAACTGGTCGGCCTCGACCATCGGCTCGAACAGCGCGTCGGCACCTACTCGCTCGGCATGCGCCAGCGGCTCGGGATCGCGCAGGCGATGCTCGGCGAGCCGCGGGTGCTGATCCTCGACGAGCCGACCAACGGTCTCGACCCGGCCGGCATCCGCGAGATGCGCGGCCTCATTCGCCGGCTGGCCACCGAGCACGGTCTGTCGATCTTCGTCTCGTCGCATCTGCTCGCGGAAGTGGAGCTGACGTGCGATCGCGTGGCCATCATTCATCGCGGCCGGATCCTGCGGAGCGGGACGGTGCGCGAGCTGATCTCCAGCAATCGCGTCATGGAGTTCCGCGTCGGCGACCTCGAGGCGGCGGAGCAGATCTTCCGCGCCAACGGCATCGAGGCCACACCCTTCAATGACAGTCATCTCCCCCCGCCAGGCGGCAGCCTGCTTTCACCGATCGACGAGAGCGACGCCCCGCCGCTCATTCGCGCGCTCGTGTCGGGCGGGATCGAAGTCTTTCACGCCCGCCAGCGGGTCCATACGCTCGAAGAGATGTTCCTCGAGACCACCGGTGGGGAAAGCGTGGATTGAGGCGAGCGATGAACGATGAGAGATGAGCGATGAACGTCCGCGTGTGCCCCGTTCATCGCTCATCTCTCATCTCTCATCTCTCATCGCTCGTAGTAGCGGGACCAACACCATGTTCGTACAACTGATCGAAAACGAATCCCTCAAGCTCCTCCGCCGCCGCCGTTTCCTGATCGTGGTCGGGATCATGCTCGTGATCCTCTCGATCGTTTCGTACGCGCAGCACGAGCGGCTGAGCCGGCAGCAGAACCAGAACTGGCGCGCGGAGTTGCAGGAGCGGATCGCGCGCGCGGAGAACCGGCTGCGGCGCGGGCAGATGAATCCGAGCTGGGCGCGCTCGGTCCGCGCGGAGATCCGCCGCCTGCAGTTCTATCTCGACCGCGGCATCAACCCGGAAGCACCGACCGCGCCACTGGTGGTGCGGACGTTCGCGAACGCGGCCGGCTGGCTGCTGCCGCTGCTGGTGGCCATCCTCGGCGCGGACATCGTCTCGGCGGAGAACGCGGAGGGCACCGACAAGCTCTTGCTGACGCGGCCGGTCCGACGATGGAAGATCCTCACCGCGAAGCTGCTCACGCTCTGGATGTTCACCACCATCACACTGCTGACCGGCGCCGTGATCGCATACTGCGTGACCGCGCCGGTGATCCCCCCCATCGGCTGGGACGCGCCGACATTCAACGGATTCCAATTGGCCGGCGACGCCATGAAGCTCGACACCGTGCGGCAGTTGCCGCTCTGGCGCGACGCCATCCTCGCGTACGGGCTGCAGTGGTACAGCCTTCTCTGCGTCGCCTCGATTGCCTTGATGCTGTCGGTGCTCTTCAAGTCGAGCGCCGGCTCGATCGGGACGATGATCGCCTCGCTCATCGGCGGCAGCATCATCACGCAGATCAATCCCGACTGGACGGCCGCGAAGTATCTCTTCTCCAGCGCGTTGCCGCTGGCCGATTACTACACCGGGCAGGCGCCCCCGTACGAGGGGATGACCATGACCTTCTGCATCCTGCTGCTGGGCGGATGGGCGTTCGGCGCGCTCGTGATCGCGTTCACCCGCTTCACGCGGCGTGATGTGTTTGGTTGATACACTGACCGGCAGATGAAAAAGCTCGGCGCAGTGCTCCTCCTCACGGTCGCCTGTTCGCAGGAGCCGGCGACCGTCGCCACCGGCACGATCGAAACGCGCGAGCCGGTGGAGGTCCTCTACGTCATCTCGCCCGACGGTGCGAAGGTGCACGCGAAAGCCGACGACGCGTCGGAGGTCGTCTCCACCTACCAGAACGGCGAGGCGCTTTCAGTGCTGGCGAAGAACGGTGAGTGGGCGGAGGTCCGCCAGGGCAGCAGCAGCGCCTGGGTCCGCGCCTCCTCCCTCGGCACCGCGCAGGAGCAGCAGAGCGAAGAGGACAATCCGCAGCCGAAGTTCCGCGTGATGCCCCTCCCCGTTACCGCGCCCGGCGCGACAGGCGAGATCTACATCGAAGCGGACGTGAACACGGACGGCGAGGTCACGAACATGCGCCTCCTCTCCAACACCACCGGCTCACCGATGCTCGCCTCGCAGAACCAGCAGGCCCTGCGCGCCGCCAAGTTCCACCCCATCATTCAGGACGGCGAGCGGAAGCCGTTCAAGTACTACCACAAGGTCACGTACTGACGCGTTCGCGTCAGTACGGATTGAGGATTGAGGATTGAAGGATTGAGGAGTGGTGACCGACGCGTGAGCGTCTTCCTCAATCCTCAATCCTCAATTCTCAATTCCGCTTCACCTCTCCCCCCGCGTCACCCACTTTTCCACCTCCGGCGGTGTCCAGTCGCGGAACCGCGCCAGCAGATGCTCCGGATCGTCGTCGAGCATGGCGATCCTCCGGAAGCGCGGGCGGATGAATCCGGCCACGACGGCCCGATCGAGAAAGTCCATCAGCGGCGCGTAGAAGCCGTTCACGTCCAGGAAGCCGATCGGCTTGGCGTGCATGCCGAGCTGCGACCACGTCCAGACCTCGAAGATCTCTTCGAACGTACCGAGACCGCCCGGCAGCGCGATGAAACCATCGGAGAGGTCGGCCATCATCGCCTTGCGCTCGTGCATCGTGTCGACGACGTGCATCTCGGTCAGCCCTTTGTGCCCCACCTCGCGCGCGGAGAGCCCGTGCGGGATGACCCCGATCGCCTCCCCGCCGGCCGCCAGCACCGTGTCGGCCACGATCCCCATCAGCCCGACGCTCCCGCCGCCGAAGACGAGCGAGATCCCCTCGCGCGCCAGCAGTTTGCCGACCGCGCGGGCCGCGTTCTCGTAAGCGGGATCGGAGCCGCGGTTGGAGCCGCAGAAGACGCAGAGTCGTCGCATGGGCGCCGCATTATGCGGCGGATTGAGGGTTGAGGATTGAAGGATTGAGGAGTGGCAACCGACGCGCAAGCGTCTTCCTCAATCCTCAATCCTCAATCCTCAATCCGGCTTCACGCCGGCAACCACAACGTCACCGTCGTCCCCCCCTCCGGCGCCGCTTCCAGCCGCAGCCGGCCGCCGTGCGCTTCGACGATCTCGTTGCAGAGGGCGAGGCCGAGGCCGGTCCCTTCCGGCTTGGTCGTGTAGAACGGCAGCAGGGCCTGGCGCATGACTTCTTCGCTCATGCCGCGGCCGCGGTCGGAGACGCGCAGGATGCTGCCGTCGGGGACGCGCTGCACTTTGACGACGATCGCGTCGGGGTCGCTGCCCGATTCGTGCGCGTTCTTGACGAGGTTGATCAGCACCTGCTGCATCTGGGCACGATCGAGGCGCACCTCGTCGTCGATGCGGCCGTCCATCCGGAAGTCGTAGAGCGCGTGCACGTCGGCCAGCAGGTCGGCCCAGACGGTCGGCTCTTTGCGCGGCTCGGGGAGGCGGGCGAACTGCGCGTACGACTCCAGGAAAGCGCGCAGGTAGCCGAGGCGCTCCTCGATGGTCTCGTAGATCTCGGCGAGCTTGTGGCGGTGCTCGGGACGCTCCTGCGCGCGGCGGGCGGAGTGGAAGAGGGAGCTGATCGGCGCGATGGTGTTGTTCAACTCGTGGTTGATCATCCGGATGGCCTTCTTCCAGACCGCGACTTCCTGGCGCCGCAGCTCGGGCGTGAGGCGCTCCACCAGCACCAGCCGATGCTGCTGCGTGTTGAGATACACGGCGCGGCTCGAAAGATGGAACGTCTCCTCGTGCTCGGCGGTCGGCACCGTGACGATGCCGTCGCCGCCGGCCAACACCGCGTCGCGCAGCGGCACGACCACGCGGTCGAGGATCTCGCGGAATTCGTGTCCGTCAACGCGGGCGCCGCGCGCGAACAGCTCGCGGGCCGCGGCATTCGAGAAGACGATCCGGTCCGCGGCGTTGACCAGCACGACCGCGACCGGCGTCCGCTGCAGGATCGTGTCGAGCAGCAGCTCCTTCTGGTAGATGTCGTTGCGCTGCGTGCGGAGGGTGTTCGCTACGTCGTTGTAGAGCCGTTTCACGGTGCCGGCCGGATCGCGCTCCGGCGAGGCCAGGCGCATCCCGAAGTCGGCATCGCGAAAGGCGCGCAGACCGTCCTCGAGCGAGATCAGTGACCGGCGGATGCGCCGTTCGCGGCGGCGTCCGAGGATGAAGCCGATCGTGATGCCGATCAGCAGCGCCAGGGCGAGGTTCACTTCGGACGGCGCTCGAGCACGATCCCGAGCTTCTCCATCCGCCGGTAGAGCGCCTGCCGGCTCAGATGCAGCGCCTCGGCGGCGCGCGAGACGCTCCCGTTCGCGTTGAGCAGCGCGATCTCGATCTGCGCCTTCTCCAGCGGCACCTCTTCGCGGTCCACGCGGGCATCATCGCCGAATCCGAGGTCGGCGGCCGTAATCGGCTCCTCGCCGGCAATGGTGCCTCCATTGCCCGCAAGGGCAAGCGCGCGCATGATCCGGTTCTGCAGCTCGCGAACGTTGCCCGGCCAGTCGTGCGCGAGGAGGGCCTGCTTCGCCCGCTCGTCGAGCATGCGCGAGTCGCGCGCCAGGAACGCCTCCGCCAGCGGCAGGATGTCCTCGCGCCTTTCGCGCAGCGGCGGTACCGCGAGCTCGATCACGTTCAATCGAAAGTAAAGATCCTGCCGGAAAGTTCCGCGAGCGATGGCTTGCCGCAGGTCGGCATTCGTCGCCGCCACGACGCGCACGTCGACCCGTTTCGTTTCGCTCGAGCCGAGCCGCTCGAACTCGCCGCTCTGCAGGACGCGCAACAGCTTCATCTGCCCAGCCGGCGAGAGGTTGCCGATCTCGTCGAGAAAGAGCGTCCCGCCGTGCGCCGCTTCGAAGCGGCCGATGCGCAGGCGGTTCGAGCCGGTGAAGGCGCCCGGTTCCGCGCCGAACAGCTCACTCTCGATGAGGTCGTCCGGAATCGCGCCGGCGTTCACTTTCACCAGCGCCTTCGGACGGCGGCGCGAGGCGGCGTGGATGATCTCCGCGATCTTCTCCTTCCCCGCCCCGTTCGGGCCGGTGATCAGCACCGGCACGTCCGACTTCGCCACCTGCACGGCCAGCGAGACCAGACGATGCATCGAGTCGCTCTCGTAAACCGTGCCGCGCAGGTCGTGCTCGCGGGCCAGAGCGGCGCGCGAGCGGTGACGATCGTGCCGGAGCCGCTCGTTCTCCCGCTTCAGCTCGCGCAGTTGCAGGAGGTTGCGCACGGTGGTGACGAGCTTCGTGTCGTCCCACGGCTTGGCGACGTAATCGCTGGCCCCCTCTTTGACCAGCTGCACCGCCGTCTCGAGGGAGGTCCACGCCGTGAGCAACAGAACGGGGAGATCGGGGTCCGCCGCGCGGACGCGTCGAAACAGCCCGATGCCCTCCTCCCCGCTCGTTGCCCCCGGCGTGAAGTTCATGTCCTGCAAAACGAGATCGACCTCGCGCCGCGCCACCATCTTCATCGCCGCATCCGGGTTATCGGTCGCGTCGGCATCGATGTCGTGCAGATCGAACAGCAACCGCAGCGCCTTGGCCACGGCGGGCTGGTCTTCGACGATCAGGACTCTGGGCATGGCATTCATGGCGAGCGATGAACGATGAGCGATGATCGATGAACAGGGGCAGCTACGTCCCCGTTCATCTCTCATCTCTCATCGATCATCGCTCATTACGTCCCTACACGCTCCTGGTTGCGATGGCCGGCGGCACGCGCGCCGCGCGCAGCGCCGGCGGGATGGTCGCGATGATGCCGTTGAGCCACAGCAGCACCATCCCGACGCCCACCAGATACCACGGCATCTTCACGTCGGTGAAGTTGCTCACCAGCAGGTAGTTGAGGCCGTACGTCGCGGCCACCCCGAGAACCAGTCCGGCGGTGGTGACGATCCAGTTCTCGGCGAGAAAGTGCTTGAGGATGTCGGCCTTCGTCGCACCGAGGGCCCGTCGCGTGCCGATCTGCTTCGTCCGTTCGGAGACCGACAGCGAAGTGATGCCGACGATGCCGAGGGCGGTCACGAAGATCAGCACGACGATGACCGCGGTCATCGCCGTCACCACCAGACGCCCGCCGGAAAAAAAGTTGTCCTTGATCTCACCGATCGTCTGGGAGCGGAAGACGCGGTTGCCGTTGACCTGGAGCAGCCGCGGCTCGATGGCCGCGGCCACGGCGGCCATGGCACCCGGCTCCGCGCGTACCAGGAACGACGCGCCGTCGCTGCCGCCCGGCACGGCCGGCGTGAAGAGCACGTACTCGCCGATGTTCCACGAGTACGGGTTGTAGAACTTCCCGATCACGCCGATCACCTCGCGCGGCCGCTCGCCGTAGCCGGTGGTGATGATCTTGCCGATGGGATTCGCATCGCCGAAGAACAACTTCGCCAGCGGCAGACTGATCACGCACTTGGTGGTCGGCTCGTTCGGTGGCGGATAGTCGGAGCGGACGAAGCCGCGCCCGGCCACGATCTGCACGCCGAGGGTTTCGAAGATCCCCTCGGTCGCGCCGTAGAGCTGCGCCTGCACCTTGTCGCGGCGCCCCTCCACGATGAAGTTGTCCGAGCTGCCGCCCCCCTGCCACGGCAGAAAGTACGTCATGGCCGCGGCCTTCACGCCGGGGATGCTCTCGATCGCGCGCAGGTCGGCGTAGGCCTGATTGCGCACGAAGCTGTCGTCCTCGAACTCCTTGCCGAAGGCGCTGTAGCCGACGGCGAGGAGGTGCTGGTCGTCGAAGCCCGACTCGCGCAGCATCTGCTTGCGCTCGTCGAGGATCATGTTCACGCAGTTCGTGACGATGGCCAGCGTCATGGCGATTTCAATGATGATGAGAGCGAAGCGCATCCGGTTGTGGCGCATCGCGCGAATGATCGGTCCGATCGGCATGCTGTCCTCCTACTGAACCTTCAACTGCATCGCCGGCGCGACGGACGAGACGCGCCACGAGGGATAGACGCCCGCGAGCAGACCCGCTCCGAGCGAGAGAAAGATCGCCATCGCCACCATCTCCCAGTCGAGCGCGATCACGTCGCCGAACGGCAGGAACTTCTTGATCAGCGCCAGCACGCCGAGGGAAAGGACGAGGCCGATCGCACCACCGGCCACACCGACCAGCTCGCACTCGACCACGTGCTGCCAGAAGACCTGCCACTTGCTCGCGCCGAGCGCGCGGCGCACCGAAACCTCCGGCACGCGCGCCAGGAACTTGCCGAGCAGCAGGCCCACCAGATTCAACGAGCAGACCACCAGGAACAGCAGCGAGACCACGCTCATCGACTTGACCGAGCGCGGCACGACGTTGAGCTCGTCGAACAGCTCCAGCATCGGGGTGATCTTCGTGTACAGCGGGCGCGGGAAGCGGCCCAGCTTCTTCTGATCGCGGACGTAGTTGTTCACGAACTCGCGGTACTGCGCGACCTTGCCGTCCGTCGGCAGCTCGACCCACAGGAGGGTCCAGGTCTGCTCCGACATCAGCTGGCCGCGGTACGAGTCGTCATCGGAGCCCTTCCAGCCGTCGCTGTTGCCGCTGGGGTAGAGCTCGAGCACTTCCGTCAGGTTGAACGGCATGTAGATCCCCTCGGGCGCTCCATTCACGTTGCCCGTCAGGTCGTACATCCGCACGGCCGGTCGCCACGGCGCCATCACCCCGACCACCTTGTACTCACGCTCGGCGATGCGGATCGACTTGCCGACGCTGTTCGCGCCGCCGAAGAGCTTCTGGTTCATGGCCTCGTCGAGGACCACCACCTGCTCCGGCTTCGCGTCGGCGTTCTTGTCCCACGGACCGCCATACTGAAACGGCACGCGGAACATGCCGAAGAAGTCGCCGAAGACCATGCGCACGTTTTCACGGAACGGCCGCCCCACCTTCGGATCGGGGAAGACGAACATCCGCGAAAAGTACGTGCCGGTCTGCCGCACCGGAATGTCGGACTTCATCAGCTCGCGCATGTCGCGGTAGGTCAGCATCGGCGGCAGCGATTTCGGATCGGCCGGGTCATAGGCGCGGGTGGGGTCCCAGCTGTCGAGCCGCACGTTGTGAATCGTGTGGCTCACCCCCGGCAACGGATCCTTGCCGAGGATATGGCGCAGCGCGACGAACGTGGTCGAGACGCAGATGCCCAGCGCGATGGCGCCGACCAGCAGCGCGGTCAGGATCGGATTGCGGCGAAGGCTCTTCGCGGCGATGCGGAGGTTGTAGAGGAACATGGTTTTCTCCTGGTTCCTCGGGCTTCCTCGGAGTTCTCGGGTTCCTCGGCCAGATCGCGCCGAGGAACTCCGAGGAACCCGAGGAACTCCGAGGAACTGTTCTTAGCGAAGGCTCGAGGCGACGCCGGCACTGGCCTCGCGCATCATCGTGATCGGCGCCATCTCCAGGTCGACGACCTTGCCGTCCAGCACGTGGATCTGCCGCCGCGCGCGCACCGCGCACTCGGGGCTGTGGGTGACCATCACGATGGTGGTGCCCTCGGCATTGATGCGGTCGAGCAGGTCCATGATCTCGCGCGCCATCAGCGAGTCGAGGTTGCCGGTCGGCTCGTCGGCCAGGATCAGCTTCGGATCGCCCGCCAGCACCCGTGCGATGGCCACGCGCTGCTGCTGACCGCCGGAGAGCTGCGACGGCAGATGCTTGAGCCGCGACGAGAGGCCGACCAGTCCCACCGCCCGCTCGATGCGCTGTTTACGATCGGCGCTGCCAAGGCCGCGGTAACGGAGCGGCACGTCGACGTTGTCGAAGACGTTCAGGTCGGGGATCAGGTTGAACGACTGGAAGACGAAACCGATCGAGCGGTTGCGGAAGCGCGACATCTCGCTGTCCGACAGGCGGCTGACGTCCTTGCCGTCGACCAGATACTGCCCGCTGTCGAAGGTGTCGAGCAGCCCCGCCACGTTCAGGAAGGTGGTCTTGCCGGAGCCCGACGGCCCCATCACCGAGACGAACTCGCCGGCGTCGACGTGCAGCGAGAAATCTTCGAGCGCGTGCGTCTCGATCGTTTCGGTACGGTAGATCTTGCGGATGTTCTTCATCGTCAGCATGGTGGCTCTCCTGTTGGGTTCCTGGGTTCCTCGGGGTTCCTCGGGTTCCTCGGGTGGCTGGTCACCGAGGAACTCCGAGGAACCGAGGAACTCCGAGGAACCGCCGTCCAATCAATCGCGCAGCAGCACGCGCGTCTTGTCGTTGAATGCGCTCGTATCCGAGACGATGATCGTCTCGCCTTCATTGAGACCGCTCTTCACTTCCACTTCGTTCGCGCTGGTCGCGCCGACGGTGATCGGCCGCTTGACCGCCATCTTTCCGTCGACCACCCACGCGCTGCGGCCGGCGGTGTTGTCGAGGAACGCTCCGCGCGAGACCTTCAGCACGTTCTGTTTCGACTCGAACTCCAGCCGCGTCGTCAGCCGCTGGTTCTGTTTGAGCCCAGGCGGCTGTTCCCCCGCGAACGCCACGGTCACGGCGATCTGGCTCTCCCGCACCTCGGGCGCAATGGCCGTGACGTGGCCGCGGTATTCGCGTCCCTGGAAGGCGATGGCCGCCGGCGTGCCGATCACGGTCTCGTTCGCGTACTCCTCCGGCAGCGCCAGCTCGAGCTCCAGCGATTCGAGATTCACCACCGTCAGCACCGCCTGATTCGGCGCGACCGCGTCGCGGTCCTGCACCGCGACCGAGGCCACCATGCCGTCGAACGGGGCGCGGATGGTCAGGTCGTCGACGCGCTTCTGCAGATCGGCCACGACCGACTCCAGGCTGACCACCTGCTGCGCGCGCGTCTGCACCTCGAAGCCGGAGGTCTCGCGCGAGAGACCGAGCTCGCGGGTGGCCTGGGCCAGTTCCATCTGTGCGATGCGCACGTTGTCCTGCGCCAGTTCGAGATCGGCTTTGTTCGAGAGTCCTTCGTTGAAGGTGGTCTGGTTGCGGACCAGGTTGCGCCTGGCCGCTTCGAGCCGGAGGCCGAGCAGCTCGACCTGCTGCTGTGCGCGGAGGCTGCCCTGACGGGCCACGATCTGCTGCCGCCCGAATTCCGCGCGGCCGGAGAGGAGCGCCGCGCGCGCCTGTTCAAGTGCGGAGTGCAGCTCCTTCGAATCGATCGTCGCCAGGACGTCGCCCGCCTTCACCTGCATGCCGGCCTTCGTCTTCAGCGAGACGATGCCCTGGCCGGGACTGAACAGCGTCGGGTGGAGCGCGGCCACGACGTTGGCCTGCACCGAGATGTCGCGCAGCAGATCGCCGCGCGAGACCTTCGCGAAACGGAGCGTCGTCGCATCGACCGCGCTTTCCGCGCTCACCCAGCGGCGGATCGACGGGAAGAGAAAGGCCAGAGCGATCAGCGCCGCGAGGATGATCGCGCCGATGACCAGCATCCGGTTGTTGCGTGCGGCCGCCACAGGGCGGTCCATCGAAGAAGTGTTGTGAATCATGACCGTTGCAGCACTAGCGCAACGGAGGTGCCACTCACCTTTCTTTTGTTTTCAACGACTTAGCGTGTCCGGACACAACTGTCCGCAACACCTGTCCGCGGACAGATGTCCGCTGTTCAACGGGGAGCGGGCGTCCCGCCCGCGAGCGGCGGGCATCCTGCCCGACGCCAGAGATCGTGGTGCACCGGTCGGGTCGAGTGACCCGATCATTCGGGTCGAGTGACTCTGTGAATGGGGTCGAGTGACCCCGTGAATGGAGTCGGGTGACCCCGTGAATCGAGTCGAGTGACCCCGTGAATTGGATCGGGTGACCCCGTGAATTGGGTCGAGTGACCTCGTGAATTGGGTCGAGTGACCCCGTGAATGGAGTCGGGTGACCCCGTGAATGGAGTCGGGTGACCCCGTGAATGGAGTCGGGTGACCCCATTCACTGGGTCGTCGACCCCGTGAACGGAGTCGGGTCACCCAATTCACTGGGTCGTTGACCCCGTGAACGGAGTCGGGTGACCCAATTCACTGAGTCGTTGACCCCGTGAACGGCGTCGGGTGACCCAATTCACCGGGTCGTTGACCCCGTGAACGGAGTCGGCTGACCCCATTCATTGAGTCGTCGAACCCGTGAATGGGGTCGAGTGACTCCATTCATCGTGTCGGTCGACCCGGTGAACGGGGTCAGGCACCATGGACCGCGCCTGTGGGGAGGGGGGCCTTCACCTCGTTCAGGATGACACGGGGCCGCGGGCCAGACGCCCGGCCGGACGCCCCCTCCCCGTCAGTGCAGTCCCGCCGCGTCCCACTTGCGGATGGTGTCGCTGACGAGCGCTGCCACTTTGTCGTTCACCTTCTTGAAGTACTCATCGGCCTTGGCCTGATCGAACCTCGGGTAGCCCTGCCCCGGCTGATAGAGGCCAATCGACGAGGGGAACGGCACCGCGCTCCACGTCCCGGCGGCGGGATAAGCCGTGGCCAGGTCGTCTTTGTAGCGCTCCGGGTGGACGAGCGTCCGATCGACCGCCTGCACGTAGGCGGTCTCGTTCCAGCCGGCGTGACCGCCGTCCTCCCCGAAGACCTGCTTCGTCACATCGGAGGCGAACGACCACCAGTTGATGACCAGCGTGCGCACGCGCTGCTCGGTGGCCACTTCCGCCGCGACCGCGTTCAGTACCGCCGTCTGTGGCCCGCCATGACCATTGAGGATGATGATGTTCTTGAAGCCGTTCTTCGCCAGCCCTTCCAGCACCTGTTTCATGAACGGCCGGTACGCCGCCTCGGTGATCTGAAACGCGCCGGGATACGCCTCCATCGAGCCGGTGATCCCGTACGGCACCGCCGGCGCGATCATCGCGTTCACGCGCGGCGCCAGATCCTTCGCCATCGCCCGCGGCGCGGTGATGTCGGCACCGTTGTTGACGACCCCATGCGGCTCGAGCGTGCCGGTCGGCAGCAGCACGGTGTGGATCTTCGATGGCACGAGCTCCCGGAACTCCATCCAGTTGACGCGCTCCATGTCGCGCTCCTGGGCGGACGCGCGGAGAGCAAGAAGAAGGAGAACGAGAGCGAGTTTGCGCATCCGCGCATTGTCGCAGCTACACCATGCGGGACGACATTTCCTGCATGAAGTAGCGCAGCAGCTGTTGCCAGCTTTCCGCCGCGATGTCGAGCAGCAGCGGCAACAGCTCGAAACCGTCGTCGCCGGATTGCCCCGCCTCGGTGAGGGTGTCGATCACGCTCTTGAACTTGACGTCGACCGTTTCCCACGCCGCGAGCAGCCGCTGCAGCGCTTTCTGCGAGTCGGCGTTCGCGTCGGCAAGCCGGTGAACGGAGGCGGCCAGCTCGACCAGCCGCGCGCGAATCTTTCCCCCCTCCTCGATGATCATCCGGTAGATCCCGACACCGTCCGGCGTCAGGTACTTCATGGCGGCGTCGGCGGTCGCCTTCTCCACCGCCGGAATGGCCTCGTCGATCCGCTGGGAGCCGATGGTCAGGGCGGCGTAGTCGCCGGCGATCACCCGGATCACGTCGACCGTGGCAGTGCGCAGCTGCGCGGTGGTCTGGCGGTCCTGCTGCAGCACCCCCTGAAGCGTGCGCAGCTTCGTCATGATGGACGCCCTCTCGTCAGCGCTCAGCGGGCGTTTGGCCGCCTCCGCCGCGGCGAGCATCTGCGCGAGCTCGCCCGAGGTGGCGGTCAACTGCGGCGTGAAGCCGGAGGCCCCCTCGATCAGCCGAATGAGCAGTCGCTGCGCGATCTCGTCCCATGCCGGTGTATGTGAGCGAGCCGTCTGCAGCGCCTGCCGCAACCCCGGAAGGTTGTAGAACGGATCGATGCTGCTGCCGTGGACCGGCACCGCGCCGAGGTCGAGCCCGTCCAGCGCGCTCCTGTACCCGCCGACCTTCCGCATCAGCGCCATGACGTCGCCGTAGGCACCGGTCGCCGCGGCGACGTCGAGCGCGAGCGCGGAGCGGTCGAAGCGTCCCATCAGGCGACGCTCTGGACCGGCTCGACGTGGCCGGAGTCGGCCAGCTTGATCTCCTGCAGTTGCTCCGCGTACTTTTCGAGCTGCTTCCACGCGATCTGCGCCGCTTTGACGTCGATCAGCTGGAGCAGCGTTTCCATCCAGTGCTCGTCCGTCGCGCTCTTGAGATCGGTGACGATCGACTGCATCTTCACGTCGAGCGTGGCCCAGGCGGTGGAGACGGCGTCGATGTTCTTCAGGATCGCGTCGATGGAGACCATCATCGCGTTGACGGTCGTGGCGATGGCGTTCAGCACCACGACCTGCGCCTCGGTCTTCACGAGAGTGGCGCTGTCCTCCACGATCTGCTTCCGCTTTTGATTGATCCGCACCAGCCCGTCAATGATGAAGCCGAGCGAGATGCCGATGCCGATGATGGCCAGCGGCACCGCGATCCACGGGCTGACGGACATCAGCACGTAGCTGACGATCAGCGTCGTTCCCATGGCGATCCCCGCCGCCACCACCTGTGCGTTGAGCTCGGCGATCTCCAGGTGGAGCGCCGCGATCTCCGCCGTCAACTCCACCATCCTCGCGCTGGCCTGTTCGATCGCTTTGGTGACCGAGGCCGAGCCTTTCGTGAGCTCCTGATGATCGTTGGCCATGGCCGAGGTGAAGCTCTTGATGTCGGCGCGCACGTGCTCCACATTGGCCATGCAGCTCTTGAGCTTCGAGGAGAGGAGGGTCAGCAGCAACAGGAGCGTTACCTTCTGCTCCGGCGTCGGCTGCTTGTCGCCGATCTTTTCGAGCAGGTCGACGATGCGCGTGCTGGCGAGGCTGAAGTAGGTGTTGTAGTCGATGATCGCCTGCGGGATGGCCGTCAGCGACGGATAGATCGTGTCGATCCACATCAGCGCGTGCGACTGACAGTTCGTGAAGTTGGTCGAGAGTTTGTCCCACCAGGCCGGCGGATTGTCCTCGTCGACGTTCTGCAGCACCTGCTGCCGGATGGCGTGGGCGTTGAGGGTGATCAGGTTCACCGACTGCCAGTACGCCGAGATCTTCGCCTGCATCGCAGTCACTTCGCGGGTTACGTCATCACCAGTGGAAGGAGCCAGAGCCAGAACCGACATGTCGCCTCCTGTTGCGGTACTTCAATCGACTACGACGAGAGTGGGGGGTGCCTGGGCCGCGACGACCTGCTCCTGCAGGTGCCGGCAAAGCTCGGCCAGACGGTGGGTGTATTCGATCTCGGCGCGGATTTCGGTCCGCGTCGTGGCGATCGTCTCGGCGGTCGCGGCGTGGAGCCGTGCCGCGGCCGCGCGAACGCGATCGCGCGCGGCGGTGAGCAGCGCTTCGACCGGACGAAGGGCCAATCCGCCCGCGGCGTCGCCGATCGATTTGATGGCGCTGCCGAGGTTCACCAGCGCGAAGACGTCGCGTCCGAGCCGCCCGATCTGGATCCCCTTGGCCACGATCTCGTTGATGTCCTGCAGGAAGGCTTCTTTCTGCAGGTTGGGAGTGGTGCCGGCGGCGATCATCACAATGAACGCTTTGCCCCACTCCTTCACCGGTTTGTCCGCCTGGGCGTGGCCGAGGGCGAACAGGCCCACCTCCAGCGTCGCCAGATGCGCACCGAACGCGGCCGCCAGGTCACGGGCGCGCTCTTCGATCCGGCTGCGCGCGGCATTGATGTCGGCCATGAGCTGCTCGATCTTCACCGCGTCGTCTGCCAGCACCTTGAGAATGCTGGCCGGCCCGATGGTCAGAGCACCGATCGGGATGAGCGCCCCGCCGAAGTGCAGCTCGAGCACGGCCCGATAACCGGCCACGGCCTGCGCCGCTTTCCCAAAGTCGCCGGCCAGCTCGCCGAGAAGACGCGCCGCGGTGGGGGTATCCCCCTTCTCGAGCGCGCCGTCGACGTAGGGCGCGAATGCGTCCGCGCGTGTGGCCACGTGGACGAATGCCTGCGGGACTTTCGTGGCATCCGGCCAGACGCCGGTGATCCACTCCAGTCCGGCCGCCTGCAGATCCGCGAGGTGCTGCGCGGCCTGCGCGTGCCATCGGGAGCGGATGGCCTCGTCATCCAGCACGAGGCCGATGCTGTTGACCGCGTGAAACGAGCCGGAGATCGTCGACGCGGTGCGAAGGACATCCAGCACCTTCCGCGCGTCGACGTCGGCCTGGCCAGTGGGCAAGAGTTCCCCATTCGCGGCAATCAGCCGCATCTCATTGATAGACATAGTTTTGTGTGAAGCTGACCCGGCAGTGACGGTAACAGCAGGCCGACGCGCAGGCAAGGCAATTCCGTCGCGGCGCGCGATTTGAACGGCGCTGCCGGACGATGAGATCCACGCTGTTCGTTCTCGCCCTCCTCACCGCCTGCGCCCCCCACTCGCCGGCGCCCGATACTTCGGCACCCGATGCTCCGCCGCCCGCCACGCCCCAGATCGCCCCGTGGAACGCCAACCCCGCTGTCGCCGCGCCGCCGGTCCTCCTCACCGAGTGGCAGAAAGCGGAGAACCGCGCCAGCTGCGCACCGATGACCTTCGCCGACTACGGCAACGCCACGCCGCGCCGCGCGAACTTCAGCGGCGGCTGGGGCCTGGCCTTCGACGCGCCCGGTCAGCCGGGCCGCGACCCCTCCGGCGCTTCATGCGCGACTTGTGGCCGCGGAACGTTCGGCATCGCCGGCGCCGGTGTGGAGAAGGGCGAAGACGCGGAGAATGTCTACGCCGGTGGGATGATGATTTTCGCCGGGAAGAACCGCGCCCTGTACGACCTGGAGGGAGGCACGGGACCGAACTGGCTCGCCCAGATTCACGTTGACGATCAGCGTTGTATCTACTACGTCTGGTCGTTCCAGGGACGTGCTCATGTGGAGCAGCTCATCCGTAACGTGCGCCGTGTACGTATGGAATGAAACCACCCCGGCGAGGTTTAAGCGCCCTGCATGCCGCAGTTTCGATACGACATCCGCAACGTTGCCATCATCGCCCACGTCGACCATGGGAAGACCACGCTCGTCGATGCCCTCCTCAAGCAGGCAGGCGCCATCCGCGCGAATCAGCAGGTCGACGACCGGGTCATGGACTCCAACGACCTCGAAAAAGAACGCGGGATCACCATCCTCGCGAAGAACACTTCGATCCGGTACCTGGTCGACCAGCCGGACGCCCTCGGGCATCCGGTCCATCACGAGCCGACCCACACCGCCAGCGGCCACGACCTCCCGGCCGACTTCATCCATCCCGCCGAAGTGAAGATCAACATCGTCGACACGCCGGGCCACGCCGACTTCGGCGGTGAGGTCGAGCGCGTGCTGTCGATGGTCGACGGCGTGATCCTGCTCGTCGACGCGGCCGAAGGGCCGATGCCGCAGACCCGCTTCGTCCTCCGCAAGGCGCTCGGCCTCGGCCTCCTGCCGATCGTGGTCATCAACAAGATCGACCGCCCCGACCAGCGCGCCACGGAAGTGGTGAACGAGGTCTTCGACCTCATGATCGAGCTCGGCGCCTCCGACGAGCAGATCGACTTCCCGATCCTCTACGCCATCGGCCGCAGGGGCATCGTCCGCCACGAGCTGACCGACACCACCGAGGATTGCCGCCCGCTGTTCGACGCCATCCTCAAGCGCATTCCGCCGCCCGCCGGCGTGCAGGACGCGCCGCTGCAGCTGCTGGTCAGCGCCATCGATTACAACGAGTACCTCGGACGCCTCGGCGTCGGCCGCATTCAGCGCGGCACGATCCGCGTGAACACCGACGTGATCCTCATCCTCCGCGACGGCACCCATAAGAAGGGGCGCGTCACGAAGGTGTGGGCGTTCGAAGGCCTCAAGCGCGCCGAGGTCGAATCGGCATCGGCCGGTGAGATCGTGGCCGTGGCCGGATTTGCGGACGTGGAGATCGGTGAGACCTTCACCGCCGCCGATGCACCGGAACGCCTCGAGCCGATCGCCATCGACGAGCCGACCGTCTCGATGCAGTGGATGGTCAACGACTCCCCGTTCGCCGGCACCGAAGGCAAGTACGTCACCTCCCGCAACATCAAGGAACGCCTCGAGCGCGAGCTGCGCAAGGACGTCGCCCTGCGCGTGCGCGAGACCGGCCAGGCCGACCGCTTCGAGGTCGCCGGACGCGGCGAGCTGCACCTCTCGATCCTCGCGGAGAACATGCGCCGCGAGGGCTACGAGTTCGCGCTCTCCCGCCCCCAGGTCATCCTCAAGACCATCAACGGCCAGACCATGGAGCCGTACGAAGCGCTGGTCGTCGACATCGAGGAAGCGCACACCGGCCCGATCATGGAGAAGCTGCAGCAGCGCCGCGGCGAGATGACCGACATGGTCAACCCCGGCACCGGCCGCGTGCGCATCGAGTTCAAGATCCCAACCCGCGGCCTGTTCGGCATCCGCACCGAGTTCCTCTCGGAGACGCGCGGCACCGGCCTGCTGTATCACACCTTCCTCGAGTACGGCCCGTACCGCGGCGAGCTCGCCAGCCGCAACCGCGGCGCGCTGGTGGCCAAGGAAGGGGGCGACACGACCGCCTACGCGATCGAGCCGCTCCAGGAGCGCTCCACCCTCTTCCTGGGACCGGGCAACAAGGTCTACGGCGGTCAGGTCGTCGGCGAGAACTCCCGCGATGTCGACATGGTCGTCCAGGTCTGCCGCGCCAAGCACCTCACTAACATGCGCGCCTCCGGCTCCGACATGGCCGTCAAACTCACCCCCCCGCGCCTGCTCACCCTCGAGCAGTGCCTGGAGTGGATCGAGGACGACGAGCTGGTCGAAGTGACCCCGGAGTCGATCCGCATCCGCAAAACGATCCTCGATCACTCCCAGCGCGACGTGGAGCGGAAAAAAGCCAAGAAAGCCGCGGCCGCCGAGGAGTAGGCGTAGTCGACAGAGATCGTCCGGAGGTATTCGTTGAACCAAAGGCGGGCCAAATTCGTAGCGGGACGAACCCTTCTTCTTAGTATCGCGCCGCCTGAACTCGTTTCTCCCGATCGGCACCTCTCGGGTATTTCTCTGAGGGCTGAGGGAGAAGCGAA
>DASWOB010000081.1:0-9345 GCA_036398925.1 Thermoanaerobaculia bacterium
ACAGACTCGTATCTCGCGACAGAGTGTCGCGGAGGCTGGGCCAACCAACGGGGTCCGGGGCTATGGCCCCGGCCGCCGGAGGCCCCCGGTCGGTTCCCTGATCTGTTAGTGAGGCGAGAGCGTTCTGCTTAGTTGCGTGACGGGTCGCCGCCGCCGTGGCGATACGGCGCGAGGAAGCGGAGGCTCTCCACGCGGCTGGTCAGCTCCGTCCCGACCTCTTCGGCGCGTTTGAGCACATCATCCATCTCCAGCAGTTTCTGCTTCTCTTCGACGTCGAGGTTGAGCGACATGATCAGCGCGTTCGTCAGCGCGTCGAGGTTGACCGTCTCGAGCTCCGGCACCGCCGCCTGATCGGGGAGGTACCGGAGGTACTGCCGCGAGAGATCGGCCAGCCATTCGCGCTGCGCGTACGCGTCTTCGAGTGCGCGCGGCGTCTCCGGCCGCGCGACGACGCGGGCGGTGCGGTAGGGGTCGCGGGAGACTTCGTCGAGCACGCGCACCCGCGCGTCGCCGCGCACCACGATGTTGTAGCGGCCGTCCTCGAGCGGCACCGCCTGCTCGATCGTGCCGATGGTAGCGACCTCGTAGACCGCCGGCGCGCCAAAGTAGTCGGCTTCCCAGCCGGGACGCAGCAGGACGATGCCGATGCGTTGATCGGCCTCCAGCGCGTCCTTCACCATCTGCCGGTAGCGCGGCTCGAAAACGTGCAGCGGAAGCCTCGTTTGCGGGAAGAAGACGATGTTCGGCAGCGGGAAGATCGGAAGCAGGAACTCTTCTCCGGCTTGAACGGACATTGCGCAAAACTCTAACAGAACCAGGCGTCGGCCAGCCGCTCGATCTCGTCCGCGCGGCCGCGCGTTTTCCGGAGAAAAAACGGACCGAGCTCCGTGTGGCGGAGCGTGGCCAGTGCGGCGTCGAGCAGGCGCGGACGGGAGAGCATCCGCGCGACGGTGCGGCTCCAGCCGATGCGCTTCGCGAACAGCCGGCGGTGCCGCGCGCGGTACTCGGCCTCGATTGCTTCGCGTCGATGCGGCGATTCGAGCAGGCGGAGGACCAGCGGCGCGAGCAGCAGGGCCGACTGAATGGCCATGGCCATCCCGTTGCCGGTCAGCGGATCGATCACCCCCGAGGCGTCGCCGATCATGAAGATGCCCCCTTCCACGGCCGAACGCGCGCGGAAGATGACCGGCTCCGAGGAGAGGAACTGCTCCTGCGCCGGCGTGTACCGCGCGTAGAGCCGCTCGAGCGCCGGCTCTTCGGCGCGGATCTTTTCGACGAACGCATCCCATCGCCCTTTGTGCCCGGCCAGACGCGAGGCGTGCACGAGACCGCAGATGTTCGTGATCGAGCCCTCCACGTCGTTCACGCCGAGGTAACCGCGGGAGAACGAGTAGAGCTCGATGGCCGAATTGGTGCCGCTGCCGCGGTAGTGGCGCTTGAAGCCGAAGTTGCGGTGCGAGCGGTCGCGCACGAAGGAGCGCGCCAGCTGCGTGTCGTGCCGTCCCCAGCGCCCCCACGCACCGACGGTCACAGTGGCCGGTGTCACTTCGCGGATGTCGAACTTCGCGCCGCGGGCGATCGCCTCGCGCAGAAGGAGGTCGTCGAGCAGCATGCGCGACACGCCGCGCGCCTCGTGCGGCAGCGCGAACTCGTACGTGCGGCGCGCGCCGACGATGCGGCAGCGGTCGATGCGCGGCGCGCCGTGGGCGTCGATCCGGGCGAGCACGCCCAGACGATCGAGGATGGGGAGGGCGTCGTAAGAGAGGAACTCGCCGCACAGTTTGTCGCGCGGGAACTGCTCGCGATCGTAGAGCGTGACCGCCACGCCGCGCGAGGCGAGCAGCGCCGCGAGCGTCGAGCCGGCCGGGCCGGCGCCGATGATGGCGACTGAATTTATGCCGACCACCGGGAGGCATCTCCGGTGCCATCGCGCGTGACGCGAACCGCGCACGAATCGACCGCGCCGCGAGGGCACCGGAGATCCCTCGCGTGCGCTCGGGATAAAGTGATCGTCACTTCCACAACAGAATCCCGAACCGGAACGGCATCGCCCGCACCACCTTCGCTTTTGCCGCCCCCACCCGCGCCACGATCGCCCGTGCCTCGGCCAGCGTGTACCCGCGCCGCACGGAGGCCGGCGCATCAAACCTCGTAATCTCGCCGACCACCCGCAACCACCCCAGGATCAACACGAACAGCAGCGGCGCGTAATGCCGGCGCGTGTCGTTCACCGCCACGCCGCGGCGGGCGATGCGCAGCGACTCGCGGAGGATGCCGACGTTCTCGTCGTCCGAGAAGTGATGAAAGAAATGCGCGCTGGTCACGACGTCGACGGCGTCGTCGCGGAAAGGGAGGCGATGCGCGTCGCCCACCACACGCCGCACGGGCGAGCCGTCGCGCAGGTAGAGCAGGTGGTCGATCTTGAAATCGAGGCCGATGCGCAGGTGGTCGCCATCCAGTGAGTCGAGGAGGTCCGACGTGCCGGTGCCGACGTCGAGGATGCGCAGCCGCTCGCGGCCGGGGACGAGCTTGCGCAGCAGCGAGCGGTAGATGCGGATGCCGCCGCAGTAGAAGTTGATCCGGCGCAGGTCGCGGAGGGAGCGCTCCATCTCCTCACGCGGGGCGTCATGCTCGTCGAGCAGTTCCTCGGTTTCGACCCGTTTCGGGGTCAGCATCGCTGCAGCACCAGAGCGGAGTTCTTCGAGCCGAAGGCGATCGTGTTGCAGACCGCCACGTCGATGTGCGCGCGGCGGGCGGTGCCGGGGATGTAGTCGAGATCGCACTCCGGATCGGGCGCGTCGAGGTTGACGGTCGGCGGAAGGCAGTCGTCGCGGAAGGCCATCAGCGTCGCCGCGACGCCTGCCGCTCCGCAGGCGCCCTGCGGATGGCCGATCATCGACTTGGTCGCCGAGCCGGCCAGCTTCGCGGCGTGTTTGCCGAAGGCCTTTTTCACCGCGCGCGTTTCGATGCGGTCGTTCATGTCGGTCGACGTGCCGTGATAGTTGATGTAGCCGACGTCGGCCGGGTCGACGCCCGCGTCTTTCATCGCCAGCTGCATCGCGCGCGCGGGCTCGTCACCCGAGTCGTCCATCCGCACGCGGTGATAGGCATCGCACGTCGAGCCGTAACCCGAAACGACGGCGTAGATGTGCGCGCCGCGGGCCCTGGCGGTCGACTCGCGCTCCATGACGAACATCCAGGAGCCCTCGCCGAGGACGAAGCCGTCGCGATTCGAGGTAAAGGGGCGGGAGCCGGCTTGCGGGTCGTCGTTGTGCGTGTTGGTGACGATACGCATGATGCAGAAGCCGGTCATCACCCCCTCGGTAATGGTGGCATCGGCGCCGCCGGTGACGACGTAGTCGCAGACGCCGAGCTTGAGGTTGCGGTACGCGTAACCAATCGCGTCGGTGGACGAGGTACAGCCGGTCGAGATCAGGTGCGAGAAGCCGTGGAGGTCGTAAGCCATCGAGATCTCGGAGGCGATCGTGCCGATGGTGCCCGAGGGAACCGAATAGACGGAGGCCTGCCGCACGGCGTCGCGGTACCAGAGCTCGTACATCCGCTCGGTGAACTCGATGGCACCGCCGCCGGAGCCGAGCATGACGCCGATCGACTGCCGCTCTTCGAGCGACATCGCCCGCGGGTCGAGCTTCGCATCGCGCAGCGCTTCGTCGGTGGCGGCGATCGACATCGGGACGACGCGCGAGACGTGCTTCAGATTCTTCGGGTCGACCCAGGCCCCCGGATCGAAGTCGACTTCGCCGGCGATGCGGCAGGGGAGTCTGCCCGGATCGAACTGCGAGATATGGCGGATGCCGCTGCGGCCGGCCGCGAGCGCCGCGAAGTAATTCTCGCGGCCGATGCCATTGGGGCTCATCGCGCCGATGCCGGTGATGACGATTCGGTCGGTCATTCCTGTAGGATCAGCAGGGAGGTGTCGCGATGACATTCCGACTGATCGGTGTCCTGATCCTTTCCCTCATTTGTGCTGCGGCGTTCGGACAGCAGACTACAACAGCCGATGACGTCGCCAGACGTGCAATCGACATGCTCGCCGGGCCGGCCTGGGATCAAGCCCGCTACTTCGCCTTCACCTTCAACGTCGAGCGCGAGGGGAAGGTCGTCGCCTCCTGGGCGCAGCGGTGGGACCGCTTCACCGGCGACTACCGTGTAGCCGGCAAGAACCAGCAGGGCGAGGACCTGGTCGTGTCGATGAACGTCAACACGAAAGCGGGCCGCGCCTGGAAGAACGGCTCCGAAGTTGCCGACCCGCAGGAGCTGCTGACCCTCGGCTACCGCCGCTTCATCAACGACACCTACTGGCTGCTGATGGGCTACAAGGCCTTCGACCCGGGCGTCACCCGCGAGTACGCCGGCGAGAAGAAAGACGACTGCGGGACGGTGCACGACGTGGTGCGCTTCTCGTTCAAAGACGTCGGCCTCACCCCGGGCGACGTCTATTGGATGTGGGTCAACCGCGACACGGGTCTCGTCGACCAGTGGCACATGAAGCTCGAAGGATCGAAGCCGGAAGACGCCCCGGGCGTCGTCCTCTTCCGCGACTACCGCCGCTTCGGCGGCCTGCTGATCTCCACCCGCCGCGAGATCCAGGGACGCAATCAGTTCATCCGGCTGGACGACATCACGGTCAGCAGCAGCGTGCCGGCGGGCGCGTTCCGGTAGGCGGGGCGCGGCGGTTCAGCTGTTCAGCGACTTAGCTGCTCAGCTGTTCAGGCGGCGGCTCGCCGTGCACCGCCTGAACAGCTGAATAGCTGAACAGCTGAGCAGCTGAATAGCGAGGAGCGGCGAGAGCTGAACAGCTGACATCCCCGCCCCCGTGTTAGCATTTCCTTCCGTCCGAAATGCCCCTTTTATCGATTCGTCTGCTCGGTGACTTTGCGGCCACCGACTACCGTGGTGATGCGCTTTCGATCGGCAACAAGCGCACACAGGCGCTGGTGGTCTATCTGGCGCTGCGCATCAATGCGAAGCCGGCCTTGTCGGAGATCGCGGAGCTGCTCTTCGGTGATCCTCGGGGCGAAGCGAACGTGCGCACCCTCGTGCGCGATCTGCAGTACGCGCTGCGCTATCTGCCGCCCGACATCCTGCTCGACGACGGGGTGACGGTGCGCTTCAACCGCGACACCGTGGAGGTCGACGCGCAGCACTTCAACGAGCTCGTCACCGCGCCCTCGATCAACACCATCCGCCGCGCGGCCGAGCTCTATCGCGGCAACCTCCTCGAGAACTTCTCCACTGGTGTGGCCGCCTTCGACGACTGGCTGGCCGAGCGCCGTCTCAATTACTGGCGCGGCGCCGTGGCCATCCTCGGCCGGCTCCTCGCCGCGCAGGTCAAAGCCGGCTGGTGGGAAGAAGCGGTCGACACCGCGGGCCGCCTGCTCTCGCTCGATCCGTCGCAGGAGGTCGTGCATCGCACGCTCATGCGGCTGCAGCTCGATCAGGGGCGCCCCGACTCCGCGCTGCGGCGCTATCAGGAATGCGCCGACATCCTCCGCCGCGAGTACGGCCGCAGTCCCAGCGATGAAACGGAGCGGCTGCGTCAGGAGATCGTCGCCGCGGTCGAGCGCGCACCGGCGCCGCGCGAGGTCCGTCGCGACGACGTCGACCGGCCGGTGCTGATCCTGCTGGTGGAAGACGACATCGTCTCCTCGGCGCTGATCGAGGAGATCCTCGCTGAATCGGGCTTCGAGGTGGTGGCGGTGAACGACGGCGCCGACGCGCTGCTCGAGCTCGGGCGGCGCAGGTTCGATCTGCTCATCCTCGACATCAACGTCCCGACCCTCAGCGGCCTGAAAGTGTTCGAGATCATGCTGCAGAAGGGGATCGAGACGCCGGCGCTCTTCGTGACCGGCATGGAGGGCGCCGAGGTCGAGGCGCGCAGTCTGGAGATGGGAGCGGCCGGGTTTCTGCGCAAGCCGGTGCGAAAAGAAATCCTGATGCCGCGCATCCGTGGCATTCTCCAGCGCAGCCGGCGCGACCACGACGCATACGGCAACGGCGCGTAAATGGACAACAGGTTCCCCATTGCCGGACGCCTTCTCGGCACGCTGCTGCTCGCCGGCGCCGCGTTCTTTCTGAGCGCCGGCGGCGCGAACTGGTCGATCGCCGGACCGCTGCTGGCGCTCTACGCGATCCTCTCGGCCGGCGCGATGGCTTGGTTTGGTTCCTCGGGTTCCTCGGGGTTCCTCGGGTGGATCGGTGATTCAGGCCGAGGAGCTCCGAGGAACTCCGAGGAACCGCGAGGAACCGGTCGGGTCAGCGGTCAGGAGCTGCGCGACCTCGCGGTCTGGATCCTCGCGCTCGACATCGTGGCCTGGGGGATGGCCATCCTGCAGGCGCACGCCGAGACCACTCCGCTGCTGCTCCTGCTGGTGTTCGTGGCCGCGCTCTACATCGCCATTGCCGCGCGCTACGCGGAGACGCGGCGGCACCAGATGGCGAACGCGGTGCGCATGGCCCGCAACTCGGTGCGGCGGCTGGAGGTGCAGTCGGCTGAGCTGCGCGACGCGCGCGAAAAAGCCGAAGAGGCGAGCGCCGCGAAGAGTGAGTTCCTGGCGAACATGTCGCACGAGATGCGCACGCCGCTGCAGGGGGTGATCGGGATGCTGCAGCTCGCGCTCGACGACGCCGTGCAGGGGGAGCAGCGCGGCCGGCAGCTCGAGACGGCACGCCGTTCCGCGGAGGCGCTGCTCGGCACGATCAACGACATCCTCGACTTCTCCAAGATCGAAGCGCGCAAGCTCGACCTCGAGCCGGTCTACTTTTCGCTGCGCCAGATGATGGCGGAGACGATGAAGTCGCTCGGGGTCATCGCCGCTTCCAAAAACCTGACCCTCTCGTACTTTGTCCACACCGACGTGCCGGATACGGTCTGGGCCGATCCGCTGCGCCTCAGGCAGGTGCTGGTGAATATCGTCGGAAACGCCATCAAGTTCACGCAGTCGGGAGAGATCGCGGTGCGCGTCTCGCGGGCCGAGACGCAGGTGCGCTTCGACATCCGCGACACCGGCATCGGTATCCCGGCCGAGCTGCGGCAGCAGATCTTCGAGCCGTTCGCGCAAGCCGACACCTCGCACTCCCGCCGCTACGGTGGCACCGGCCTCGGGCTGGCGATCGTCGCGCGGCTGCTGCAGGCGATGGGTGGCAGCGTGAATGTGGCCAGTGAGCGGGGCGGCGGCAGCGTCTTCAGCTTCGCGATCGACCTGCCGACCGATCCGGTGGCCGCCGCGCCGTCGCGCCGTTCGTGGGAGGCCTCACTGGCCGGCCGCTCGATCCTGATCGTCGAGCCGGCAGAGATGGCCCGCGCGCACATGGCCGAGATCCTCCGCTCGCGCGGCGTTTTCGCCAGCGCGTGCGCCGACGTCGCCAGCGCGCCGAGCGGCCGCTTCGCCTGCGCCGTCACTTCCGATCCGTCGCTGCCGGTGCAGCGTCGGGTGCTGATCCGCTCCCCGTTCGATCGGGCCACGGCGGAGCTGAGCGTCACGCGCCCGGTCGGCGAGCGCGAGCTGATCGATGCGATCGGCGTCGCACTCGGTCTGCAGAGCGACGTCGTCGAGTACACGCTGGAGCGCCCCGAGATCGCGGAAGTGCCGATGCGGGTGCTGCTGGTCGAAGACAACGAGGTCAATCAGGAGTTCGTGTCGGAGGCGCTGCGGCGCGTCGGGCACACGGTGATCCTGGCCGGCAACGGCAGCGAGGCGCTCGACCTCCTGGCGCGCGAGCCGTTCGACATCGTCTTCATGGACGTGCAGATGCCCGACATCGACGGGCTGGAAGTGACGCGGCGCTATCGCGAAGGTGGCGGCAAGACGCCGGTCGTCGCGCTGACGGCGCACAGCGGGCGTGAGGATCGCGACCGCTGCCTGGCCGTCGGGATGAACGACGTGCTGACCAAGCCGGTGTACAGCAAACAGCTGGCGGCGACGATCCGCACGCTCACGAAGCGGGAGACGATCCTCGACGTCGTCGGCGGCAATCGCAGGCTGCTGGCGCGGGTGACCGATGCCTTCGCGAAGCAGACGCCGGAGCTGCTGCGGGCGATGCACGAGGCGCTCGCGCTGCACGACGTCCACGCGCTGCATCAGAGCACGCACAAGCTGAAAGGCTCGCTCTCCAACTTTCCGGCCGAGCGCTCCGCCGGCCTCTCGCGGGAGATCGACGCCGCGGCGCGGGCGAACGACTTCGCGCGGGTGGCCGCACTGCTGCCGTCGCTCGAGAGCGCCCTGGTGGAGCTCGAAGGGCGCCTCAGCGCGGCGGTGGAGAAGGCGTAAGTCAAAAGTAGCAGGGGTCGTTCGTCTCGACCCACGCCCGTGTGGACGAGCGGTAGTGCACGACTCGCCCGCAGGTCATGCCGTCCACCCAGGTCACGCTGTAGCTCGTTCCATCGGACTCGTAGTGAGCCCGCTCGTCGAAGGGCCAGTCGACCTCGCGCGGGTATTCACCGCGTGCGGCGCGGATCTCTTCGAGGCGCGGCCCTACCCGGGCGACCCACTGCTGGAGGAGCCGGATCCCGAGCTCGGCGCTGCCGTAAGCCGCCAGGAGCACGAGCGGTACACTGAGGAACGCCGCCAGTGCCACCTGCCCCAGGATCATTCGCGCCCGGCTGAGTTTCGGCGTGAACGAAATCGACGCGGCGCAGACCATCGCCACAACGCAGGCGATCATCGCGATCCCGCTCGCGGTCATCGCACGATGAAAGTAGCCCCGCGTCGCCAGGCCGCCGATCGCGCTCGCCACCACCGCGCATCCGAGAGTTCTCGCGAATCGCTTCACTCCGCCCGATCTTCGGCGGGCGCGGGCTGGGCGTCAATCCGCAATCGTCAGCGAAGTGACGGCCGCCCACGGGTAATCGATCGTCACGGCGAAGGCATCGAGCGGCGTCGCGCCGCGCGTGGCGAGGAGCCGGAGCGGCCGGCGAGGGAGGCCGCTCGCGCGCCAGGTGCCGTCGGTCGCGGTTACGGCGTGGGTCCAGCCGAAGCGGCGTGGGTCATCGGGGTCACACCTTCGTTCTTCTCCTCCCTTGATCAAGCTCTACTCGCTGTAGCGACATCTTCCATTCCGAGGAGTTTCAGGCGGCGAGATTCTACGGTGATGACCAGAACTTGGTGGTGCGCAAACTGCCGAGGGATCCTCGGTGTCGCTATGGCACGACCTTTACGCATTGAATTCGCTGGAGCGCTGTATCACGTCACCTCACGCGGCAATGAACGCCGGGCCATCTTCCGCAGTGATCGCGACCGGCGGACCTTTCTCGCAATGCTCGGACAGGCGGTGAAACGCTTCCGGTGGTCGGTTACGGCATACGTCCTGATGACGAACCACTTT
>DASWOB010000082.1:0-95854 GCA_036398925.1 Thermoanaerobaculia bacterium
TCTCTGTCGCGAGATCCGAGGCTGCGCTCGCGGAGGCTAGGCCAACCAACGGGTCCGGGCCCGCGGCCCGGCCGCCGGAGGCCTCCCGTCGTTCCCCTCATCCGTGGGCGCAGTGCGTGCGTTCTGCTTAGGGCCGAGGGAAAAGAAAAGGGCCGGGGTGTTGCCACCCTCGGCCCTTGGCCCTTGGCCCTCGGCCCTTGTAAAGCTACGGCGCGGTCACGATCCGGTACGTCGAGATCGGGCTGCCGCCCTGGACCGGTGTGGTCACGTACATCCGCACGCGCTGACCGCTGCGGAGACTGGAAACGGCACGGCGGAACTCTTCGACGCTGGTCACGCGCTGGCCGTTGACTTCGCTGATCACGTCGCCGGTGCTGATGTTCGCCTCGCCCGCGGGGGAGACATTCTTCACGGTGGTGACCAGGACGCCGTTGGTGCCTTCCGGCACGCGATGGAGGCGGCGCAGCTCGGGAGTGAGGTTCTGGATGGTCAGGCCGAGCTTGTCGCGCACCGGCTCGACGGCCGCCGCTTCCTCCTCCTCCTCGCTCTCTTCACCCTCGTTCGGGCGCTCGGAGGTCTTGGCGGTCAGCGTCTCGCGCTTGCCGTTGCGGAAGACGGTGATCTTCACGTTCGTGCCGACCGGGAGGTACGAGATGTAGTCGATGACCTCGCGGTTGTTGCGCATCGGCTTGCCGTCGATCTCGAGGATGACATCGCCGTGGCGGATGCCGGCGCGGTCGGCCGGCTTGCCCGGCTCGACGGCCTGCACGAGGGCGCCGCGCGCCTCGGGGAGGCTGAACGCTTCGCGCGTCTCTTCGGTCACGTCGCTGATCGACATGCCGAGGTAGCCGCGGGTGACCTTGCCCTGCTTGAGCTGCGGCAGGAGCGTCTTCGCCGTATTGACGGGGGTGGCGAAGCCGAGGCCCTGCGCGCCGCCGCGGATGGCGGTGTTGATGCCGATCACTTCGCCGGAGATGTTGAGGAGCGGTCCGCCCGAGTTGCCGAAGTTGATGGCGGCGTCGGTCTGGATGAAGTTCTCGAACGACTGGGTCTGGCGCGACAGGCCGAGCGAGCGGCCCTTGGCGGAGATGACGCCGACCGTGAGGGTGTTCTCGAACTGGAACGGGTGGCCGATGGCGATGGCCCAGTCGCCTTTGCGCAGTCGATCGGAATCGCCGAGGGGGATGTAGGGCATCTGCGCACCGGTGTCGATCTTCAGGAGGGCGAGATCGGTGGCGGGGTCGCGGCCGACGATGGTCGCCGAAACAGTTCGGCCGCCGTCGCCGTTCTCGTCGGAGCCATAGCGCACTTCGACTTTGGTGGCCCCTTCGATGACGTGGTTGTTGGTGATGATGTAACCGTCGGGGGAGATGATGAAGCCGGTGCCGCCGCTGAGCTGGCGCTGCTCGTCATCTTCGTCGCTCTCGCCCGGCCCCTGCTGGCGGCGGCGGTTGTTCGGGTCGCGCGGATCGGGGAAGAAGAACTCGAACGGATCGATGCCGAACTGACGGCGGCGCAGGTCGCTGCTGCGGACGATCTCGGTCGAGCGGATGGAGACGACCGCGGGCATGACCCGTGCCGCCACGTCGGCGAACGACGGAATCGTGACCGCGGCCACGCCGGTGGAGCTGCCGGCCACGTTCGTGCCGGCTGTCTGAGCATTGGACTTCCGCATCAGGCCGAAGTCGGCGCTGATGAGGATGCCGAAGGCCACCGACGCGATGACGATCGCGATCGTCGACAGGATGCGTTTGGTGGATGGATTCATAGGTGTTTGGACTCCTCCTGGTACCGGGTGCTTTTCTGGGATGGAACTACGGGTTTGCGGCACTTGCGGTCCCATGCTGCAGCGTTCGTGCGGCTGTGCATCGTAAGTGCCAGTGGGTGGGTGGTCATTCCCGTCGAAATTCTGACGAACATCCGGCGCTGATGTTCCGGCTCAACTCGTTACGGAAACAAAAACACGTCGGGCCCCGCGCGTCCGCGGAGCCCTTCGAGCCCAGGAGAGTTTTTGGTCGGGAGGGTACGTCAGGCGACCCTGCGCCGGCCGACGATCAGGCGATAGATGAACAGCAGCACCATCGCGCCGATGATCGAGCCGATCCATCCGGCAGTCGAGCTTTCGCGTCCGCCCCCGGTCAGCGTCGTGGCCAGGAAGCCGCCGACGAACGAGCCGGCGATACCGAGAAGAATCGTGACAATCCAGCCACCCGGATCGCGTCCCGGCATGAGGAACTTTGCGATCGCGCCGACGACCAAACCAAACAGGATCCATCCAATGATGTTCATTTGCTTTCCTCCAGATTCACGCCGGCCGACAGCGGCCGGTTGCGCTACTGCTGAGCAACGGGGGTGCCAGAGCACGGCAAATAACCGGACTGGGCCGCAGGGGGGAGAGGTCAGTGATGAATGATGAGCGATGAGAGATGAACGATGAGCGATGAACGTGGCCAGCGCGGAGCGGTTCATCTCTCATCTCTCATCGCTCATCTCTCCTCTCTCACATTCGATATCCTTCGCCCGCTATGACCAAACGCATCGGAATCCTCACGGGCGGCGGCGACTGCCCCGGTCTGAACGCCGTCATCCGCGCGGCGGTCCGGACCCTGACGCGCGAGCACGAGATCGAGGTGGTCGGCATCCAGCTCGGGTTCGAAGGGCTGCTGACCAAGTCGATCGTTCCCCTCTCCCTCGAATCGATCCGCGGCATCCTGCCGAAGGGTGGCACGCTGCTGCGCACGACCAACCGCGGCAACCCGTTCGAATACCCGGTTCCGGGGGGCGGCACCGTCGATCGCTCGAAGGAAGCGGTCGCGAACATCCGAGAGCTCGGCATCGACGGCATCATCGCCATCGGCGGCGACGGCACGCTCAAGATCGCGCAGCGCCTCTGCGACATGGGCATCCCGATGGTGGCGGTGCCGAAGACCATCGACAACGACCTCGAAGCGACCGACTACACCTTCGGCTTTCACACCGCCGTGGCGGTGGCCACCGACGCTGTCGATCGCCTGCACTCGACCGCCGAGAGCCACGACCGGGTGATGATCCTCGAGGTGATGGGGCGCAACGCCGGCTGGATCGCGCTCTACTCCGGCATCGCCGGCGGCGCCGACATCATCCTCCTGCCGGAAATCCCGTATCAGCCGGAGGAGATCGTCCGCACGATCCGCGAGCGGCAGCAGGAAGGCTCCATGTTCGACATCATCGTCGTGGCCGAAGGGGCCAAGCGCCAGGGGGGCGAGGAGAGCTATCTCGACAAGGCGTCGCGCCGTCTGGGGGGCATCGCCTACCAGGTCGCGGCCGACATCCAGGCGCAGATCGAGCTGGAGATCCGGGTGACCGTGCTCGGCCACATTCAGCGCGGCGGCTCGCCGATCGCGTACGACCGCATCCTGGCCAGCCGCTTCGGTTCCGCGGCAGCAGACCTGGTGGTGGCGGGCAAGTTCGGCGAGATGGTGGCGCTGCGCGGCGACTCGATCGTCTCCGTCCCAATCAAGGACGCGGTGTCGCGCTCGAAAGAGGTCGACCCGAACGGGCCGATCGTGAAAGACGCCCTCAACCTCGGCATTTCTTTCGGAGACGGACGATGACAGAGCTGATCCAGTACCGCGTGGAAGAAGGGGTGGCGATCTTCGAGCTGAACGATCCCCCCGCCAACACCTACACCTACGAGATGAACCGCGCCCTCGACGACTGCATCCTCCGCGCGCGGATGGACGACGCGGTGCACGTGATCGTCATCCGCGGCGCGGGCGAAAAGTTCTTCTCCGCCGGCGCGAACATCCGGATGCTCCAGGAGGTCACCCCGGAGTTCAAGTACTACTTCTGCCTGCACGCGAACGAGACCATGCTCCGGCTCGAACAGACCCCGAAGCTGGTCATCGCCGCGCTCAACGGCCACACCGTCGGCGGCGGATTCGAGATCGCCATGGCCGCCGACATCCGCATCGCCCGGCAGGGCTCGGGCAAGTGGGGACTGCCGGAAGTGTCTCTCGGCGTGCTGCCGGGGATCGGCGGAACGCAGCGCCTCTCCCGCCTGGTCGGCAAGAACAAGGCGATCGAGCTGATGATCGAAGGGAAGCTCTTCGACTACGAAAAGGGCCTCGAGCTCGGGGTGATCAATCACCTCTGGCCGTCGGAGGAAGACGGCAAAGCGTGGTGGGACCGCGTGCTCGACTACGCCCGCGGTTTCTGCCCGCCGCACAAAGCCTCCAAAGCGGTCGGCCGGATCAAGCGCGCCGTGCAGAGCGGGTGGGAGATCCCGATTGAATCGGGCCTGGCCTTAGAGCGCGAGCTGCAGCAGCAACTCTTCCAGAGCGACGACGCGAAGGAAGGGATCGTGGCGTATAACGAGAAGAGAAAGGCCGCATTCACCGGCCGCTGAGGAAGACCGACACCATGCGCTATCGCACGCTCCACGGCACGAACCTCCAACTCTCCGAGCTCGGTCTCGGTACCTGGACCTTCACCACCGGCTGGTGGGGGACCTACAGCGACGCGGAGGCGCAGGACATCATCCGTCTGGCCATCGACCGCGGCATCAACTACATCGATACGGCCGACGCCTACGGCAATGGCCGCGGCGAGACGGTGCTGGCGCCGCTGCTCCGCGAGCATCCGGAGCTCATCATCGGCACGAAGTTCGGCTACGACTTTTACAACAACCCCGAGCGTCCCCGCGGCCAGCGCGAGCTGCCGCAGGACATGTCGCCGAAGTTCATCCGCTTCGCCCTGGAGAAGTCGCTCGAGCGCCTCGGCGTGGAGCAGGTCGCCATCTACCAGCCGCACAACCCGCGCGTGGTGACGCTGATGACCGACGAGCATTGGGAGACGCTGGAGAAGCTCAAAGAGGAAGGGAAGATCCTCGCGTATGGTCCCTCGCTCGGCCCCGCCATCGGCTGGCGCGACGAAGGGATCTACTCCACCGGAGTCCGCAAAGCGCCGGTCACGCAGATGATCTACAACGTCCTCGAGCAGGACCCCGGCCGCGAATTCATCCTCGCCGCCGAGACCGCGCAGAGCGGCCGGCACTACGCCGGCATCGCCGAAGCGATGGAGGGGGCGGCCAGCAAACGCCTCTGCGAGCCGTCCAGCGCCTTCGACCACTCCTTCCGGGCCTGGAAGACGCCGGCCCTGGCCGAGGATGGACCGCAGTTCCTCATCCGCGTCACACACTCCTCCGGCATGCTGGAGGGCAAGTACACCATCGACACCAGGTTCGACGAGAGCGATCACCGCTCGCACCGCCCCCGCTCCTGGCTGGTGGAGGGGATCCAGAAGGTGGAGAAACTGAAGGCGCTGTGCGAGGCGCGCGGCGTCACCGTCGGCCAGCTCGCGCTGCTCTGGCTCTACGCCCACCCGTCGATCGTGTCGTCGCTGCCGAACATCTACAACGCCGAACAGATCGACGAATTTGCGGCCGCTTCCGAGCATCCGCCGCTCACCGATGACGAAATGGAAACGATCCATACCCTCTACACGCGGAATTTCGACGTCGTCCCGTATGTGGAAGAGGCTCTAACGAGCCAATAAATATGCGCCGCCACCTTTTAGCAGCTGTCGCCGTTCTCCTCTTCGCAGTCCCGATGTTCGCGAAGTTCGGGGTCCGGCCCGGCTGGACGAGGGCCTACGTCAACTCCTCGTCGCGTCCCCAGGTCGAGAGCATCGTCGCCGCCAGCGGCAGCGAGCTGCTCTGGATCTATCCGACCCGCGCCCTCGTCTACACGCCGCGCTTCCAGACGCTGCAGACCAAAGCCATCGAGGCCGGGACCACCGCCACGCAGGCGAAGGACATCGTCGACACCTTCGAGGTCAACGGCATTCTCGTCGACCCGGCCAACGACGTGCCGGCCGAGGATGACTTCCGGGAGTACTCGTCGAAGCTGGGGCTCTACGTGCTGCAGTTCGCCGGCAAGTACGACCCGGCCATGGCCGCCCAGCTCGCGGCCCTCGGCGTGACGGTGGTGACGGACGCCGAGACCTCCGACAACGCGGTGGTGGTGCAGGCGTCGCTCGGCGACGTGCGCAAGACCGACGCGCTGCCGTGGCTCGCCTATCGCGATCTGCTCCATCCCCGCTGGAAGGGGCCGCGCCGCACGATCATCGACGAGCGGTACTACTCCGCCGCCTTCGACGTCGCCCGCACCGCTCCCGATGCGAATCGCATCGCGCAGCAGCTCGCGCTGCCGTCGCACGCGGGCGGCTCCGACGGCTTCAACTACCTCGGCGCCGACGTGAAGGCGCTCTTCGAGCATCCGCTGGTGCTGTCGGTGCTGGTGGAGGATTCGGAAGTCGAGATCTACGGCGTGCTGCCGGCCCAGGGGCCCCCGGGCAGCCAGATCATCCTCAACGTCAGCGACTCGCTCGACGTCGACGAGGTGCGCTTCAACGGCGTGCCGGCGCAGTTCACCCGCATCGACGTCGATCGCGTCCGCGCTACAGTGCCGGCGCTGCCGAACGGCCCCGCCGAGATCGTGGTCTACCGCAATGACGGCTGGCGGCAGGTGCTCCCTTCGCGCGCCGGCTACGGCTTCCACGTGGCCGAGCGCCTCGGCGAGACCACCTTCGCGCGCGGCGATCTGATCGCCGTGACGCAGCTCGACCAGGACGTCTCCGGGCCGCCGCTGCTGGTCCTGGAGTGGTTCACCCCGGAAGGGGAGCTGCGCCGCACGCGCGGCACCGAAACGATCCCCGGCCAGCTCTTTTTCTCGACTCAGGGCTTCCTCAACGGCACGCGCGGCGATGAGCCGTTCGTCTACGACGCGTTCCTCGAGCGCGCCGGCGAAGGGGCGGCCTTCCTCAAAGGCGCCTCCAGCGTGACCATCGCGCGCGACGGCACGTTCTTCGTCCTGGCCGGCAGCGCGCTGCGGCGTCACGCGGCGAACGGCGACCTGCAGAACAGCGGCTCGCTGCCGCTCACCCGCACCATCGACCTCGCCGCCGATCAATGCACGCTCGTCGCGGCAGGGGCCGACGGCCTGCAGCTGTACGACGGCTGCCGCATGCAAACGCTCGGCGTGATCCGGGTCGGCAGCTTCACCATGGCCCGCTTCCTCCCCGACGGCACCATCCTCGCCGGCAGCGAAGATGGCTCGCTGGTGCGTCTCACCACCGGCGGCGGCGTGCTCTTCACCGAGCAGGTCGGCTCTGGCTTCCGCTTCGCCATCGCCGCCGACGGCAACTTCGTCTGGATCGCCCACGACCGCCAGATCGATCGCTTCGACCTGGCGCTCAACGAGCGCACCACGACGCGCATCGACGTCGGCGTGGTCAATACTCTGACGGTTTACGGCGAATGGACCGCCGCCCGCGGCGACGCCACGTACGACAACCCGATCGTGGTGACCGAGGTGCAGGGCTTCGACAACGCCCCCGGCACCCTCGTGACGATCACCGGCCGTGGCTGGCTGCCCGGCGCACAGGTTACGATCGGCGGCGTAGCCGTTCCGAACGCCAACGTCGAGAGCGGCCGCATCACCTTCGCCATGCCGAACGGCGCGAAGAGCTCCCGCGAGATCGTGATCCGCAACCCGAACGGACAGCGCGGGCTGTTCACGGTACCGGCCAGAGGCAAGTTCAAGCGTCGCGCGGTTTAGGGCTGGCGTTCAGCTGTTGAGCTGTTGAGCTATTGAGGAGGAAGTGTTTGAGATCACCCATTCACTTCTCGCTGAACAGCTCAACAGCTCAATAGCTAATGACAGCCGTTATAGACTCCCGGTCATGACCGCGACCACTGCTGCTGCCGATCCGACCATCCAGAACCGCCTGTTCATCAACGGTGAATTCGTCGACGCCCGTGCGGGTGAGACGTTCGCCACGACGAACCCTGCCACGGAGGAGAAGATCGCCGACGTTGCCTCGGCCAGTCCGGAGGATGTCGATGCGGCGGTGCAGGCGGCGCGGGCGCAGATGGAGCCGGGGTCGGAGTGGCAGAAGATGAAGCCGCGCGACCGGGCCAAGGTGATGTGGCGCCTGGCCGACATCCTCACGGCGCGGGCCGGGGAGATCGGGCGGATCGAGACGCTCGACAACGGCAAGCCGATCTTCGAGTCGCAGTTCGTCGATACGCCGGCAGCGGCGGAATGCCTCTATTACTTTGCCGGCTGGAGCGGCAAGGTCACGGGGGAGACCATCCCGGTGGCCGACGGTGCGTTTACCTACACCTTGCGCGAGCCGGTGGGCGTCGTCGGCGCGATCACGCCGTGGAACTTCCCGCTGATGCTCGCGGTTTGGAAGATCGCCCCGGCCCTGGCCTGCGGCAACACGGTGGTCATCAAGCCGGCCTCCAACACCTCGCTCTCGCTGCTCAAATTCGCCGAGTACGCCCGCGAGGCGGGTCTGCCGCCGGGTGTGCTGAACGTCGTGCCGGGGCGGGGGAGCGTGGTCGGCAACGCCATCGTCGATCATCCCGGCGTCGACGCCATCACCTTCACCGGCTCGACGGAAGTCGGCCGCGGCCTGATGGCCCGCGCCGCGAAGACGCTCAAGAAAGTGGCCCTGGAGCTGGGCGGCAAGTCGCCGAACATCGTCTTCGCCGACGCCGACCTCGACGCCGCCGCCAAGGGAGCGCTCAACGCGATCTTCTACGGCAAGGGCGAGGTCTGTGCGGCCGGCTCGCGCCTGCTGGTCGAAGAATCGGCGCACGATGAGCTGATGGAGAAGGTGATCGAGCGCGCCAACAAGATGGTGGCCGCCGATCCGCTGCACCCGAAAACCCGCCTCGGCGCCCTCGTCTCGAAAGAGCAGATGGAGAACGTGCTGTCGTACATCGACGCCGGAAAAGGGGAGGGGGCGAAGCTGGTGGCGGGCGGCGAGCGGACCGACATCGGCACCGGCAAGGGCTACTTCGTCAAGCCGACCATCTTCGACGACGTCACCCCCGACATGCGCATCGCCCGCGAGGAGATCTTCGGACCGGTCCTGGCCACGATCCGCTTCGACGGCGCGGAAGACGCCGTGAAGAAAGGGAACGCCACGGTCTACGGCCTCGCCGCCGCGGTCTGGACGCGCGACGTCTCGAAAGCGCACCGCATCGCGAAAGCGATCAAGGCGGGGACGGTCTGGGTCAACACGTACAACCTCTACGACCCCGCCCTGCCGTTCGGCGGCTTCAAAGAGTCGGGCTTCGGCCGCGACCAGGGCCGCGACGCGCTCGAAAAGTACACGCAGACCAAGAGCGTCTGGATCAATCTGTAGGGCGTCCTATGGACTGCGGTGGGCAACGCCACCGCTTTGACGAGGTTTTGCTCGCGACACGCGAGGTTTCGCTCGCGACACGCGAGGTTTCGCTCGCGACACGCGAGGTTTTGCTCGCGACACGCGAGGTTTCGCTCGCGACACGCGAGGTTTTGCCCGCGACACGCGAGGTTTCGCCCGCGACACGCGAGGTTTCGCCCGCGACACGCGAGGTTTTGCCCGCGACGCGCGAGGTTTTGCCCGCGACGCGCGAGGTTTTGCCCGCGACGCGCGAGGTTTCGCCCGCGACGCGCGAGGTTTTGCCCGCGACGCGCGAGGTTTCGCCCGCGACGCGCGAGGTTTCGCCCGCGACGCGCGAGGTTTCGCCCGCGACGCGCGAGGTTTCGCCCGCGACACGCGAGGTTTTGCCCGCGACACGCGAGGTTTCGCCCGCGACACGCGAGGTTTCGCCCGCGACGCGCGAGGTTTCGCCCGCGACGCGCGAGGTTTCGCCCGCGACGCGCGAGGTTTTGCCCGCGACACGCGAGGTTTCGCCCGCGACACGCGAGGTTTCGCCCGCGACACGCGAGGTTTCGCCCGCGACACGCGAAGGTTTTGCCCGCGACACGCGAGGTTTTGCCCGCGGCGAGCCGGGGCGAGAAGCGGGAGCTGGGGCATATCCGAAAAATGTGACGGACCGGCTTGTGCAAGCGTTGCGAACTGAGGGATACAATCCGCGCCGTACACGAACCATCTGAGGAAGGAATTGCATGCGCAAGAAACTGCTGATTCTCACGACAGCCGTTCTGTCGCTCACGCTTTTCGGCTGCCCGCCGAAGACGGGGGAAACGACCGGAACGGGCAGTGGCGGACCGGCCGGCGGCGAGATTCTCGTCGGCGAGTACGGCTCGCTGAGCGGACCGCAGGCCACGTTCGGCCAGTCCACCCACCAGGGCATCATGATCGCGATCGACGAGATCAACGCCGCGGGCGGCGTCAATGGCCGCCGGCTGAAGGTCCTCACCGAAGACGATCAGTCGCGGCAGGATGAAGCGGCCACCGCGGTGACCAAGCTCATCTCGCAGAACAACGTCGTGGCCGTGCTCGGCGAAGTCGCTTCGTCGGCCTCGATCGCCGCCGCGCCGATCTGCCAGCAGAACAAGGTCCCGATGATCACCCCCTCGTCCACCAACGAAGAGGTGACGAAGAAGGGCGACTACATCTTCCGGATGTGCTTCATCGACAACTACCAGGGGGAGCAGCTGGCGGTCTTCATCGCCCAGCCGAAGGAGCAGCAGGGCCTCGGCGCGAAGCGCATCGCGGTGCTGATCGACAACAAGAGCGACTACTCGACCGGCCTGGCCAAGGTGATCGAGCAGAAGTTCACCCAGCTCGGCGGCCAGATCGTCGCGCGCGCCAGCTACGCCAACGGCGACAGCGACTTCAAGTCGCAGCTCACCGCGGTCAAAGCGGCGAACCCGGAAGTGCTCGTCGTTCCCGGCTACTACACCGACATCGGTCAGATCGCCATCCAGGCGCGCGACCTCGGCATGACGCAGCCGCTCGTCGGCGGCGACGGCTGGGAATCGCCGAAGCTCATCGAGATCGGCGGCAAGGCCCTCGAGGGCTGCTTCTACTCGAACCACTACTTCGCCGAGGATCCGGACCCGGCCGTCCGCCAGTTCGTCGAAAAGTACAAGCAGCGCCACGGCCAGACGCCCGACTCCCTCGCCGCCCTCGGCTATGACGCCGCGAAAGTCCTGGCCGACGCCATCAAGCGCGCCGGCACCACCGACGGCCCGGCGCTGCGCGATGCGATCGCCGCGACCAAGGGCTTCCCGGGCGTGACCGGCACGATCAACCTCGGACCGGACCGCAACCCGTACGGCAAGAAGATGGTCATCGTCGAGATCAAGAACGGTCAGCTCACGCTGCGCACCAGCATCGATCCGAGCAAGAACACCGCGGGCGGCGGCACGCCCGCCGGAACGACCACCGGCACGCCCGCCGGAACGACCACCGGCACGACCACCGGCACGACCGGTGCTGCCACCGGTACGACCGGTACCACCGGCGCCACACAGTAGTTTTTGCTACCGCAATTTCTCTTTACAACGATCGGTCCGGCGGTTAGTTTTCGCCGGACCATTTTTTTAGCCTCAACTTCTTCTGAATGCAGACTCTTCTTCAGAACCTGCTCAACGGGATCGCTGCCGGCTCGATCTACGCCTTGATCGCGCTCGGGTACACCATGGTGTACGGCATCCTGAAGCTGATCAACTTCGCCCACGGCGACGTGTTCATGATCGGCGCCTTCGTCGGCTACTACGCCGGCCGCCAGCTGGGCGGCGCCGGTCAGCCGCCCAACCCGATGAACGCGGCCATCGCCATGCTGCTGGCGATGATGATCTGCGCGGCGCTCGGCTATCTCATCGAGCGGGTGGCCTACCGGCCGCTGCGCAACGCGCCGCGCATCGCCTCGCTCATCACCGCCATCGGCGTCTCGTTCCTCCTCGAATACGGCGGTCAGTTCGTCTTCGGTCCCGATCCGAAGTTCTTCCCGACCCTCATCGAAAAGAAGATCCTGAACTTCGGCGGCGTCGCCACCACGAACTACCAGTTGATCGTGCTCGGCGTGGCCGTCGCCTTCATGGCCCTCCTGCAGTACATCGTCTTCGGCACGAAGTTCGGCCGGGCCATGCGCGCCGTCTCGTACAGCTTCGAGACCGCGTCGCTGATGGGCATCCCCACCGACCGCATCATCTCGCTGACCTTCGTCATCGGCGCGGCTCTGGCCGGCGTGGCCGGCATCCTGGTCGGCCTCTCCTATCCGAAGATCGACCCGCTGATGGGAGTCATGCCCGGCCTCAAGGCCTTCGTCTCCGCGGTCCTCGGCGGCATCGGCAACGTGCCGGGTGCGGTGGTGGGCGGCATCGTCATCGGCATCATCGAGTCGTTCGTCGGCGGCAGCCAGTACTCCAACTTCCGCGACGCCATCGCCTTCGTCATCCTCATCGTGATCCTTCTCTTCCGCCCCTCCGGGCTGTTCGGGAAGTACGAGCCGGAGAAGGTGTGATGCGGGCGCATCAGATTGAGGATTGCGGATTGAGGATTGAGGAAAAACGCTCCGCGTCCGCCGCCTTCCTCAATCCTCAATCCTCAATCCTCAATCGGGTGGAGGGCGGGCATGCCTAAGCGGTGGTGGCTCCGCGACCTCCTCTACCTGATCGGCCTCATCGCCGCGGTCTATGCCCTCTGGGTGCTGAGCGAATATCTCGCGCACTGGTTCCCCCCGATGCGTTACTGGAATCGCATCATCGTCTTCATGGGGATCAACATCGGGCTGGCGGTGTCGCTCAACATCATCAACGGGCACGCGGGGCAGTTTTCGCTCGGGCACGCCGGCTTCATGGCCATCGGTGCCTACACCTCGGCCTACCTCACCGCCACCTGGTTCGCGCCTTACGTTGCGAAGTTCCCCGAGGGGAGCACGCAGGCGGTGGTCTGGCAGAACGCCTTGCTGCTCGTTGCGATCCTGGCCGGCGCGGCGGTATCGGCGATCGCCGGATATCTGGTCGGGCTGCCGTCGCTGCGTCTGCGCGGCGATTACCTCGCCATCGTGACGCTCGGCTTCGGCGAGATCATCCGCGTGGTGATCCTCAACGTCGAGGCCATCGGTGCGGCGCGCGGTTTCTCCGGCATCCCGTCGTGGAGCAACTTTTTCTGGGTTTTCTTCTTCTGCGCGATCACCATCGTGATCTCGAACCGTCTCATCCACTCCTCGGTCGGCCGCGCCTTCCTGGCCGTCCGTGAGGACCAGATCGCGGCCGAGGCGATGGGCGTCGATACGACCCGCTACAAGGTCAAGGCGTTCGTGATCGGCTCCGCTCTGGCGGGCGTGGCCGGTGCGCTCTTCGCGCACTACATGATCTATCTCAACCCGGCCATGTTCACCTTCATCAAGTCGTTCGAGGTCGTGGCCATGGTCGTCCTGGGGGGACTCGGATCGATCTCCGGCTCGATCATCGCCGCGATCATCCTGACGTTCCTCCCCGAGGGGCTGCGCTACGCGAAATTGATCGCGCCGGAGCTGCTCGAGCGCGATCCGCGCATGGTCATCTACTCGCTGACGCTGATCATCCTCATGCTCACCCGGCCGCAGGGACTGCTCGGGCGACGCGAGCTGTGGGAGTTCATGAGCAAGCGCAAGGATCGGATTCCGACCGAGCCGCGCGACGCGGGCAACGACAAGCTCGATCGCGATGCCGCTCCACCGGTGCACTGACATGGCCAACGGACACGCGTTACTCGAAGCGAAGAACGTCACCATCCGGTTCGGTGGCCTGACCGCGGTGTCGGATCTCAACGTGACCATCCGTCCGCAGGAACTGGTCGGCCTGATCGGCCCGAACGGCGCCGGCAAGACCACCATCTTCAACATGCTGACCGGCGTCTACAAGCCGACCGAAGGTGAGATCCTGATCAAAGGCACGTCGACGAAGGCGCTCAAGCCGTACCACATCACCGGTCTCGGCGTGGCCCGCACGTTCCAGAACATCCGCCTCTTCAAAGAGCTGACGGTGCTCGAGAACGTGAAGATCGGCGGGCATATCCACTACAAGTACTCCGGCACCTCCGCGGTGCTGCACACCAACCGCTTCCACGAGGCGGAGGAGACGGCCGAAGAAGAGGCGATGCAACTGCTCGACATCTTCGAGCTCTCCTCGCGCGCCGACACCTACGCCAAGAACCTGCCGTACGGCGACCAGCGGCGGCTGGAGATCGCGCGGGCGCTGGCGGCGCGGCCGCAACTGCTGCTGCTCGACGAGCCGGCGGCGGGGCTCAACGACAGCGAGACCAAGTCGCTGATGAACACCATCCACGACATCCGCGACCGTTTCGGCATCGCCATCCTTCTCATCGAGCACAACATGGAACTGGTGATGGGCATCTGCGAGCGCATCGTCGTGCTCAACTTCGGCAAGACCATCGCGATCGGAACGCCCGCGGAAGTGCGGTCGAACCCGCAGGTCGTCGAGGCCTACCTCGGCGAACCAGCAGAGGCGGCGGGCGTATGAGCACGGTCCTTTCAGTGAAGTCGATGGAAGTGTCGTACGGCAACATCGCCGCGCTGCACGGCATCGATCTCGAGGTCAACAAGGGCGAGATCGTCACGCTGATCGGTGCGAACGGCGCCGGCAAGACCACGACCCTCCGCGCGATCTCCGGCCTGCTGCGCCCGCGGAAGGGAAGCGTTCACTTCCTCGGACAGGACATCACCGGCACGCGCGCGCACGTCCTGGTCGGCAGGGGGATGTCGCACGTCCCCGAGGGCCGCGGCATCTTCTCGAACCTGACCGTCTCCGACAACCTCGAGCTCGGCGCGTACCTCCGCAAAGACCGCATCTCGAAAGAAGAGTTCGACCGCATCTTCACGCTCTTCCCGGTGCTCAAAGAACGCTTCAAACAGAACGCCGGCACGCTGAGCGGCGGCGAACAGCAGATGCTCGCCATCTCGCGCGCGCTGATGGCGCGGCCGTCCGTGCTGCTGCTGGACGAGCCGTCGCTCGGACTGGCGCCGCAGATGGTGCAGACCATCTTCCGGGTCATCCGCGAGATCAACGCCGAGGGGACCACCATCCTGCTCGTCGAACAGAACGCCCACATGGCCCTCGTCACCGCGCATCGCGGCTACGTGATGGAGACGGGCCGGATCGTGCTGACCGATTCGACGAAAGCGCTGCTGGCGAGCGACCGGATCAAAAAGGCGTATCTCGGCGGGTAGGCGGCGCTCCCTACTTCCTCCGCAGCCACAGGTTCCCGCCCGGATTCTCCAGCACCAGCGGCATCTCCCGCCCCAGCCACTCGCGCTCGAACTGGCCGAGGTAGTTGGCGAAGAGGACGATCTCGAAGTCGCGGTTGAACATCAGGAAGGCGCGGAGGAGGTAGTCCTCGTTCCAGGCGCGCCCTTCGTAAACCCACTCCTTCGGATACTCGAACGGCCAGAAGATGTCGTGGAAGTGGAGGAGGACGCCCGGCGCGACGCGCGGGACGATGTCGAAGAGGATGGTGTTGACGTCGCTGCCGGTTTTGGCGACGTGGGTGGAGTCGATGAAGAGGATGTCGCCCGCCTGCAGCTCGTCGAACCTGGACAGCGGCACGTCCTGCACGCGGGCGGCGATCACCTCGGCGCGGTCGCCGGGACGCAGCAGCGCGTTGAGCGTTGAGACGTCGGGGTCGATGAAGGTGAGCTGCACGTCATCGCCGAGGAAGCGCTCGCGGGTGTCCAGCATCACTGCCGACGAAAAGCCGGAGCCGACTTCGATCACCCGCTTCGGCTTGACGTGCCGCAGTATGGAGTAGAGAAAGATCGCGTCGCCGAAGGAATACGCGTGGTTCTCGAACCAGTAACGCGGTCCTCCTTCGACGCGGGTGCGGGGGAAGGGAAGCTCGCGGTAGAACGTTGCGAGCTCGCGCAGCGTCGCCAGCTGCGTATCGACATTCAACTCGATGCCCGCAACGTGGCGCGGCGCCGGCGGCCAGATCGATGCCTCACGCGAGCGCACCTCGTCGAGGTTCGGGATCGGCGAGTAGAAGTGGCCGGGCGACATCCAGGTCTTCCAGTGCGCGACCGACGCGCGCAGCTCGTCGCGCTCCGATTCGAGCGCGCGCACGTACGCGTGAATGTCACGCAGGTACGGCAGCTGCCGGGCGATCTTGCGCAGGGCCCGGATCACTGCCCCGCGAGCGCCGCCAGCCGCCGCTCGGTCTCACGCTGCAGGGTCAGCCACTCGGTCAGCTCGGCGGCGTCCTGCGGGATCTCGCCGAGGCGCTGCGAGATCTCGAGCGCGTTCTTCGCGCACTGCCAGTTCTCGAGGCGGGTGTGGCTGCGGGCGATGTGGAAGTACGGGTAGTAGTCGATCAGCCACATGCCGTACATCCGGGCCTGCTTCTGCGGGTTCGGCCGGTCGGCCACGGCGTCGATGAAGTGCTTGAGCGCGCGCGGGTGATCGCCTTTGCGCTCGAGCTGCAGGCCGAGCTCGTAGTTGGCGTACCACGGAGCGCTGTCGAGCTTCGTGTCGAGCGGGAGGTTGCACTTGGAGAGCACGTCGTTGCGCAGCATCTGAAAGTCGGCCTCGGTCAGCACGCCCGGCTTCTTCTCGTACGTGGCAAACCCGCGCCCCGTCCCGTCGGCGCGCAGCAGAAGCTGATAGGCGACCAGCAACGGCCGGCCGACCTCGCTCTTCGACGCCGCTCCGCTGGTCTCGGCGAGCGCGAGGTGCCGGCGCGCCGCGGCGAGGTCGCCCGCGTTCTGCGCGGCAATGGCCAGGTAGAGGTGCGGGAGGTAATCGATGTACTGCTGCGGCCGGGTCGGAACCTGCACCCCCTCCTGCGCGTTCGCGGCGAGCGCCGCTTCCAGCGACGGCCGCGCCTCGGCGTGCTTCCCCTGTTCGATGGCACGAACGCCGTTCTCGTAGTACTCGTACCAGGCCGGCTGGACGGTCGGCGGCGTGAGCAGCAGCAGGGCGAAAAGAAGGTGGTTCATCGGACGGTCTCCCTTGCAAACATTGTAGTGGCTCTAACCCGTTCCCCTTTTCCGGCGTATGTACCGCTGACGAAGGGAAAAGAACGGAGGAGTTGTTATGCGACGTTTAGGACTCGGATTGGCGCTCATTCTCTCCGCGGGGAGCCTCCTCGCACATGACGGCGGTCACGGTGACATCACGGCCGATTGCTCGCCGCGCCACTATCAGTTTGGCCGCGACCGGCAGTCGGTGGTGCAGCGCGAGGAGATCCCGGCGCGCGGGCTGCGGTCGCTGAAAGTGACCGCGGAGAACGGCCCGGTGTCGGTGAAGGGCGGCAACGAATATTCGATCGTGGTCTGCAAGGCCGCCGAAGACGAAGCGGCGCTGCGCGACGTGCGCGTCAGCCTCCGCGGCAACGAGCTTTCGGCCGAAGGTCCGTCCGACGGCCGCTGGACGGTCGCGTACCAGATCACCGTGCCGCGTGGCGCGGAGCTCGACGTGCAGACGGAGAACGGTCCGATCGCGATGCGCGAGATCGACGGCCGCGTCACCGCGCACGCCACCAACGGCCCGATCTCGATCAAAGACATCCGCGGCGACGTCGACGCGAAGACCACCAACGGCCCGATCAGCATCACCGGCCGCGGCGGCAACGTGAAGGCGATCGCCTCGAACGGCCCGGTCTCGGTGAAGCTCGAAGGGGAGAGCTGGGGCGGCTCGCTCGAAGCGAGGACCTCCAACGGTCCGCTCAGCGTGAAGGTGCCGCGCGGCTACGCGACCGGCGTCGTCATCGAGACCGACGGCCACGGCCCGGTCTCGTGCAACTTCGACGGCTGCGATGAAGTCCGCCGCGCGCAGCGCGAAGGGCGCCACCGCGATGCGCAGCGCTTCGAGCTCGGCAGCGGACCAAGGAACGTCCGGCTGTCGACCAGCAACGGTCCGCTCACGATCCGCGAAGAGTAACGGCGCGGGCGCAGCGTCCACGACGCGGCGTCACAAGGGTTCGGGCTGCTCAGTGGCTCGGTCGTTCAGGAGGCGAGGGCGCCTGAATTGCTGAGTCGCTGAGCAGCTTCCGTTACACTACCCCCCGCCGCGTCGATGCCGGTTCCTTCGCACACCGTTGCCGTACCTCGTGGGCGCCTCCTGGCCGTACTGGGCGTCGGCTTTGGCGTCGCCGTGATCGTCGGCAACGCGGTCGGCGCCGGCATCCTCCGCACTCCCGGCGTGATCGCCGTCCACCTCGACACCTTCTGGCCGTTCATGGCGGTCTGGATGGTCGGTGCGCTCTACGCCTTCCTCGGTGCGAACGCCCTCGCGGAACTGGCCACAATGGTCCCCCGCTCCGGCGGGCAGTACGTCTTCGTGCGGCACGGGCTGGGCGATTACCCCGGCTTCATCGTCGGGTGGAGCGACTGGATGTCGACCTGCGGCACGACGGCCGCGGTGGCCATCGTGATCGGCGAGTACACGGTCGGCCTCTTTCCGGAGGCGCGGGCGCACCAGGTGGTCGCGCTGGCAGCGGTGGTCGTCTTCACGCTGATCCAGTGGTTCGGCATCCGCGCGGGAAGCGTCGCGCAGACCTCGACCAGCGTCATCAAGGGGTTGGCCATCGTCCTCTTCATCGCGGCCTGCTTCTGGCTCGGGGCGCGCTCGCCGATGGAGGGGACGGCGCTGCAGACGTCGCGCGAGGGATCGCTCTTCGTCGCCTTCATCCTCGCGCTGCAATCCGTCATCTACACCTACGACGGCTGGACCGCGGTGATCTATTTTTCGGAAGAGGTCAAAGACACCGCGCGCAACATCCCGCGGGCGATGCTCTCCGGAATCGCCGGCGTCGCCGCGATCTACCTGCTGCTCAATCTGGCTTTCCTGGCGGTGGTCTCGCTGCCGACGATCGCCGGGCAGAACCTCGCCGCCGGCGTCGTGGCGGAGCACATCTTCGGCGCCGACGGCCTGACGGTGCTGCGCGCGCTCGGGATCCTGATCCTCCTCAGCGCGCTGAACTCGAACGTGCTGATGGCGCCGCGCGTTCTTTACGCCATGGCCACGGACGGCCTGTTCTGGCGCGCCGCGCGCGAGGTCAATCGCGGCGGAACGCCCGACGTCGCGCTGCTGATCAGCTCCATGCTCGCGGCCGGCTTCATCGTCAGCGGCACGTTCGAGGAGGTGACGGCGAAGCTGGCCTTCTTCTTCGTCGCGAACTACACGCTGTCGTTCGTCGCGCTGTTCGTGCTGCGCCGCCGCGAGCCGGATACGGAGCGTCCGTACCGCGCGTGGGGCCATCCGTTCACGACCGGGCTGGCCCTGCTCGCCTCGATCGTCTTTTTGGCCGGTGCGGTCTGGAGCGATACGCGCGGAAGTCTCTGGGCCCTCGCTCTGTTGGCGCTCAGCGTTCCGCTGTATCTCTTCATCGTCCGCAAACGCGCATGAGCTACACCTTCGACCGCCGTCTGACGCACGCGTCGACCATTCCGTCGCGCTACTACCTCGGCCCGGCCGTGCTGGCCGAGGAGAACCGCTGCGTGTTTGGCAAGTCGTGGCAACTGGTCGGACGCGCGGAGCAGGTGCGCGAGCGCGGTCAGTTCTTCACCACCACCATTGCTGACGAGCCGGTGATCGTCGTGCGCGGAAACGACGGCGTGCTGCGGGCGATGTCGAACGTCTGCCGCCATCGCGCCGGTCCGATCGCGAAAGGGGAGGGACAGCGCCCCGTCCTGCAGTGCGGCTATCACGGCTGGACGTACACGCTCGAAGGGCAGCTGCACGCCACGCCGGAGTTCCGCGGCGCCGCGGAGTTCGACAAGCCGGCATGCGTGCTCCCCCGCTTCCAGGTCGACGAGTGGAACGAGCTGCTGTTCGTGAACCTCGACCCTCAGGGCGAGTCGCTCAGCGCCTTCCTCGGCGAGCTGCTGACCGACATGGCGAAGCACGACTATCGCGGCTTCCGGCTGGCCCGGCGCAAGGAGTGGGAGCTGAACTGCAACTGGAAGGTCTACGTCGACAACTACCTCGAGGGGTATCACATCCCGATCGTCCACCCGGGGCTCTTCCGCGAGCTCGACTACCCGAACTACCGCACCGAGACCAAGCGCAATCACTCCATCCAGTTCGCGCCGACGAAAAACGCGGAGCGCATCCGCACGTCGGGCGACGACGACCAGGTGCGCTACTTCTGGATCTACCCGAACCTCATGCTCAACGTCTATCCGGACAACTTCTCGACGAACCTCATCCTCCCGCTGGGGCCCGGCCGGACGCTGACGGTCTTCGAGTGGTACTTCCGCGACCCGGAAGCCGCGCGGCGGGAGATCGACGACACGGTCGCCTTCAGCGACGAGATCCAGATCGAAGACATCGACATCTGCGAGGCCGTACAGCGCGGATTGCAGTCGTCGACGTACGACAGCGGCCGTTACTCACCGGAGCGCGAGAACGGTGTGCATCATTTTCATGAGCTGTACGCGACGAGCATGAGCCTCGGAGTGCGGTAGCCCGTCCCCCCCCCCAACCCTTCGGCTGCGCTCAGGGTTGGAGGGGACGTGCTGCCCAGGGCGCTCCCGCTTCGATCGTCCGCCGGTACATCGGGCAACTCTCCTCATGCGCTCCCGGAAGATAGCCGGTGCTGAGGAGAAACGATCCTGTGATCTCGCCGCCGGTGAAGACGAAGGTTTTTTTGAAGAGCTTCACCCACTCACTCTTCTCGCAGGGGTGATGCGCGTCGAGCCACTCCGCGAACGAGCCGTGCGACTTGCGGATGGCCAGAATCCGCTTCGCGTTCTCGACGGCCGCCTCGATCTTCAGCCGGTTGCGGATGATGCCGGCGTTCTCCATCAGCCTGGCCCGCTTGCGGGCGTCGAAGCGCGCCACGCGCTCCAGCTCGAAGTGGGCGAAGGCCTCGGAGAAGGCCTCCCGCTTCTTCAGGATCGTCAGCCAGGAGAGGCCGGCCTGGTTGATCTCGAGGATCAGCCGTTCGAAGAGGCGGTCGTCATCGCGGATGGGGAAGCCGTACTCCTGATCGTGGTACGGGCCGTGGTACGGGTGGCCGAGGGCGGCATCGCAATACGTCATCCACGTATTTTCCATTGCAAAGGCCGCTTCGCTTCCCCACACTTTGCCGCGAATGAATGCGGCGGAGATCCTGGCGTCCGAAATCATCGAGAACGCCGGCGAGGGAATCGTGGTGTACGACCGCGAGCTCCGCTATGTCCTCTGGAACCGTTTCATGGAAGAGATGACCGGCATGCGCGCCGTGGAGGTGCTGGGGCAGCGTGCGCCGGAGGTCTTCCCGCACATCCGCGAGCAGAACGTCGACGACATGATCGTGCGCGCCATGGGCGGCGAGACGGTCTCGTCGCCCGACATCCACTACTACGTTCCGCGGACGGGGCGACAGGGGTGGATCTCCTCCGTCTATCGCCCGCACCACAGCGCCGACGGCAACATCGCCGGGGTGATCGGCCTCATTCGCGACGTCACGGAGCGGAAAGCAGCGGAACAGCAGATCGAGTATCAGGCCTACCACGACGCGCTGACCGGCCTCGCGAACCGGCGGCTCTTCCAGGAGCACCTCTCGCTCGCTCTCGCGCTCGCGCAGCGGCGGCAGCGGCTCGTGGCGGTGCTCTTCCTCGATCTCGATCACTTCAAGCTGATCAACGACTCGCTCGGCCATTCGGTCGGCGACGCGATGCTCCGTCAGGTCGCGCAGCGCCTGAAGCAGGCCGTGCGCGAGGGCGACACCGTCGCGCGCGTCGGCGGCGACGAGTTCACGATCGTGCTGCAGGAGCTCGAGCATCGCAGCGACGCCGCGGTCCTCGCGGAGAAAGTGCTCGGGGCGATCGCCGCGCCGATCGACGTCAACGGCCATCGCCTCTACATGACCACCAGCATCGGCATCACCGTCTTCCCGGACGACGGCGACGACGCCGAGACGCTGCTCAAGAACGCCGACGCGGCGATGTACCGCGCGAAGGACGAGGGGCGCAACACGTACCAGATGTCGACCCAGGAGCTGAGCCGTTCGACGCAGGAGCGGATGACGCTCGAGAACGGCCTGCACCGCGCCATCGAGAACGGCGAGTTCGAGGTCTGGTATCAGCCGCAGATCGACCTCGCTACGCTGGAAGTGGTGGGGATGGAGGCGCTGCTGCGCTGGAAGCATGCCTCGCGCGGCATCATCCGTCCTGCCGATTTCATCAGCGTGGCGGAAGAGCGGGGGATGATCGTGGTCATCGGCGACTGGGTCATCCGCGAAGCCTGCCGCGAAGCGCGCCGCCTGCGCAACCTCGGACGCGACGGGCTGCGCGTGGCGGTGAACATCTCCGCGAAGCAGTTCCGCGATCAGACCCTCCTCTCGACCGTCCAGGCGGCGCTCGCCGAATCGGACCTCGACCCGCACTGCCTCGAGCTCGAGATCACCGAAACCGTGGCAATGGAGAACGTCGAGCTGACGATGCGCACGCTGGCCGCGTTGCGCAGCACTGGTGTGACGATCGCCATCGACGACTTCGGCACCGGCCACTCCTCGCTCAGTTACCTGAAACGCTTCCCCATCGACGCGCTGAAGATCGATCGCGCGTTCGTGCAGGACCTGCCGGACGGCGTGGAAGATGCGGCCATCGTAAAGTCGGTGATCCAGCTCGCGCGGGGCCTCAACCTGCGGGTCGTGGCCGAGGGGGTGGAGACGCCGGAGCAGCTCGCATTCCTGCGCGCCCATCACTGCGGCGAGGTGCAGGGCTTCCTCTTCAGCCAGCCGCTGCCAGCCGACGCGCTCGAGGCGATGCTCACCGACGACGCGGAGAGCACTGCGTCGGCGTAGAAGCGGCTGACTTCACCTATAGATGAGGGAGACGACCGGGGAGGCCTCCGGCGGCCGGGGCCATCGGCCCCGGACCCCATTGGTTGACCTAGCCTCCGCGACACTCTGTCGCGAGATACGAGGCTGTGTCGCGGAGGCTAGGCCAACCAACGGGTCCGGGCCCGCGGCCCGGCCGCCGGAGGCCTCCGGTCGTCTCCTCATCCGTGGCGCAGTGCGTGCGTTCTACTGCGTTGCCGCCAGTGCCGCGGCGACGAACGTCGAATCATTCGTCACGTTATCGGTCATCGTCACGTAGGCGCCGACCAGGCCGGTCTGCGGCTCGATGCGGATGATGGCCGACGGCGGCGGGGTGATGCGGCGCGAGGTGAAAAGATCGTTGATCTGCATGCCGCCCGCGGTCGGGAGGTCGACCGTGAACGAGTCGATCTGGTTACCGACGTCGTTGATGACGCGGATGCGCACGCTCGCGCTGGTGCCGTTGAAGGCCTGCGAGAGCTCGACCAGTCCGAGGTTCGCGCGCATGGTCGGACCGGCGGTGACGCCGATGATCTCGAGCGCTTCGTTCGTGGTCGCGCTCTGGAAGTTGTTGAACGGCGGGATGAGGCAGCCGAACGTGCCGCCGTCCTCGCGCAGGTTGTACGAGCGTGAGGTGACGCGCACCCCCTCGCCGTCACCGGTCGAGGCGAAGCGCAGCCGCGCGACGCCTTCCATCCCGAAGATGGTCTTCAGCGCGTCGGGGATCACCCGCGCTTCGTTCGGCAGCATGGTGAAGTTGATGCGCACCGGGGCGTCGTTCGTGTTCCACAGCTTCGCCTCGAGCATCATCGTCCGCGTGTACTGCGACGGATTCACGAGGTAGAGGTCGGAGCGGAAGTCGGCGCCGTGCGCCCCCTTCACGTGGCCGATGGCCGGGATCGTGCGCACCACCGGCGCCGGCAGATCGGGCGGGAACCAGGTGGCGTCGTTGGTGCGGTTGTCGATGGCTACGACCGTCGCGATGGCGGTGCCGCGCGACGGACGGACCACCAGCGCGCCTGATTCGTGCGTGCCGATGCCGAGGGCCGAGTTGACGCTGTTCATCTGCTGGAGGCCGGAGATCGGCGCGGCCAGGGTGATGTTGGCCCGGCCGATCGCTCCGGCGTAGCCGAAGGCGTGGAAGCCGGCCTCAGTGCCGCGGCCGGACGTATCGGTGAGGAGGACGTTGGTGCGGTAGTTCGCGCCGGGGAACGCGCCCGCGAACGAGACCGGGAAGCGGGGGCTGGCGGAGGCGTTGGCGTCGGTGGCGGTCATGCCGTAGCCGAACGTTCCTTCACCCTGCTTCGAGTAGGTGCGGCTGTTGACGAAGATGCCGCCGCCTTCCGGCTCGAACTCGAGACCGCCGCCGCCGTTCTCGATGCGGAAGAGGTTGAAGAGCGCATCGCGCAGCACGCGCTGTTCCTTGCGGGCCAGCGTGAGGGTCGTCTCGACCGTCTGCACGCGCGCGCTCGCGTCGGTCATCGGCATGTAGCGGACCTTGACCTTCTGCGGGCTCTCGCTCGGGTTGTAGATCACGACGTCCGTCAGCCAGAAGCTGCCGTACGCGCCGGCCAGACGGGCCACGCCCGGCAGGACCAGTTTCTGTTTGAGCGACGCGCGGACGACGCCCCACTCCTGCACGACGTCCGTGCCGCCCGGCACCGGATCGGGCGCCGGGGAGATGATGACGTCGGGCGGAGGGGCAACGCCGGAGTCGAAGACGAACGGATCGCCCTCGGCCACCGTGTCGACGTCGAGGTGGACGAACCCTTTGGTGTACTCCTCGTTGAGGAAGAGCTCATCGTACGCGGCCGGGGCGGGATCGCCGACCTTCCAGACCGCAATCGCCGGATCGATGAAGAAACGCTCCGGCTGGATGCGGGGGCGGTGCACCTGGATCAGCAGCTTCTCGCCCGACCGCCCGGTGTGCAGCGCCTCGACGTCGGGCCCCGCGGGATCGCTCCACATCGTCTTGACCCCTTCGGAGGGGGTGTAGCGGAGGAGGGTGGTCGGCTTGTCATTCCTCCGCTGGATCATCCAGGCGCCGCGGTAGTCGTGCGTCGGCACGGCGAAGAAGTTCAGCGGGTCCTGGTAGGTGGTGGGAATGCTTCCCGGGTTGGGCGGGAGGGTGTCGTACGGGCCGGCCACGAAGACGTTCTGCGTTCCGTTGCGGACGAACAGATACCGGCCGTCGCTGCGGACGTGCGTCGTGTAGATCCTGCCGTCGGGAGAGATCCATCCTTCGATGGCGGAGTAGGGGTGAATCGTCTCGAGCACGTTCAGATAGCCGGTGATGTCGAGGAGGGCCAGCTTGCTCGGCCCGGCGGCGCGCTCGAGGACCAGGAACTGCGTTCCCTCGCGGTTGCGTCCGACCAGCTGCGGATACTGCATGGCCGCGAGAAGGCGCGCGCTGCGGTTCGCGTCGATGGCGTAGATGCCATCACTCGTCGAGACGATGAACGGCGTCTCCGGCGTGCCGATCTGCACCGCGCTCCAGAAGCCGTGCGTGTGCGGGCCGCCGAGGTCGACCGTGTAGCCGCCCCAGGTGAGGTATTTGGTGGAGAGTTCGGTGAGGGTTTTCCACGTCGCGCCGTGGTCGTTGCTCAGCTTCCAGAGATTGGTACCGTTCTCCGTGAGGGAGATCAGCAGCGCACGGCCGCGCATGGCCACGGACCAGACCTCGCCGTTCGTGCGGTAGACCACGCGCGGCTCTTCCAGGCCGTACGCGTCGTAGATCACGACCTCCGATTCGACGGTCGGCACCGGCGGACCCCACCAGTTCTGCAGCGCGCCCCGTTCGTAGAGGGCGAAGTACCGCTCGGTGCGTTCCTGAAAGGCGGGAATGGCGGTGCGGTTGGTGTAGGGGGCGTACGAGAGGACGCGCGCAAAAGCGGCCGGGGTGAAGCAAACGACGAACAGCAGCAGTGGGATACGCAGCCGACTCATCATGATGGATGTCCCTCCTGAATCTGGCTGCAATTTATGCTGCTATCGCATAGAACGCAAGGGTCGCGCTCGAATCAGTTCGTTCGCGGCCCGCTTTCCGCTGTCGATTGCCCCCGCTACGGTGCCGGTCTGGCCGCCGCTCGTGCCTCCCCGGCGAAGAAGATCGTGCCGGCTACTCAGCTACTCAGCCGTTCAGCTGCTCAGCGATTCAGGCGGAACACGAGGAGCTCCGCCTGAACAGCTGAATGGCTGAGAAGCTGAGTAGTTGTGTAGCTCCGTCCCCGCTACGCGTCGCCCGCGATCTCACGCCACGAGAGGGTGCGGACGAGAAGGACCTTTTCGTCGATCTCGCTCTGCGTGGCTTTCTCGCCGAGGACGCGCCGGAGGTATTCGACCTCGGTCGAGACCAGCCGGGTGTGCTTCGGCAGCAGTCGGACGGCGGCGTTCTGGAGGTTGCGTTCCGAGACGGAGACCTGCTTCGGAGCTCTCGTGACTTTTGCGTCCATGATGTCGCCAACGCCAGTGCGTGGCGAAATCATCCTGGTGACGAGCCTACCGTTTTCGTGTGTTGGCCATCACCCGCCCGGGTAACGACGAACGGAACGGCAGCGCCTCCTGGACGAACTCCTGCTCCCACGGGACGCACTTGCAGAGGGCGCAGCGGGTTCCATCGACATGAGCCGAGCGGGAGTGACCACAGATCCGGCAAGTTTTCATCGCGTTCTCCACATCTGTTATTTAGATCAAGGCGTATGCCCACAATCAGGATAGGCGTAAACCGGGCGTAAGTCGCGAAACGCTAATCCTCGTAGAATCAATGGTGGTGATCGCGATCAACCCGCCCCCCTCCCGCTTCGGCCGCGCCAATGCCGTTCTCTCGGCGCGCGCGACGCGGCACGAGAGCCGTTTCACCGGCCCGCTCTCGGTAAAAGGGGTGATCGAGGGGCGCGCGACGTGGGAAACGAAGGGCGGACGCTTCGAGCTGGTAGCCGGATCAGCGCTGGTGGTGAACGACGGCGAGGAGTACGCCGTGGAGGTGGACGCGCTACAACCGGTAGAGACGTTCTGTCTTTTCTTCGAGCGCGGCTTCGTCGAAGAGGCCTCGCGTGCGGCGATCAGCGGCAGCGCGACGCTGCTCGACACACCTGCCGGCGGATCGTTCGAGATCTGCGAGCGGCTCCATTTCGACGACGCTGTCGCCGCATCGCTGCGCGATGCACATGCCACGATGCGCGCGGGCGATGCGCTGGAGGGCTCGTTCTACGAGGTGGCGGTCGCGCTGGCGGAGTCGCATGCCTCGCTGGCCGCGCGGGTCGCTTCGCTCCCGGCGCTCCGCTCCTCCACGCGGGTGGAGCTGGCCCGCCGCATCGCCATCGCCACCTCGTTCCTGCACGCGAACGCCACGCGCGCGGTGACGATCGAGGAGGCGGCGCGCGAGGCGTGTCTCTCGCCGTTTCACTTTCACCGTCTCTTTCGCGCGCTGCACGGCGTGACACCGCACGATTACCTGCGGCGGCTGCGGCTCGAGCGGGCGGCGGCGCTGCTGGCCAGCGGCCTGCCGGTGCTCGACGCGGCGCTCGACTGCGGCTTTGCCAGCGTCGGCTCGTTCACGACCCTCTTCCGCCGTACGTTTCGGATGACCCCCGGCGCATTCGCAAGAACGAAGAAGCGGGCGCGGTACGAAGCCGCTACGATGCGCGCATGACCGCTCTCACTGATGCCATTCGCGGCGGCGACCCGGTGCAGGTCGCGGCGCTGCTCGACAGCGAGCCATCGCTCGTGAACGTGCGCGAAGGAAACGTCACGCCGCTCCTCCTCGCCATCTATCACGGCAAGTTCGATCTCGCGCAGTACCTCCTCGAGCACGGCGCGAGGGTGTCGTTCGGCGAGGCGGTGGCCCTCGGCGATCGCGCGCGTGTGGAGAAGCTGCTGGCCGAAGATCCGCGGCTCCTGCATGCGCGGACGGCCGATGGGTTTCCTCCCGTCGGACTGGCGATCTTTTTCCGCCACGGCGAGCTCGCGCGCTGGCTGATCGAGCAGGGGGCGGACGTCTCCGCCGCCGCCGACAACGCGCAGCGCGTGGCGCCGGTACACGCCGCAGCCGCGGTCTGCGACCGCGAGACGATGCGGATGCTGCTCGAACGCGGCGCCGACGTGCACGCGAAGCAGCAGTCGGATTACACGCCGCTCCATGGCGCGGCCAGCCGCGGCGATATCGAGATGGGGAAGCTCCTCCTCGAATACGGCGCATCGCCCGGCGCGAAGGCGAGCGACGGGATGACCCCCGCTGCCGTGGCACGTAAGTACGGCCACGTCGCATTCGCGGAGTGGCTCGAACGCACCACTTGACCCACGGATGAGGAGACGACGGGGGGCCTCCGGCGGCCGGGGCCTCAGCCCCGGACCCCGTTGGTTGGCCTAGCCTCCGCGAGCGCAGCCTCGTATCTCGCGACAGAGTGTCGCGGAGGCTAGGCCAACCAGCGGGTCCGGGCCCGCGGCCCGGCCGCCGGAGGCCCCCCGTCGTCCCCTGATCACGCCCGCATAGCGGCGAGCGACGGCACCTCCGGAAACGAGCCGCCTCGTGAGAAAAAGACGTGCGACGCTAACGCCTTCAGCGGTGGCGTGCGCATCAGCGAGCAGGCGATCTCCGTGATCATCGGCGTAGCCAGGGCGCGGATGCTCCGCCGCATCCACTGCCGTGTGACGAAGCGCGCCCGGAAGCGATCGCCGGTGTACTCGCGCAGCACGGCTGGGTTGCCGCTGTCGAGGTAGGCGGTGATCACGTCGGCGGCAAAGGAGGTGAGCCGCAGCGCCGGGTCGAGTCCACCCGCCGTCAGTGGCGAGACCGCGCCGGCCGCGTCGCCGATCAGCAGGCCTCGCTCGTTCGCGATCCGCCGCAGGATGCCGTTGACCGGGATCACGCCGCCGCGCCGCTCGATCGCGCGGCCCACCGGGAAGGGCAGTGATGCGCGGAGGGCGGCCAGTGCACTGGCAGGGACGAAGCGATCGCGATAGCCGGCCGTGCCGATGTGCGCCTCCCGGCCGTCGTTCGCGATCCAGGCGATGTAGCCGGGGGCCAGACGAGGATCGAGAAAGCAGTGCAGCGACGGATGCGGATCGATCGGCGGCACGACCTCCTCGATGCCGGTCAGCATCTCCGTATTACGGTCGAGCCCGAGCTGCATGGCGATCTGCGATCGCGCCCCGTCGGCGCCGACCACGTAGCGCGCGGCGATGTGCTCGCGACGTCCGTTGCGCTCGATGGTATCGGCCGTGACCACCCGCGTCCCCGGCAGCCACCGCACGCCGGCCCGGGTGGCCTGGTCGAGCAGGTAGAGATAGAGCCACGACATCCGCCCGATCCGGAACTCGTCGCGTTCGGCCGTGAGGGTGAGCGTACGGCGCGAAGGGGAGTAGAGGATCACATCGCGGATGCCCGGCCCGAGCTGTTCGTCGGGCAGCGGAAAGTCCTCCCACGTCTTGCGGACGAAGATCCCGGTGGTGTGCACCGGTGCGGCGAGCGACTCCTTCCGGTCGGCGAGCACGACCCGAAGACCGCGCGAGGCGAGAAGGCGGGCGAGATGAAGGCCGGCCAGGCCGGCTCCGGCAATGAGGACGTCTGTGTTCATAGTGAGAACTTTATCATGCAAAGCATGTGCGCAAGAAAGAGCGGGTGATGAGCCGGGCCAGAGGCCGCTTGCGATGACGGCCGGCGAAAACAACCCGCACGGCCCCGGCGGGGACGCGCGTGTCTTCGGCTGGGACGCGCGTGGTCTCGCCATGGCCACGCGCGGTCTAAGCAGAATGCTCTCACTTCACCAACAGATCAGGGAACCACGGGAGGCCTCCGGCGGCCGGGGCCATCAGCCCCGGACCCCGTTGGTTGGCCTAGCCTCCGCGACATAGCCTCGTATCTCGCGACAGAGTGTCGCGGAGGCTGGGCCAACCAACGGGTCCGGGCCCGCGGCCCGGCCGCCGGAGGCCCCCCGTCGTCTCGGCAATGGAGCCCGGCGAGGAGCCCGCCCCTCGTTACTCGTGCTTGGAAAGGATCAGCGTCGCATTCGTGCCGCCGAACCCGAACGAGTTCGACATCACGTGCGTCAGCTTCTGCTCGCGCTTGACGTTCGGCACGTAGTCGAGATCGCACTCCGGGTCGGGGAACTCGTAGTTGATCGTCGGCGGGATGACGTCGTTCTTCATGCACAGCGCGGCGATCGCCGTCTCCAGGCCGCCCGCGGCGCCGAGGAGATGGCCGGTCATCGACTTGGTCGAGCTGATGGCGAGCTTGTAGGCGTGCTCGCCGAAGACCTTCTTGATGGCGATGGTCTCGGTCTTGTCACCGACCGGGGTAGAGGTGCCGTGCGCGTTGATGTAGTCGATCTGCTCCGGTGCGAGGCCCGCATCCTTCAGCGCCCGCCCCATCACGCGCACCATGCCGTCGCCGTCTTCGGACGGCGAGGTGATGTGAAAGGCGTCGCTGGTCATGCCGTAGCCGGTCAGCTCCGCGTAGATCCGCGCGCCGCGCGCGAGGGCGTGCTCGCGCTCTTCGAGGATGACCACGCCGGCGCCTTCCCCCATGACGAAGCCGTCGCGCTCCCGGTCCCACGGACGGGAGGCGTGCTGCGGATCGTCATTGCGCGTCGACAGGGCACGCATGGCCGAGAAGCCACCGACCGCCAGCGCGCTGATGACCGCTTCGCTGCCGCCGGCGAACATCACGTCGGCCTCGTCGTAGCGGATGATCTTCGCGGCGTCGCCGATGGCATGGGCGCCGGTCGCGCACGCGGTGGCTGGCGCCGAGCTCGGGCCTTTGCAGCCGAAGCGGATGGAAATGTGCCCCGAGGCGAGGTTCACGATCAGGCCGGGGATGAAGAACGGCGAGATGCGCGAGGGGCCGCGCTCGAGGAGCTTCTTGTGCATCTCCTCGATGAGCGGCAGTCCACCGATACCCGAGCCGATGATGACCCCGACGCGATCGGCGTCTTCCTTCGACGAGTCGAACTTCGCGTCGTCGACGGCCATCTGCGCCGCGGCGACGGCGTAGTGGATGAACGTATCGGACTTTTTGACTTCCTTCTTTTCGATCCAGTTCGAGGCCTCGAAGCCGCGCACTTCGCCGGCGATCTTGGCCGGATAGTCGCTGACGTCGAACTTGGTGATGCGATCGATACCCGAACGGCCGGCCAGAAGAGCTTCCCAGGTAGGCTCGTTGCCGATGCCGAGGGGGGAGATCATTCCGACTCCGGTGATGACGACACGACGTTTGGTCAAGCAATCACTCCAGAAAAAAGAAATGGCCAGCTCAGCGGTCAGAGCAATGCTGACGACTGGGACTGACCGGGTGAACGCGATGCGCGGACCCGATAGTCCGCGCATCGAAATGGTGGTTTACTGAGCTTTGGCGCGCTTGTCGATGTACTCGACGGCGTCGCGAACCTTGCGGATCTTCTCAGCCTCGTCGTCGGAAATCTCCACGCCGAATTCTTCTTCGAACGCCATGATCAGCTCGACGGTGTCGAGCGAGTCAGCGCCGAGATCTTCGACGAACGCAGCTTCCGGCGTGACCTCCTCGGCGTCGACGCCAAGCTGCTCGACGATGATGGACTTGACCCTTTCCTCTACCGACATCGGTATGTCCTCCTCGTGTTGTGGGGGCGAACCCAAAAACCGCAGGCCGCGTTTTAGCACAAATCTCGATTGCGCGTCGGGTTGACGCGGCCGGCCCGCTCGCGAGAATGTCTCCGCTCATGATCCGTGCCGTCGCTTTCGATCTCTGGGAAACACTCATCACCGACACGCCCGAGTTGTCGCGCGCGCAGGAGCGCCTGCGCCTCACGCGAATGGAGGCGACGCTCACCGCGCGCGGGCACGGCGCGCTGGCCGACCGCATCGAACATGCGTATCGCGCGCTCTGGCGCCGCTGCCACGATCTCTACTGGTCGGCGGATCGCGACGTCCCGTGCCGCACGCAGATCGAGCACTTCCTGCACGAGCTCGAGCTCGACCCGCAATCGTTTGGCGAAGACGTGCTGGCGGAGCTCGAACATGCGTACGCCTATGCCGCGCTCGAGGTGCCGCCGGCCCTCGTCGACGGCGCTGCCGACGTCCTCCGCGAGCTCAAAGCGCGCGGCCTCGGCGTAGGCCTGATCAGCAACACCGGCCGCACGCCCGGCTATGCGCTGCGCGGCATCCTCGAAGCGCTCGACCTCGCGCCACACATCGACGTGATGGTCTTCTCGAACGAGCATGGCCACTGCAAACCGCAGCCGTCGATCTTCGAAGAGCTGCGCAGCGGCCTGGGCGTCGCGTACGAGGAGATGGTCTTCATCGGCGACAACCCCTACGCCGACGTGCACGGCGCACAGCGCACCGGTATGCAGGCCATCCTGTTCGAGCCGCCGGTGCGCGGCACGGCCGTCGCACCGCCGGTCGAGCATGGGCTGGAGATCGTGCCGCATGCGGTGGTTTCGTCGCTACGGGAGCTGCCGGAGATCATCGGAGCGATGAACGATGAGCGATGAACGATGAGCATCACGCCGCGGCTCATCGCTCATCTCTCATCGGTCATCGCTCGGTGACGCTCATGGACAAAGAACAATTCACCCTCGCCACCGATCACTTCACGATCGAGGGGCGCTCGCGCGCCGGTCACGAGACCTGGTTCCGCATCCGTGAGCTCGGCATCGCGCTCGACATCGGACGCGGTCCCGATGCGGTCGTGCATCTGCCGCACGTCTTCATCAGCCACGCGCATCTCGATCATGCCGCGGGGGTGCCGTGGTACGCGGGGCAGCGGCATCTGCAGCGGATGCACGGCGGCAGGATCTACGTCCCGCAGGAGGCGGCGGACGACTTCCGCGCGCTGTTCTCGGTGCACGAGCGGCTGACCGGCGCGACATTCGACGAGGTAGAGATCGTCGGCGTCGCCGAAAACCAGACCCTCCGCTTCGCGCGCAACCTGATGGTGCGCGGGCACTCCGCGACGCATCGCGTGGCGGCGCGGGCGTACGAGTTCATCGAGATGCGCCATCACCTGCGGCAGGATTACGCGGGGTTGCCCAAAGAAGAGCTGGCGCGGCTGCGGCAGGAGCGGGTGGCGCTCGACGAGGAGCACCACATCCCTATCCTCTTCTATACCGGCGACACCGATCGTGGCATCCTCGAAACGAACGAGGCCATCTATCGAGCGGAAGTGCTGATGATCGAGTGCTCGTTCGTCGCGGACGGCCATCAGTCGCGCGCCGCGCAGTACCGGCACATCCACGTCGACGATCTGGCCGAGTTTGCAGAACGTTTCGAGAACCGCTGGATCGTGCTGACACACTTTTCGCGGCGGTACGATCGCAACGAGATTCGCGACACCGTCCGCCGCCGTCTGCCGCAGTCGCTTCGCGACCGCATCCGGCTCGCGCTGCCGGAAGCGTGGCAGCGCCTCTGACGCCACCAACAGGGCGTTGACATTGAAATTGCAGAATCGCGCCGCAGAAAGGGACCTCGCATCACGATGACAGTTCGACCCGCGCGTCTGGTCGCAATCCTCCTGACCTTCCTCCTCGCCTTCAGCGACCCCTCGTGGCTGGAGGCGCAGTCCAAGAAGAAAAAGAAGTCGACGCCGAAAAAGAAGACCACCGTCACCCGCAAAGCGGCGCCGAAGAAGAAGGCGGCTGCCCCCGCTCCGCCCGTTGCGTTGGCGGTGGGGAACACCTTCGAAGAGCGTATGAACTCGCTCGTCAACGGAGCGGTGGCCCGCAGCTCCGATTCGAGCATTCAGATCGTGGAGGTCGATTCGGGACGGGTGGTGGCGCAGCGCAATCCCAACACCCCGATCGCACCGGCCTCGAACATGAAGCTGTTCACGACCGCCGGCGCCATCGACATGCTCAAGCCGACTTTCGAGGTCACGACCACGGTCATGATCCGCGGCAACATCGACCCCTCCGGCACGCTGGACGGCGACGTGAAGCTGATCGGCAAGGGCGATCCGACCATCGGCGGACGCTTCCACGACGGCAGCGCCACCGCCGTGCTGCAGGAGTTCGCGGCGGACCTCAAGCGCGCCGGGATCAAGACCGTGCGCGGGAACCTCGTTTTCGAGTACGGCTACATGGATACGGAGTACATCCATCCGACCTGGCCGGTCGATCAGCTCGTGAACTGGTACGAGGCGCCGATCTCCGCCTTCTCGATGCAGGAAGGCTGCGTCGAGGTGCGCGTGCTGCCGGGGCGTCCCGGCACCCCGTGCGTCGTGCAGCTCGAGCCGCCGACGTCGTACCTCACGGTGCGTAACAGTTGCCGCACCGGCGGCGGACTGCCGTTCATCACCCGCGAGCGCAACACCAACAACATCATCGTACGAGGGGGAGTCCCGGCCCGCAGCGGCCGGACCCAGGTCTTCGTGACGGTGCACGAGCCGTTGCAGTACTTCGCGTCGGTCACCAACGAGACCTTCCAGCGTGCCGGCATCCGCATCGACGGTCAGATCGTGCTGATTCCGAAAGACCCGCGCACCGACTGGCGTCAGGTGACCAGGCACTCGACGCCGATGAACGTCATCATCATCGTCATCAACAAGAAGAGCCAGAACCACTACGCCGAGCAGGTCCTGAAGATGATCGGCGCGGAGAAGGGTGGGGTCGGCTCATGGGCGGTCGGCTCGCGCGAGCTCGAGAACTGGCTGGTCACCAAGGTCGGCGTTCCGGGCAACGAGTTCTACGCCGCCGACGGCTCCGGCATGTCACGCGACAACCGCGCCTCGGCCAACGCCTTCATCAAACTGCTGCGCTACATGTGGAAGAGCCCGTGGCGCGAGGACTTTGTCAGCTCCCTGCCGTACACCGGCGACCCCGACTCGAAGTTCGGCAATCGCCTCAAGCGCCCGCCGTTCGCGCGGCAGGTCTACGCGAAGACCGGCTACATCTCCGGCGTGATCGGCCTCTCGGGCTACGTCCACGCCCAGAGCGGCAAGGTCTACGCCTTCTCGTTCCTCTTCAACCGCTACCGCACCGGCGTCTACGGCGTCTACCGGCTGCAGGACGAGATGCTGAAGGAGATCATTACGGGCGGCTGAGCGCCGCCCGGGAACGATGAGAGATGAGCGATGAACGGTTCCGCGAGCGCGGCGGTTCGCGTCTTTGGTCATCGCTCATCTCTCATCGTTCATCGTTCGTCCGCGTCCGCTCAAGAAATCGGCCCCATCCGCTGCTGGCTGGCGGGCGTGAATTGCAGCGTATAGACGCCGCTCGATTTCCGGATGGTGGCCACGGCCTGGAAGCCGGGGAACTTCAGCACGTTGCCGATCAGCTCCGCCTGATCCTTCTTCACGTAAAGACGGACGGCGTCGTCGATGGTCTCGGCATCGCAGATGTGGAACGAGACGGAACCGGGCGCGGCAGCGGGACGACCTGTCGCGTCGGTCAGTAATCTCTCTTCGATCGTGAAGCGCATCAACGGTTCCGGTCTCCCACCGGAGAAGCGCGTGCAATTCCGGTGCGCGGAGTGCCGTTCTATACTCCACCCATGAGCGACGAACGAGTACTGCGCGACGACATTCCGGTGATTGGACGCATCGAGCTGCACGAGGCGGAACGGCCGGCCGCGCTCCCGTCCGAACGCTTCGCCGAGATCCCGCTCGCGCTCACGTTCGACGACATCCTGCTCAAGCCGTCTCGCTCGGATCTCCATCCGAACTTCGTCGACGTCAGTACCCGCCTCACCCGCGATATCCGCCTGAACATCCCCATCGTCTCGGCGGCCATGGACACGGTCACCGAAGCGCGCCTCGCCATCGCCATGGCGCAGCACGGCGGCCTCGGTATCATCCACAAGAACATGCCGGCAGACCGTCAGGCCGAAGAGGTCGACAAGGTGAAACGCTCCGAGGCCGGGATGATCGTCGATCCCGTCACCATGCGGCCGTGGCAGTCGATCCACGAAGCGCTCTCGGTCATGGAAAAGTACAAGATCTCCGGCGTGCCGGTCACCGATGCGAACGGGAAGCTGGTCGGCATCCTCACCAACCGGGACCTCCGGTTCGAGACCCGCTTCGATCTGCCGATCTCCGAGCGGATGACCAAGGACAGCCTCGTCACCGTGCCGGTCGGGACCACCCTCGAGCAGGCGCGCGAGGTCCTGCACCAGCATCGGATCGAGAAGCTGCTGGTCGTCGACGCCAACGGCGATCTCAAGGGCCTCATCACCGTCAAGGACATCCAGAAGGCGCGCCGCTATCCGCAGGCCGCCAAAGATTCGATCGGCCGGCTCCGCGTCGGCGCTGCGGTCGGGTCGGGTAAGGATGGCCTCGAGCGCGCCCGCGCCCTCATCGACGCCAAGGTCGACGTCATCGTCATCGACTCGTCGCATGCCCACTCGGCCGGCGTGATCGAGACCGTTCGCCAGTTCCGCAAGCTCTTCCCGACCACGCCGCTCATCGCCGGCAACGTCGCCACTTACGAAGGAGCGCTGGAGCTCTGCGAGCTGGGCGTCGATGCGATCAAGGTCGGCATCGGACCGGGCTCGATCTGCACCACCCGCGTCGTGGCCGGCGCCGGCGTCCCGCAGGTCACCGCCATCCTCGAAGCGGTTCGCGCCGCCGAGAAGTTCGACGTGCCGGTCATCAGCGACGGCGGCATCAAGTTCTCCGGCGACATCACCAAGGCGCTCGCCGCCGGCGCGCATACGGTCATGATCGGCTCGCTCTTCGCCGGAACCGACGAGGCGCCCGGCGAGACCATCCTTTATCAGGGCCGCACCTTCAAGGCCTATCGCGGGATGGGCTCCATCGGCGCGATGCAGCAGGGCTCGAAGGACCGTTACTTCCAGGAAGACACCGCCGACGCCGGCAAGCTCGTCCCGGAAGGGATCGAGGGGAAGGTGCCGTACAAGGGCTCGATCTCAGCGATGGTCCCGCAGCTCGTCGGCGGACTGCGCTCCGGCATGGGCCTCACCGGCTCGCGCGACATCGAGGAGCTGCGCACGAAGTCGCAGTTCGTTCGCATCACCGCGGCCGGCCTCCGCGAGTCGCACGCGCACGACGTGATCATCACCAAGGAAGCGCCGAACTACCGCATCGACGATTAGTCATGATGTATGCTGTATCCGCATATCTCTCGAGCGGAGGCAGCACATCATGCCGAGCCGTCTGCTGTACCTCGTCCTTTCTCTGGCGCTGAGCGCCCCTCTTTTCGCCATCACCATCGTCGTCGATCCCCCTGCTCCACAGGTCGGGGATCCCGTCCGCATCCGCGTCTCGGGATGGTGGCCGGACGGCTGCGTGCCGGACGCCGTCATCGTCACCATGACGCAGCCGGGGCGGATCGAGCTCTTCCTCCGGGCGCCGCAGGATCTCGGATGCATCCTCGTTCCTGTGCAGTTCTCGAAGGAGGTCGTCCTCGCCTCGCTGCCGGCCGGAACCTGGCAGGTCGTGGTCTACGCACCACTGCCGCCACTCGCGCAGCGGTTCCTGGGGGAGACCTCCTTCGTCGTGGCCTCGACCGTTCCGCAGGTCGACATCGAGCCGCGGGTCATCCCGGCCGGCGCGCAGACGCCGTGGATCTCGATCCGTGCGGAACGAATCGCCTACTGTCCGCCCATCGTCGATCCCTGCCCGATTCCGCAGATCCGTTTCAACGGGGTCGCGGTGCAGTCGATCCAGGCGGTGAGCGACGACGAGGTGCTGGTGCGCGCCGCCATTGCGGAGGGGACGCAGAACATCGACGTCCACATCGACTCGGGGCAGCTGACGGCGAGACTCGAGAAGGTCATCCGCGTTGCCGGCGCCACGTACGATCCGGGCCTCTACGAGCGGGTGCTGATCCCCGTCATCTACAACGGCCCCGGCGCACACGGCTCGCAGTGGCGCACCGGCGTGGCGCTGCACAACTCCGCACGGACGCCGATCACGCTGCGCGCGCGCGATTCGCTGGCGGAAGGGGAGACGCGGCCTCTGGTGACGCCCGACAGCGCGCCGGCCGGTTTCTTTCTCGACGTCGGCCGTTTCTCAGCAGATGTGCTTCACGTCAACGCGCTGGTCCGCGACATCTCCCGGCAGGCCGAGGCCATCGGCGCGGAGATGCCGGTCGTCCGCGAGCACGACTGGCGCCGCGGCAAGGCCATGCTGATGAACGTCCCGGGGAGCGCGAGCTACCGCGTGACCGTCCGCGCGTATGCCTTCGACGGTACGCCGGAGACGACGCTCACGCTGCCGTACGCGATCTACGCGATGGACGGCAGCGCGCCGCTCTCGACCGGCAACGTCCGCCTCACCGCCTCGGCGGACGGCCCCGCTTACGGCTCCTTCGAATACTCCCATTCCTCCGGCGTGCCGCTCCGTTACGAGTTCGGGCCGCTGCCGGAGTTCGCCGATCCGCGTTACTGGGTCTTTGCCAGCATCACCAACAACGCCACCCAGCACGTGACCATCATCACGCCGCAATGAGGATCATCCGATGAAACGACTTCTGCTCTTTGTTCTCCTCTTCGCCTTGCCGCTCACCGCCGAAATCGACCCGCCCGTGGCGTGGTCGAACGTGCCGGTCACGCTGCGGGCCACCGTCTCGTGGAACTTCAACTGCGGGCCCGACGCCGTCACGACCGCCGTCGGCGGCCGGATCATCACCATTACCGTCGTGGCCCCGCGATCGTCGGCGTGCATCCCGGTGCAGCCGGTGATCAGCGCGCACCATGTGACCGCCACCGTCGGGCCGCTCGCACCCGGCGTGTACGAGGTGCGCACAAAGGTCGTGATCGGCGCGAACAGCTACGACGAGTTCGTTCGCACGCTCTACGTGCGCGATGCCGCGGCGACGTTCACCGTCGAGCCGCAGGTCGTCATCCACTCCATGCGCGAGATCGAGCTGCGCAGCGCCGACGGCCGCCAGTTCTGCGCGGCCGGAACCGCCTGCTCGCCGGTGGTGACGATCGATGGCAAGCCGGCCCGCATCGTGCGCCGCGATCCCGGCGTGATCGTGGTCGCGTTGCCGAACGACCTCACCTTCGGCACGTACGACGTCACGCTCAAAGAGGGGGAGAGCGCGAGCGTCTCGCGTGCCGCGCTGACCATCGCCCGCGCCGACAACGTTCCGCCCTCGCTCACCGAGCGCATTCTCATCCCGGTGTTCTGGGCCGGCGCCGGCGCGCACGGCTCGCAGTGGACGACCGACGTCTGGTTCCGCAACGAGAACCTCTACGGCGTGCTCTCCACCGACCAGACCATCGGCGTCTGCACCTCTCTGATCAGCCCCTGCCCCTACTTTCCGCTCGACCACGATCGCACCCTGCGCCTCAGCGCGCAGAGCGGGCCGTATTATCCGAACGGCCTGCAGCTCTTCGTCCCGCGCGGCTCGGCCGAGGGGCTGCACGCGACGGCGCTGGTGCGCGATCTGACGCGGCAGAGTGAGGCCATCGGGACCGAGCTGCCGATCGTGCACGAGGACGACTTCTTCAGCGGTCCGTTCTCGCTCGTGCGCGTGCCGGTCAGTGACGATTACCGCACCGCGCTGCGCATCTACGGCACGCGCGGCGGCACGGTCCGCCTGACCATCTACGCGATCGACGAGGACGTTTCCGAGCATGCTTTCGTCCGTCAGGACATGAACCTGCAGGGCTCGAGCGACCCGCGGGTCCCGCCGTCGATCGTCATTCCCGATCTCGCCGCGCAGTTCCCGCGTCTGCGCGACGTCGAATCGGGCATGGTGCGCATCTACCTGCACTCCGCCGATCGGCTGTGGGCCTTTGCCAGCGTCACGAACAACACCACCCAGCACGTGACGAACATACGTCCGCAATAACGCAGCGCATAAAATGCGCGGGTGAAACTGCCGCCACTCTCCCTTCCGTCCGAGCGCGACCTCTCCGCGGTCGCGCTCGACGGCTTTCCCGTCATCGACGATTTCGCCGTCCGCGTCACCGAAGACGACGCGCGCGTGATCGAGTTCACCAGCGCGACGCACGGCCCGCTGGCCAGCTTTCCCGCATGGGAAGCGGCCGATCGCGACCTCCGTCACTTCACCCCCTCCGATGTCCCACTCGGCACCATCGAAGAGCCGTACGACGACCGCGACGACGGCTGGCGCATCGTCATCTTCGAGCACGCCGGCTGGATCCACGTCCTCGAGGGCGACAACCCGAACGCCAAGACCTTCCAGACCTACTTTCGCGTCCGCCGCGCGCGCTACGTGCAGGCGTGGGCCGCGCTGATCGACTTTTTCAATCCGATCACGCCGCTGGACGACACGGACGAGGAGTAGCGTCTCGAGCTATTGAGCTGTTGAGCTATTGAGCGAGGAGTGATTGAAGAGCTTTGGACCGGGTCGGTTCATTTCCTCAACACTTCTCGCTCAACAGCTCAACAGCTCAACAGCTCGAGAGCCCCGGACCCCATACAATCCGCCCCCGATGTACAACGACACCTCACGCGCATTCGCGCACGCCTTAGTCGACCTCCTCTTCGATCACGTCGAAGGGATCGAGCAGCGCCCCGTCGTCGACTGGAAGCCTTCCTCGGAGATGCGCGAGCTGGTGCGCATCGACGGCAGCACGGCCGATCCGCTCGACCTGGCGCGCCTCGTCGCGAACGAGTCGATCCAGCTCCATCACCCCGGCTACATGGGGCATCAGGTCTGTCCGCCGTTGCCCCTCGCCGCGCTGAGCGACCTGCTGATCTCCGTCACCAACAACTCCACCGCCGTGTGGGAGATGAGCCCCATCGGCACGGTCATCGAGAAGGAGGTCGTGCGCTGGCTGGCCGATCGCGCCGGCTATCCGGAGCACTCCCTCGGCACCGCTGTCTCCGGCGGCTCGGCCGCAAACCTGACCGGCCTCCTCGCCGCGCGGGCGCGCTGGCTGTCCGAAGAAGAGAACGCCGGCAAGCAGCCGTTCCTCATCACCTCGCGCGACGCGCACTACTCCGTGGCCCGCGCCGCCGCGATCATGGGCATCCCCGCCACGAACGTCCTCAAAGTAGCGACCGACGCGCAGTACCGGATGGACGTCGACGCGCTCGAGGAAGCGCTGGCCACGATCGACGCGCGCGACGACGCGACGGTGCTGGCCATCGTCGCCACGTCAGGATCGACCGCCACCGGCGCGTTCGACCGGCTCGACGAGATCGCCCTCCTGCGCGACCGCTACCGCACCTGGCTGCACGTCGACGCCGCGCACGGTGCCTCCGCGCTCATCAGCGAGAAACTCGCGCCGCTCGTGCGCGGCCTCAATCTCTCCGACTCCTTCTCGTGGGATCCGCACAAGATGCTCTGGATGCCGGTCTCCCTCGGCACGATCCTCGTCCGCGACGGGCTCTGGCTGCGCCGTGCCTTCGAAGCCGACGCGCCGTATCTCTTCCACGCCGATGCCGCCTCCGAGAACCTCGGACAGATGACCATCCAGTGCTCCAAACGCGCCGACGCGATCAAGCTCTGGATGGTGCTGCGCTCGCAGGGGACCGCGCCGCTCGTCGAAGCGATGGAGCGCGTCACCGCGATGACCCGCTACCTCTATGGAAAACTGAGCGAGGCGGAGGACTTCGAGCCGCTGCACGAGCCGCAGATGAACATCCTCTGCTTCCGCAAGCGCGGCCTCTCGAATGAAGAGACCGACGCGCTGCGCCAGCGCCTCATCGAGAGCGGCGAGGCGTGGATCACCTCGACCGTGCTGCGCGGCGAGCGCGTGCTGCGGGTGACGATGATGAACCCGCGCACCGAAGAGCGGCACGTAGACGCCATGCTCGAAGCGCTCCGGAGGATCTGATGGCGCGCGTTCGCATCGTGCTGGTCGAGCCGCGCGAAGCGGGCAACGTCGGCGCCGTGGCGCGGGCGATGAAGAACTTCGGCTTCGCCGAGCTGGTCATCGCCGGCCAGCATCCGCAGCTCTTCCCCGTCTCCGGCTGGTGGGCGAGCGGCGCCGATGACGTGCTGGCCGAGGCGCGCTTCGTGGCCACGCTCGAAGACGCGATCGGTGACGCGCACCTCACCGTCGCCACGACCTCCATGCGCGGCCGGACGAACGCGACGTCGTTCAACCCGCGCACGCTCTCCGCGCGCGTGGCCACGCTCGAAGACGATCAGATCGTGGCGATGGTCTTCGGCCGCGAGGACAAAGGGCTCACGCGCGAGGAGGTCGTCCTCTGCCAGCACACCGCCGCCATCCCGACCAATGCCGCCTTTCCGACGATGAACCTCGCCCAGTCGGTCTGCGTCTTCGCGTACGAGCTCTCGCAGATCGAGCCGGCACCCGCGTCACGCGTGCTGCCGACCGCCGGAATGCTGGAGCGCCTGCACCAGCGCGCGCAGGCGCTGCTCCTCGAAGTCGGCTTCCTCCACGGGAACAATCCGGAGCGGATCTACGACGACCTGCGCAACATGCTGGCGCGGACGGACGTCGATGAGCGGGAAGCGACGATCCTGCTCGGGATCGTGCGGCAGATCGAGTGGAAGCTGCGTCAGCCCCCTGCCGATCCACCCTGAGCGAGCAAAGCGAGTCGAAGGGTCAGCCAAGGCGCTCGCGACGCAGCCGGCTCCCGCTCTGTGCCGCGATCCGAACAATGATCACGTGCCGCGCCGCGCCCTGGTTGACCCTTCGACTCGCTTCGCTCGCTCAGGGCTTGGCGACGGAGGACGACACCGTGGTCGGGTGCATCTGGTTCAGACACTCGCCGATGATGTCGATGAACTTGTCGAGGTCGAACGGCTTGAGGATGGCGTTGCAGACCGAATCCTGCGGGATCTTGTCGACGCCGCGCTTGCCGGCCGCCGTGAAGACCACGATGTGCGGCCGCTGGTCGGGGTAGCGGTCGCCGATCTTCTCGATGAACTCGTAGCCGTTGAGCTTCGGCATCATCAGGTCGAGCAGGATCAGGTCGAACCCGGTGGCGTCGCTCTGCACGCGCTCGAGCCCGGCCGATCCGTCCTCGGCCAGCTCGACGTCGAATTTCATCCGTTTGAGCACGGCCTGCAACAGAACGCGAATGGCCAGATCGTCGTCGATGACGAGGATGCGGCGTCCTGATCCGTCGAGCTTTTGTACCGGCATCTGGTTGACTGGCGCTACGCACCCGGACCGCAGCAAACCTTGTACCGGTCTGAAGCGTAGGGCCTTCCTGTGTCAGAGTACGGCACCGAGGTGTCGCGAGCAATGGGCAGTTCACCGAAACTTGCGCAAGACGCAAAGACGATGGTCTTTCCATTCCGGCCGTGGGTGAGACGGGCCGGGCTCTCGATCGTCCTTACGGCCGTGGCCATCACGCTGTCCATCCTCCTCGCGCTTTTTCTTTCACCCACCGCACGTTACGGCTGGATCGGAGAGAAGTTCGTCTGGGTCTACGTCGGGACGTTGTGGCTCGGCGGGATGAAAGTCTGGCTCGGCACGAAGCGTCCCGTGGCCGAGGCCTGTGCGGAAACTCTGACCCTCCGGCCATTGCATCAGTTCCGTGGAAAGACCATCCGCTGGGATGCCCTTCTGGGGACGGAACAGATGACCGGCGGTGACCGGATGATCGTCTACTTCGAGACACCCAAAGGGATGCGTTTCGTGGCGATGAACCTCAACCTGATCAAGGGGCGGCGCGATTTTCTGGCGCTGGTCGACGGACGGCTCAAAGAGATGGGATTCGAGGAGAAAGTGGTGGAGCGTTCGCGCTATCTTTCGCGGCGGCAATGAACGCAGCGAAGAAGATCGAGAAGCTCCGCGCGGAGCTCGAGCGCCACAACCACCTCTACTACATCGACGCGAAGCCGGAGATCAGCGACTTCGAGTTCGACCAGCTCCTGCGCGAGCTCGAACAGCTCGAGGAGCAGCATCCCGAGCTCCGCGATCCGAACTCCCCCACCCAGCGCGTCGGCGGCAAGCCGATCGAGTCGTTCCCCACGGTCATCCACGAGCCGCCGATGCTGTCGATCGAGAACGCGTACACCCTCGACGAGCTGCGCGAGTGGCACGAGCGCGTCCAGCGCGGCCTCGGGCGTGAGGAAATCGAGTACGAGGCGGAGCTGAAGATCGACGGCGTTTCGATCTCGCTGCTGTACGAGGACGGCGCGCTCGTACGCGCCGCCACGCGTGGCGACGGTGTGCGCGGCGACGACGTGACGCCGAACATCCGCACCGTACGCGCACTGCCGCTCCGGTTGAAGGAACGCGTGAACCTGCTCGTCCGCGGCGAGGTCTACATCGCCAGGAAAGACTTCGCGCGCATCAACGAAGAGCTGGAGCAGGCGGGGGAGGAGCCGCTCGCCAATCCGCGCAACGCCGCGGCAGGCGCGGTGCGGCAGAAAGATCCGAAGCTCGTCGCGAAGAAGCGGCTCAGCGCCTACATGTACCACGTGGTCTCGGTCGACGGCCGGCAGGCGGAGTCGCAGTGGGATGCGTATCGCGTCCTCGAGAAGGTCGGCATCCCCACGAATCCGAAACGGAAGCTCTGCGCGTCGCTGGATGACGTCGTCGAGTTCATCGAGGAGATGCGCGAGCTGCGGCACGAGCTCGACTTCGAGATCGACGGCGTGGTGGTGAAGGTCAATCGCCGCGACGACCAGTTCGAGCTCGGCGCCACCTCGAAGGCGCCGCGGTGGGTGGTCGCGTTCAAGTATCCGCCGGAGGCCGCGCAGACGATCGTGCGGAACATCAACCTGTATGTCGGCAGGACCGGCAGCGTCACGCCGGTGGCCGAGTTCGACCCGGTGCGCATCGGCGGGACGAAAGTGGTCAACGCCTCGCTGCACAACTTCGAAGAGCTCGCCCGCAAGGACGTGCGCATCGGCGACACGATCATCGTCGAAAAGGGGGGCGACATCATCCCGAAGGTGGTCGAGGTCCTCAGGGAGAAGCGGCCGGCGGAGGCGCAGGAGTTCGTCGTGCCGGCCGACTGCCCCGCGTGCGGCCAGCCGCTGCACCGCTTCGAGGACGAAGTGGCGATCCGCTGCATCAACGGCGGTTGCCCTGCCATCGTGCTGCAGTCGATCACCCACTTTGCCTCACGCAAGGCGATGGACATCGAGGGCCTCGGCTGGCAGACCGTGCAGGCCCTGCTCGACACCGGCCTGGTCACCGACTACGCGTCGATCTACGAGCTGACCGTGGAGCAGGTCGCGGAGCTCGAGCGCAAAGGCGCAAAGTCGGCCACGAAGCTCATCGAGAACATCGAGAAGTCGAAGACGAATGAGCTTTCCCGCCTGATCTTCGGCCTCGGCATCCGGATGATCGGTGAGCGCGCCGCGAAGATCCTGGCCGACCACTACAAGAGCATCGAGGCGCTGATGGACGCGACCACCGAAGAGCTGGTCGGCATCCACGAGATCGGCCCGAAAGTGGCCGAGGCCATCACCTTCTACTTTTCCGTCCCCGCCAACCGCGAGCGCGTCGAAAAGATGCTTCGCCTCGGCGTGGCCCCGATCCACGTCGCCACGGCCACCGGCAATCGCCTGGCCGGCAAGACCGTCGTCGTCACCGGCACGCTGACCAGGTTCTCGCGCGAGGACATCCACAAGCGGATCGAGCAGGAGGGGGGCAAACCCTCCGGCTCCGTGTCGTCGAAGACCAGCTACGTCGTGGCGGGCGACGCGGCCGGCTCGAAGCTCGAAAAAGCGAAGACGCTCGGCGTGACGGTGCTGACCGAGGACGAGTTTCTGGAGATGCTGTCGTAGGTTGGAAACCCAGACCACACATCAGTCGAGAAAGATCCTCGGCACCCCGTCGACCGGCCGCTCTACCGCCGTACGCACACCTTGCGCGTCGCGCCACAACTTCGCATTCGCCACGATCACGAACTCTCCGTTCTCGGCGATCACGCTGCCGGTGGTTGCGTGCTCAGCGATCAGCCGCTCGTCGCCAAGGTAGAACGGATAGAGCTCGCGCGCGTACAGCTTCCCGTTGCGGATGAAGGTGACGAGCAGGCTGTGGCCGTTCCATGCCGCGTCGGGCCGCGCGCTGAGCGCGTCGGTCGCGACGAACATCGGTGTGGTGTCGATCCGCTGCCCCGCGAGGTCGAAGCGCATCGCGTGAATCCGGGCCGGGTAACCGATGCAGAGGAAGGGGCACCGCTCTTCGATGTCGCCGGATTGCCAGACCACGTAAATGGTCGAGCCGGCCCGCACGAGCACCGGCCGCGATTGTGGCGCGGCGAAGCGCGTGCTGACCGGCGCGTGGTGCACGACCACGCCGCCAGCGGTGACGGACGTGAGCCGCAGGAAAATGCCGGAGCTCCATGCCACGAGAAAGTAGTGACCGCTCCAGACCACGGCCGGCACCGGCTCGATGGGAAACGGCTCGTATCCCGAAGAAGGCGAGGGGAGGGTGAGCGGCGCGCTGCCGATCGTGACCGGCTCGTGCAGCAGCGGTTCGTTCAGGTAGTCGAAGAGCATCCCTTTGACCGATTGCCTCTGCGCCGCCGTGTCGCGTTCGTACCAGACCACGAAATGCGAGTCGCCGACGCGCGCCACGGCAGGTGCGCGCTGATCGCGCTCGGACGGGAGCAGCGCAAACTTCTCCGCCACTTCAGGACGGCGCGCCATGAGCCGTCCCCGTTGCATACCGTCCTCCTCGTACCAGACCAGGAGGCGCGCTTCGCTCGAACGATCGGTGGCGAAACCCTTCTGCGCATTCGCGGAGAGCGTCTCTTCGATGTTCTCCTGGTCGAGCAGCACGAGGTCGCGCGATATCGGCGCCACGACGACGCCGTTGCTGACGGTCCGCGCGAGCATGTAGCCGCCCGGCGTTGCCGCGATCGCGGCCTCGTCGCTGGCGATCGGCTCACTGTGGGTCGCCGTGGTGCCGGCCAGCCGGGCGATGCGGATGAGATCGAAGCTTGTGCTGCGATACAGGACGGCGATGCTGCCGTCGCCGTGCGTCGTGGCCGGCATTTCGTTGTTGTAGAGCGCATCGGCAGCGAGCGTGATCACGTTGCCGCTCGGCGCCCCGTTGCGATCGATGCGCTGCGCGCGCACCTCATTGGCGTGGCGCAGGAGGAGCACCCAGTCCTCGCCCGTCCAGAGCAGATTTAGGAGCGCCCCGCGATAGACCGCCAGCGGCGCGAAGACCACCGGCTCGCCGATCAGCTCACCCGCGGCATTGAGGCGGAACGTCACCAGTTGCGCCGCCTCGTGCGGGGCACGCCGTCCGACCAGCAGCGTCTCGCTGCCGTTCGACGCGCGAACGATGTTGCTGCTGCCGAGGAGGGCGTGCGTGAAGCGAGCGGGCGGCGCAAGAGGGACCGCGGCGGTGATCGCACCGTTTGCATCGACGCGATGCTGCTGCCGCGTCCCGGCGTAGGTGAGCTCGTACTCGACCAGCCAGCCGTCGCCGTCACCGATGACGCGCACGCTGGTCGGGAAACTGGTCATCGGCCCCACGACGATGCCGAACGGATCGAGCAGCTCGCCCGTCTCGGTGACCCGGCTGCCGGTCAGCTTCGCGTAACCGCCGTCGCGCACATCCTGCCAGACCACGAAGGTCTCTCCCCGCCCGTTGGCGCCGATGGCCACCGCGCGCTGCCATCCGTACGCCGGGCCGTTAGCGACCGGCGCGATCGGTTGCTCCGCGAGCAGCGGAAGCGTGGAGAGGAGGAGCGCGAAAAAGATCGATCGCACTCCGGACAAGGTGAGGGAGAACGGGAGGGAGAGGGTGCTCAGGTCGCGCATGGGGGTTCCGTGACGAGATACGAAACTCGTCACGGAACCGTCGTGATTTCCTTATTTCGGCCCCGGCTCCACCCAGCGGCGCAGCCACTGGTCGACCTCGCGGTAGAAGACGCGCGAGTTCTCGCCGTTGAGGATCCAGTGGTTCTCCTCCGGCCAGACCAGCAGGCGGCTCGGGATGCGCAGGCGCTGCAGCAGGGCCCAGTTCTCGAGCGTGTTGTTGAGCGGCACGCGGTAGTCCTTCTCGCCGATCGACAGCAGCATCGGCGTCTTGAACTGCGAGGCGAAGCGGGCCGGGTTCTGCTCGCGCCAGACCGCCCCCTGCTCCCACACCGGCCCCATGTTCATCAGCTCGCGGCCGTAGATCGTGTCGGAGGTGCCCCACTGCGACTCGAGGTTCACCAGGCCGGCATGGTTGACCAGCGCCTTGAAGCGCGTGCCCGACCACGCTTCCATCGCGCTGGCCAGGTGCCCGCCGTAGCTCGCACCGCCCGCTACCTGCCGTGTGGCGTCGATGAACGGATAGCGTTTGATCGCCTCATCCGCCGCTTCCATGATCTCCTCGGCAGGACCGCGCAGCGGGTCGCCCTGGATCGACTGCGCGAACTCCTCGCCGAAGCCGGTCGAGCCGCTGTAGTTCGTCAGCAGCATCACGTAGCCCGGTTTCGCCAGCAGGTGATAGTTCCAGCGCAGCGTGATCGAGTCGGTCCACATGTTCGCCGCGCCGCCGTGCATCAGCACGAAGAGGGCGTACTTTTTCGACGGGTCGAAGTTCGCCGGCAGGACAATCATGTTGTGGATCTTCCGGCCGCGTTTCGAGGTGAACCAGAAATGCTGCGGCGGCTGCCAGTCGATGGTGCGTGCCTTCGCCACGTTGAAGTCGGTGAGGTTGCGATGCCTGCGCGTGGTCAGATCGATGCGCACGACCTCCGCCGGATCGATCGACGAGCCCCATGTGGCGATCATCACCGGCGCGTTGTCGGCCATCGCCACCGAGCCGTACGCACCGCGCTCCTGCTCGATCGCCACCTTCGCCACGCCGCCCGCCGAGGGCACCGAGTAGAGCTTCACCAGCCCCGAATCCTCGGCCGCGAAGTAGATGGTCCTCCCGTCGTTCGAGAGCGTAAAGTCGCCGATGGAACGATCGTTGGGCGGAGGGGTGATCAGCCGCTCGTTCTGCATCGACGGCCAGTCGAAGGCGACGATGCGGGTGAGGTTATAGACCTTGCCGCTGTTCTCGTTGAAGGTGGCGAAGAGCGTCTTGCCGTCCGGCGCGAACTCCACGCTGCCGTAGCCGCCGGACTTGTGCGCGATCCGCTCCGGCTCACTTCCTGTAGCGCTGACGCGATAGAGGTGGACCGACGTCTCGGCGAATGCCGCGCTGGTGCGGTCGGCCGTCGCCGCGAAGACGATCCACTTCCCATCCGGCGACCATTCGCCGTTGATGGTCTCGCGTCCCTCGCCGCCGCCCGTCCCGCCGAAGCCGGGCTCCGCGACGAGCTTCGTGCCGGCCAGGAGGTCCTTCGCCGCGCCGCCATCGACGTTCTGCATGTCGAGGTTGACGACGAAGAGATGCGGCTGCCGGTTGTCGCGCCAGCGGTCCCAGCTCCGGATCGGGAAGCTGTCGTAGATCCGCACCTTCTCCTTACGGTCCTTCTCTTCCTTCAGCGCTTTCTTGTTCGCCTCGTCGTCGTTTGCGCCGGGGAAGACGTTGCTGGCGAAGAGGAGCGAGCGGCCGTCGGGGCTGAACTTCGGCGACGAGGCGCCGGTGGAGAGGTTCGTCACCCGCTGTGCCTCGCCGCCGCCGAGGTCGAGCATGTAGATCTGGTTCTCCTCGTCGCCCTCGCGCTTGGCCGAGAAGGCGATGCGGCGGCTGTCGGGCGACCAGGCGGGGCCGCTCTCGCCCCCTTTGCTGCCGGTCAGGCGGCGCGGCTTCGCGCTGCCGTCGGCCGGCACGATCCAGAGGTCGGCGACCTGCTCTTTCGAATCGTAGGACGGCTCGGTGAGCGAGAAGACCACCCACTTGCCGTCCGGGCTGACCGAAGGGCTGCCGACCCGCTTCATCAGCCAGAGCGTTTCGTGCGTGAGCGGCTGCACGTCCGCGGCGAGGGCGGAGAGAGCCAGGAGGAGTGTGAGGACCGCGAGGAGGACGCGTTTCGTCATGAACGCAGATTCTGCCATGGAGGTTCAGCAGTGGGCTGGCAAAGCCACCGCTTTGTGATCAGCGCCGAACGCGGCGGCTCTGCCATCGCAGTCCGAGACTGATTGCGATGGCCGCGCCCGCCAGGTCGAGCAGCACATCCCACGGCGATCCGCTCCGGAGCGCGGTCGTGCTCTGGTGCCACTCGTCGACGGTCGCCACCACCAGCACGATCAGCATCGCCACGCCCGCACGCCCCGCCGCGCGCCACGCCAGCGCGCCGAGGATGCCGTAGGCGACCACGTGGGCCGCCTTGCGGATCAGGAAGTTGATCGTGGCCAGCGTCTCCGCGGAGACATGCGGTCCGAGGAGGCGAGCCAGGACGCCGCCGGTCTCGGTCGAGGCGAACGAATCGCTCGACGACAGCAGGATCACCGCCGTCCAGAGCGCGACGGCCGTCCAGCGGCCTAAGCAGAATGCTCTCACTTCACCAACAGATCAGGGAGACGACGGGAGGCCTCCGGCGGCCGGGGCCATCAGCCCCGGACCCCATTAGTTGGCCTAAGCAGAACGCACGCACTTGACCCACGGATGAGGAGACGACGGGGGGCCTCCGGCGGCCGGGGCCATAGCCCCGGACCCCGTTGTTTGGCCCAGCCTCCGCGACACTCTGTCGCGAGATACGAGTCTGTGTCGCGGAGGCTGGGCCAAACAAAGGGTCCGGGCCCGCGGCCCGGCCGCCGGAGGCCCCCCGTCGTCTCCTCATCCGTGGGTCAAGTGCGTGCGTTCCGCTTAGCCTGCTGTAGTCATGCACGACACCCGTTTACAATTCCGCCACACACCATGTCTACCCCGAGTTTGCCCGTGGTCCGTCTGACGGTGATCCAGCCGAATGTTCCCCCGGTGCACTTTGATGCGTCCGGCCCCACCATCACCCTCGGTCGCGCGAACGAGTGCACGGTCCCGATCAAGGATCGCTACCTCTCGCGCAAGCACGCCGAGATCGTGAATGCCTCCGGCCATTGGCTGGTCCGCGACTGCGGCAGCGTGAACGGCACGGTGCTCAACGGCGTGAAGCTCGACGGCACGCCGCAGGTCCTCCGTCCTGGCGATCGCATCTCCCTTGGCGACTCCGAGGTGCTCTTCGAGCCGCCCGTCGACACGAGCGAATCGCAACTGATCCCGCTCGACGACGACTCGCAGGCCACCAGCTTCGTGATGCCGATGCGCGAAGCGACCAACAGCTCCGAGCGCGCCGGCGTACTGGCCGAGCTGGCCATTCAGTTCCTCGACGACCGGCAGATGGACGACCTCTTCGACTTCATCCTGGAGAGGATCTCCGACCTGCTCGAGCCGAGCCGCGCCGCGCTGGCGTTGCTCGGCAGCACCGACTCGCTCGACTTCAAGCAGGTCAAGCTCCGCTGCAGCGACGTCACCGACTCCACGGACCTCTACATCTCCCGGACTCTGTTGAAAGAAGTGATCGACGGGCGCAGCGTGGTCTCGTTCGTCGACGGCCAGCTGCACGAAAAGCTGGCGCGCGCCGAGTCGATCGTCGCGCAGCAGATCCGCTCCGCCGTCTGCGCGCCTCTGGTGGTCGGCAACCAGGTCCTCGGCGTGCTCTATCTCGATTTCCTCGCGCAGCGCGGCGCCGTCACCCACGACGAAGTGCGCCTCATCGCGCAGATCGCCCGCCTGGCCGCGGTGAAGCTCGAAACGACCCGCCTCCGCGAAGACGCCATGGCCAAGGCCAAGCTCGAAGAAGAGCTGCGCACCGCGCGCGTCATCCAAAGTCGCCTCCTCCCGGCGACGCTGCCGTCCACCGAGGACTACCTCTTCGCCGCCACGAACAAGCCGTGCCGCACCGTGAGCGGCGACTACTACGACGTCGTCACGCGCCCCGACGGCCGCATCTACTTCGTCATCGCTGACGTCAGCGGCAAAGGCATCACCGCCGCGCTGGTGATGTCGAGCCTGGCCACCGCGTTCGATATCTTCACCCGCCGCGACCTCACGCCGGCGGAGCTGGTGCGCGAGATGAACGTGACTCTTGCCCCGAAGACCGCGCCGACGAAATACGCGACCCTCGTCGCCGGCGTGCTCGACCCCACCACCGGCATCGTCGAGTTCACCAACGCCGGCCACGTCCCGCCGCTCATCGTCGGTGCCGGCGGCGTACAGATGCTCTCCAGTACCGACATGGTGGTCGGCCTCTTCACCACCGCCCGCTACCGCACCCAGCGCATCCAGCTCGAACCAGGCGACTCCCTCGTCCTCTTCACCGACGGCGTCACCGAAGCCGAGAACGCCGCTGAAGAGCAACTCGGCATCGAACCGGTCGTCGAGCTCGCCCGCACGCTGCACGGCACCGCCGCACCACGCATCCTCGAATCCATCGACGAATGCGTACAAAAGTTCGCCGGCGATGCCGCCGCGGCCGACGACGTGACCATGCTGGCGATCTCGCGTCTGCGGCCGATCGTGACGGCGGAGTTTCGGCGGGAGGTTTAGGCGGCGGGCGTCATAATCGCCGTGGTGAAGAAGGTCATCATCATTGCCGGCCCGAACGGCGCGGGAAAAACCACCTTCGCGCGCGAGTTCCTGCCGGCCGAAGCCAACCTGACCACCTTCATCAACGCCGATCTCATCGCTGCCGGACTGTCTCCGTTCGATCCCGATGCAGCCGCGATTCGTGCCGGACGGATGATGATCGAAGAGATCGACCGGCGCGCCGCTGCCGGAGAGAGCTTCGCATTCGAGACGACGCTGTCGGGGCACACGTACCTGCGGCGGATCGATCGATGGCGTGAGGCGGGGTACGTCGTCGCGATGTGGTTTCTGTCGCTCGGCTCGCCGGAAGAGGCGATCGCACGCGTGGCCACGCGCGTCCGACAGGGCGGACACGACGTCGCTCCTGACGTGATCCGAAGGCGATTCAGCATCGGCCTGCGAAATTTTCTGGACGTCTATCGGTATCGAGTCACTGACTGGCAGCTGTTCGACAACAGCGGACTCACGCCGATTCTGCTGGAGGAAGGCTCCAACGAATGAGCGACAAACTCGAATCGAAGCTCTCGAATCCCGACATGCAGGCCGCACCGCGCGCTCTCCTGCGCGCAGCGCGCCGCGCTCGCGAGATCGCCCGGCAGACCAACACGCCGTTGGTGATCGTGCGCGACGGTGTGCTCGTCGAGGAGATGGTCACGGACGAAGAGCTGGAAGAGCTCTGATTGCTCGGACGGCACCCGCGACCGCCACACCAAACGGGGTGCGCATCCCGCTTCTGACTGCCGCCTCTTCCCGACGAATGGGATGACTCGTCATGTCGCATCTGTCGACTCTTCATCTCGAAAATGCCGCCCCTTCATTTCGAAAGTGCCGGCCCTTCATCACGCATCTGGCGCCTCGTCACGTCGCCTCTGCTGCATCTTCACGCCGGATGTAGTGCATCTCCGCGTCGCATGTGAAGACCCTCCACGTCGCATCTGAAGACTCTCCATTGCAAAGATGACGACCCGTCATTTCGAAAGTGGTGACCCTCCGCGACCAACCTGAAGCCCCCTCACGTCGCACCTGACGACTCGATCCATCATCATGACGATGCGGCACGATCGGCATGGCATCGTCATGCGCGCGAGAGCGAATCGATCACATCCTTCGTGGCCTCACGTCAGATCGCGCATGGTGAAGCATCACGTTGAAGATGACGACGCATCACGTCGAAGATGCCGCTTCATCACATTCGAAATGACGGTCTCGACCCACGCGTGGGTCAGGGGCATCGCAACGATGCGTCGGGTCGTCACGCCGGTGCGTAAATGTTGACCGGCGTGCGATGGCGGTCCACGCTTTTCGCCTGCTTCCGCTTGACGGCTCCGCCGGTTGTGTGGCCTGGGCAACCGAAACCTGCTCGAATCAACAGTGCCGGACCATCTCTTGCGTGCCGTCGCCACTCCTTCTAGAATTAAGTAATCCAAAAAGGAGGAACGTATGGCTCGTCGGAATTGGCTCGCGTTGGCAGTTTCTTGTCTCGTGATGGTCTCTCTCTCGTCGTTCGCACAGGCTCCTGTCGATCCGGTGGACAACCCGTCGTCTGGACGGAAGGTGACGTTCGACATCGTGCTGCACGATGGGGCGCCGTTGCGCATGACCGTTCGCGAAGGCGGCATCGGACGGATCGAGAGAATCAGTGACGGAATGACTCTCGGCGTCCGGCCGGTCATCGAGGATGCCGAGCGCGGCATCGTGAAGGTCGAGATCTTCGGCATCACCGTGCGCGAGGGACGCGACGTCCAGCGCAATGCCGCGTCGTTCGAACTGCGTCAGGGCGAGATGCCGAAGCGCGTCGACATCGGCGAGGAGTTCGCCTGGAACCGGGGTGTTTACGCGCCGGAAGAGCGTGCCGCCCTGGCCGAGCCGATGTTGCGCGAAGTGAAGGTGGTCGGCATCAATCTTCCGATCGAGAAGCGGACGAGCAGCGGGCAGTGCACGAATACTCCTGGCGTGGCCTCGTTCCGCGGCCCGGGGAACGTCACCACGAACGGACCGTGCTACACCTGCTGTGTTACCTGTGATGGCGTGCGGGCTTGTGCCTGCGCGGTCGAGATGAGCTGCGGCTCCTGCTGCTGCATCGGCTGCTGCTGATGGGTGGATGACAGGCGCACGCCGGAGCGTTCCGGCGTGCGTCAACCCGTTAGTTTTTGAACGTCCGCAGGTGCTTCACCACCGCCGCGATTTCGTCGGCGCTCAGCTTGCCCTTGTAGGCCGGCATCTTCCCTTTGCCTTCGGCCGTGATCTTCGCCAGCTCGACGTCGGTCTGCTTCTGCACTTCGGCCGAGCCGAGGTCGCGGAGGCCCATCGATCGGCCCATGCCGGTCTGACCTTTGCCGTCGGCGCCGTGGCACATGGCGCACTTCGATTTGAAGATCGCGGCGCCGTCGATGGCGGCGTCGGCGAGGGCGGCGGGGGCCGTCATGAGGGCGACGATGAGCACTGCCAGAACGAGCACGATGGACCGCTTCATGGGTGATGCCTCCTGTTTGCTCCGTACATACTCGCGCCGGAGCGGCAGTCGGAGCAACTGCTGCGGCATCCGCTGAGCCGCTGAACTGCTATCTTTCCTCCGTGCACTGGCCGACCCTCTCTCCCGCCGCGCGCCGCGCCATCCGGCAGCTCGCGGCCAAAGCGTACGAGCGGGAGCTGACCGCGGAGGTCGGGCGCCTGCACAGCGCCTTCGCGGAGTGGAAGGCCGGCTCGTTGTCGGCGACCGAGCTTGCCACGAAGCTGCAGCGCCGCACCGCCGTCGTCGAGCGCGAGCTGGCCAAGGCCTACAAATACAACGCGAACCTCGACGTGGCCGTGGCCCAGGCCATCGAGCGCGGCGTGCTCTCGGAAGAGGAGATCGCGGACGGCATCCGCGAGCATCTGCGGGGGCTGATCGCGAAATGAGAATCCGAGGCGTTGCCGGAGGCGCCGAGCCCCGTGCTACGCTCTGCCGGTGACCCCCGAGCATCGTCAGTTTCTGCAGGAGTTCTACACGAAGCTGCGCGAGATGCCGCTGGATCAGACCGACCGGCGGTACGAGCCTTTGTGGGACGTTCCGGCACTCATCGAGTCGGACCCGGTCGACCTGATGCTGCGGTCGATTCTCTGGACGCCGGTCGAGAGCGTGCAGCTGTTTGCGGGATTCCGTGGGGCCGGCAAAACGACGGAGCTGCGGCGGCTGGCGACCGCGCTGCGCGACAAGGGGTACCTGGTCATTCTGTGCGACGTCGAGGACTACCTGAACATGTCCACGGCCGTCGACGTCAGCGACTTTCTGATGGCCATGGCCGGGGCGTTCGGCGAGGCGCTGAAAGACGAGGCGCTGCTCGGCGCGGATGCGAAGCACGAAGGCTACTGGGAGCGGCTCTGGAGCTTCCTCAATCGGACCCGAGTCTCCCTCGATGAGCTGGGGGGCGAGATCGGCGGCCTCGGTGTCAAGGCGAACCTGAAGAGCGATCCGACCTTCCGGCAGAAGTTGCAGGAGCGGATGGCCGGCCATCTCGGGGCCCTTGTTGCGGACGTGCGGCAGTTCTTTGCCGAATGCATCCTCGCGTTGAAAGAGGCTCACGGCGAGGAGAAAGAGGTGGTCCTGCTCGTCGATTCCGTGGAGCACATCCGAGGAACGTCCGTGAACGCCGAGCAGGTGCAGGCGGCGGTGGAGCGGCTGTTCACCAGCCACGCCGAGCAGTTGCACATCCCCTCGCTGCACGTGGTTTACACGGTCCATCCGTACCTCAAGGTCCGCTATGCGAACCTCGGCGCGCTGTACGAGCCGGGCGGGGTGAAAGTGCTGCCGTCGGTCAAAGTGCTCGAAAAATCGGGAGCGACCTCGCCGCCCGGTCTGGCCGCGATGCGGCGCGTCGTCGATAAGCGGGGCGACTGGCGGCAACTGCTGGGGAGTGAAGAGGCGCTGGAGCGGCTGATTCTCGCGTCCGGCGGCCACCTGCGCGATCTGGTGCGCCTTCTTCGCGAAGTCGTTCTGCGGGCGAAAGTGATTCCGGTGCCGGCCGAAACGGTCGACGCGGCGATGAACCAGATCCGGAACGAATCGCTGCCGATCGCCGATGCGGATGCCCTCTGGCTGGACCGCATTGCGAAGACGCATTCGGCCTCACTCGAAACGTCCGCCGGCCTGGCCGATTTCGCGCGGTTTCTCGATACGCACGTCGTGCTTTGCTACTGGAACGGTCACGAGTGGTATGACGTCCACCCGCTCTTGCGGAGCGCCATCGCCGAACAGGCCGCGCATTGTGCGGCCGCACCCGATCATTAGCCATGACCAACTCCCTCGCCACTGCCTCTTCGATTCTCGACTGGCATGCCGAAGAGGAGTGGGCCCGGCTCCGGACGCATCTCGAACTGACCAGCGGTTCCTGGACGGCATTCGTGTTCGCCGCAACTCCCGCCGTGGTCGACGTTCTTCGCGACCGGACCACCGCCTTCCTGCGCAGCCATAGCCGGACGGTTCACCACCTTCGCCCGGAGAGCGCGGCCGCTCTCGCTTCCCTGACCGAAACACTGCTGTCGGATCTCCACGACTCGACGGCATGCATGTGGATCGACGCGATGCATGAAGGGGGGGAGTGGGTTGCCGCGCGGGAAGCGCTTTTCGTGCGCCTCAACGAGCATCGCGACGCCCTCCTCCGGCATCTGCCGGGAGGCGTTCTGTTCGCGTTGCCGCGGGAGACCAAAGCGCGGGTTCGGGAGATCGCACCCGACCTCTGGTCGATCCGCTCGATCGTGCTCCATCTCTATCCCGTGGCGTCCGCCGAGGCCGTGGCCTTCCCTTTAGGCGCTGCAATGGCTCTCGAGGGTCAGCCGGCCGAGGGGACGCCGGAGCAAGCGCGGCTTGCGTTGCTCGAGGCGCGCCGCCTGCTGGCCAGAGAGGACTTTGAACGTGCGTCGGAGCTGTTTGTGCGGGCGGCGCGTGAGCTCCTCGGGAGCGGCCAGATCGGAGCGGCGCGCGATGCTGTTGAAACGGCCCTTCGTCTGGCGAGCGTCCACCTGCCGCAGCTTCCGCCTGAGACGCTGGCTCTCTTCGGCGAGATCGAGCTCGCTGACGGCGATTCCGCCGCGGCAATCGATCACCTCCGGCGGGCCATCGATGCTGCTGGAGACGCGGCTCGTCCTTACTGGTTGGTGGTGCTGGCCCGCGCCTATGAAGTGCAGGGGGAGCTCGTTGATGCCGCCACCACGTTTCTGCAAGCGTCCTCGCTCTTCCAGAATGGCGGGGCACTCACCTCCTCTGCTCAGGTCCTTCTCGAGGTGGGCGACCTCGAATGGGCGCTCTACGGCCCTGAACGCGCGCGAGGCCGCTACGAAGAAGTGGTCGCTGTGCTTCGACAGGCCATCACCAAAGACTCTCCAGACGAAACCATTGTTACCGCACTCATGTCCGGACTACTTCAACTCGCGTCTCTGCACCGGATTGAGGGCGAAGTCGAGCAGGCCCGTCTTCTTGTCGAGGAATGCCTCGCCTCGCGCGCCTTCCTCCAATCGGACGACCAGGCATCGCAAGGAGTAACTCAGGCCGTCGCCGTAGCACATCTGTTTCTGGGCAAGATTGCATTCGAGAGTGGGGACCTTGTTTCCGCCCTTCAGGAAAGCAACGCCGCAATTGATGTGGCAGCGAGGCTCAAATCGCTCGTTCGTCACGCAGATATCGATTCGCAAGCTCACCTGACGTTAGCGAAGGTCGCGGCTGCGAAGGACGATCCTTCGACCACCCGCGATCACGCAGCAGCGGCAGTCGCGGTGTGGCGCACAGCAATCTCCCGCACAGGAGAGCAGCCGGAGGCCCTGATGCGAACCGTGAGGGCACTAACTCTTGCCGCTGAGTACATGGAAGACGCCGTGGCTGAGCAACTCCTGAACGAAGCCGTTCTGCTGCAAAAGAGGATCGTTGCCTCCGCCGGTCCTGCCGCCTACTCTCTTAGGCTCTTGGAGGCCGTCCTTGAGCAGCTCGGTCTTTTTCTTGTGATGCGGAAGGGTGAGCCTCAGGAAGCACGTCTCAAGTTTCAAGAGCAGGTCGCTACAATCCGTCAGCTGGAAACGCTGGAGCCGGCACGTCGTGACATCCAACAGAGGATGCTCTGGGCCCTGTTCAACCTGGGATTGAGTCAGGCGCAGACCGACGACCGCGCTGCGGCGTACGCCACGTTCCGCGAGCTTGCGAAACGGCTTCGGCAACTCCTGAATCACCAGGATGGCCGTCCATCCGATCTGAGCCTCCTCGGCCGTACTATCGAGAACCTGCTCAAACTCGCCCAAAACCTCGATCCTGCCGCCGTGCCGGAGCTCCGCGCCGAGGCCGAGGCGCTCGAAAAAAGGTTGCCGCAGCCATGACCACCCTCTCCTCCCGCGAGCGCAACCGCCTGATCGAGAACCTCCTCGATGAGCTGAATGGCGCGGCGCTCTACGACTCGCTCGCGGCGGCCGAAAACGACGAACGGCTGGCCGAGGTGTATCGGCGGCTGGCTACGGTCGAGCGGCGGCATGCCGATCGCTGGCGGGCGAAGCTCGAGGAGGCGGGGGAGACGCTCCCGAGCTTTACGCCTTCGTGGCGCACGCGCACGCTCGGATGGGCGGCGCGGCGCTTCGGGACCGGCGCGGTGCTGCCGTCGGTGCGGCGGCTCGAGCGCGCCGGCACGAGCAAGTACGCGCTGCAGGCCGATGCGAGCGACTTTCACGCGGACGAGCGTTCGCACGCGCGGGTGATCTCGCTGATGTCGGGTATGCGCGGCGGGTTCGCCGGCACCGACGTGGCGCAGTTGGAAGGGCGTCATCGCGCCGCCGGCGGCAACGCGCTGCGTGCAGCGGTCCTCGGCGCGAACGACGGGCTGGTCTCGAATCTCAGCCTGGTGATGGGTGTGGCCGGCGCGGCGCTCAGCGAGCGGACCATCCTCATCACCGGTCTGGCGGGTCTGCTCGCCGGGGCCGGTTCGATGGCCCTCGGGGAGTGGCTCAGCGTACAGAGCTCGCGCGAGTTTTACCGCCACCAGATCGACGCGGAGGCGGAAGAGATCGCGAACATGCCGGAAGAGGAAGAGGAGGAGCTCGCGCTCATCTACCAGGCCCGCGGGCTCGACGAAGCACGCGCGCACGAGTTCGCCGCCAGCGTGATGAACAGCACCAGCGCCGTCGAGACGATGGCCCGGGAGGAGCTCGGCATCGATCCCGACGAGCTGGGGGGCTCGGCCTGGGTGGCGGCGTTCACCTCGTTCCTCCTCTTCGCGATCGGGGCGATCGTGCCGGTGCTGCCGTTCGTCTTCAGCAGCGGGCGCAGCGCGCTCGCGCTGAGTGTCCTCTTCAGCACCACGGCGCTCTTTCTCCTCGGCGCCGGCATCACCCTCTTCACCGGCCGGTCGGTGCTCTACTCCGGCACGCGCCAGGTGGTCTTCGGGCTGGTTGCCGCCGCGCTGACGTTCGGCATCGGCCGCGCCGTCGGAGTGTCGCTCGGATGACCTTCGTCGTCCTGCTCAGGCGCTGACCATGCTCGAGCGTCTCGCATTGCACCGCCCCGAGCTGCGCGCCTGGGCCATGTACGACTGGGCGCTCTCCGCGGTGCAGACCACCGTGATGGTGGCGGTCTTCCCGATCTTCTTCATCCAGGTGGCCGGTGCGAACGCCGGCCCGACCACGGCAGGGCAGTGGTGGGCGATCTCGAACGGCATCGCCGTGGCCATCGTGGCCCTCCTCTCGCCGCTCCTCGGCGCGATCGCCGACGTTGCCGCGGTGAAGAAGAAGCTGCTCGCCGCCTGGACCGCGACCGGGGCCGCCGGCTGCGCGGCGCTCTACTTCGTCGAGCGCGGCGATCTGCTGCTCGCATCGGCGCTGTTCGTGGTGGTGGCCATTGCCGCCTCGGCGGCGGTGGTCTTCTACGACGCGCTGCTGCCGCATCTCGCGTCGCCGCGGGAAGTCGATCGCGTCTCGTCGGCTGCTTTCGCCATCGGCTACTTCGGCGGCGGCGTGCTGCTGGCCATCAATCTGGCGATGATCGCTAAACCGGCCGCGTTCGGCCTCGGCGCCGGCACGATTGCGGTGCGACTGTCGTTCGTCTCCGTTGCGGTCTGGTGGGTGCTCTTCTCCATTCCGCTGTTCCGCCGCGTCCCCGAGCCGCCGCGCCGTCTGGAGAGCGACGAAGAGATGGGGCAGAGCGTCGCGCGCGTGGCCTTCCGGCGCGTGGTGGAGACCTTCCGCGAGCTGCGCACCTACAAGCAGGCCTTCCTGATGCTGGTTGCGTTCGTCCTCTACAACGACGGCATCGTGACCGTGCAGCGGATGGCCACGGCGTACGGGACGGAGCTCGGCATCGCGCGCGAGTCGCTCATCGCGGCGATCCTGATCGTGCAGTTCGTCGGCGTGCCGGCCACGTTCCTCTTCGGCGCTCTGGCGGGACGGATCGGTGCGCGCCGGGCGATCGTGCTCGGGCTGGCGGTCTACTTCGGGATCAGCGTGCTCGCCTACTTCATGAAGACCGCCACGCACTTTTACATCCTGGCGACGTTGGTCGGCCTGGTGCAGGGAGGGACGCAGGCGCTGAGCCGTTCGCTCTTCGCCACGCTCATCCCGAGCTACAAGTCGGGCGAATTCTTCGGCTTCTACAGCGTCTTCAGCAAGTTCGCCGGCATCTTCGGGCCGTTCCTCTTCGCCGCGCTGATCGGCGCGACCGGCTCGAGCCGCACCGCGATCCTCTCGGTCACGCTCTTCTTCTTCGCCGGCGGATTGCTGCTGATGTTCGTCAACGTCGAGGAAGGAGCGCGCAACGCGCGCGCGGCCGAAGAGGCGACGCGCAGCGCCTGATCAAGGCGCCTCACCGCGCCTGATCAGACGCGCCGCAGCAGCACCCGTTCGACGATGTGGCTCGCTCCCTTTTCGAGAATGAGCCGCGCCCGCTCGCGTGTGGGGAGGATGTTCTCCCGCAGGTTGCGCAGGTTGATGTTCGTCCAGGCGTAGTTGGCCATCCCCATCGCTTCGTCCTCCGGCATCGAGGCGTAGCGATGAAAGAACGATTCGGGATTGCGGAAGGCGGTCTCGCGCAGCCGGCGGAAGCGGTGGAAGAACCACGTCTCGAGGTCTTCCTCCCGCGCGTCGACGTAGATCGAAAAGTCGATGTAGTCGCTGACGAAGACCGCCGCGGCGCTGCCGCCCTGCAGGACGTTCAGCCCTTCGAGGATGACGATGTCGGGATGCTCGAGCAGCTGATGCTCGTCGGGGAGGATGTCGTACTGGAGGTGCGAGTAGACCGGCACGCGCAGCGGAAACGTTCCGGTCTTCAGATCCGACAGCACGCGCAGCAGCAGCGCGCGGTCGTAGCTCTCCGGAAAGCCTTTGCGCTGCATCAGGCCGCGCTCTTCGAGGATGCGGTTGGGATGGAGGAAGCCGTCGGTCGTGACGAGGTCGACCTTCGGATGCGCCGGCCAGCGCGAGAGCAGCGTCCGCAGCACGCGCGCGGTGGTGCTCTTGCCGACCGAGACGCTGCCGGCGATGGCGATCACGTACGGGACTTTTGGGGTGAGCGTGCCGAGGAAGCTGGAGGTGACGCGATGGAGCTCCTGGACGGCGGCGATGTGCAGGTTGAGCAGGCGTGAGAGCGGGAGGTACACCTCTTCCACTTCCTCGAGCGAAAGCTCCTCGGTGATGCCGCTGAGCTCTTCGACGTCGGCCGCGGTCAGCGTCATCGGCGTCGTGCCGCGCAGGCGCTTCCACTCGTCGCGGGTGAAGGGGAGGAAGGGGGAATCGGTCATTTGCGGGCGAGAGTGTAGTCGCTCGCTACTTCACGTCGCTCATCGGCAGGGAGACGTTCGGCAGGCGCAGGAGCGGCGCGTTCGTGCGCGGGATCGCACACCAGAACGTCAGACCGAAGATCAGGCGCGCATTCGTGGTGGGCGGCTGCACCGCCTCGAGCCACTGCGCGATCGCTCCGGCGATCTGCTCGATCAGCTCTTCGTCGAAGCCGATCGCGAAGTCCTGCCGCGTCACCAGCACCACCGGCGCCTCGATCGGCATGCCGCCCAGCTCGTAGCCGTAGCGGCATTCGATGGAGGCCGGCTGCGTGGCGAACGGCGAATTGCCGAGGAGCGTGTCGAAGAGCCAGGTGAGGTGCTCGGCGATCGTGCCGGGCGTGCCGCCGATCGGCAGCGTGGTGCTGTTTTCGAGGAAGGGGATCAGCAGTTCCTGGAACGACTGCCCGGCGATGGTGGGACGGGCGCTCTGCACGTCGAGGACGTCGAGGCGCTGGAAGACCATCGTCCGCCAGCCGATCGTCTCTGCCTCCTCGAAGGTCAGCGGCGTGCCGTCGGCCTTCTCGTAGCGATAGAGGTCGTTCGTCTCGACCAGCTTCATGTCCGGCAGCAGCACCAGCGGCAGTGCGCCCGAGGCGGCGGTGACGCGGATCTGCGCGTTCCCGTCGACGTTCTCGAGATCGAGCTCGTACGCGACCGACTGTTCCTCGTTGAACGTCACCTCGAGGGAGTGGTTCCCCTCCGGCGCGAAGGTGAAGCTGTAGTCCCACAGCAGAGCCTCCTCGAGGTCGTTGGCCGAGGGGACGGAGGGGACACCCTGCTGGCTGATGAGGTAAGGCGGCGGCTTCACGCGAACGAGTGTACGCGCGATGGGCTCGTGTGGTGGATCCCCCTCACCGAAACATCCGGGAAGGCAATCCGTCCTACGCTGTTGTGATCACCATCACCAGATGTTGCCACCCACGGGAGAACCGATGCGCCTGACCGCCGGACTGCTGTTGTCTCTGATTGCCCTGCCACTCCACGCCGATGCCCTGACCGACGTCCGCTCCGCCCTCGGACGCTTCGCCGGCCGCGCCGCCATCCGGGCCAGCTACGACGTCCATCGCATCGAGAAAAACGAGGGGAAACTCGGGAACGAGAGCACCAACGGCAAGGTCTCGGTGGAGGTGGAAGGCGACGCCAACGGCTTCCGGGTCATCTTCCCGCGACCGCTGCTCGATGCCGTGGAGCGGGAGAAGCTCGCCGAAACGCGCAATGCCAAAGCGACCAGCCCCACCGTGAACGCGCTGCGCGAGGTCGATCCGGTGGCCGCCGCGAACGCGGTCGATTTCGCCCCCGAGCTGCTGCGCCTTCTCGATGGAGCGAAGGTGGTCGAGGAGAAAGCCGGCGCGTGGAACGGCAAGCCGGCCCGTACCGTGACCTTTGGCCTCACCCACTCGATCGAGACCGACGGCGCCGGGAAGATGACGGTCGCGCAGAACAAGCTCACCCTCTGGCTCGACGCGAACAACGTCCCCCTCGGCGGCGAGCATCACTTCCAGGCGAAGTTCTCGTTCCTCATCTTCAAGGGGGAGTCGAAACAGCAGAAGAAATGGCAGTTCGCCGGCGTCGGCGACCGCCTCGTGCGCCTCCGCCAGGAAGAGCAGAACAACATGACCGGCATGGGGCAGAAGCAGAACGAGCAGACCGTGGCCACGGTGCGCGTGCACGGCTGACGCGATACCAGCTTCCAATTCAGATAGTAGGGAACTCCGGCGTTCCGGCACTCCTTCGGTATGAAGAGATGGAGCTGGTACGCCCTCACGCTGTTCGTCTCATTCGCCGCGGCAGCGCAGGATCCGGCCATCGTCGGCCGGTGGGGCGCCGTTTTCCCGTGGAAAGGGGTGGCCATCCACGCGCATGTACTGCCGGACGGCCGCGTGGCGACGTGGGAGCGGAAGGACTCGGTCCTGACCACCGAGACGTGGCTCTGGACGCCCTCCACCGGCGCCTTCACGATGGCGATGAACAACTTCGCCAGTGAGTTCTGCAGCGGTCACACATTTCTCGGCGACGGCCGCCTGCTGGTCTTCGGCGGACACCACTTCCGCGACGGCTTCGGCGAGAAGACCACGAACTTCTTCGACTGGCGCACCAACAGCTGGACCAAAGGGCCGGACATGAACGCCGGCCGCTGGTACCCGACCGCGCTGATGCTGCGCAACGGGGACGTCCTCGTGCTCGGCGGCTCGATCGCCGGCGGTCAGGAGGCGCGCCCGAATGCCTTGCCGCAGGTGTGGCAGGCCTCGACCAACAGCTACCGCAATCTGACCGGTGCCATTCAGGCGGTGCCGCTCTATCCGATGATGCTCCTCGCGCCCGACGGCCGTGCCTTCATGGTCGGGCCGAACGCCGAGACGCAGTTTCTCACCACCAGCGGCGCCGGTGACTGGCAGGAGGGGCCGGATACCAACGACGGCTTCCGCGATTACGGCACGGCGGTCGAGTTCCGCCCGGGCCGCATTCTCCTGGCCGGGGGGGGCTCGCCGACCGCGACCGCGGAGACGATCGATCTCAACGTCGCTGGCGCGAAGTGGGTGCCGACCGGATCGATGTCCGTGGCGCGACGGCAGCTCAACGGCACCATCCTTCCGGATGGCACGGTGCTGGTCACCGGCGGATCGAGCGCCCCCGGCTTCAACAACGCGAACGGCTCGGTCTTCACGGCGGAAATCTGGAATCCCTCCACCGGCAAGTGGTCGACCGTGGCCAGCCAGACCGTGCGCCGGCTCTACCACTCGACCGCGGTCCTGCTGCACGACGGCCGGGTGCTCTCGGCCGGCGGAGGAATGCCGCCCAGCCCCCAGGGAAACGACAGCGATCATCGAGACGCGCAGATCTACTCGCCGGGCTACCTCTTCCGCGGCGAGCGCCCCCGCATTCTCGCGGCGCCGCAGTCGGTGACGTATGGGCAGCGTTTCGCGATCTCGGTCCCGAATGCCTCGAGCGTCGTGCGTGCCACGTGGATCCGCCTCTCCTCGGTGACCCACGCATTCAATCAAAGCCAGCGTTTCAACGAGCTCGGTTTCACCGTCACGGGTGACACGCAGCTCACCGTCACCGCCCCGGCCAACGCGCAGAGCCCGCCCGGGCCGTACCTGCTGTTCGTGCTCAACGCGCGCGGCGTGCCGTCGGTGGGGAGGGTGGTGTTCATCCGATGAGCGGGCGCATCGCGCTGGCCGCGGCGGTGCTCTTCTTTCTCTTTGCCGGCGAGCAGCGCATCCTCGCCGGCAGGAAGCTGCCGGACGTGGCAGTGGTCGATCACACCGGCCGCGCGCTGCACTTCTATTCGGATCTGGTGCGCGGCCGGACGGTCTTCGTCAACGCGGTCTACACCGACTGCGAATTCACCTGCCCGATGCTGAGCAAAGCGTTCGAGAAGTTGCAGGAGTCGCTCGGCGATCGCCTCGGCCGCGATGTGTTTCTCCTCTCCATCTCACGTGATCCCGAGCGCGACACGCCACGGAAGCTCGCCGCGTGGCGCACGCGCTACGCCGCGAAGCCGGGATGGATCGTCGTGACGGGGAAGAAGAAGGACATCGATGAGCTGCTGCGCGCGCTGACCGGCGACGCAACGGGACGGGGCGGCCACGAGATGGTCACGTACGCCGGTCACGATCGGAGCGGCACCTGGCTGCGGCTCTACGGCGCCGCGGAACCAAAGCATTACGAGCGGGTGCTGGCGGGATTTCGGGCCGCGGAGTAGCCGCATAACCGCAGCAGCTCCTCGATCACCCCGTCCCAATCGCCCTCCACGCGCTGCCGGAAGAGGCGCATGGCCGGATACCACGGTGAGTCGCCGCGCCCCTCCATCCAGCGCCAGTCGGCGTTCTTGCGGAGGAGCGTCCATGTCTCCACGCCGAGGGAGCCGGCCAGGTGTGCCGGCATGCTGTCGATGGTGATGACGCGCTCGCAGGCGAGCATGAGCCGGGCGAGGCTCAGCGGATCGCGGGCGAGCGGATGGCCGTCCTGCTGCAGCGAGATGTGCTCGCCGACCTGCGCGAGCAGCGGGTACGGCACGTCGCGCCGCCGATCCCAGTCGCCCGATTTCCAGGCGAGGCCGATGGGATAGCGTCCTTCCGCCGGCTCGATGTGGAAGCGCGGCGGTGGGGGGATGGTCTCCGGCGTGACGCGAAAGACGTGCGCGAGCTCCATCACTTCGACGTCGACGTCGTACTCGCACTCCGGCGTGCCGTCGTGCAGCGGCAGCAGCTCCGGCGGGTTGTCCATCGTCTGCAGGAGCGGAATGAGCGACGGCTGCACCCAGAGGGTGACGTGCCGGGCGATGCGCTGGACGAGCGGCACGAAGCGGACGAACTGAATCGTGTCGCCGAGGCCGTGATAGCAGCGGATCAGGACGCGCTGGTCCTCCAGCGGCTGCCCGCGCCAGATGCGCTGCTCGTGCCGCGGCAGGTGCCAGGTGCCGGCCGTCGGCAGCGACAGATCGCTCATGCGCCAGGCCGATTCGAAATCACCCTGGCGCATCGCGGCCAGCCAGTCATCGAGCGTCGGCACGTTTGCGCTCGACGCAAGAGGCACGCCTTATGGGCTCTCAGACCTGGAGAGCCACCGCTCTCCACATCGGATTACCACTTTGCCTCGACCACGGCGGTCCCCCCTTCCGTCACCTGCACCGGCACGAGCGCCAGCACTTTTCCTCCCGCGCCGATCACCTGCATCGCGTACGCGCCCGGCGCGATGTGCTCGATCTGGGTGATCTTGCCGGTCAGGCGGATCGCGGCGATGCCGTTGCACTCGCAGCGGACGTACTCCTCACCGTTGGCCATCACCAGCTTGACCGTCTCCGTGGCGTCGCGGTCGGTGGTGACGATCAGCGTTCCGCCGGGCGTGAGGCCGATGCGCAGCTCGCTGGTCATCGGGGCGGAGGCGAGCACGGTCTGCGTGGCGTAGCCGTCGGCGGAGACGGAGACGCGGTACGAGCCCGAGGCGACTGCCAGGCGCAGCGTGCCGTCGGCCTCCTGCTCGTGCACGCGACCGAGCTGCACGCCGCGCGTGTCGCGGGCCACGACGTAGCCGCCGAGGGTGGTGTTGTCGCGCGCGTCGACCAGGCGGACCTGGATGCCGTCGCTTTGCACGAGACGCAACAGCAGTGGACTGCCGCCGGTCTCGCCGCGGGTCAGCGCGGTGGCGAAGCCTTTCTTCGACGCCCGCACCTCGTAGGCGCCGGCCTGGACTTCGAGGGTGAATGCGCCTCTGCTATCGGAGGTCGTGTCGACGCTGTTGTTCTGCGCCGACGCCTCGATCTTTGCCCCCGCCACCGCGGCGCCATCGCGATCGACGACGCGCCCTTCGAGGCGTGCGAAATCGGCGGCGATGTCGAACGTCGCGGAGCCGGTCACTTCGTAGATGGTCGTGTACGTACGCGAGCCGCTCATGACGCTGACCTGATACTGCCCCGGCTCGATGCCGGTCAGCTCGTAGCGGCCGTCGTTGTCGGTGTAGGAGCGCCACGAGCCGTTGCTGCTGTAGAACGAGACGGAGCGCCCGGCCGCCGCTTGCCCGGCCGCCGTGACCACGCCGCGGATGACCACGCTGTCGTCGAAGGCGAGGTTCACTTCCACCTCACCGCGCGCCGGGAGCTGGGTGGTGACGCGGCGGCTGCTGATCTCCTTCCGCGCGGAAGCCGCCCTCGCCCGCACCTCGATCGGCCCGGCCGGGGCATCCTCGACCCGATACGAGCCGTCGCGCTGGATGACGCCCTGGGCCCAGCCACGATCGTCGTCGAGTGAGCTCACCGTGACGCTGCCGTGCAGCCACGAGCCGCCGGCGAAGCCGCTCACCGAACCGCGCAGCGTGCCGGTCGCGCCGGAGCCGCGCAGCGTCAGGACGACGGGGGCGTTCGCGGCGAGGTCGACGTCGCGCAGCTCCGCCTCGCGGTAGCCCGGCTTTGCGGCACGGAAGGTGTGGCGTCCATCGGCCAGTCCGTCGATGCGGAACGTGCCGTCCGCGATACTGGTGGCGGTCTGCGTGTCGGCGTCGTGCGCGGCGGAGCTCGCGGTGATCTGCGCGCGCTCGACCGGCTGGCCGTTTTCATCGACCACCCGTCCGGTGGTGCCGCGTCCCTTCGTCAGCGCGATCTCGACCTCCGTCCGATCGGCCGCCACCGCGACGCGTCTGCCGAGGTACCCCTCGCGGGAGATCGCCAGCGTCACCACACCAACCGGCACGCCGTCGAGCTGGAACTCACCCTCCTCGGCGGTGGTTTCCCCCGATTCATACCTTTCGTGGACCATGACCATTGCTTCGGCGAGCGGCGAGCCGTCCGGCCCGACCACGCGGCCACGGATGCTCCGCGCGCGCACCATCGCGATCTCGACGCTGGCCGGTTTTCCCGGCTCGATGGTCAGCTCGTGCTGGCCGCGTGTGTAGCCGTCCGCTTCGACCATGATCTCCGCCTCGCCGGGGGAGAGCTGGAGCTGGAACGGACCGCCGTTCTCGACCGCGGTCGTGCCGCTGCCGGAGTAGACGCGATACTTCGAGAGCGGCGTACCGCTCGCTTTGTCGACGACCGTGCCGGTCACGGTGACGGTCCGTTCCAGCTCGAGCAGCAGGTTTGCCGCCGGCGCCTTGACGATCTTCTCCAGCCTGGCGCCATGCTCGGTCACGACTGTCAGCGAGTACTCGCCGGGCACGAGCGAGGTGGCGGCGAACGAGCCGTCCGCGGCGATCGGAATCATGGTGTGCGTGCCGTCTTCGCCGCCCAGAAAGATCTCTCCTTCGCCGACCGCGCCGCCGTCCTTGCGCACCACGCGCCCTTCGATCGACGCGCCGCGCGTCAGCACGACGCGCAGCGGATCGCCACCCGGCGTGAACCCGCCGATGCGTGCGGGGGCGTAGCCTTCCTTCACCACCGTCACGTCGTGCGGCTTGTCGTTGAGGCGGAGGCGGAACGTGCCGTCGGCCGCGCTCTCGAAGAGCGGGCGTGCATTGCCGGAGCTGAGCATGCCGTCGAGCGGCATGGGCGTCGTGCCGGCCGGATCCTGCAGCACGGCGATGGCCGCGTCCGCTACCGGCTTTTCGTCCGCGTCGAGCACGCGGCCGCGCACCTCGATGCCGTCGCGCAGCGTGATGACCAGCGGTTTGCGCTTGCTCTTGTCGGCGTCGAGCGGCTCCGACACCGCGGCGGCGTACCGCGCGTGGATCGCCGCCAGCCGGATCTCGCCGTGCGGTGAGTGCATGCGGAACGACCCGTCGGCCGCCGTGCGCGTGGCCGCGAGCTCGGCGCCGTACGAGAGATAGGCGAGCGGCGCCTGCGGATGGAGGAACGAGACGATCGCGCCGCCCACCGGTTTCCTGCGTTCATCGAGGACGACGCCGCGCAGCCGCTCCGCGCGTGTCGCTTTGAGTGCGACCGAACCGTGCCGCGTGCGGCGGAGGTCGACCGTCGAGAAGTGGAACTCCAGATCGCCCACCGGCATCGCGTAGACCTGCTGCTGGACTGCGTCCAGTCCGTCGAGCTGAAAGCGTCCCTTCTCGTCGGTGACCGCCAGCGAGTACCGCGGCTCTTCATTGCCCGGCTCGGACGTCTTTGGCGTGGCGCTGACGAGCAGCCCGGCGATCGGCCTGCCGTCGGCATCGACCACCGTTCCGCTGATCGTCTGCCGCGGCTCGAGGCGGATCTCCGGACCGCTGCCGCTTCCGTGTGCACCGTTCGCGATGGCGGTGATCTCCGGCGTCGCGCCGGCGACCGTGAAGGTGCCGTCGGCTCTGGTCCGCCCCACCGGCCAATTGCCGCTGAGCAGCATCGCGCTCGCAACCGGCTTCCCGTCCGCACCGACTACCCGCCCGCTGATGGCCGTGCCGCGGGTCAGCTCGACCGAGAGCGCACGCATCGAGCGGGTGGGGATCTCCCGCGGCGCAAAGTCGGGATGGAGGATCAGCAGCGACTGCACCCATCCGGACGGCGCGGGGATGGTCAGCTCGCCCGCGTCGTTGGTCGAACCGAGATCGACCTCGCTGACGTCCCACTCCATCAGCCCATACACCCGAGCCTTCGCCACCGCCTTCCCATTCGCCGTGACCTTCATCGTCCGCGGCGGCGCCGTGGGGAGACTGAACACCGCCGGGAAGTCGTCCGCGAACGCGTACTGCAGCTGCGGCGCATAGCCGTCGTGCGCGACGTGCAGCTCGACCACGCCGGTGGCATCGAGGGAGAACGTCCCGTCTTCGTTCGCGGTGGTGGTGGCCAGCGCCTTCCGCTCGCTCCCGCCCGCCAGCCGCTCCCGCCGCGCAGCCGACTCCTCCACCCGAAACGCCCGGATGGTCGCTTTCGCGAGCGGCTTCCCATCAACGGTGAACACGGAACCGGTGACCGCCGCAAAGACGTAGGTGGTGGTGAGGAGGGAGAGAAGGGGGAGAAGAACGCGCTGCCGCATCCCGGCAGGGTAACGCGGGTGAGCCGCAGTCCCTATCGAGGAGCGGGCGTCTCGCCGGGCGTCTCGCCGGGCGTCTCGCCCGCTACCCGTTACTGCACGCTCTCGTCGTGCGCAGTCGAGATCGAGCTCCGCCGCAACCTTGAAGAGGTGTCTGAACGGTTCGTACGCTCCTCACCGCCCCATGTCGATCGCAACCTTCGGCTCCGCTCCCGAGCATCCGCACTACACGTTCGACTCCTTCGTCGTCAGCGAGTGCTCGCGTGCAGCGTTCGACGCTGCGAAGGCGGTTGCGTCGCAACCGGGACGCGTGCACAACCCGCTCGTGCTCTGCGGCGAAAGTGGCTCCGGCAAGTCGCATCTGCTGCACGCGATCGCGCACGCCGTCCGCCCGGGTAAGGTGCTGCGCATCAGTGGGCAGAGTCTCGTCTCGCGCATTCATGCGGCGATTCGGTACCAGCAGGACGATGAGTTGCTCTGCCTCCTCAGCACGTTCGACCTGCTGTTGCTCGACGAGTTTCCACGCCGCGGTCGAGCGACGGTACGGTACGTGCTCGAGCTGCTGCGCCAGCTTCGTGCGCGTGGCGTTCAGATCGTGGTGACGATGCCGCGGCACAGGTGGCTGCTGGGATCGGCCGCATTCACGGTCGCGATTGGCGCGCCGGATCTCGTCGCCAGAAAGCAGATTGCGCGGCGGGAGGCGGAGCGGAAAGGGATCGTGCTGGCGGAGGAGGCGCTCCGCGCGATTGCGGAACGCTCCACCGGAACCGCGAACGAGGTGCGGTGCGCTGTCGCCAGGCTCGCCGCCGAGCAGCTCTTCACACCGCCACCAGATCGCGCCCTGCCAGCACGCGCGTGAGCCAGAGATTGGTCAGTTTCTCGAGCACGGTGTTCTGCCGCAGGCGGGCGCGCAGGTTCTGAAAGTCGACTTCGTCGAGATGCTGGTCCTGGTTGAAGCAGGAGAAGACGAAGCTCTCCTTTTTTGTGACCGGGTCGACGTGGCGCTGGAGGCATTGCGCGCAGACCTGTTTCATCATGCACTGCATCGGGGAGTTGATCGAGCCGATGCCGATGTGGTTCGGGCTGAGGTACGGCGCGAGGAGGGCGTGACGGGCGTCGCGCACGGCGCGCATCATGCCGTCGGAGCCGATGGCGATGACGCGGGTGGCCTCGCGCAGGTCGAACATCGGCTCGGGCGACGACGCGTAGTGCAGCATCGACTGGACGATGTTGCCGACGAAGCTGCGGTCCTGTTCGCGGCGCGGCTCGATCGGATCGCCGGCGTCGACCGACCAGATCACCTGATCGGTGGCCGCTTCGATCTCGTCGCGTTTGAAGACGTCGGCCGCTTTCTTGTAGCCGGCAAAGTAGACCACGCGGCAGTGGTGGTCCTTGAGCGCCCTGGCGATGGAGAAGAGCACGGCGTTGCCGAGACCGCCGCCGGCGAGGAGGATGGTCTCGCTCGTCGGGATCTCCGTGCGGGTGCCGGTGGGGCCCATGACCACGACCGGCTCGCCTTTTTCCAGCGATGCACAGAGGCGCGACGACCCCCCCATCTCCAGGACGATCATCGAGAGCAGCCCGCGCTCCGGATTGGTCGACGCGCCGGTCAGGGCCAGCGCTTCCATCGCCAGGGTGGTGCCGTCGAACGACTTGGCGTACGTCTCGAAGTTCTGGAGGCGGAAGAACTGGCCCGGCTCGAAGTGACGTGCGGCGAACGGCGCGCGGACGACCACTTCCACGATCGTCGGGGTGAGGCGATTGACCTCGTGGACCCGCGCGACGAGGCCGTCGTCGAGCACCGCGGTCAGCTCGCGCCAGCGGTCATCGCGCTCCGACTGCGCTTCGGCGGAGCGATCCATGGTCATCAATCCATCGGCGAAGACGGAGACGACGTGCGGGAAGCCGTCCTTTGCGGAGGCCATCGCCTTGACCACGTTACCGGCGTAGGCCGGATGGTTGTCGCCGTAGAAGGAGATGAGCTTTTCTTTGCGCGAGGGATGGCGGTAGGAGGTGAAGAAGCCGCGCGTCTGCGCCGCCTCATCGTCCTCGATCAATTCGCCGCCATTGAGCGAGTACGACTGGAAGAACTGCTTCCACTTGTCGAGCTTGAACGTGCCGGGGCGTTCCTTTTCGTAGATCACGTTCGGGGCCGTGCCGGCGGCGATCATCACCGTGCGCGCGCCGAGCTCGATGATCTCGCCGGAGTCTTTCCAGCGGCCGTCCTCGACGACCTGCTTTTCGAAGAGCATCGACTTCACGTGACCGAACTCGTCGCTCACCGCCTCGACCGGGGAGAGCATCTCCGCGTACGCGATCCCCTCTTCGAACGCCTTCTCGATCTCTTCGTAGTTGAGGCGGTAGGCCGGCGAATCGAGCATCGACTTGCGGTACGCGATGGTCACCCCGCCCCACGAGCGGACCAGCGGCAGAAAGTTCGGCTTTTCGCCCGCTTTCGCGGCGCGCTCGCGCTCATCCCGAATGGCCCGGCCGTGCGCGAGCAGCTCGTCGAGGATGCTGAGCTCCTCCGGATCGTAGCCGGCGCGCACGGCCGGCTCGCCGAGCTCGGAGGCCATCTGCTCGAAGCGCTGCAGCACTTTCTCGCACTGCACGGGGTAGTAGGCGAAGAGCTCCGTGGCGGTGTCGATGGCTGTCAGGCCGCCGCCGATGACCACCGCCGGCAAACGCACCTGCAGGTTGGCGAGCGAGTTGTCCTTGAACGCGCCGGTGAGCTGCAGCGCCATTAGAAAGTCGGAGGCCTGGCGCATGCCGCGTACGAGATTGTTCTTCATCCGCACGATGGTCGGTGTGCCGGCGCCGGCGGCGATGGCGATGTGGTCGAAACCGAGATGATCGAAGGCGTCCTCGATGCTCAGCGTCCCGCCGAACCTCACGCCGCCGTACATGCGCAGGTTCTGCTTCCGGGCGAGGGCGATGCGCATCACCTTGAGGAAGTTCTTGTCCCAGCGGACGGTGATGCCGTATTCGGAGACGCCGCCGAAGCCGGCCAGCATCCGTTCGTGCAGGTCCTCCCACAGCACCTTCGCGTGGCGGATCGGCTCGTTCAGCAGCGCGTCATCGAGCGGCTCGAGCTTGAGACCGTCGATGGCCACGACCCCGAAGCCTTCGTTGGCGAGGTAGTGCGCGAGCGTGTAGCCGGCCGGGCCGAGGCCGACCACGAGGACGTTCTTGCCGTTGTACGGCAGCGCGATCGGCCGCCGGACGTTGACCGGATTCCACATCGTCAGCAGCGAGTAGATCTCGAAGCCGTACGGCAGAAAGAGCACGTCGGTCAGCACGCCGGTCTCGATCTGCGGGATGTTCACCGGGTCCTGCTTCTGGAAGATGCAGGCGCGCATGCAGTCGTTGCAGATGCGGTGGCCGGTGCCGGGGCACATCGGGTTGTCGATCATCACCACCGCGAGCGCGGCCACCGACGCTCCGCCGGCGCGGAGGAAGTTCATCTCGCCGATCTTCTCGTCGAGCGGGCAGCCGGTCAGCGCCATCCCCAAGGGGTTCGGCTTGTACGTCTCGTTCGGCTGCAGGAAGCCCTTCGAGCAGGAGTCTTTCTTCCGCTCGTGGCAGTAGATGCAGTAGTGCGCCTCGTCGGTGATCTCGCGCGCGGTCATGCGCGTGTCGGTGAGATGGAAGGCGTCGCGGCGGCGGAAGTGATGGTGCGGGCCGCCGAAGCTGTTCGCGTCGACCGCCTCGACCGGGACGAGCTTGTCGAAGTTCAACGGACGCGGCAGGCGGAACGACGTCCACCCCTCCATGCGCCCTTCTTTCCACGCCAGCGCGCACCACTCCACCAGCAGATCGCCGAGCTCCTGCACCGCCGCCGCCTCGCGCACGATGGCCTCGGACGAAGCAATCCGGTCGCGGTAGGTGACGACGTTGGAGAAGGCGTCGGCTGAGCGGAGGTGCTCGCGCAGTTGATCGAGCGCCGCCCGTGCGTCGGCCGACGGCGCGTACTCTTTCGCGCCCCGCGGGTAATCCTTCTCCAGGTCAAGGATGCGGTTTGCGGTGACGGCCAGCGCCAGCTCGCGGTCGTTCTCCTCGCCGGCGATGGCGTGGATCAGCGCCACGGCCGCGCGTTCCAGGATCTCCCGATCGCGGGTCAGCTCTTTGACTTTCGTGACCCGCTTGGCCACGAACTCCCGTTTGAAACGGGCCACCTGCGAGTCGCGCGCGGCGCGGCGCTGAATCGCGATGACCGGTTGCTCGATGTGGAAGAGCCGGGTGATGAACGAGCCGAGCTCGCGGCTGACCTCGATCAGCAGCGCCGATTCCTGCGGAGCGTCGAGGCCGCCGCGGGCGATGCCGCTCTGCACGCCGTGCCGGTAGGCGTCGAAACGGGCGAAGAGGGCGGCGTCGTTCTCTTCGACGAAGCGGTCGAAGGCGAGCGCGAGATCGCCGAGGCGTGAGTGGGAGCGGAGGTCCTGCCAGTCGAAACCGTCGAGTCCGAGTCTCATATCGTTTGCGCGCGGGATAGTCTCACGAGCGTCACCATCGAAACAGCGACCAGCGCCCAACCATTCACGATGAGGTCGATGCGCTGGTTGGCGAGCAGCGTCGCCGCGCTCTCGAGCACGATCACGAGAAAGAGCGTCAGCCCCCACGCCAGCGGGTTGCGGCCGAGGACGTAGCGCGCCAGGACGAAGGCGACGATGCCCGTGCCGAGCGCTTTGACGAGCATGACCGGCATCTGCGCGTTGGTGGCGCTCGGGGTGAGGTGGACGGCGAAGAGCGACAGCGCCATCACCAGCGCGGCGTGCTTCTGCATCGCCTCGCGATAGAGCGCCGCCGCGGCGCCGACGATGAGAGCGGCGGTCATGGCCCGTCCGAGGACGAAGAGGGCCGGGAACGGCGTCTGGACGGCGAGCGGCGGCCAGAGCGATACATCGGCGCCGGCGGGGAAGAGCTGCTGGAGGAACTGGAGCGCGGTGACGCCGAGGATCAGCAGCGAGATGGCGGTCAGCGCGGCCACGACGGCGCTGCGTCCCACGCGCGCCTGACCCTCTTTCGTCAGCACGGTCAGCGCATGCGGCATCGCCGCTTCGAGCCCGGCCAGCGCCAGGAACAGCAGGCCGAGGCGGAGGGCGATCTGCTGGACGACGCTGGTGATGAGGCGGACCCGGAAGGTCTCCCACGCCACGGCGGTGTTGTAGTCGAAGAGCATCGACTCGTACTCGATCAGCACGGAGGCGATGGGGATCACCGCCAGGATGGCCGTCCACTTCGCGGCGCGGCGCCACGGCAGGCCGTGCGCACGCGTAGCCATCACCAGACCGGCGATCACCAGGGCGAGCAGCGCGATGACGCCGAGGAGCTGGAGGATCAGGTAGAGGAGATGGAGGAAGGTCTGCGTGCCGGCCTCGCGATGGACGCTCTCCGGCACCTTGATGTGTTTCGCGAACTGCGTGACGCGGTTGCCGGCCACGCGCACGCTGACGCGGCGGAAGGCCTGGGCGGCGATCGGCGTCCGCTCTTCAAAGTGAAAGAGCCAGTCGCGGCGGTTCGGCTGCTGGAAACTGAGCGCCTCCTTGAGGTCGAACGTCCCGACGTCGACGCCGTAGCCGGCGAAGGTGTTGCGGGCGATCAGCAGCGCCGCGTTCTGGTCGAGCGTCGCGCCGCGGGCCTGCTCATCCTGGTACTCGTGGAAGCCGACCACGCGCGCGGTGCGCGGATCGACCTCCACGAAGCGCTCTGCGGTCTGCAGCGGCGTGAAGGAGCGGACGGAGTACGTCGCCGCCTCGATCTTCGTCCGCCAGAGCGAGAGGAGCTGCTCCATCGTCACACCGTTGCGGAGCAGGTAGTGCGCGGCGGCATCGTCGAAGCCGGCCGGCGATCCTCCTTCCTCGCGGGACGACTGCGGGTTCCACGAGCGGAAGCCGGACGCCGGCGTGACGATGGTTCGGGCGTGGGTGGTCGGTCCGGCGATCCGCTTCGCCTCGTCGGCAGTCATGCGATAGTCGATCGCATCCTCCGGCGACGCCGGTTTGAAGGCGATGGCCACGCCCGCGACGATCAGCAGCGCGATGCAGATCATCACCCGCGTGCGGGTGACCGGCATCGGCGGAGGGAGCTCGCGCACGCTCTTGCGCTCGATCACCTCCGGCGGCGGCTCGATCGGCAGCGAGGCATTGGTCAGCGCGTCGTCGTCGACGAACCCTTTGTTGCGGATGTAGAGCGCGATCGAGGCGAAGAGCGGCACGGCGAAAACCAGGCTCGCCGCGGCCGCGCTGCCGACGTAGTACGCGTTGCCGGAGGTGAAGAGCAGCGTGGCGGTGTAGACCGCGTCGATGGTGTAGTGCCAGATCAGCAGCGCGAGGATGCCGAAGCGATCCATCAACAGGCCGCAGACCACGCCGACGAGGCCCACTTCCACGCCGCGGATCCAGAACGGCTGGTTCGGATAGGTGCTGTGCCCGAATCCCCAGATAAAGCCGGCCACGATGATGGCCGTCCATCGCGAGCGGAGGAAGCGCTGCAGCAGCGGAATCGAAAACGCGCGCGAGAGAAACTCCTCCGAGAAGGCGGGAAAGAACCCGGCGAACAGCACCGCGAACCACGGCGCCACCGAGTTCATCATGTCGTCGTACGGCACCTCGGCCGGCGACCACGCCCCGAACTTTGCAGCGGTCAGATAAAAGACGGTCTGGTACGCGATGAACAGCGGCACCAGAGCGTAGCCGAGGATCATCGAGAGGAAGACCTTGCGCGAGGTGAGCGCGCGCGGGGTCCAGAGCTTCGGAATGGCGAGTTGTTGCGGCAGGCGCTCGCGATAGAGCACCTCGCCGGCGCCGCAGATGACGATCAGCAGCATGGCCGTCCCGACGCATTGGATGAGCGCCTGCATGACGATGCTGCCGATGAAGGACGCGTAGCTGCTGGTCGTGTCGTAGTACGCGAGGTTCGACGGCATTTCGTTGAGCGTCACGCCGAGGCTCAGCACGACCGAGACCGCGGCGATGACCAGCACGAAGCGGAGATGCAGATCGCCGCGCCGCAGGCGCACGATGAAGACGATCACCGCCGCCACCATCAGCGCCGCCATCAGCACCGTATCGACCGCGCCGGCCGCGCTGTTCTTCGAGCGCAGCTCGCGGTACGAGCGGATCCACGCCTCCGGGATCTTCAGCGAGCGCTCGTACGCGCTGACGACGTTGCCGTCCACGGTCACCACGTGGCGATACGGCGCCCCCGCCGGACGGATGCCCTTCGCCTCGTAGGTGAAGATGCGCTGCATGCGCCTGGGCAGCTTCCGTTCGCTCTGCGTGACGAGCGTCAGGTCGCGGGCCCGGACGTGCTTGAGGAACTCCTCGGCGATCGTCTTCGCGCCGTTCACGTCGGGCGAAGCGATGGCGCGATCCTCCGGCAGGACGTGCACGAACGCCACGAGGTCGCCATCGGGCGCGACGTCGACCGACAGCTCCTCTTCCACCAGCGGCCGGAACCAGCGGTGATGCCACGACCAGACATCGACCTGGTCGCGCATCACCTTCGTCGCTCTCTCCAGCCCCAGCGAGCGCTCGAGAAAGATCCGCGCGCTGCTGTCGGAGTCGAAACGGACCGCGTGCTTCATCCCCGCCGTTTCGAGCTTCTGCGAACGGAGGAGCTGTTCGGCGATCGCACGAGATGACCCGCGGTCGTATCGAAAGTCGATCGAGGCCTCGGGGAAGGCCTGATCGAAGTAGCGATGGACGACGACGATGGAGGCGATCGCGAGAATGGCGCAGATCGCAATGAGGAGCCAGTCGCGGCGGGAGAGACGTTGTCGCATCAGCTGTTCAGCTTCTCAGCGACTCAGGCGTTCAGGCGGCCTGAATCGCTGGACAGCTGAATAGCTGAACAGCTCCCCTCCGTCTACAACAATCCGGTGAGAATCAGGTCGGCGATCTGATCCGACTGCCCGGCCAGGTCGTACTCCTTCTCGCTCAGCATCCACGACGTGACCATCTCGTCGAGGATCCCGAAGACCGCTTTTGCCACGAGGCGCGGGTGGACGTTGCGGCGGAAGGCGCCCTGCTCCTGGCCGTACTCCACGATCTTGCGGATGATGTTCAGGTAGTCCGCGACCTCCTGCTGCGACAGAAGGCTCATGAACTTCAGGCTGTGCCGCAGCTCGACCTGCGAGACCACCGCGAGCGAGCGATCGCGCCCCAGCGATTCGAGATGGTGGCGCACGGCGATACGTAGCCGCTCCTCGGCGTGATTGACGTTCGCCAGCTGCTGCTCGAGCGACTGCAGGTAGTTGCGGGTGTGGTCGCGGAAGATCGAAACGAGCAGATCTTCCTTGTTGTCGAAGTAGAGGTAGATCGTCCCGTCCGCGACGCCGGCCGCCTTCGCGATCTGCGACACCTTGGCGTTGAAGTAGCCGAATTCGGCGAAGACGTCGACCGCCGCGCGGAGGATCCGCTCGCGCTTCGACGTCCCGCGGAAGGTTTCGCTAGTGGGAGGGGGCGGGGAGGTCTGTCGCGCCATGGCCGAATGAATGCTCATTCAGCACGCGGGCGCTGTCAAGTGCGGCCGCGCATCCCCGCCCGCACGCGCTCGACCAGCTCCAGGTCCTTTGCCGCGCCGCGCAGCCCGTCGAACATCGCAAAGACCTCCGCCCGATCGTCCGTCGCTGTCGCCGGATAAATGTGCAGATGAAAGTGTGGCGTGGCGATCCCGAGCTTCAGCAGGATGGCCCGCTCCGCGCCCGTCTCCTGGAGCACGACGCACTCGGCCTGCTGCCAGACGCGCGTCAGCCGCACCAGCTCACCCTCATCGAGATCCGAGCCATTCTCCACGTGCCGCTTCGCCACCACCATGGCATGCCCGCGCGGCGACCAGTCGTCATGCAGGATCACCCACGTGGACGCATCCTCGTACACGATCGTGCCGGCGCGCGACGGGTCGGTGCAGAAGACGCAGGACATTTGGGGCATTGTACGAAGGCATGGACGAACGATGAACGATGAACGATGAGAGATGAGCGATGAGCGTTGCGGCGAGGGTCAGGAGTGGGTGAAGCAGCGGATCGCGCGTAAAATAGAGATGTGACGGATCGCTCGCAGTGGACGGTGCGCAAGTACAGGATGGGCGAAGAGCCTGCCGACGACCTGTCGCACCTGACGCCCAGCGAACGCGTCGCGCTCGTGTGGGAGGTCACCAGATCACAGTGGATGTGGCAGAGTGGAACTCTCGATGAACCGGCATTTCGTCGAGATGTTGCGCGCGTTATCCGCGGCCGGCGCTGACTACCTCGTCATCGGCGCACATGCCGTGGCAGCGCACGGTTATCTCCGCGGAACGCGCGATCTCGACGTTTGGATCCGCCCGACCGCGGAGAATGCACAGCGTGTCTGGCGGGCGCTCCTCGCGTTCGGCGCGCCGCTTGACGACCTGACCGTCGAAGATTTGTCGTCGCCTGAGATGATCTTTCAGGTCGGCGTCGAGCCAATTCGCATCGATCTTCTGACCTCGCCCGCCGGAGTCGAATTCGACAGCGCCTGGGAAGGCCGCGTTCTTGTCTCGATCGACGGCCAGCAGTTCCCGTTTCTCGGACGCGAGGACCTGGTGCGAAGCAAACGAGCGAGCGGCCGGCGGCAGGATCTGCTCGACCTCGACAACCTCGGCGCTCAGTAAGCCAGCACCAACCGCGCCGCCCGCTCCACCTGCTCGGCGCTCGGGAGGTAAAACTCCTCGAGTGACGGTGAGTACGGCACCGGCGTGTCGATCGCGCCGACAATGCGCACCGGTGCGTCGAGGTATTCGAACGCCTCTTCCTGGATGATGGCGGCGAGCGATTCGCCGATGCCGCCGGTGCGCGAGTCTTCGTGCACGATCAGGACGCGATTGCAGTGGCGCGCGGCGGCCAGGACGGTCTCGCGGTCGAGCGGGGCGAGGGTGCGCAGGTCGAGCACAGCGCATTCGTGACCGTCTTTCGCGAGCGTCTCCGCCACGCGCATGGCCACGTGGACGTACGCGCCGTAGGAGACGATCAGCAGGTCCGAGCCGCTCCGCCGCAGCGCGGCTTTGCCGATCGGCAGCGGCTCGGGAGCGTCGTCGCCGAGGAGCTGCTTGATCTTCGGGTCGCGATAGAGCGCGATGTGCTCGTAGTAGAGAACGGGATCGGGATCGGCGACCGCGGCGGCCATCAGCGCGCGTGCGTCGTGCGGCGTCGACGGCGCGATGATCTTAATCCCGGGCACGCGATAGAACCACGCCTCGGTGTTCTGCGAGTGGTACGGACCGGCGTGCCGCAGGCCGCCCCATGGCATGCGCACCACCATCGGGATTTCGGCACCCCAGCGATAGCGCAGCTTCGCGGCGTTGTTCACCAGCGCGTTGAAGCCGGTGGCGATGAAGTCGTTGAACTGGATCTCGCCGATCGGGCGCATGCCGGCGAGCGCCGCTCCGGTGCAGACGCCGATCGTCGCCGACTCGGAGAGGATCGCGTTGATGATCCGGTCATTGAAATCTTTGAGCAGCGGGCGAAGCAGGAGGAAGGCGTTGCCGTACCTGCCGCCGACGTCCTCGCCGTAGACGAACGTGCGCGGATCGCTCTTCAGCACGTCGCCGACGCCGAGCATCACCGCTTCGAGGAAAGTCCGTCCTTTCGCGTCGAACGGCGGCGCCTCCTCGACCTCCGGCAGACCGGCGGGACCGCGGCGTACCTCGTCGTCGAGCACCTCGACATGCTTCCGTGGAGTTTCGTTCGCGAACACGCCGCGTCCCGCGTCCTCGGCATCGGGCCACGGCGCCTCGATCACCGCGCGTGCTTCGCGCTCGACGAGCTGCTCGATCTCGCGCTTGAGCGCCTCGAGCTCGTCATCGCCGATCTCGATCTTCGCCGCGTACGTGGCGATCGGATCGCGCTGCCGCCAGAACTCGTACGCCTCGCGGTCGGCGTAGCCCGCCTCGGTGAGGGCGGGGTAACCCCACGACGTCTGCGGATCCCTGCCGAGGTAGAGCATGTCGTCGTGATGGGCGTGGCCGCACATGCGCATCGCCACCAGCTCGATCAGCGTTACGCCCTTGCCGGCGCGCGCCCGTTCTGCCGCCCACGCAAACGCCGCCGCGATCGCCTCGGGGTCTGTGCCGTCGATCGTGACGGAGGGGATGCCGTAACCGACCGCCTTCTCCGCGAAGACCCGTACGGCGGAGTTCTCGCGCACCGGCGTCGAGAGCGCGGTCTGATTGTTCTGCACGCAGAAGATGGCCGGGAGGCGGCGTGCGGCGGCGGCGTTGATCGCCTCGTGCCATTCGCCCAGCGACGTCGCCCCCTCGCCGATGAACGACACCGCCACGCGATCTTCCTTGCGCAGGGCGAAGGCCATGGCGATGCCGGAAATGGTCAGGGCCGGACTGCCGAGGGGAGCCATGGCCGGGAGGATGCCGTGCGCCCAATCGCCGACGTGGAGATCCTTCCCGTTCATCGGCGGACCGGCCTTGCCCATCTGCGCGCTCAGCACCATGCGCACGGTCTCGGGCGTGTCGTGCATCGCCAGCACCGCGCCGAGGTCGCGGATCATCGGCGAGATGACATCGCCGTGCTCCCCTTTGCGGAGCCGCAGCGGAGCGGCGTAGATCGCCTCCTGGCCGAGGGAGCGGAAGCCCTTCCCCTGGAACGAAGCGGAGCGCCAGCGCACGTCGCCGCCGGTGAAGAACTGTTTGAGCCGGTTGTCGGTTGCGCGGGTGAGCAGCATTCCGCGCAGCAGTGCATGTTTCTCCTCGGGGGTGATCGACGCCGCGATCGCCTCGCGCCGCAGAAAGCCGTCGCACCCTTCCAGCACTTCCGCGATCGCATGCTGCAGCCGTTCGTTCGCGCTCACGCCGGGCGTCGTCTCGGGGAGCTCCTGCTCGATCGCCAGCGCCTCCGCCAGCATCGCCTCGAGCTCGCGCCGGAGTGGCTCGCGCAGCGCGTCGAGATCGTCACTGTCGGCGAGCAGGCTCTCGAACGCGCGCACGGCCGGCTTCAGGGCGAACGGATGACGCTCGGCAACGAACGCGGCGAAGCGATCGTGGAGCGAAGCGCGCGGCCGCGCGGCCGGCTCGGGGGAGGTGGTGGTCATCGGGGGCGGATGCTATCAGGACATCCGGCGGAGGAGATCGACGTCCGCGAGGTCCTGCGGGCGCGCGGAGGCTTCTTTGTTGCGGATGAGATCGTCCCTGCCGATGAAGTAGACGGCGACGCCGCCGATGGTGCCGGCGACCCGGTTCTGCCAGGCGTCGGCGAAGGAGAGGCCGTCGATGCGGGTGAGGAGGCCGATGCGGTTCGGCTCCACTCCGAGCTGGACGACGCGGCTTTCGATGGCGAGGTCGTCACGCGTGATGGCGAGCGAGCCGAATCCGAACTCGTCGAGCGCTTTCAGCACGCGCTCCGCGTTCTCCGGTGACGGCTCGACGAGTACGTCGAGATCGCGTGTGTATCGCGGCTTCGCGTGGAACGCGATGGCATGCGCGCCGACGATCAGCGCACGGACGTTGTGGCGGACCAGGCAGGCCAGAAACTCGATGTCGTCTTTCGCCGGCTGCAGCATCAGTTCCTCGGAACGGCGCGCCCAGTCCCGCCGCATCTCGTGAATCATCGCCACGCGCTCGTCAGGCGAGACGCGCGACCAGTATTCGCGATCGGCTTCGGCCTCCTCTTCAAAGGAACGGCAGACGCGCACCCAGGACATCCGCTGATTCTACCTTCGCCAGAAAACCACGTCCCCTTCCGCGAAATCGGGCCTGAAATGCCGTTCGAGGTAAGCCCACACCAGCGGCGCGCGATCGCGGTTGCGGACGCCGTCGACCGGATACGCGCCAATCGGGCCGGGGACGAGCACCGCGCGGATCTTTGGATTCGCTTCGAGCGCAGTGATGACTTCGCGCTGGCGCTCTTCGGTCTCGTAGAACGCCACCTCGTAGTAGCGGATCGGGCAGTCGCGGTCGAAGAGAAAGTAGAGCAGGCCGCGGTTAGTAAAGTCGAGGAAGGTTTCGTCAGGGGCGAGGGTGGGGAGGTAGCGGGCGACGCTCGCGATGACCCTGCGGTCGTAGTCGAGGAAAAGGGCGCCGCGTGCGCGGGGGACGTTCGGGACCGGGCGCCACCTCGGGTCGAGCGAGCCTTGCGCGTGGCGGAAGGTGTGGACGACGGTGAGGTGGGTCATCGGTGCAGCGATGACGATCGCGGCGACCATGGTCAGCGGCGCGAGTGCATGCCGGCGCCGCATGAGCAGCCAGACGCCGCCGGCGACGAAGGCGGGAGCGAGCCAGTGCCAATAGAGATGCTGCCGCTCCGCGTAGGAGATCGCCGCAAGCATCATCCAGATGGCGATGAGGAAGAGCGGCTCGGTGCGCCGCATCGGACGACGCACGACCGTCGCGCCGGCGAAGATGGCGGCCAGGCACCAGAGCGCGTAGAGCGCGGTCTCGCGCCAGTGCTGCGGCTTCGCGAACATGCCGAGCGTGTAGACCGGGCCGAGCGAGAGCACCTCCACGAAGGTGCCGCGGAAGAACGCACCAAGGATGCCGAAGAGGGCAAACGCGCCGAAGAGCGGGACCACGCCGGCGAGGATGCCGATCGCGGCGTGCTTCCAGCCGCGGCGCTGCCGGACGACGGCCACGACGAGGGTGACGAGCGTGTAGAACGCGAAGTCGATGCTCATCGCCCCCTGCACGACGTTGAAGAAGCCGGCGCCGATCAGCCAGCGCGCGTTGCGCGTCCGCGCGAACTGCATCAGGAAGGCGAGCGCGATCAGCGCGGGGAGGACGCGGATGACCGGCGTGAGCATGCCGCCGGAGATCGCAAAGAGGACTGCCAGCATCGCCGCTTCGCCCGAGGCGGTCGCGGCGAAGACGAGAAAGTAAAGCGCCACCGCGTTGAAGCAGCCGACCACGAAGCGCGCCCGCAGCGTGCTGCCGATCTCCGGTTGGACGACGTGCAGGGCGAGGTAGTCGAAGAAGCCGTCTTCGAGGAGACCGTGGCCCGGCAGCATGTCGACGTACGGCCGCTCGCCGCGCAGGTACTCCGCCGCCGGCATCAGCGAGTGGCCGTCCTCGAACATGCTCACGCGCGGGGCCCGCTCCGCGGTGATGACGTACGTCGCGTGACAGTAGCCGTACAGCAACAGCGGGTAGATCACGAAGGCAAGCGCGCGGCGGGGGATGCGGACCCGCGCGAAGAGGAAGACCACCGCCAGCGCCACCAGGATGCAGTGGCCGAGGTCGAGCTTCGGGAAGAGCTCCATCGTAACGAGGAAGGCGGCCAGGAAGACCGGCACGAGCACGAAGCTGCGCCGCATGGTTTTGGACCGCGGGGGTGGAGCCACCGCTTTCTTCCGCGCGAAGAGCAGCGGCAGCAGCAGCGGCAGCACGATCAGCCCGGCCACCCAGCGGAACGGCCCCTGCGCGTCAAAGTTCAGCTTCGTGGCCAGCCCCGGCAACTGCCCCTCCGGCGCCGGGCGATCCCACACCGGAAAGAGCGCAATCGCCAGCAGCAGGCCGAGCAGCGCCAGTGCCGCGGAGCGCGTCATGCCCGTTCGAGCATCCAGTTCACCGCCAGCTCCTCCGCCCAGTACTCGCAACGCCATGGCGCGCGGCCGGAGACGAAGCCGACGTGCCCGCCGACCGGCGTCGTGCGAAAGTCGACCGTTGGCGAGGCAACCCGTTCGGCGAGCGGCAGGATCTCCATCGGCAGGAACGGATCGTCGACGGCGTTGAGCGCGAGCACCGGCGTGTCGATGCGCCCGAGGAAGTGGATCGAGCTCGATCGCCTGTAGTAGTCGCTGGCGTCGAGAAAGTCGTGCAGCGGCGCGGTGGCGGCGTCGTCGAACTGCCAGAACGTCTTCGACGCCTGCATCCGGGCGATGTCGACGCGCGTGCGCACCTCGGGGAAAAGCGACGCGGTGCGGGTGATCTTCTTCTTGAGCGTAGCCAGGAAACTGGAGGTGTAGAAGCGGCCGGCGGCACTGCGCTCGAGGTGGCGCGAACCTGCGCCGAGGTCGAACGGCACGCTGAGCGTCGCCGCCGCGCGGACGATGGACTGCCCGCTGTTCTCGCCGAGCCACTTCAGCAGCATGTTGCCGCCCAGCGAGGCGCCGAACGCGGCGAAGCGGGCCCGCGGATGACGCGCGGCGAGCGTGCGCAGGACGAAATCAAAGTCGCCCGATGCGCCGGAGTGCGTGAAGCGCGGGCGCTTGTTCGGGATCATCAGCGAGAGATTGCGCGGGTCACGCGCGCAGCCGCGCAGGTTCATCGCCGTGGCGATATGGCCGCGCCGGGCGATGTGTGCCAGCACGCCCTGCATGTAGACCGAGTAGGAGCTCCCTTCCAGTCCGTGTACGAGGACAAAGTGCACCGGATGCTCGGCTGTCGCCGGCGCGTCGAGGTGATCGAGCACGAGCTCGTCGCCGTCGGGCGTCTCGATGGCCTCGCGGCGAAAGGCCACCAGCCGCCGCGGGCGGGTCATACGGCCCCAGATCGTCTGCAGATGCGGGCCCGGCAGGAACCAGGCGGGGAGAAACTCGACGGTCACGCGGTGGAATGGTACGCGCTCAGCCGCTGGCCATGCACCGCCCCGTTTCCGCGTCTCTGCAGGACCTTGAGCTGGATGCTCGGGCGCGTGTAGTGTGGGCTTCCAGCTCGACCCACACCATGAATTTCCTGACGATTGCCGTACTCCTCGCTCTGACGCAAGCGCCGGCGCCGGCCGCCCCTCCGGTCGCCGAGACGATCGTCGTGACGGCGACGCGCACCGAAACGCGGGTCGCCGACACCCCGGCGAGCGTGGTGGTCGTGCCGGCGGAAGCGCTCGCGAACAGCGCCGCCGCGACGGTCGATGACGCGCTGCGTCAGGTGGCCGGCTTCACGCTGTTCCGGAGAGCGGGCAGCCGCGTGGCCAATCCGACCGCGCAGGGGGTGACGTTGCGCGGCATCGGTGCGAGCGGCGCCTCGCGCGCGCTCGTGCTCGACGACGGCGTGCCGCTCAACGATCCGTTCGGCGGCTGGGTGTTCTGGGGCCGCGTGCCGCGCGTGGCGCTCGACCGGGTGGAGGTGCTGCGCGGCGGCGGGACCGATCTCTACGGCTCGTCGGCCATGGGCGGCGTCGTGCAGTTCATCCGCAAGACCACGCCCGCGCTGACCATCGACGTCTCCGGCGGCTCGCAGGAGACCGGCAGCGCGTCGTTCTTCACCGCGATGACGCGGCAGGACTGGAGCGCGAGCCTGGCCGCCGACCTCTTCTCGACCGGCGGCTACGTGCTGGTGCGCGAGGGGCAGCGCGGCGCCGTCGACGTGGAGGCCGACTCGCAGCATGCCGCGCTCGACGCCACGCTGCGCCGCGGCTCCGCGTTCGTGCGTGCGTCGTACTACGAGGAAGCGCGCGCGAACGGTACGCCGCTGCAGGAGAACGACACCACCATCTGGCAGCTCTCCGGCGGCGGCGACTGGCGCGGGCTCGTGCTGCGCGCGCATGCGAGCGATCACGAGTACTTTCAGACCTTCTCCGCCATCGCTGCCAATCGCGCCACCGAGCGGCTGACGGTCGAGCAGAACGTCCCGGCGCGGGCCGTCGGCGGCAGCGCGCAGTATTCGCGCGGCATCGGCGGGCAGCATCTGCTCGTCGGCGGCCTGGAGCTGCGTCGCGTCGAAGGGGAAAGCGATGAGCTGCGCTTCACCCCTGCCGGAACCTTTCACGTCGTCGCCGGCGGCGAACAGAAAACCGCCGCCGCCTTCGTCGAGACGATCGCCGCGCCCCGGACGAACCTCAGCCTGACTGCAGGCGTGCGCGTCGACGCGTGGAACAGCGAGTCGACCGAGACCTCGCTCAATCCGCGCCTGTCGCTGCTCTATCGCGCGAATGAAGCGCTGTCGCTCATCGCCAGCGCCTACACCGCCTTCCGCGCGCCGACGCTGAACGAGCTCTATCGCGGCTTCCGGGTCGGCAACATCGAGACGCTGCCGAACGCGGAGCTGCAAGCGGAGCAGCTCACCGCCTTCGAGGCCGGCGCGCGCATGCGCAATGTTCGCGTGACCGCGTTCTGGATGCGCACCACCGACACGATCGCGAACGTCACCCTTTCCCAGACCCCCTCCACCATCACCCGCCAGCGCCAGAACCTCGGCACCACGCTCTCCCGCGGCATCGAAGCGGACGCGGAGTGGCGTTTCGCACGCGACTGGCGCGTCTCCGCCGGCTATCTCTTCGCCGACGCCACCGTTCGCGAGGGGGAGCTGGAAGGCAACCGCATCCCGCAGGTGCCGCGCCATCAGGCCACCGCGCAACTGCAGTGGAGGCGCATCGGCGCGCAACTGCGCTGGTCCGCCTCGCAGTACGACGACGACCTGAATCAGCTCCCGCTCGGCTCCTACTTTGTGGCCGACCTCTTCGCCGCCCAGCCGATCGGTCGCGGGATGGAGTTAACGCTCGCAGTCGAAAACGTTACAGATCAGGAAGTCGAGGTCAGCGCCACGCCGGTTGTGACGGTTGGACAACCGCGCGCGGTGCGCATCGGCGTACGCTACTCGCGTTGAGGAGCTACTCAGCGATTCAGCTTCTCAGCTGCTCAGGCGCGCGTGCGAAGCGTACAGGCCTGAACCGCTGAGTCGCTGAACAGCTGAACGGCTGTTTTCCCCCATGGCCTGGCGCATCGAAAAGCAGTCCAACGGCAAGTACGCGATCTGGTCCTCGCGCGCAAAAGACTACGTCGTCATCGACGCCGACGCGGAGCGGATCGAGGCGATCTATGCGGACAAGGGGGCGAAGGTCTACCTCGCCAGCGCGCGCGCCCAGATCGCCAAAGAGATGAGCGTCCCGGAAGACGGCGAAGCGCGGATCGCGGCCAGCCGCGCACGCGGAGGACCGCCGCGCGACCCGCCCGACGAAAAGATCGGTGCGACCGGATACACATTGGAGAGCGAATGAAAAAGATCCTGATGCTGCTGTTGCTGACGACCGGCTGCTCCCTCGCGCGTCTGGAGATGCCCGAGCACGAGAGCTACAACGTGACCGGTGCCAATCCGCGTCTCTGGAAGCGTCCGATCTCCTTCGGACCGTGGGCCACGAAGACCGTCGACATGGGAGTGCGGCACTCATGGCTGGCAGGGTTGCGCGGGATCGAGATCGGCCGCGTCGATCAGGTCTACAACCTCGAGCTCGAAGGGCGCGACGGCGCCACGCGCGTCGACTGCCACACCCAGGACTTTGTCATCGGCCGCAACGGCTTCTGGATCGACCCGACCTTCGGCGCCGAGCCGGCCCTCCTCTGCGGCTTCGAGCGGCACGATCAGCGCGCCGTGCTCATCCTCGGCAAGACCGGCAGGATCGAGCCATCACTGACCGGCGACCTCCGCAACGCGGACGACGAAAACGCGCCCGGCCTGCTCATCCGGTCGCTCCACCGCATCACCCCGAAGCACTGGCCATCACCAACGCCGCTCGGCTACGAGGTCGTCGATCGAGGCCGCACCGTGGCCATCGTCGAGACGGCGAACCGCGGCCGCGTCTGGATCGACCCCGCCCTCGACGTGACCCTACGCGAGCGCATCGCCGCCGCCTCCGCGGCACTGCTGTTGTGGCAGGAGCCGGAAGCGGGGATCGATTAATGCCGTCTTGACGGCACTCTGCCCGGGACCTACGTTGTTTCCAGCGAAACGAAGAAGGTTCTGTGATGCGGCTGTTTTTCGCGGCGTCGTTTCTGTTGTTCAGCGGGTCTGTCGCCTACGCGCAATGCGTGACGTGCACCAGCCCGAATACTTGCGCTGGCGGCAACAAGGCGGAGTGCACGTTCATCGAGGGTGGCTGTTTTGCCTTCGGCCGCTGTGGTGGCGGGGAAGCCGTCCCTGATCGCGCGACATGCGGCCAACCCGAACCTCGCGTGCGGTGGACTGTCGCTTCCGTTCGCGTAACGCCACCCGTGATTACACCGGACGTACGTCTCGCCGCGATCAAACCGAGGCGCATCACACGACCAACATCGCGCGCGGCTAGTCAATAATCGTTCGCGGAGAACCCGCATTTGCGCAACCACGCGATCGTGCTCGGATGCTTGTTGTTGGCTGGCCATGCCGCGCAACTGGTTGCCGAGGCGCGGCCGGGGATTTTCTGCATTGCGCAGGATGCGGTTGAACTGCGCGCAGGCTCGGGCGCGTGTCGTGAGGTGATGTCGAACGGCATTCGCTTCGAAGCGGCGCCCGGCGAGCGGCTCTTTCTCTACCAGGACAGCCAGACCGGCGTCGTCGCCGTGGGGCGAGTGTCGCCGCAAGCGACTCGCATCGATCGGTCATTTCCTCCGCCGAATGCCGAGATCTCGGTGGAATCGTCGTCGTCGCAGTGGCCGGAGGAGGTCGCGCTCACGATTCGCGAGCGGGCGCGCACGTGGTCGTGGCGCGCGCCGGTGGAGCGTCAACGCGCCTTGACGAAAGTCGTTCTGCCGCGCGGCTCGTACACGATCGCGGCCGAGGTGGCAAACCACGATCCGGCGACGGAGACCATCGTTGTCGAGGAACGCAAAGTCGCCGCTCGTCTCCGTCCGGCTCCGCACCCGTTTCTGACCGGGAGCGTCGTCGACGCGAGTACCAGCGTCCCGATGGCAGGAGTGGCAGTCGCTCCCGCGGGCGAGGACGCCTCCGTCTGGACAGACGCCCTCGGAAAGTTCGCGTTACCGGTTCCGAGCCGCAGGATCGAGACCGTCGAATTTCATGCCGCCGGCTTCGGGCGAACGTTCGCGACGGTCGGCGAACTGCCGGGCGACCGCGACTTGTCGACGATTTCGCTAGGTCGGGGCGGGAGCGTGAACGTGACGGTCGAACGGAACGGCGTCGATGTGCCGCTGACGCTCGTCGTCGAGAAGGAGTTCTCCGGCAGGGCGCGCCGCGTCGTGGCGCGGCGGGAGCTCGAGGCGCACGCTTCGACGGCCGTCATCGGACCACTCGAGCCGGGGCGCTACGTCATCATCGCTTCGGGCGAACGACCGCTTCAACGAGCCGCGGCGCAGGTCGATGCGAAGGGAGGGGAGAACGTGGCGGCGCAGATCAGTCTCGCTCGCACCGCCGTACGGGGAGCGGTGGAAAAGGGTGGGGATGGTTTGCGTCGCGCGACGCTGAACGTGCGCGCCCCGCAGAGCGCATGGAGCAGCACGGTCGAAACGAACGACGAAGGGCGGTTCGCGGACGAGCTCTGGTCCACGGGCGAGTTTCTGGTTGCCGTCCGGCACGGCGATCTCTCGGTGCCGCACATTGCCGTGACTCGTGCGGCTGCTGGTGAGGCGGCAACGTGGGACATCGATGTGCCGAGTGGCCGGATCTTCGGCCGCGTGAGGACGGCCACCGGTGAGCCGGTGGCGAATGCGGCGCTCGTCCTGCACAGCGACACGGGGGACACCTCGCGCGTGCAGCCGCTCTCCGCCCAGGCAGACGGACGATTCCTGTTCACCGGTATCGCCGCGGGACGGCATCGTGTCGCCGCTCGCGTAGAAGGTTATCTCCCTTATGAGTCGCCTGAGCTGGTGATCGCTTCCGCGTCCGCGGAACGGGAGCTCGACATCCGGCTGGAAAAATCGGAGGACGAGCGGGTGCTGGTCGTTGATGCCGCGGGCCGGCCGGCCGGCGGTGCGACGGTGATCACCGCGTGTGGCGCGGCAGTGGCGAATACGCGAACGGATGCGAACGGCGCCGCGACCATCACGCGCGGCCGCGGCATGGCCTGCGTGGCCTTTGCGCTGCCGCAGGAGGGCTCGGTCGGCATGGCACGGGTCAGCGGCGGTGAACGGCGCGAGGCGACGCGCATCGTCGTTCCGCGCGGGAGCGCTGCGATCCGCCTGGCCGTACGCGACGACAGCGGCAAGCCGGTGCCCGATGTCCGCTTCATCGTTCGGTACGAACACGTTTCGCTGCCGGAGCTGGTAGTGGCGATGCTGGAGTCGCGTCAGCGAACCTCTCTGCTCACCGACGCGACGGGTGCCGCGGCGCTGGCCGGGCTCCCTCCCGGCTTGTACGAGCTGTGGCCGGCGGTGTCGTCGGGGAGCGGCGTCGAGTCAACCGGTGAGGCGGTGCGCGTTGAAGCGCAGTCGGGCGAGTACCGCGTCGATGTGACGCTGCAACGCCTCGACTGAGCTAAGCAGAACGCACGCACTGCGCCCACGGATGAGGAGACGACGAGGGGCCTCCGGCGGCCGGGCCGCGGGCCCGGACCCGCTGGTTGGCCTAGCCTCCGCGACACAGACTCGTATCTCGCGACAGAGTGTCGCGGAGGCCAGGCCAACCAATGGGGTCCGGGGCCGATGGCCCCGGCCGCCGGAGGCCTCCGGTCGTTCCCTCATCCGTGGTGACGTGCGTGCGCTCTGCTCAGACCCGGCGCCGGACGCTGGCAGCCTTCTTTTCCATCTCCTCCCACGGTTCGATGCCGGGCATGGTGCAGCGGGCGATTTTTTCGCCGAGGGTCTCTTCGATTTTTTTGACCATTCCGAGGTCCTGCCAGGTGGCGATGGTGGAGACGATGCCGATGGCCTGGCCGCGGGCGGTGCGGCCGGCGCGGTGGACGTAGTCGTCGACGTTTTCGGGGATGTCGAAATTGACGACCTGCTCGATGCCGGGGATGTCGATGCCGCGGCCGGCGATGTCGGTGGCCACGAGGATGCGGTGCTGTCCTTCGCGGAAGGTCTTGAGCGCGTCGACGCGGCGGCTCTGCGACTGGTCGGCGTGGATGCGGGCCACCGGGTGACCCTGGCGCTCGAGGATGTGGAAGAGCCACTCCGCGTCGACTTTGCGGCGGGTGAAGACGAGGGTCGAGCCGAGCTCCTGATGCAGCAGCTCGAGCAGGCACTTCCGCTTGTCCTCTTCCTTGACCAGGTAGAGGCGGTGGGTGATCCCCTCCGCGGCGGCGCCCTGCGGGAGGATGTCGACGCGGTGCGGGTCGTTCATGAAATCCTTCGCGATCATCTCGATCGAGTCGGGCATCGTGGCGGAGAACATCATGGTGTGGCGCTTCCTCGGCAGGCGGCGGAGGATCTCGCGGATCTGCGGGAGGAAGCCGAGATCGAGCATGTGATCCGCTTCGTCGAGCACCAGCTCGGCCACGGAATCGAGGTTCAGCGTGCCGCGCTTGACGTGGTCGAGCAGGCGTCCCGGCGTGGCCACGACGATGTCGGGCGCTTTGCGGAGGCCGTCGAACTGCGGCTTCATCTTGACGCCGCCGATCAGGCAGACGGTGTCGAGGTCGTGATGCTTGCCGAAGAGGTCGAGGAAGGCTTTGGTCTGCAGCGCGATCTCACGGGTCGGCGCGAGGATCAGGCCGCGCACGCCCCCTTCTTCGGTGTGCTCGAGCCGTTCGGCCAGCGGCAGCACGAAGGCGGCGGTCTTGCCGGAGCCGGTCTGCGCCAGTCCGATCACATCGCGGCCGGTCAGGGCGATCGGGATGACCGCAGCCTGGATGGCAGTCGGATGCGAGAAGCCGATCTTCGAGATGACGTGGAGGATCGGCTCGGACAGTCCGAGAGAGGTGAAGGTGGTGTCGCCGATCGTGTCGACGGGATGTTGCGGGATGGCTCCTGTATACATTCAGCGTAGAACTTTCACGTAGACGCCCAGGTTGACGGCGAGCACGAAGATCCCGATGGCGATCTCGATACCGCGCGTGAGCCCCTGGGGATAGATAATGGCGAAAAGGTAATGAGCGACGAATCCGTCGTCGTAGCCGGCCGCACCTGCTTTGCGGAGGAAGTGATTTTCCCAGCGGGTGAGCGGGCACCAGAGACCGGCGAACTCGATGAGCATCCCCCAGACCGCGGCGGGGATGTGCAGCCAGATCAGCTTCGGCCATTTCAGCAGAAGCAGCCCGCCGAGGACGACGAAGAGAATGAACGCGAAGTGCAGCAGTGCCGTAGCGTTGGCCAGAACGTGGTACACCATGCGCTTCATCCGTGGAACCGATTGTAAACGCGTTCTCTTCCGTGGCGCTGGTGGAAAGCCGGAGTAAACTCCCGCGGTCCATGAAGCGGCTCGCTGCTTTTTCCCTCTCCTTTTTCTTTCTGGCCTGCACCGCGACGACGCCCGCGCCCGCTCCGGCCGCGGCGGCGAATGCCGGTGCCGACAGCGGTCTGGTGCAGGTGGTCGTCGTCGGCACGACCGACGTCCACGGCTGGTTCAACGGTCACACGGAGACCCCGCCGGGCGGCGGCCAGGGCGTGCTGTGGGGTGGCCTGCCGACCCTGGCCAGCTATGTGGAGCGCCTCCGCGCGCAGCACGGCGACCGCGTGCTGGTGGTCGATTCGGGCGACATGTACCAGGGGACGCTCGAGTCGAACCTCTTCGAGGGGGCGGCCATGATGCGCGGCTACAACGCGGTCGGCTACACTGCGGCCGCGGTCGGCAATCACGAATTCGATTTCGGCCCGGTCGGTCCCGACTCGGTGGCCCGCAAGCCGGGCGACGACCCCCTCGGCGCGGTCAAGCGCAACGCCGGCTACGCGAACTTTCCGTTCCTCTCGGCGAACATGGTCGAGAAGGGCAGCGGGAAGAGCCCCTCCTGGGCGCGGCCGTACACCATCGTCCGGGCCGGCGGCGCGCGGATCGGCATCATCGGCCTCTCCACGCCCGACACCCCGAACGTGACCATGGCCGCGAACGTCGCCTCGCTCGACTTTCTCGACCCGGTGCCGGCGACGCTCGAGGCGGTGAAGCAGCTGCGGGCGGAGGGGGTCGACGCGATCATCGTCATCGCCCACATCGGCGGCCGCTGCACGAACATCGAGGAGCCGCATTCAGTGGCGAGCTGCGATCGCCAGCAGGAGGCGTTCCGTTATCTGAACGCGCTGCCGCAGGGGACCATCGACGCCTACTTCGGCGGGCACACGCACTCGCAGATGCGGCACGTGATCAACGGCGTGCCGGCGCTCGAGGCGCTGGCGTACAGCCGCGAGTTCTCGACGCTCGACCTCTGGATCGACACGAAGAACGACCGGGTGGCGAAGTTCGAGATGCGGCCGCACACGATGATCTGCTCGTTCGTTTACGAGGGGACCGTGCTGTGCGATCCGCGCAACGCGCCGAAAGAGGCCAGGCTCGTTCCGCGCGAATACGAGGGGATCACCATCAGGCCGAACAAGCGCGTGGCCGCGGCCATCGAGCCGTATCTGCGCCGGGTGGCCTCCAAGCGCAACGAGAAGCTCGGCGCGCGCACGACCGCGCGTTTCGTGCGCAGCTACGTCTCGGAATCGGCTCTCGGCAACCTGCTCACCGACGCGATGCGCGAGGCCTCCGGGGCCGACATTGCCTTCATGAACTCGGGCGGGATCCGCTCCGACCTGCGCGAGGGGGAGCTCGTCTATAGCGACATTTTCGAGGTCAGTCCGTTCGACAACTTCCCGGCCGTGGTGCGGCTGACCGGCGCGCAGGTGGAGGAGATGCTGCGCGTCTCGACGTCCGGCATGCGCGGCGTGCTGCAGGTCAGCGGCATCAAGTACACCTTCGACATGGAGAAAGAGAAGGACAAGCCTCAGGAAACGCGCAACCGGCTCGTCTCGGTCACGCTCCCCGACGGTACCCCTCTCGACCGTGAGAAGCTGTACGCGGTGGTCATGCCCGACTTCATCGCCGCCGGCGGCGACGCCCAGGACGTGATGAAGGACGTGCCGGCCGACCGGATTCAGATCTTCTGGGCCCGCCCCCTCCGCGACGTCGTGGCCGAGACAATCAAAAAGTGGCCGCAGCCGATGACCCCGAAGCTGGAAGGGCGGATCACCGTGTTGAATGCGCCGCCGCCGCGGGAGTGACCGGCTGACTGGTTGAGTCAGGGCAGCTCACAATCTTTACCCAAGCGTCATGAGTTGAGCGGCCCGGACGCAGATTGATCGCATCGGCGATGCAATTGATTGCATCGCCGATGACATCGATTGCATCCGCGATGCGATTGATTGCATCCGCGATGTCATTGATTGCATCCGCGATGTCATCGATTGCATCGGCGATGTCATCGATTGCATCGGCGATGCGATCGATTGCACCGGCGATGTCATCGATTGCACCCGCGATGCGATCGATTGCACCCGCGATGCGATCGATTGCACCCGCGATGCGATTGATTGCACCCGCGATGCGATTGATTGCACCCGCGATGCGATTGATTGCATCAGCGGTGAGATCGATTGCATCGGCGATGCGATCGACTCATCCAACACTTCTCCCGGCTCCACCGCTCAAACCACGGCCGGCTGCCGGAGTCTCTTCACAATCTTCCAGAGCACGAAGATGAACAGCGCGATCAGGATCGGGACGAAGATCGGCGCAAAGATGGCGGCGATCGACAGCACCAGCGCCAGCAGGTCTTCGAGCAACGAGAGCACCGGGTTGGCGCAGCCGAAGGTCGTGGCGGAGGAGGCGACGCGCGTGCCGGCCTTCAGCGAGTGAAATCCGAACGAGGTCGGGGCGCCGAGGATCAGGCCGACGACGGCGGCGATCATCGGATCGACGCCGGTGAGCACCGAGGCCATGGCCACAATCCCCGCCAGGGGGCGGACGAACGTACCGGCGCCGTCGAGGAAGTGATCGACCGCCGGGATCTTGTCCGCGACGAGCTCCACGATGCAGGCGATGATCAGGACGATCAGGGCCGTGTCGGAGGTCAGCCAGTTGAACTTGTCGTTCAGCTCGATCGGCGCGATGCCGAACCGCACCGCGCCGCCGAGGAGTAGCAGCGGCAGAAAGGTATTCAGGCCGGTCGACGCGGAGAGGCCGAAGCCGAGGAGAACGGCGAGGATGAGGCTCGTGGTTTCCACTGTGACGTAAGAATACGACGACGAGACGTGCAGGTTGCGAGCTGCCGATGACCGGGGGCCTCCGGCGGCCGGGCCACGGGCCCGGACCCGTTGGTTGGCTCAGCCTCCGCGACACTCTGTCGCGAGATACGAGTCTGTGTCGCGGAGGCTGAGCCAA
>DASWOB010000083.1:0-114090 GCA_036398925.1 Thermoanaerobaculia bacterium
CCCGTTGGTTGGCCTAGCCTCCGCGACACTCTGTCGCGAGATACGAGTCTATGTCGCGGAGGCTAGGCCAACCAGCGGGTCCGGGCCCGCGGCCCGGCCGCCGGAGGCCCCCCGTCGTCTCCTCATCCGTGGGTCAAGTGCGTGCGTTCTGCTTAGCTCCCGCGGTACGTCGAATACCCGAACGGCGAGAGCAGCAGCGGCACGTGATAATGCTGCGCGACGTCGTCGATCCGGAAATCGATCGTCACCTCCGGAAAGAACCCGTCCGCGTTGTACTCGCCGGTGGCGAAGGTGATGCGGTAGACGCCGCGCTCCACGCGCTCCGGTTCGAGCACGCGCATGCGGCCGTCAGTGTCCGTTCGTCCCTCGGCGAGCACTTGCCCGCCGCGTCTCAAGACGACTGCGATCCCAGCCGCGGGCTTGCCGCGGGCGGTGTCGAGCACGTGTGTCGTAATCCCGGCCATCAGAGCACCAGTTTCTCCAGTCGCAGGTGAGTGATCTTGCGCTGTTCCTCGGCGGCGTTGCGCAGCTCCGTCTCCGCGTCGTTCTGCAGCCGCTCGTTCGCCGAGGCCAGCATCTCGCCGGCGGTGCGTCCGGTCGCGCAGATGAGGAAGACGTGCCCGAACTTTTCTTCGTAGGCGCGGTTCGCATCGGCGAGAGCGCTCATCGTTTCGGACGAGGCGGCGCGCGTGCCGGACTGTTCATCGGAGGACCAGCGCGTGACCGGTTTGCGCTCGCCGATGCGCGGGTGCGCGGCGAACGCTTCCTGCCAGGCATCGGCACCGACCTCGCGCCAGACCCGGTCGGCAACGCCGGTCAGCTCATCCCAGCTGCCGTACGGCGCCGCATCCGCCACGGTCGCGGCCCAGCGCGTGGACGCATTGCAGCGCAGCAGCTCCGCCTCGCGCGCCTCGCGCTCCAGCGAATTCAATCGCCGCACGACCTCGCGCCGGCGGCCGTTCTCCGTCGCCACGCCCCACACCCGCAGCCGGCTCACGCCGCCGTCGGGAAAGACGTTCAGCCGCAGATGCGTGAACGGCCCCTCGCTCGCCAGCTCGTCCATGAAGTAGTGCCGCGTGTGCGCCTGCAGCTTCGTGCGCGGCAGCAGCTCGACGAAGTGCTCGCCGTCGGTCGAGCCTTCGATCGAGGCCGTATCGGGAAAGTTTCCTTTGAAGTGGTTCGTGTCGACCTCGATCCGCCGCACGCGTCCTTCGGTCGCGAGCTGCACGATCACCCAGTCGAAGCCCGGACCGCGGCGCCGTTTCGTCTCCCAGCCGTCGCTCATGTTGTGCGCGCGGCCGGGCATGATCAGGTTGTGCTTCGGTCCGAAGAACATGTCGCTGCAGTTCAGCACCCCGGCGCCGTTCTCCGCCGCGGCCAGGTCGATCTCGCGCGCCAGGCCGCCGGCGAAATGCCAGTCCGGCACGACCTCGCCGTGCACGCGCAGGCGCGCCACGCCGCCGTCGGGAAAGATGTTCAGGCGCACGTGCGTCCAGGCGGAGCTGCTGCTGCACGCGAAGAGGTTCTCGCTGTTGCCCTGCAGCGGCGAGCGCGGAAGGATCTCCGTCCACGTCGCATTCGCGAGCGCATCCGGCAGCGCATCCGAACGAATGGCCGTCGCCTCGATCGAGCACGACTCCGGATAGTTCCCGCGGAAGAAGGCCGTATCGACGACGAAGCCGCGGATGATGCCGCGCAGTCCGAGGCGCACGATCGCGTAGTCGTAGCCGGGGACGCGCTTGCGGCGGCTCTCCCACCCGTCCATCCACTTGCCGCGGTCGGTGTACTCGTGCTCCTTCCACACCGGCTGCGACGGGCGGATCAGGTTTTCCTTCTCGGCAAAGTAATCGTCGTTCGCGTAGACCACGCTGCCGCCGAGCCGCTCGGAGGCGAGGTCGAGGAGGTCGCGGTAATTCGTCATTGGGTGCGGATTGTATGGCCTCGCACCCAGACCGCCTTCACCAGGCCCGACAGCACCTCGCCGAGGTAAGGGGTGAGCTTGTGGCGATGCTGGACGAGTGTTTCGGAGACGAGGAACGACTCCTCCGGCGCCCACACCACAAAGTCGGCATCGCGCCCGACCTCGATGGTGCCTTTGCGGGCGAGCCGCGCCAGCTCCGCGGTCTTCGCGCAGCACCAGCGCGCCACGTCTTCGATCGTGAAGCCGCGCCGCTGCGCCTCGGTCCACACCACCGGAAGGACGAACTGCAGCGAGGCGATGCCGCCCCACGCCTCGTCGAAGCCGCCGCGTTTCAGCTCCGGCGTGCAGGGGGAGTGGTCGCTGACGATCAGATCGATGACGCCGTCGCGCAGCCCCTCCCACAGTGCCTCGCGATTGGCCGCTTCGCGGATGGGTGGCGCGCATTTGTACTCCGTGCGGCCGTCCGGCACGAGCTCCGCCGTGAAGTGGAGGTAGTGCGGCGTCGTCTCGCAGGTGATCCGCAGGCCTTCCTTCCTCGCCTCGCGGATGATCGGCAGCGCGCTGGCGGACGACAGGTGGACGATATGGATCCACGCGCCGGTCTCGCGCGCCACGCGCAGCAGCAGCTCGATGGCGGCGTTCTCCGCCTGCTGCGGGCGCGAGGCGAGGTAGCTCGCGTAATCGCCGCTTTGCGGCTCGTGCAGATGCTCGGCGAGCTCCGCGTGGACGAGCAGCGGCGCTCCGGTGGGAGCGAGCTCGCGTGCCGCCTCGTACAGCTGCGCCTCGTCGACGTTCGGGAACTCGTCGACGCCGGAGTGCACGAGGAAGCACTTGAACCCGCGCGCGCCGCGCTCGAGCATCGGCAGCAGCTCCGCCGTGTTGCCGGGGATCACGCCACCCCACAGCTCGATCGACACATCGCCGCGCGCGTGCAGCCGCTTCGTCTCCAGTGCCGCGACACTGGTCGTCGGCGGGATGCTGTTGAGCGGCATGTCGACGATGGTCGTGACCCCGCCGAACGCCGCCGCGCGCGTGGCGGTCGCAAAGCCCTCCCACTCCGTCCGGCCCGGCTCGTTCACGTGCACGTGCGAGTCGACCAGCCCCGGCATCAGCACGAGATCGCCGTAGTCGAAATCGGCCACGCCGGAGGGCTCGACGGCCACGATGCGGCCCGCCTCGATGACGACCGTGCGGGGGGCGATGCCGGTGGGGAGGACGACGCGGTTGGAGCGGATGCGCATGTGGCGCGGCAGTCTATCTGGACCGCGGCGGCAGCGCCGCCGCTCTTCCACGCCTCATCGCCCCTCGAGTCGGGACGATCGTCCTTAAAGTTTAAGGATGAACGCTTAAAGTTTAAGGACGATCGCTTCAACTTTAAGGACGAACGCTTAAAGTTTAAGAACGATCGCTTCAACTTTAAGGATGAACGCTTAAAGTTTAAGGACGATCGCTTCAACTTTAAGGACGATCGCTTAAAGTTTAAGGACGATCGCTTCAACTTTAAGGACGATCGCTTCAACTTTAAGGATCAGTCTCCCCGATTTGAAGCATGACCTTCTTCGAAGCCCAGAACGACCTCCTGGCCACGGGCGACCCCTTCGTGGCTGTGACGGTCGTCGACACCCTCGGCTCGACGCCGCAGGATCGCGGCGCGAAGATGCTCGTCACGGCCACCGGCCGCGTCTTCGGGACGGTGGGCGGCGGGAAGGTCGAGGCGCGTGCGATCGCCGAGGCGCAGCAGCTGCTGTCGGATGAGACGCAGAAGACCCGCTTCGTGCAGTGGTCGCTCGAGAAAGACATCGGCATGACCTGCGGCGGGATCGTGCGGCTCTACTTCGAGGCCTTCAACGTCACCCGCTGGAACATCGTCGTCTTCGGGGCAGGCCACATTGCCCATGCCCTCGTCGACCTGCTGCAGCACCTCGACTGCCGCGTGACCTGCATCGACCCGCGCGAGGAGTGGCTGTCGCGCATCGCCGAGTCGCCGAAGGTCACCAGGGTGCTGACCGCGGACATGCCGGCGTACGTCGCGCAGATCCCGGACGGCTCCTTCGTCGTGCTGATGACGATGGGGCACACCACCGACAAGCCGATCCTCCTCGAGATCCTCCGCACCCGCACTTTCCCGTACCTCGGCGTGATCGGCAGTCACGCCAAGGCGAAGCGGCTCAGGCAGGACGTCATCGCGGCGGAGCTGCCGGAGGAGATGACCAAAGCCTTCCGCTGTCCGGTCGGCCTCGAGATCGGGACGAATCATCCGTACGAGATCGCCGTGAGCATCGTCGCGCAGATGATTGGTCTCCGCGACGGCGTGTAGCTTGCTGTTGCGTCCCACGCAATGCGTACTTCTACCCTGCGCGAGCTCGCGCGAGCCTTCTCCATCGAAACCAGCTATACCGACGCGGCCGGCAAGAAACAGCAGGCCTCGAACGAGGCACTCCTCACCGCGCTGAAGCAGCGCATCCCCGACGGTCTCTCGCTCGACGAAGCGGCCGCGGCACGGGAGGCGAAGCGCATCGCGCGCGGCGTCGAACCGGTGACCGTGGTGTGGGAGCGTGCGAAGCCGCTGGTCCGGCTCGCCACCCCACCGACCGAGCGCGTCGAGTGGGACCTCCTCCTCGAAGACGGCTCGTGGCGCTCCGGCCGGGCGCAGGCCAACGGCGCGATGGTGACCATCGACGAGACGCTCCCGCTCGGCTATCACACGCTGCATCTGCATACCGGCGGCAAGAGCTACGGCACGTTCGTCATCGCCGCGCCGGCGAAGGCGCACGCGCCGCGCAAGAAAACGTGGGGTCTCTTTCTCCCGCTCTACGCCGCGCACACCCGCCGCAGCTGGGGCACCGGTGACCTCGGCGATCTTTTGCAGTACGCGCAATTCGTCGATCACCACGGCGGCGGGGTGGTGGCGACGCTGCCGATGCTGGCCGCGTTCGACGACGAGCCGAGTCCCTACTCGCCCGTGAGCCGCCTCTTCTGGAACGAGCTCTATCTCGACGTCACCCGCGTCCCTGAGTTCGACGCGGGCGACGTCGATCACGGCGCGCTCGCGCATCTGCAGCAGCTCCGCGAGGTCGATTACCCCGCGGTGCGCCGCGAGAAGCGGCGCGTGCTCGAACGCTGCGCGGCCCGCTTCCGCCCCGACATCCCGTACGAGCGTTTCGCCGCGGCCGGTGCGCGCGAGTACGCGGAGTGGCGTGCGCGGTTCGAGCAGAAGGATTCGGCCGCCTATCACCTCTACGTGCAATGGCGTCTCTCGCAGCAGCTCCGCGAGGCCGCCAACGCCGCGAGGCGGCTCGGCAACGGGCTCTATCTCGACTTTCCCCTCGGCGTGAACGGCGGCGGCTACGACGTCTGGCGTTACGGCCAGTCGTTCGCGAAAGGGATCTCCGTCGGCGCGCCGCCCGATCTCTTCTTCACCAAAGGGCAGAACTGGGGCTTCCCGCCGTTCGATCCCGACGCCATCCGCGAGCAGCACTACGACTACTTCCGCGCCGCCGTGCACAACCACGTCACGCACGCCGGTGTGCTGCGCATCGACCACGTGATGGGACTGCACCGCCTCTTCTGGATCCCGGAGGGAAGCGAGGCGAAGGACGGCCTCTACGTGCGCTACAACGAGGACGAGCTCTACGCGATCCTCACCCTCGAATCACGCCGCCACGGCTGCTCGATCGTCGGCGAGGACCTCGGCACGGTGCCGCCCGAGGTGCCGAAGAAAATGGCGAAGCACGGCCTGCGGCGGATGTATGTGATCCAGTACGAGGTCAAGCCGCAGGAGAACCCGGTCGGCGCTCCTCCCGCGCAATCGGTGGCCAGCGCCAACACGCACGACATGCCGACCTTTCGCGCGTTCTGGAACGGCCAGGACATCGACGACCGGCATCTGCACCAGTTGCTCGATGCGAAGGGGGCGGAGAAAGAGCGCGCGACGCGCGGCGAGATGCGCCGCCGCCTGGTCGGCTTTCTCATCGAGCGCGGCCATCTCACGCACGGGCCGACCGACGATCCGAAGCAGGTGCTCGAAGCGGTGCTGGCGTATCTCGCGGCCTCGGATGCCGAGGTCGTGCTGGTGAATCTCGAAGACCTCTGGGGCGAGCTCGTGCCGCAGAACGTCCCCGGACAGCCGGAGCGCAGCTGGAAGCAGAAGCTGCGGATGAGCCTCGAAGACGTGCAGGCGAATGGCGACGTGCGGCGGGTGTTGACGGCCGTGTCCGGCTCTCGCAATCCATCGTGAGCTGCGGCCCGTACCTTGCTTCATTCGTCTCTCGCGAATACGTTTCGCGCGGTCCGAAATACCAATTGATGTTGAAGGAAGACTGATGGCAGTTAGACGGAAGAAGAACACGACGGAGCAGCCGCCGGAGCCGCCGGTGAAGGGCAGAAAAGCGGCCACGTCGTCGAAGAAAGCGGAGCCGGCGAAGAAAGCGGCGCCGGCGACGAAAGCGGCCGCGCCGCGCAAGCGCGCCGCCACACCGGCGGAAGCCGTCGAGGAGTTGCAGAACGTCGGCGCCGACGTCGTGCCGAGCGAGCCGGTAGCGGTGGAAATCCCCGCCGCGGCGCCGCTCGATGCGTCGATGTTTGCGCCAGACGCAACGCCGGCGGAAGCGGCTCCGCGGCAGGCTGCTGAGCCCACTCCCGCACCGGCGCCTGAACCGCCACGTGAAGCCGATCCGGTCGTCGAGCCGAAAGCCATCCGCGAGCATCGCGTCGATCAGATCACGCCACAGATCGAGCCGGTCTCGGAATCGAACCAACCGGCATCGCTCCTCTCCGACTGGGACTTTCATCTCTTTGCCGAGGGGACGCATTACAAGTTGTGGGAGAAGCTCGGCTCGCATGTAGTGCCGGGCGGAACGATGTTCGGCGTCTGGGCCCCGAACGCGGAGTCGGTCAGCGTGATCGGTGAGTTCAACGGCTGGAGCCGCGACGCGCATCCGCTGCGCGCGGTCGGCTCCGGCATCTGGGAAGGCTTCATCCCCGGCGTCGGCAAAGGAACGCACTACAAGTATCACATCGTCTCGCGGCACAACGGCTATCGCGTCGACAAGGCCGACCCGCTCGGCATCCATCACGAAACGCCGCCCGAGACCGCCTCGATCGTCTGGGACCTCGACTACGAATGGAACGACGACGAGTGGATGCGCAACCGCCGCGCGCGCAACGCATTCGACGCGCCGCAGTCCATCTACGAAGTGCACCTCGGCTCGTGGCGCCGCGTCAGCGACGACGGCGGCCAGACCTGGCGCTCGATGACTTACCGTGAGATCGCGCAGCCGCTGGCCGAGTACGTGAAGAAGATGAACTTCACGCACATCGAGCTGCTGCCGGTGATGGAGCATCCGTTCTACGGCTCCTGGGGCTATCAGTGCACCGGCTACTTCGCGCCGACCAGCCGCCACGGCACGCCGCAGGACTTCAAGTACCTCGTCGACGTGCTGCATCAGCACGGCATCGGCGTGATCCTCGACTGGGTGCCGTCGCACTTCCCGACCGACGAGCATGGCCTCTCGTACTTTGACGGTACGCATCTCTTCGAGCATGCCGATCCGCGCAAGGGCTTCCATCCCGACTGGGGCTCGCTGATCTTCAACTACGGGCGCAACGAAGTGCGGTCGTTCCTGCTCTCGAGCGCGCTCTACTGGATCGGCGAGTTTCACGCCGACGGGCTGCGCGTCGACGCCGTCGCGTCGATGCTCTACCTCGACTACTCCCGCAAGGCGGGCGAGTGGATCCCGAACGAGTTCGGCGGGCGCGAGAACGTCGAGGCGATCTCGTTCCTCCGCCGGATGAACGAGGACATCTACAAGGTCCATCCCGACGTGCAGGTCATCGCCGAGGAGTCGACCGCGTGGCCGATGGTCTCGCGTCCGACCTACATCGGCGGCCTCGGGTTCGGCATGAAGTGGGACATGGGGTGGATGCACGACTCCCTGCGCTACTTCTCGAAAGATCCGATCCATCGGCGCTATCACCACAACGACCTCACCTTCCGGATGATGTACGCCTTCACCGAAAACTTCGTGCTGCCGCTGTCGCACGACGAGGTCGTGCACGGCAAGGGGTCGCTGATGGGCAAGATGCCGGGCGACGAATGGCAGCGCGCCGCGAACCTGCGCCTGCTCTATGCGCACATGTACGCAAACCCCGGCAAGAAGCTGATCTTCATGGGCGGCGACCTCGGGCAGTACCGCGAGTGGAATCACGACGGCAGCCTGGAGTGGCACCTGCTCGAGCACCCGCTGCATGGCGGCGTGAATCGCTGGCTGGAGGACCTCAACAAGGCCTACCGCGACCTCCCCCCGCTGCACGAGCTCGACATGATGCCGGACGGCTTCGAGTGGATCGACTGCTGCGACTCGGAGAACAGCGTCGTCACGATGATGCGCCGCTCCAAGTCGGGCGAGGTGGTCATCGTCGCGCTCAACTACACGCCGCTGCCGCGCATCAACTACCGGATCGGCGTGCCGAAGGGCGGCCACTGGCGCGAGATGCTCAACAGCGACGCCCCGTTCTACGGCGGATCCGGACAGGGGAACTTCGGTGGCGTCGACGCGGTGCCGATCCCGCTGCACGGACGCCGCTGGTCGGTCACGCTGACCATTCCGCCTCTCGGCGCCATCTTCCTGATGGCGCAAAACGACGGCGCGGAAGTTGCGTTGGAAGCAACCGAGAGCAGCAGCACATCCGAGGAAAGCATTGCCTGACCAAACGATCGATCTCGATGCGACCGCCATCCCCGGCCGCGAAGCATTTCCCCCTGTAGACCCGGAGAGCCACGAGCGGGCGGTGCCATTCGGCATTCCGCTCGGGGCTCGCCTCCTCAACGATGGACGCTGCGAGTTCCGCGTCTGGGCGCCGAACCGCGAGCGCGTCGAGGTGCACCTAGTCTCACCCGACGACCGCCGCGTGCCGCTGCGCAAGATGCCGGACGGCTATCACGAAGCGGCCGTCGACGACGTGCGCGAAGGGGCCCGCTACTTCTTCGTGCTCGACGGCGGCAGCGAGCGTCCCGATCCCGCGTCGCGCCTGCAGCCGGATGGCGTCCACGCGGCGTCGGAAGTGGTCGGCCGCGATTACGAGTGGACCGACGCGGAGTGGCGCGGACTGCCGCTCGAGGACTACGTCATCTACGAGCTGCACGTCGGCACGTTCACCGCCGAGGGGACGTTCGACGCGGTGATCCCGCAGCTCGACCGGCTGAAAGAGCTCGGCGTCACGGCGGTGGAGCTGCTGCCGGTGGCGCAGTTTCCGGGTGAGCGCAACTGGGGCTACGACGGCGTTTACGTCGGCGCGGCGCAGGCGTCGTACGGTGGGCCGCGCGCGCTCAAGCGGCTGGTCGATGCCTGTCATGCGCGCGGGATGGCCATCCTTCTCGACGTGGTCTACAACCACCTCGGTCCGGAGGGGAACTACCTCGGCGAGTACGGCCCGTACTTTACCGATCGCTACAAAACGCCGTGGGGCCTCGCCCTGAATTTCGACGGTCCGCACAGCGATCACGTGCGCTGGTATTTCGTGCACAACGCGTTGCAGTGGGTGGACGAGTTTCATTTCGACGGGCTGCGCGTGGACGCCGTGCACGCGATCGTCGATCACTCCGCCGAGCCGTTCCTGCAGGACCTCTGCACCGCGGTGCGCGAGCGCTCCGAGCTGCTCGGCCGGAAGATCTACACGATTGCCGAAAGTGACCTGAACGATCCCCGCGTGATCACGCCGCCCGAGCAGTGGGGCCTCGGCTTCGACTCGCAGTGGTGCGACGACTTTCACCATTCGCTGCACGTGCTGCTGACCGGCGAGCAGGATGGCTACTACTCCGGCTTCACGAAGACCAGCGACCTCGCGCGGACCATCAAGACCGGCTACCTCTACACCGGCCAGCACTCCATCTACCGCGCCCGCAAATACGGCGCGAAACCGAAGACCACCAATGGCGCGCAGTTCGTCGTCTTCGCACAGAACCACGACCAGGTCGGCAACCGGATGCTGGGCGATCGCCTGTCGAACATCGTCTCTCACGATCAGCTGCGGCTCGCCGCGGCCGCGGTCGTGCTCTCACCGTTCCTGCCGATGCTGTTCATGGGGGAGGAGTACGGCGAGAAGGCTCCGTTCCAGTACTTCACGTCGCACTCCGACAAGGACCTCATCGAGGCGGTGCGCAAGGGACGCGCGGAGGAGTTCGACGATTTCAGCTGGCAGGGCGAGCCGCCCGATCCGCACGATACCGACACCTTCGGCCGCTCGAAACTGAACTGGCAGTTGCTCGCCAGGGATGAGCATCAGTCGCTGTTCCGCCTGTACAAACAGCTCTTCGCCTTGCGGCGGAACACACCCGCGCTGCGATCGCTGGATCTGTCGCAGGTCGAGACGTGGGCCGACGACGAGCGCCGCGTGCTGCTCGTGCTGCGCGGTGGGACGGTGCTGGTCGGCTTCAACTTCAGCGACAAGGCCCAGCTGGTGAACGTGCCGTGGGAGCTCGACGCGAAGAACGCCTTGATGGAGACCGGTGCGAAGCTGGAAAACGGCCGGATCACGATCCCGCCGCACTCGTTCGCGATTTTCGGAACGTAGCCTGCAAGAGGCGCAGCCGTGGTCTATCGCGTACCCGTTGCAACGTACCGTCTCCAGTTTCACGCCGGCTTCACCCTCGAGGATGCGCGCCGCATCGTGCCGTACCTGGCGGAGCTCGGCATCACCGACATCTATGCCTCGCCGCTGCTGCGCCCGCGCACCGGCTCGACGCACGGTTACGACATCGTCGATCCGAACATGCTCAATCCCGCCCTCGGTACCAGCGACGATTTCACCGCGCTGCACGAGGAGCTGGCCAGGCGCGACATGGGGCTCCTGCTCGACATCGTGCCGAACCACATGGCCGCCAGCCACGAGAACGCCTGGTGGATGAGCGTGCTCGAGAACGGCGCGCAATCGCGCTACCTCCACTACTTCGACATCGACTGGCGCCCCGTGGCCTCGCAAGGCGGCCGCGTGGAGGACAAGGTCCTGCTGCCGATCCTCGGCCGTCCATACGGCGAGGTGCTGGAGGCGCAGGAGATCAAGCTCGGCTTCGATGGCGAGGGGCTGTTCTTCTCGTACTGGGACAAACGGCTGCCGCTCGCGCCGCAGTCGTATCACCTCGTGCTGCGGCAATGCGTCGATGCGATCCCGAGCGAAGGGGCCTCGGTCGAGGTGCACGATCTCATCGCGAATGATTCCGTCATCGCGAACAGCCGCTTCCTGAAGGACACGCTGTGGCGGCTGTACGAACAGTCGGAGGCGTTCCGCTCCGCGCTCGACGGCACCATCCAGCGCATCAACGGTGTGCCGGGCGATCCGGAGTCGTTCAACGATCTCGATCGGCTGCTCGACGCGCAGTGGTATCGCCTGGCGTACTGGCGCATCGCCTCGGAGACGATCAACTACCGCCGCTTCTTCGACGTGACCGACCTGATCGGCCTGCGCATCGAAAACCCGGAAGTCTTCGAGGCGCGCAACAAAGTCATTCTCGAGTGGCTGACCGAGGGAAAGATCACCGGCGTCCGCATCGACCACATCGACGGCCTCTACGATCCGGTGAACTACCTGACCAAGCTGCAGCTCCGGCTGGGCGATCCGGCCACCGAGATCGTCGAGCAGTTCTACGTGGTGGTGGAGAAGATCCTCGCGGAAGGAGAGGTGCTGCCGCCGCAGTTCCTCGTGGCCGGCACCACCGGCTACGACTTCCTCGACAGCGTGAACGCGGTCTTCGTCGATCCGCAGGGCCTGCACAAGCTGACCGAGTTCTACGCGAAGTTCACCGGCCTCACCACTCCGTTCGAAGACCTGGTGTACGAGCGGAAGAAGCAGGTCATCCACGATCTCTTCGCCGGCGAGATGCGGGCGCTGGCGATGCACCTGGCGCACCTCGGCGTATCCGATCGTAATGCGCGCGATTTCTCGCCGACCGATCTGCAGACCGCGCTGATCGAAGTGACCGCCTGCATGCCGGTCTACCGCACGTACCTGCGCGAAGCGCCGGTGTCGGAATCCGATCGGGCCATTCTCGGACGCGCGCTCACCGAGGCGCGCCGCCGGGCGGACCAGGCAGTCGAAGCGCGCGTCTTCGCCTTCGTCGAGCGCGTGCTGCTGCTCGAGCCGCCGAGCTACCTCGAGAAAGAACGCGATGCGTGGCTGGCCTTCGTCATGCGCTGGCAGCAGTTCACCGGCCGCGTCATGGCCAAAGGTGTCGAAGACACCGCCTTCTACAACTTCAACCGCCTGATCTCGCTGAACGAAGTCGGCGGGGAGCCGGGCCGCGGCTTCGACTTCGATCCGGTCGCCGAACTGCACGAGCGCAACGAACGGATCGCGGAAGAGTGGCCGCACACGATGAACGCCACCTCGACGCACGACACCAAACGCGCCGAGGACGTCCGCGCGCGGATCAGCGTGCTCTCCGAGATGGCGGACGAATGGGCGCGGCACGTCAGGAAATGGTCGTCGCTGAATGCCGCGCTGAAAAAGAACGGTGCCCCCGATGCGAACGAAGAGCTGCTCGTCTATCAGACCTTCGTCGGCGCCTGGCCGCTCGATGAAGAACGCATCCGCGGCGTGATCGAGAAATCGCTGCGCGAAGCGAAAACGCATTCGAGCTGGCTCGCTCCCAACAGCGATTACGAACGCGACGTGCAGGATTTTGCGGTCGCGCTGCTCACGCACCAGCCGTTCGTCGACTCCTTCACCCGCTTCCACAAGCGGATCGCATTGCACGGCGCGCTGAACTCACTGTCGCAGGTGATCCTCAAAGCGTGCAGCCCCGGCCTCCCCGATTTCTACCAGGGGAGCGAGCTGTGGGACTACAGCCTCGTCGACCCCGACAACCGCCGCCCCGTCGACTACGACCAGCGCGTGAAGGCGCTCGCCTCGCTGCGCTCGGCACAGCCATCGCGACTGCTCTCGCGCTGCGCCGACGGGACGGTGAAACTCTTCGTCACCGCGAAGACGCTCGCCATGCGAGCGAAGCATCGCGAGACCTTCCGCGACGGCAGCTATCGTCGCCTTGACGCCGGCCCGAACTGCGTCGCCTTCCTGCGCGGCGATGACGTGCTGATCGCCGTGCCGCGGCTGACCACCCAACTCGTCAAAGGCACAAAGTTCCCGCTGGGCGACGTGTGGGGCGACCGCACCATCGCACTCCACGGATCGTGGAGAAACGTCTTCACGGGTGAGGTCGTCGAGGGAGATGCTCTCGCGCTGCGCGAGATTTTTGCGACGTTCCCGGTGGCGGTGCTGGAGCGGGCGTAGACTAGTCGCGTCATGGCACCGCAGACCTCGACGAAGCTGACCTACGAGGACTACCTCCAGCTTCCCGACGATGGGAATCGGTACGAGATCATCGACGGGGAGTTGGTTTTGAATCCTACGCCCGTGTTCCGTCATCAGCGCATCCTGGGCAATCTCTTCTTCGCCCTGGAACTGCACTTCCGAAGTCACGGTGGTGGCCTGGTGGTCGTCGCTCCATTCGACGTCGTGCTCAGTCCGCATCAGATGTACGAGCCCGATCTGTTGATCGTCCTCGACGAGCACCGATCCATCGTGACGGAGAAGAACGTTACGGGCGCGCCCGATCTCGTCGTCGAAATCCTCTCGCCCGGCACGCGCTCACGCGATGAGAAGGTCAAGCGCGCGAATTACGAGCGCTACGGGGTCAGCGAGTACTGGCTCGTCGATCCTGAGGACGAGGTGGTGATGATCGACCGCCGGGTCGGCGGCGCGTTCGTGCGCGCGGCGGTCCTGGAGTACGAGAAGGGCGACACGCTCGCCACGCCGCTGATCCCCGGCTTCTCACTTTCCCTCGCCGAAGTCTTCGCCCCCTGAGAGTGGATCGAACGATGGAACCGCAAGCAACGACGAGGTGGACGTACGAGACCTACGCCGCGTTGCCCGATGACGGCAAGCGGTACGAGATCCTCGATGGGGAGCTGTTCGTGACTCCTTCACCCCTGGCGTGGCACCAGCAGATCTCCATGAATCTCACGCTCGCCCTCGGCATGCACGTGCGCACGCACAAGCTCGGGCAGCTCTTCTACGCGCCGTTCGACGTCGTCCTCTCACGCACCGACGTCGTCCAGCCCGACATCCTCTTCATCAGCGCCGCGCGCGCCGAGATCATCACCCGCGCCAACGTGCAGGGAGCGCCCGACCTGGTGATCGAAGTGCTCTCCGACGGCACGCGCCGCAAGGACGAGATCCAGAAACGCAACGCGTACGACCGCTTCGGCGTCGCCGAATACTGGATCATCGACTCGGAGCTCGAGCTGGTGACGATCTACCGGCGCGACGCGGATGGCTTCCGATGCATCGCGGAGATGGAGAACGGGCCACGCGGAACGATCACGACGCCGTTGCTGCCGGGATTGGCCTTGCGCATCGCAGACGTGTTTCAGCGGTAGACGTGAGAGCCGCAAAGGCGCCGCAGGTGTATGTAACTACTCGTTCGCGTCAATCGCGTAGGCGATGAACGGCGATGAGGCAGCGCAGCCCGGATCGGGAGCCTGCACCCATGGCAGGGTCGGGGAGAGCGCCTTCACCGGACTGCCGCTGAGCCGGACCGTCTGCCCCGGCCGGAATGTCCGCTCGCCCACCTCGAGCCATCCCTGCGACTCGCTCCATCGTGTGTTGGCCGTGGCGAAGGCGGGCAGGATGCGCGAGCCGTTCGATGCGCGCAGATAAAGGCAGGGGCCGTCCACCTCGAGCACCCCGATTGCGCCGACGAGATGGCTCGCGCCGCCGGATGGGAGCAGCGGCACGCGCACGGCCGGCGCGGGTGTCCGCGGAGCCGCCGTAGTGGCCGGCTCCGGAACCCGTGTCGTGGCCTGGTCGGCTGCCGGACCGCCGGAGCAACCGGCGATCATGAGCAGGACCGCGAGCGCGGTGCATTTCGCATCAAGGGCCATAGAGCAGCGACCATCCGCTGGAGATCGTGTCGGTCGTCATATAGAAGGCATTGACGCACGCTCCCGTCGTGGGATCGACCGTGCCTCCGCTGTGAATGCCGAACGCCACGGTTGATGCAAACCACGGTCCGCCGCTGTCGCCTCCCCTGCACTCGAGGGAAGTGCCGGTAACGCGAACCCAGACCGTTGAGCAGGGGCCGCCATTGCAGAGAGTGTTGGTCGAGTTCGTCGGTGCGAAGTTCGTCTGCTGGACGTAGCCGCAGCTGTAGCCTGACCCTTCTCCGCGGTGGCAGACGTTGTCGCCCGCCGCGGTGCTACTCTTGAGCCGCCGGCCGCTGAGGACGCGCACGACGGTCTTGTTGTCATCCCAGTAGAACTCCGGCCGCTCCACGTAGGCGCTCGTGTGCACCTGCACGTCCTGATCGTTGTCGTCGTACTCGGAGCCCGCCACGAGCGTCAGCGGGATCGACGTCCCGTTGGGGTTGTAGTAGGTCAGTGCGTTGTCGCAGTGGCCCGCGGTCGTGACGCCAGTCGTACCGGCGGTGTTCTTCACCACGAACGCGGAGGTACACAGAAAGTTGGCGGACGATACGAGCGAACCGCCGCGCACGTCCTGCCGGGTCGGATAGGCGGGCACGACCTCGATGCGCACGGGTTGGCCGAGCAGCGCCACCGCGTCGCCGAGTTTCGCTCTCGCGGCGGCGGCGCCGGCTTCGTCGGTCGCGACCACCGACACCACGATCTCGCTCGTCTTCTCGTCCGTTCCCATGCCGGCCAGGTTCGGGTAGACGCGCCGGAGGGAGCTCTGATTCTTCTCAATCGACGCACGCAACTCTTCCAGTGTCACTTTCGCGCCGGTCTCGAAGACCACCGGCAGTTTGCTCCCGCCGAGGGCGTGCTCCTCTGCCTGGATTGGCACCGTGCCGGTCAGCCGGACGCGCAGGCGATAGGTCGGCTTGTGATCGATCACCACACCGGCCAGCCTGGTCCTGTGGGCATTGCGCAGCCGTGCGATTACATCGCCCATCTGCGCCTGCATGCGTAACCGGCGCTCGGCCTCGGCTTGTGTGACGCCTTCACTGCGGGCATACCACTGCGCGTCCGCGGCGATCGCTTCGTCCGCCGTCTGGGCAGGCGCCTGATCGCGCTCCTCGAGTGGCTGCGGCTTGCCCGCCGGTGGCTGCGGAGGTGCCTGGGCGGACGCGCGGTCCGCGAGAAATACGACCGCCGCAACAGCCAGTCCGAAGGCGGTCAGGATGATCAGTAAACTTCTGAACCTATGCGATTGGGGCATTGTTGACGCTCCTTTCAGGGTACGTCATTATTTCAATCATTACTGATCTGAATGTGAGCCGCAATAACTATCGAGTCAATGGTTGGACACCGAAGATCAAGAAATGACTCTAAGCGCGTCGCAGGCGTAGACTAGTGACGTCATGGCACCGCAGACCTCGACGAAGCTGACCTATGAGGACTACCTCCAGCTTCCCGACGATGGGAATCGGTACGAGATCATTGACGGGGAGTTGATTTTGAATGCCTCGCCCGTTCCCCGGCATCAGCGCATCCTGCGGAAGCTGCTCGTTCCGTTCGATCTTCACTTTACCGCGCATGGAGGTGGTGAGGTTCTTTGCGCGCCGCTGGATGTCGTTCTGAGTCCGGAGAACATGTTCCAGCCGGATCTGATGGTTTTCGTCGGCGAGCAGCGGTCTGCCATTGGCGAGAAGAACGTTCAAAGCGCGCCGGATCTCGTCATTGAGATCCTCTCGGGCGGTTCGCGCCGGCACGACGAGATCGTAAAGCGGAATGCATACGAACGGTTCGGCGTGGCGGAGTACTGGATTGTCGATCCCGAGCTCGAGCTGGTGAAGATTTATCGCCGCGGGCCGAACGGCTTCGAGCGCGCGTCGGAAGTTGAGAACGACAAGGGCGGGTTGCTCGCGACGCCGCTCGTCCCCGGCTTCGCTCTGGACATTCGCCTCATCTTTACCTAAACCCGCCCGGTCATCTCCCCGAGTCGCCGCAGCCGCACCGCATGCTCGTGCGTCAGCGCTCCCAGCTCGACCCGCCAGCTCCAGTTGCCGTTGCCCGCGCCGGGTGTGTTCATTCGTGCTTCGCTGCCGAGGCCGAGGACGTCCTGCACCGGGACGATCGCGGTTTGCGCAACCGACGTATACGCCGCGCGGAGCAGCCCCGCCGCGACGTCGTCGACTTCGCAGCCGAGGTACGTGCGCGCGCCTTCGCGCTCCTCTTCGCTCGCATGCTCGAACCAGCCGCGGGCGGTGTCGTTGTCGTGGGTGCCGGTGTAGGCGACGGTTTGCGGGTCGTAGCGATGGGGGAGGTGCGGGCTGTCGTTCTGGCCGAAGCCGAACTGGAGGATCTTCATGCCCGGGACGTTGATGGCGTGCCGCAGCGCGTGCACGTCTTCGGTGATGAAGCCGAGATCCTCCGCGATGAGCGGTAACGTCCCGAGCGACTCGCGGATGGCGTCGAAGAGCGAGAGGCCGGGGCCAGGCATCCAGCGTCCGTGCACCGCCGTCTCTTCGCTCGCCGGGACTTCCCAGTAAGCGGCGAAGCCGCGGAAGTGATCGAGGCGCACGACGTCCGCCAGGCGGAGGTTGTTTTTGATCCGCTCGATCCACCAGCGGTAGTTGGTCTCGCGCAGGACGTCCCAGCGGTAGAGCGGGTTGCCCCAGCGCTGGCCGGTGGCGCTGAAGTAGTCGGGCGGCACGCCCGCCACGACGGTCGGGGTGCCGTTTTCGTCGAGCTGGAAGAGCTCGCGGTTGCCCCAGACGTCAGCGCTGTCGTGGGCCACGTAGATCGGCACGTCGCCGAGGATCTGGATGTTGCGCGCGAAAGCGGCGTCGCGGACGGCGGCCCACTGCCAGAAGAAGAGGAACTGCACGTATTGCCAGAAGCGGATCTCCGGCGCATGGTCGCGGCGCGCGGCGGCGATCGCTTCCGGCTCGCGCGCGGCGAGCGGCGCGTCCCACTCCCACCACGGGGCGCCGCCGAAGCGCTCCTTGAGGGTCATGTAGAGCGCGTAGTCGGCGAGCCACTCGTGCTGCTCGTCGCCGCGGATGAAGTTGTCGAACGACTGCGCCAGCTCGTTCGACGCCACCTCGCCGAAGCGCTGCCACGACGCGCGGAGAATCTGCATCTTGTACTCGCTGACCGGACCCCAATCGACGGAGTGGGCCGGAAACGGCGGCACGTCGGCGACGCTCGCGGCGTCGAGCAGGTTCTCCTGCAGCAGTTTCTGCGGCGAGATGAGCAGCGGATTGCCGGCGAACGACGACAGGCAGCCGTACGGTGAAAACCCGTAGCCCGGCGGGTTGAGCGGCAGCACCTGCCACAGCTTCATCCCCGCGCTGGCGGCCCAGTCGAGGAACGCGATCAGCTCATCGCCGAGGTCACCGATGCCGTAGTGACCCGGCAGCGAGGTCGGGTGAAGCAGGATGCCGGCGGAGCGCACCAGATCGGATGGTGGATGCACGGAAGTATGCATGGCCGCGCAGTTTACGCCGCGTCGATGCTGATCGACAGCTTCTCGCCGAGGGAGTCGAAAAGGGCCAGCCATCGCTGCGCGTCGTGGCCGGAGCCGGCGCTCGCCGCGATGGCCGGCCGGACGGTCGCGCGCATCACGTAATAGCTGTTCTGCACGCGGCGCAGATCGACGTCGATGATCGCCTCGCGCACGATCCCGATCAGCGTCTCGAACGTTTCCAGCCGGTCCAGATCGTCGGGACGGTCGCGGAAGCGCTCCGCGGCGCGCTCGATGGAGTTCTTGAAAGCCAGCCTGGTCGTCTCGTCGAACGTCACCCCTTCCTCGCGTGCCTCGCGCAGGCGTGCTTCGATCTCGGCCAGGGCCGGCGTCTCCGCCTCGAGCAGATGGCGGATCTGCAGGTTGAGGTCGAACTCGGCCGCCATCTGCAGCACCTTCGGCATCGGGATGCCGAGCTTCGTGTGGAAGCGCATCAGCGGGTCGTAACGCTCGTGCAGTTGCCGGAACGCCGACTCCGCCTCCTGCAGCGACGCCAGCAGCAGGCTTTGCAGGATGCGGCGCTGCTCGTCGCGAAACAGCGAGCGGATGGAGACCGGCGTCTCACCGAAGTGTTGATCCAGGAGGCGGATCACGGTCGGAATGCCGCCCGGCTCCATTGCCGCGACGAGCTGCCTGCGCACGTCGTCGAAGTTCGTGATGGTGCGGGCCGCGCGGACGCCGCCGGTGATCTCGGTTTCGCCGAGGTGGAGGACCGCCAGCTCGAACGACGCGGTCTCGTGGGTGATCAGCGAGCGCACGTCGACCGCCGCGATGGCCAGGCGCGCGCGCCCGGTCTTGTGCACCTCGAAACCGCGCTGGTTGACCTCGTAGCAATAGACCTTCGCGCGATCGTCGAAGTAGTCGAAGAGCGAGGCCACCGCGTAGTGACCGGCCACGCGCGCGAGATCGAGCCGCGCCGGGATGACCTCGCGCTCGTAGATCTGCCGCGCGGTGCCGCGGTCCGGGAGATTGCTGCGCGCACCGGCGATGCGGTCGATGAACTGCGGCTCGAGCTGCTGGCCGGAGACGCGCTCGGCGAGCTGAATCACCCGCGCGGCGTAGTGCAGCACCTGCACGGTCTCGATGCCGGAGATGTCGCTGAAGAACCAGCCGCAGCTCGTGTACATCAGCATGGCGTTGCGCTGCATCTCCATCAGCTCGAGGATGCGCGTCTCGTCTTTCACGTGCGGCAGGGCGTGGTGCGAGAAGAAAAGGCCGATCGTGTCGTCGGTGCGGTCGAGGATCACGTCGATGTACTCGTCGCGCGCGGCCCACGGATCGCGCAGCAGGCGCTCACCCTCGCTCTCGAAAATCTGCGAGACCTGATGGCGCAGCCAGTCGAGCGCGGAGCGGAGCGGCCCGCGCCACTGCTGGTTCCAGCCGAGGCTCGCGCCGGTGTTGCAGCCGCAGTCGCTGCGCCACCGCTCGATGCCGTGCGAGCAGCTCCAGGCGGTCCGCTCGATGATCTCCACCTCGTGCGCGGGAGGATGCGTGGCGAGGTGCTCCGCGTAATTGGTCAGCTTCGCCAGCTTGTGCTCTTCGATGAAGCGCAGCGCATACGCCAGCGCCATCTCGCCGAAGGAGTGATGATGTCCATAGGTCTCGCCATCCGTGGCGATGTTCACGAGCTGCGGATGTTTCCGCGCCTCGGAGAACGCGCCCGCCAGACGATGCGCGAGGTTCTCGCCGCGCGCGAGGAGCTGCTCGAACGCCACCGCGCGCGAGATCGGACCGTCGTAGAAGAAGATGGCGATGCTCCGTCCCGACGGCAGGTTGCAGACGTACGGCAGGGTCGGATCGAGATGCCCGTTCACCTCGCGCCAGGCCGTCTCTCCGACAGGCCGCCAGCGCGCCGCCTGATGCGGCTCGAGGATCGTGAAGGCGATCCCTTCTTCCGCGAGCGCCTCCAGCGACTCGACGTCGACCGCCGTTTCGGGCAGCCACATCCCCTCCGCTTTCCGTCCGAAGCGGCGCTCGAAATCGCGCGCGCCCCAGCGCACCTGGGTCTTCTTGTCACGCGCGTTCGCCAGCGGCAGGATGATGTGGTTGTAGGCCTGCGCGAGGGCGGCACCGTGGCCGCCGAAACGGTCGCGGCTGACCCGGTCCGCTTCGAGGATGGCGCTGTACGTATCGGGCGCGGACGTGGCCAGCCACGACAGCAGCGTCGCGCCGAAGTTGAAGCTGATGGTGGCGTAGTTGTTGACGATCCGGCGGATGCGGTCGCGCTCGTCGAGGATGCGCGCCGTCGCGTTCGCCTCATAGCACTCCGCGGTAATCCGCTCGTTCCAGTCGTGGTAGGGAAAGGCCGAATCCTGCGTTTCGACGACTTCGAGCCACGGATTTTCGCGCGGCGGCTGGTAAAAGTGTCCGTGGATGGTGATGAAGCGGGGGCGCATGGGATCCGAATCGTATTCGATCTTCCGGTGGCGTTCCGTTTGCACCGTCGAGACCGGTCCCATCTTTAAGGAGTGATCATGACGAATTCACAATTGAACGTCCTGGCGGACGTGATCCGGCAGGAGGAGAGCGAGATCGTCACCGCATGGGTGCAGTCGCAGGAGCACGATCTCTCCATGCGCAACAACCTGCTCAAACAGGGGGAGCTCCAACAGCAGGCAGGGGAGTTTCTCCGTGCGCTGATCGCCGCGCTGCAGAGCGGGGCCGACGCCGACTTCAATGTCTCGGAGGCGTGGTCGCAGGTGCGCGAGGTGCTGGCGCGCATTTCCCGGTCGCGCGCCAAACAGGGCTTCACGCCGACCGAGACCGCGATGTTCGTTTTCTCGCTCAAACAGCCGCTCTTCAGCGTCATGCAGAGAGAGCTGAAGCCGGACGAGCTCGCGCAGCAGTTCTGGAACGCGACCACCCTGCTCGACAAGCTCGGACTCTTCACCACCGAGACCTATCAGCGCGGGCGCGAGGAGATCATCGCCCGCCAGTCGCAGGAGCTGCTCGAGCTCTCCACCCCGGTCGTGCAGTTGTGGCACGGCGTGCTCGCGCTGCCGCTCATCGGGACGCTCGACAGCGCCCGTACGCAGGTAGTCATGGAGAGCCTGCTGCAGGCCATCGTCGACACCGGGTCGGGCATCGCCATCATCGACATCACCGGCGTGCCGGTGGTCGACACGCTCGTCGCGCAGCATCTGCTCAAGACCGTCGCGGCGGCGCGCCTGATGGGTGCCGACTGCATCATCAGCGGCATCCGTCCGCAGATCGCCCAGACCATCGTCCACCTCGGCGTCGACATCTCCGACGTCATCACGAAGGCCACGCTTGCCGACGCCTTCGCCATAGCGCTCCAGCGTCTCGGACTGGCCATCGCCCGCAAGACGGCGGCGCCGGCTCCCAAAACGCCGGTGGCGGCGGAGTAGCCGATGGACCGCATCCCGATTCTCAAGATGGGGGCCTTCCTCATCGTCAGCATCCAGGTCGACATGGATGACCGCACCGCCATGACCCTGCAGGACGACCTCACCGGGCAGATCGTCAAGCAGAAGGCCAAAGGGGTGTTGATCGACATCTCCTCGCTCGACGTCGTCGACTCTTTCATCGGGCGGATGCTCGCCAACACCGCGGCCATGGCGCGCATCCTCGACGCTGACACGGTAGTGGTCGGGATGCAGCCCTCCGTCGCCATCACCCTCGTCGAGCTCGGGCTGTCGCTGACCGGTGTCCGCTCCGCGCTCAACATCGAGCGGGGGATGGAGCTGCTGACGAAGACGCGGCTGGACCAGGAGACCGCGGATGCCCGTAACGAGGAGTGATTCGATCGCGGTCCGCACCGCGGCCGAGGTCGTGAGCGTCCGCCATGCGGTTCGGAAATGGGCGGTCGAATGCGGCTTCTCGCTCGTCGAGCAGACCAAGATCGTCACCGCGGCGAGTGAGCTCGCACGCAACATGGTCGACTACGGCGGCGGCGGAACGCTGACGCTCGAATCGATCGACGACGGCATCCGGCGCGGCCTGCGCCTCATCTTCGAGGACCAGGGACCCGGCATCGCCGACGTCACCCAGGCGCTGCGCGACGGCTTCACCTCCGGCAACGGCATGGGCCTCGGACTGGGCGGTGCGAAGCGGCTGTCGAACGAATTCGAGATCCAGTCGCAGCCGGGCCGGGGCACGCGCGTCACGATCGCGCGCTATCGGGGCGTCACTTGAACGCGACCCGGGTGGTCCATGTCGCGGAGGTCTCGGAAGTCTCGGCCGCGCGGCGCGTGGCGCAGCAGTGCGCGGAGGCGACGGGCCTCGGCGAGCAGCTCGCGGCGCGCGCGGCGCTGGTCACGACCGAGCTGGGAACGAACCTCATCAAGCACGGCGGCGGCGGCTCGATCCTCTTCGGCAGCGACGAATCGCGCGACAAAACGCTGACCATCATCGCCATCGACAAAGGCCGCGGCATCAGCAACGTCGCGGCCGCGAGTCGCGATGGCTACTCGACCGCCGGCAGTCCCGGCAACGGCCTCGGCGCAATCGCACGGTCCACCAGCGAATTCGACATCTACACACTTGCGGATAAAGGAACGGCCATCCTTTGCCGGGTCGGCAGCCCGGCCAACGGATATGAGGCGCGGCCGCCACGCATGGTCGTCGGCGGCATCTGTGTCCCGAAGCGGGGCGAAGAAGAGAACGGTGACGGCTGGACGGCGATCGTCGGCGCGGAGGTCGTGACCATTGCAGTCGCGGACGGCCTCGGGCATGGCCCGTCCGCGGCGCTGGCATCGACTGGCGTGCTGCGCGTGATTCGGGAGCGCGACCAGCTCCCGCTCACCGAGCTCATGGAAGAGGCCCACGGCGCAACCCGCGCCACCCGCGGTTCGGCGGTCGGCATCGTGCGCATTCTCCCCGCCAGCGGACGGCTCGACTTCGTCGGTGTCGGCAACATCGCTGGTACGATTACGAACGAAGAGGGACATCGCAAGACGGTGTCTCTTCCGGGGATCGTCGGGCACGACATGCGGCGCGTGCAGCTTTTCTCGTATCCGTGGACCGCGGCCTCGATTCTGGTGATGCACTCCGACGGTATCTCCACGAGTTGGAACCTGAACGCATACCCCGGCCTGTCCGATCGCGATCCGATGCTGATCGCGGCGGTGCTGTTCCGCGATTACTGCCGCGGCACGGATGACGCGACCGTGGTCGTGGCGAAAGCGACCCAGTAGCTGATGACCGATACCACCATCTCGACGATTTCCCTGCACTTCGACTACGACCTCGTCGCTGCCCGGCGGCGGGCGCGCCAGATCGCGGCGCTGCTCGGCTTCGACGAGCAGGAACAGACCCGCATCGCTACCGTCGCCTCCGAGATCGCCCGCAACGCGCTGCGCTACGGCGGCGGTGGACGGTTCGAGTTCGGTATCGAGACGAAGAACGGCGAGCAGTTCCTGGTCATGACGGTCTCCGATCTCGGTCCCGGCATCGAGAACCTCGATTCCGTCCTCAGCGGCCGGTACAAATCGACCACCGGCATGGGCCTGGGCATTCTCGGCGCGCGCAGGCTGATGGACGACTTCACCATCAATACCGCTCCGCAGAAGGGGACGGTGGTGGTGATGAAGAAGCGGCTCGACCCGCGTGTCAAGACCATCACCGGGCAGCAGGTCATGAAGATCGTCGATGACCTCGCGCGGCAGCGCACCGACAGCCCGCTCGAAGAAATCCAGCAGCAGAACGCGGAATTGCTCAAGGCGCTCGGCGACCTCAATGAACGGCAGGACGACCTCGAGCGCTTGAACAAAGAGCTCGAGGACACGAACCGCGGCGTGCTCGCCCTCTACGCGGAGCTGGATGAGAAAGCGGAGTCGCTTCGCCGCGCCGACAACCTCAAGACGCGCTTCCTCTCGGATATGAGCCACGAGTTCCGCACGCCGGTGAACTCGATCCTCGCGCTGGCACGTCTGCTCGAAGAGGCGCCGCTGGAAAGCGAAGCGCGCAAGCAACTGCTGCTCATCCGCCGCGCGGCGGAGGATCTCGAGGCGCTGGTCAGCGACCTGCTCGATCTCGCGAAAATCGAAGCGGGGAAGACCGAGGTCCGGCCGGCCGAGGTCGAGATCTCGAACCTCTTCAGCGCGCTGCGCGGCATGCTCCGGCCGCTGCTCGTCAACCGCTCGCTCTCGCTGGTGTTCGAAGAGAACGATACGCTGCCGCTGATGTACACGGACGAAGGGAAGGTCTCGCAGATCCTCCGCAACTTCATCTCCAACGCGCTCAAGTACACCGAGGCAGGGGAGATTCGCGTTGCGGCGACGCATGTGCCGGAGCGCGAGACCATCATCTTCTCGGTGAGCGATACCGGCATCGGCATCGCCCCGGAAGATCAGGAGCGGATCTTCGAGGAGTTCACGCAGCTCGACAATCCGCTGCAGAAGCGGCAGAAGGGCACCGGCCTCGGGCTGCCGCTGACGCGCAAGCTGGCGCAGCTCCTCGGCGGGACCGTCAGTCTGCGCAGCGAGCCGGGGATCGGCTCGACGTTCTGCGCGGAGATCCCGGTCCGATTCGCGGGCGAGCCGGCGCAGGAGCAACGGACGGCCACGAAACAGCGCCCGTCGGTTGCACTGCCGGCGCAGGATGCCGCCCCGTCCGTCCGCATCCTGGTGATCGACGACGACGAGACCACGCGCTACACCGTCGGCAGCTTCGCCACGCGACCCGGTGTGGCGGTGCTCGAAGCGGAGAACGGCACGCTCGGTATCGCCCGGGCGCAGAGCGAACACCCCGACGTGATCCTGCTCGACCTGATGATGCCGGGCATCGGCGGCCACGAAGTCCTGCAGCGCCTCAAGAGCGACTCGGCGACGGCCAGCATCCCGGTCATCGTGATCACCTCGCGCTTCATCAACGACGACGAGCGCGAGCAGATCCTCAGCCGAGCCCTCGGCGTGATCAACAAGAGCGACCTCTCGCGCGAAGTGATCACCCGTGCGATCGAGACGGCGCTCGGGCGCTAGCGCAACCTGCCAGGTGGTGTCCTGATTCGATGACAAAAGCTCTTCCGAAGAAGAGCGAAGTCATTGGAGTCATCATGAATCGAACGGATGATGGCCGCGTGCTAGCGCAGCACTTCGTCGATGCAGCGCACCAGCTCGCACGGGTCGATCGGCTTGCGGAAGACGCGGCGGACCATCCCGGCGAAACGGCGCTCGATGGTCTCGCTCGGCAGCTCCTCGGCCGGGACGCCGGTGACGATGAAGCAGGCCGGACGCTCTTCGGGTGGCTTGAGGATCTGCACCGAGTCGAGAAAGTCGATCCCGTTCATGTACGGCATCATCACGTCGAGGACGACGACGTCGTAGTCGGCGCTCTGCACGGCGTGCAAGGCGTCGGCGCCGTCGCGTGCTGCCGCGACCTCCACCTGTGAAGCGTTGGCGAGATACTCGACGAGCGTCTGCCGAATCTGGTCGTCGTCTTCGACGATGAGAACTTTCCGAGAGCGCATTCGTGCCGCCTGTCGAGCAAGCACGATACCGGCCACGTCACAGTGTGCGGATCATCTCCAGCTGCATGACCGTTTTTATCGCGCCGGCGGCGGTGAGGAACCGCGCGATGCCTTCCTCGCCGGCGTCGATGTTGATGATGCGCAGCGGCTTGCCGGCTTTTCGCGACGCCGCGCGGAGGAGCCGCGTGCCGAGGCCGGCGCGTCTCGCATCGGGACGCACGGCGAGCTGAGGGACGTCGCCGTTCGACGGGAAGAGCACCGCGTAGCCGTCGTCATTGCCGAGCACGATGTGCGGATCGCGCGCTCGCCCGATGGAGGCGGTGGTGTTCTGCCAGGAGGGGGCGACGTCGCACCACTCCTCGCGGATCTGCCCCTCGGCCAACTCCTCACCGCCGCCGCTCTCGAACGACCAGCACTGCAGCTTGCGCGTCTCGACGAACCGGTGCGAGCGGTAAAGCTCCGCCGCGGCGTGATTCGCGTCGATCACTTCCAGGACGTAGCGCGTGCAGCCGCGTTCTTTGAGGCGCGGCGTGAGGAACTCCAGCATCGCCCTGGCCAGCCCGCGCCTGCGGTGCGACGGCACGACGCCGGTGCCGCTGTCATACGCGGCGTCGCCGTCGATGCCGTTCAGCGTGAAGGCGACCAGCCGCTGGCCGTCGAAGATCCCGACCGAAGCGTCCGGGACGTAGCCGCGGCGCGTGAGCATCTCCGCGAGCTGCTCACGCGTCGGCGAGAGCTTGATCACGTAGTCGCTGAAAGCCTCGACGAACGCGGCATGCACCGCCTCGAAATCAGCGTCGTGCAGCGCGCGTGTGAGGAGGGAAGACATGGGCGGAGTGTATCCGCCCACGTCGATGGATGCTTAGCGGTCGCCCGGATTCGGATCGCCGTCCCAGTCGCGTCCGGCCTCACGGCTGCCGTTGTTGTCGCGCTCTTCCGGCTTCTCGGATCCAAAGCTCTTCCCGCCCGATTTCCCCGCGCCCATGTGCCCGCCACTCTTATGGCGACGGCTCGGCTCGGCAGGCTGGTTGCTCGACGCCGCATCATCGCCGCCTCGATTGTTCTGGTTCGACATTGCGTGTCCTCCTGGCGGGAGAACATCGCAAGGGGTGTGCCCTGAATGGGGAGCTGCTCAGCTACTCAGCTACTCAGCTGCTCAGCGAGAAGAGGCGCGAGCCCCGCCTGAATAGCTGAGCAGCTGAACAGCTGAGCAGCTGAAGTTGCCGCTACTGCCGCACGATCCCGCCGTACGTCTCCGGCCGGCGGTCGCGATAGAACTGCCAGGTGTTCCGTACCTCGCGGATCTTGTCGAAATCGAGGTCGGCGACCACCAGCTCGCTCTTATCGCGGCTGGCGATGCTGAGGATCTGGCCGCGCGGGTCGCAGAAGTAGCTCTGGCCGTAGAACTCGCCGATGTTCCAGGGGCCTTCGTAGCCGACGCGGTTGATGGCGCCGATGAAGTAGCCGTTGGCGACGGCGTGGGCCGGCTGTTCGAGCTTCCAGAGGTACTCGCTGAGGCCGGCCACGGTCGCGGAGGGATTCATGACGATCTCCGCTCCGGCCAGGCCGAGCTCGCGCGCTCCCTCGGGGAAGTGGCGGTCGTAGCAGATGTAGACGCCGACCTTCGCGTACGCGGTCTGGAAGACCGGATAGCCGAGGTTGCCGGGGCGGAAGTAGTACTTCTCCCAGAAGCCGGGGGCGACCTGCGGGATGTGGTTCTTGCGGTACTTGCCGAGGTACTTGCCGTCGGCGTCGATGACCGCGGCGGTGTTGTAGTACATCCCGGTGTCCTCTTCTTCGTAGAGAGGCACGACGATGACCATGTTGTACTTTTTGGCGTACTCCTGCATCAGCTTCGTGGTCGGCCCGTCCGGGATCTTCTCGACCGAGTCGTACCAGCGCGGGTTCTGCTCCGCGCAAAAGTAGGGACCGGTGAAGATCTCCTGCATACAGAGGATCTGCACGCCCTGCTTACCCGCCTCGTCGAGGTACTGCAGCGTCTTCTCGATCTGAGCGTCACGAATCTTCTCGATCGGCTCGTTCACGTCGGCGGCGAGCGCCGTCTGGATCAGACCACCTTTGACCACACGCATGGGTTGGGCTCCTTGTTTTCTGGTGAGGCGGAGATTCTAACGTCTAGGCCGGACAGGCCCATCATCTGGGGCTAAACGCCAGACCGCGCTTGAGGAACTCCCCATGCCCCTCGCGCCCGACGTATTCCCCCTCCTCGATGACCACCACCCCGCGCGACAGCACCGTCTTCGTCACGCCGCGGACCGTCATCCCCTCGTAGCAGGAAAAGTCGACGTTCATGTGATGCGTCTTCGCGCTGATGGTCATCTCTTCCTCCGGGTCGAAGATGACGATGTCGGCATCCGAGCCGACCGCGATCGTCCCCTTGCGGGGGAAGAGACCGAAGATCTTTGCGGCCGCGGTCGAGGTGATCTCGACGAAGCGGTTCAGCGAGATCCGCCCCTGCGCCACGCCGCCGTTGTAGATCAGGCTCATCCGGTGCTCGACGCCCGGCCCGCCGTTCGGGATCTTCGAAAAGTCATCGCGCCCGAGCTCCTTCTGCTCCTTGAAGCAGAACGGGCAGTGATCGGTCGAGATCACCTGCAGGTCGTTGAACTTGATCCCGCGCCACAGCTTCTCCTGGTTCCACTGCTCGCGGATGGGGGGCGTCATCACCCACTTCGCCCCTTCGAAGCCGGGCTTTTCGTACACGCTGTAGTCGAGGAAGAGGTACTGGGGACAGGTCTCCGCGTACGCGTTGATGCCGGCGTCGCGGGCGCGGGTCACTTCGTCGAGGGCGTCGCTCGAGCTGAGGTGGACGATGTACACCGGAGACTGGGCCATGTCGGCCAGTGCGATGGCGCGATGCACCCCCTCCGCCTCCGCCTTGGTCGGCCGGGTCAGGGCGTGGTACTTCGGGGCGGTCTTCCCTTCGGCCAGCGCCGCCTTGACGATGGCGTCGATCACCACGCCGTTCTCCGCGTGCATGCAGATCAGCCCACCATGCTGCCCGGCGTAGCCCATCGCCTTGAAGATCGTCGCGTCGTCGACGAGGAAGACGCCGGGGTAGGCCATGAAGAGCTTGAAGCTCGTCACCCCCTGGTCGATCATCGAGCGCATCTCCGGCAGCCGTTCGTCAGGCAGGTCGGTGCAGATGAGATGGAAGCCGTAGTCGATCGAGGCCTTGCTTTCGGCTTTGGCAAACCAGACGTCGAGCGCCTCATTCAACGCCTGCCCTTTGTACTGGACGGCAAAGTCGATGATGGTGGTCGTCCCGCCGTGCGCCGCGGCACGGGTGCCGGTGCGGAAGTCGTCGGACGACGACGTGCCGCCGAAGGGAAGGTCCATGTGCGTGTGCGGGTCGATGCCGCCGGGGATGACCAGCCGCCCCTTGGCATCGATGACCCGATCGGCCTCGACGTCGATCGTCTTCGCGATCATGGCCACCACGCCGTCTTCGATGAGGAGGTCGGCCCGATAGTCGTCGACCGCCGTCACGATGCGGCCGTTCCGGATCACCGTTTTCATGTCACGCTCCTTGGTTCGCTGATGGCGCGGCATTGTACGCGCAGCCCCTTCGGCTTCGCTCAGGGTGCTGAAGGGAGGCCTCACTGGTCGCGCTTCGCCGCCAGCTCGAGCTCGATGCGGTCGACGCCGATGAAGAGGACCGTGCTGCGCGCGGGGCGCAGCGGCTCCTTCGACTGCCACCGCTCCCCGCCGCGATAGGTCAGCACCACCGGATCGCCCGGCCGGAGCTTGATGACCCGCATCTCACCGTTGCGCATCAGACCGATGGCCTCGCGTTGCTCCCCGCACTCCACGACCACGTCCTGCAGAGCGCGGCCGGCCTGGTTGGTCACCAGCAGTTGTGCCGGATAACTGCCGGCGCGCCAGGTGGCGACGGCGATGACCACCAGCGTGGCCACGATCAGGAGCAGCGTCTTCTTCGACATGCGGCGCTCCGATCATACGCCGCCGGTCGAAATGGAAGATCTGCCTCGCAACGTTGAGGGGCGTGCCGTACGATGTCTGCCATCGCACCGACCTCCACCGCCCTCCTTCTGCCGTCGTACGAAACGGCCGCGCGCGAGCTCTCCGTCTCGTTCGGTCAGCCCGTGCCCGGCGCGCGCGTACACGTGCCGCTACGCCAGCTCGGCCCCGCTCCGCTGGTCGAGATCTGGCCGTCGCATCCCGACGTTCTCTTCGGCTCGATCACTGCCGGCGGAGATGAACCGCTGGAAGAGCTCTCGCGCCGGTTCTACGCGGAGCTGATCGACCGTGTCCGGAACGAGGGTTTCCCCTACTTCCTGCGGATGTGGAATCACGTCGGCGGCATCAACGAAGAGGACGGCGGCCGCGAGCGCTACAAGCTCTTCTGCGCCGGCCGTCATGACGCCTTCGTCAGCGCCGGCTATCACCATGACGTCGACCTCCCCGCCGCGAGCGCGGTGGGGATGCGTGGACGCGGCCTGGTCACCTACTTTCTCGCCGCGCGCGAGCCGGGCGAGCAGATCGAGAACCCGCGTCAGGTCGCCGCGTACGACTACCCCCCGCAGTACGGCCCGAAAAGCCCCTCCTTCTCCCGCGCCACCGTCTGGAACGGCACCGTCTTCGTCTCCGGCACCTCCAGCGTCGTCGGCCACGCCACCGTTCACGTCGGCGACGTCGGCCAGCAGCTCGAAGAGACGCTGCGCAACATCGACGTGGTGGTCTCACGCGCGATCGCAGGGGGAGGGCTCGCGAACGTGGTCACGGCAAAAACGTACATCCGCCACGCCGAGCACTACGAACCGATCGCGCGGCGGCTGGAGGGGGTGTTCGCGCGGAATCTGTTCGTGGAGGCGGATATTTGCCGCGCGGACCTTTTGCTCGAGATTGAAGCGGTCGCGCGGTAGCGGCAACCGATCCTTCACCTTCGTTCTTCGCCTGTGGGGAGGGGGTCCTTTGCTTCGCTCAGGATGACAGGAGAAGGGCGCGAGCTCACCCCCCCCGTTGTCATCCTGAGCGAAGCGAAGGACCCCCTCCCCACAGGCGCAAGTCGTGGTGCACAGGGATCGCGCCCGTCACTCCTCGCGCTGTTTCTCCTCTACGACGAAACCGCCCCCACCCCTTGGCTCTCGACCCTCGGCGCCTGGCCCTCCGCCACCGCGTACCCCTCATGCTCCTCACTCGAGTACCCACCGTGGTAATCCGCCGTATCCGGCCGTTTGATCTGCGAGTGGGCGACGACGCGGTCGCGGCGGAGGCCGCGGAAGTCGTCGAGGGAGCGGAAGCCGCGCTGCTCCATGAAGTCGTTCATGCCGCTGTTCAGCGTCTTGATCACGTTGGGGCCGATGGCGTGGTCGAGCATGGCGGCGGTGCAGACCTGGACGGTGCCGCAGCCGAGGAGGAAGTAGTTCAGGGCGTGCTCGAAGGTGGAGACGCCGCCGATGCCGGAGAACTCTTTGTCGGGGAAGGCAGTGGTCATCTGGGCCATCTTGGCCATTGAGAGCGGGAGGATGGCCGGGCCGCCCAGGCCGCCGGGGGAGACCAGGCCTTCGACGCTCATCTCGAAGTCGAGCGTGTTGGCGTCGATGAGCGGCAGCGAGGGCCAGGTGTTCGACGAGCAGATCGCGTCGGCGCCGCCGAGGAAGGTGGCGGTCGCTTCCACCACGATGTTGGAGGTGGCGGGGGTGAGCTTCACCCAGACCGGGATCTTCGCCACTTCCTTGACCGCCTGGGTGACGACCGAGCAGAGCACCTTGTCCTTGCCGACGTTGGAGCCCATGTCGATCCGGTCCATGTGCGGGCAGGAGAAGTTGAGCTCGAGCGCGTCGGCCCCCTCGTCCTGACACGCCTTGGCGAGGGTCTGCCAGTTGTGCAGCTCTTTGTCGTTGCCGGAGCCGGCCATGATGGAGGCGACCAGCATCCGGTCGGGGAACTGCTGTTTGATCCGGGCCAGCTTGCCGATCCACCAGTCCAGCGGCTTGTCGGAGATGAGCTCCCAGTTCCACGAGGCCATGAGCGTCGTATCGGGGCGCCGGTTCATGGAGAGGCGCGTGCCGTTGTTCTCGGCGCGGAGGAACTTCGTCTTCGGCCCCTTCACGTTCACGACCGGATGGAGGCCGATGGTCTTGGTGACCACGCCGCCCCAGCCCGCTTCGAAGGCGCGGATGATGTTGGCGTCCGACTCGGTCGGCGGTGCCGAGGCGAGCAGAAAGGGATTCGCAAAGCGCAGACCGGTGAAGGTCGTCGACAGGTCAGCCATGGGTGTCTCCTTTGACGAAGCGCCCATCATACGCGCTTGCGCATGAGGGCCAGATACAGCAGCGCGCTGAGCGCGAACGTCACGAACCAGGCGTACGTGTAGAGATGATCGACGACGGTCGGGGTCGCGACCTGCCCGCCCGGCGTCAGCGCAGCGCGGATGAAGCCCGGCACGACCGGCAGGATCGAGATCACGAGCGCCGCGACCGCGCGCCAGTTCGTCCCGTTCGAGTAGGTGTAGATCCCGCGGAGGGAGAAGAGGTCCTTCAGGCTCAGCTGCTGGCGGCGGAGGATCCAGTAGTCGGCGATGAGGATGCCGCCGAGCGCCCCCATCAGGCTCGAGTAGCCGATCAGCCAGGTGAAGATGTACGCGCCGGCGTCGGAGTAGAGCTTCCACGGCATCATGAAGATGCCGATCACCGCGGTGATCAGGCCACCCATGACGTAGCTGATCCTGCGGGGGGAGAGGTTGGAGAAGTCGTTGGCCGGCGAGACGACGTTCGCGGCCATGTTGGTGGTGACCTGCGCGGCCAGGACCACCAGCGCGCCGAAGACGATCACGGCCGGGCTGCCGATCATCGAGACCAGCTGGATCGGATCCCAGACCGCCTTGCCGAAGACGACGATGGTGGCGCTGGTGACGGCCACGCCGATGAAGGCGAAGAGGGTCATCGTGGTCGGCAGGCCGAGGGCCTGCCCCATCGCCTGCGAGCGCTGGCTTTTGGCGTAGCGCGTAAAGTCGGGGATGTTCAGCGAGAGCGTCGCCCAGTAGCCGACGTTCGCGGTGAGCGCGGCCGGAAAGAGCGTCCAGAACGGCGTGGTCGTGCCGCCGCGCAGCCGCGACGATTCGGAAAGGATGCGTCCCAGCCCGCCGCCGTTCTGCACCGCCCACCAGAGCAGAGCGAGACCGCCCGCCAGCAGCAGCGGCGCCGACCAGCTCTCCAGCACTTTGATCCCTTCGGTCCCCCGCAGGATGATCACCACCTGGAGCAACCAGAAGGCGCCGAAGGCGATCGCCTTGCCGTAGGCCATCGCTCCCCACGCCGGCATGAGCGCGGTCATCAGCGCATCGAGCGCCAGACCGCCGATCCAGGTCTGGATACCGAACCAGCCGCAGGCGACGATGGCCCGCAGCATGGCCGGGATGTTCGCCCCTTTCACGCCGAAGCTCGCGCGGCAGAGCACCGGGAACGAGACGCCGTACTTGGTGCCGGCGTGGGCGTTGAGGATCATCGGGATGAGCACGATCACGTTGCCGAGAAGGATGGTCGTCAGCGCCTGAGCCCAGGTCATCCCCTGCGCCATCAGCCCGCTGGCGAGCGTGTAGGTGGTGATGACCACCGACATGCCGATCCAGAGCGCGGCGATGTTGTAGGTCGACCAGGTCCGCCGCGAGAGTGGCGTCGGCGCGAGATCGTGGTTCCACAGCGGGCTGTCCGAAACGTCGTCGTGCAACTCGACGAAATCGGGGCGCGAGGCGGCAACCGGTGCCGGCGCGTCGATCGTAGGCATGGAGACTCCTTCGGACTCGTGATTTGCGGGGATTGTAGCTGTTCGGTGCACAAGCTGTTGAGCTATTGAGCGATTGAGCTGTTGAGAAGGAGATTGTTTGATTTGACCCAATACACTCCTCGCTCAACAGCTCAACAGCTCGATGCCTCCGACAGCTGGCCTCTCGTCCCACGCCACACGCCGTTCATCACATGTGACGAGCGCGTGCGCGGAACCAGCGCTACTCTCCGACGATGCGTCGCCTCCTCGCTCTGCTCCTCGCCCTCGCCGCGATGCCGCTCTTTGCCGGGACCGTGGTTTTTCGCAACGTGAACGTGATCGCCATGGCCTCGCCGAAGGTCGCGGAGAATCAGACCGTCGTCGTCACCGACGGAAAGATCGCCGCGGTCGGCAAGAGCGCAAAGTTCCCGAAAGACGCGACGATCGTCGATGGGCGCGGCAAGTACCTGATCCCCGGCCTCGCGGAGATGCACGGGCACGTGCCGCCGGCGAACGCGCCGAATGGAGCCACCGAGGACACGCTGTTTCTTTATGTGGCGAGCGGGATCACCACCGTGCGGGGGATGCTCGGCCATCCGGGACAGCTCGAGCTGCGCGAAAAGTCGAAGCGCGGCGAGATCATCGCGCCGAACCTCTACCTGGCCGGCCCGTCGTTCAACGGCCAGTCGGTGAACTCGGTCGAAGAGGCGGTTGCCAAGGTCCGCGCGCAGAAGAAAGAAGGGTGGGATCTACTGAAGGTCCATCCCGGCCTCACCCGCGACGAGTACGACGCCATGGCCAGGACCGCGCGCGAAGAGGGCATCCGCTTCGGCGGTCACGTGCCGGCGGAGGTCGGCCTCGTGCATGCGATCGAGATGGGGCAGGAGACGTTCGATCACATCGACGGCTACGTCGAGGCGCTGAAGGGCGATCAGGGACCGGTCGACGAGAAAGCGCTCGCCGCGCTGGTGAAGAAGTCAAAGGACGCCGGCGTCTGGATCGTCCCCACCTCGGCGCTGTGGGAAGTGCTGATGGGCACAATCCCGCTCGAGACGCTGAAGTCGTACGACGAGCTGCGCTACGTCACCCCGGCCACGGTCGAGAACTGGTCGAAGGCGTACAACGACCGCCTCACGCAGATCCCGCGCACCGCCGCGACGAACATCGTGAAGAACCGCACCCGCGTCCTCCGCGCGCTGCACGAAGGGGGCGTGCGCATCCTGATGGGCACCGACGCCCCGCAGCAGTTCAGCGTGCCCGGCTTCTCGCTCCACCGCGAGCTGCTGCGCATGCGCGAAGCCGGCATGTCGCCGTACGACATCCTCGGGAGCGGCACCGTCACCGTCGGCGACTACTTTGCGAAGCAGGACGCCTTCGGGACGATCGAGCCCGGCAAGCGCGCCGACCTCGTGCTGCTCGAAGCGAACCCGCTGACCGACATCGCCAACGTCGCGAAGATCAACGGCGTGATGGTGGGTGGACGGTGGCTCTCGCGCGGCGCGCTCGATGCAGGTTTGAACAAGATCGACCGCGAAGAACTGACGCTTTCCGAAGCGCTGCTACACTCCGGCTCATGCCGGAATTCGACGTCACGTGGCGCGCCGCGGTGCGGTTTCGGAAGGTCTCGCGCGAGCTCGAGCCGCTCGTCCGCACGGTCCACGACTCCATCGACGATCCCGCCGCGCTGAAGATCGCGCTCGAGAAACTACTGTCGTTCCTGGCCGAGCCCGGCCGCACCGACGCAAACTGCGCGACCACCGACTACTTTTTCGCGCTCACCGAACAGCACTGGACCCATCTCCCCGAGCCGTTCCGCGGCATCCTCGATGACATGAGCGGCACGCTGCACGAGACCATCTATGCGCCGAAGATCGCCTCGACCTTCGAGTCGCTGCCGGAACAGTTGCTGGCGCGAGTGAAGAGGATTTAGTTCCTCGGGGACGCCCCTCCGAGGAACCCGAGGAACGGCGAAGCCGAGGAACTCCGAGGAACCGCCTCAAGACATCCAGTTCACGCCCGCTTCCTTGTTCCACTTGGTGGTCATCTTCTTCGCCTTGGTCCAGAACTCGATCGAGCCGCGGCCGGTGATGTCGCCGGCGCCGAACTTTGATTCGTTCCAGCCGCCGAAGCCGAACGGCTCGCGCGGGACGGGGACGCCGACGTTCACGCCGACCATGCCGGCACTCGCTTTTTCCATGACGTAGCGGGCCACGCCGCCGCTCTCGGTGAAGACCGACGCGGCGTTGCCGTACGGCGAGCGATGCTGCACTTCCAGCGCCTCGTCGACGTTCTTCGCGCGGATGATCACCATCACCGGCCCGAAGATCTCCTCCTGGGCGATGCGCATGTCGGGGGTGACCATGTCGATGAGCGTCGGCCCGACGTAGTAGCCGTTCTCTTTCCCTTCCACCACGTAGTTGCGCCCATCCACCAGGACCTTCGCCCCCTGCTGCTCGGCCTCGGTGATGTATCCCTCGATGTGCGCTTTTGCTTCTCTGGAGATGACCGGCCCGACGTGAACGCCCGGCACCATGCCGCGGACGAGGTTCGCCATCCGCTCGATGATCGGATCGGTCGCGCCGACCGCCATCATCACGCTGGCGGCCATGCAGCGCTGTCCCGCGCAGCCGGCCATCGAAGCAACCACGTTCGAGGAGGTCATCTCCGGATTGGCGTCCGGCATGACGATGAGGTGATTCTTCGCGCCGCCGAGGGCCAGCACGCGCTTGAGGCTCTGCGAGCCGCGGCGGTAGACGATCTTCGCCACCTTGGTCGAGCCGACGAAGCTGACCGCCTCGATGCCCGGGTCATCGCAGATCGCTTCGACCGTCTCCTGCCCGCCGTGCACGATGTTCAGCACGCCGTCCGGCAGCCCCGCTTCACGCAGCAGCTCCGCGATGCGGCCGGCGCTGAGCGGCACCTGCTCCGACGGCTTGAGGATCATGCAGTTGCCGAGGGCCAGGGCGTTGGGTATGGTCCAGTTCGGGACCATGTTCGGGAAGTTGAACGGCGCGATGGAGGCGACCACGCCGACCGGATAGCGCTCCACGCGGCATTCCACGCCGCGGCTCACTTCCAGCACCTCGCCGGGCACGATCTGCGGCAGCGAACAGGCGAACTCGCAGAGCTCCGCAGACTTCCAGACTTCCGCTTCGGCCTCGCTGCGGATCTTGCCGTTTTCCCGCGTCACCAGCTCGCCGAGCTCGGTAACGTGCTGCTCGAGCAGCGCCTTGTAGCGATAGAAGACCTGCACCCGCTCCTTGATCGGCACCGCCGACCAGCCGGGCAGCGCCTTCTTCGCCGATTCCACCGCCGCGCGGACGTCGCTCGCATTCGACAGCGGCACGCGCGAGATCACGCTGCCGTCCGCCGGGTCGGTGACATCGAGCAGCGGGCGCGACTCCCCGTCGACGAACTTGCCGTCGATGTAGTTGCGAACGTCGGGGTAGCGTGGCGGCGCGGTCTGTTCGATTGCGGTCATCAGGTATTCCTCCGGAACCCGCAATGGTAAACCGGCCCGCGATTGCGGTTCGACGATTTCGCGATGCAGCCTGGCCCGATTTGACCCATCATCGTCCTGCTTTTGCGCAAAGGGAGGCCGATCATGAGTCGCATGCAAAACAACACAGCACTGCTCGTCATTGACATTCAGGACTCGTTCAAGATCAGCCCGGAGCGCTGGGCCAACCGCAGCAATCCGCACTTTGAAGCGCGCGTGACGGAGCTCATCGCGACGTTCCGCGACGCTTCGCTGCCGGTCATTTTCGTGTTGCACAACGACAGCGATCCCGGTTTCCGTCCCAGCGATCCGGAAGTGCGGCTGATGTCCTTTCTCGACCGCCGCGAGTCGGAGCCGCTCATCACCAAGAACACCCGCAACGCCTTCACCAGCACCGATCTGCAGCAGCGGCTCGAGGCCCTCGGCGTCAAGCGGGTGGTGATCAGCGGCATCTCCACCGAGCAGTGCTGCGAGACGACCACCCGCGTCGCCGCCGACCTCGGATACGACGTCGATTTCGTCACCGAGGCGACGCTGACGTTCCCGATCGGGACGCTGTCGACCGACGCGATCATCGAGCGCACCGAGGCCGTGCTGCGCGGGCGTTTCGCGCGAATCGTGACCGTGAACGAAATCCAGGACGAGGTGCTCGTATCCGCGACGTAATCTTTCTCATCCTGCCGGAGGTCGAGATCCTCGACCTCGCCGGTCCGTTGCAGGCGTTCTCGGAAGCGAAGCGCTACCGCATCCGCCTTGTCGCGCCGCAGCCGCGCATCACGTCGTTTCAGGGACTGGTGCTGTCCGAGCTCGAGCCGCTGCCGGACGATTCGCCCGAGGCGTTGGTGGTCGTGCCGGGGATGCCGTACGCCGCGACGCAGCGGATCGAGGCGAAGGTGTCGCGCTGGCTGGCCGGACGCGCGCGGGCCGGCGCGCACATCGCCTCCGTCTGTACCGGTGCGTTCGCGCTCGGCGAGGCGGGGCTGCTCGACGGCCGCAAATGCACGACGCACTGGTCGCGCACGTGCGAGCTGGAACGCCGCTATCCACGAGCGCGCGTCCTCACCGATCGCCTCTTTGTCGCCGACGGACCGATCACGACGAGCGCCGGCATCGCCTCCGGCATCGACATGGCGCTGTCATTCATCGAGCAGGCGGACGGACCGCTCGTCGCCGCCGAGGTCGCGCGCGAGATGGTCGTCTACATGCGCCGCGACGGCGGCCAGGAACAGCAGAGCATCTACCTCGATTACCGCACCCACCTCGACCCCGGCATCCACAAAGTGCAGGACTGGATCGTCCGCCATCCGGAGGAGCGCTTCACGCTCGACGAGCTCGCGGAGGTGGCCGGCAGCAGCCCGCGCACGTTGACCCGCAACTTCCGCAGAGCCACCGGCATCACCCTGCACGAGTTCTCTACCCGCGTCCGCGTCGAGCTCGCGAGAACGCTGCTGCACGACCCCGGACTGACGATGGAGGCGATCGCGCAGCGGTGCGGGTTCGGCACCGCGCGGCAGTTGCGGCGGTATGGGGTGACGCGAGGCTGATAGTGTGGTGTGGGCTGCGGCTCCGTGTGGTGTGGGCTTCCAGCCCACCTCCCGGTTCCCCACAGAACCAAGGGTGGGCTGGAAGCCCACACCACACGGTCACCGTCACTGTTCGGAATCGAACACTGCCGTTCGGTCGCGAACACCAGTAGCGCGCTAAACCACTGAAAACACAGCGCGCTGAGCTGGCGTGTCGTTCGCCTTAGTACCCGGTCGCCATGGATCGGGAAATCACACAGGAAGTCAGGACGCGCAAGGTCGTACGGCGCGTGGTCACGTTCATCGCCATCCTCGCCGTTGCCGGCGGGGCGCTCGCGGCGGCGGTCGAATGGCTGCGGCCTTCGCTCAAGCGCCGCGAGATTCAGACAGCGCGTGTCGTTCGCGGAACGGTCGAGGAGACGCTGCAGGCGGCCGGCACGGTGGTGCCGCTCGTCGAGCAGGTGGTCTCGAGCCCGGTCGAGGCGCGGGTGGTCGGCATCGGCCGCCGTGCCGGCGATCGCGTTACGGTCGGCGACGCGCTGGTCACGCTCGACACCGCGGCGACGCAGCTCGACTTTGCGCGGCTCGCGGAGCGGATGCAGCAGAAGGAGAGCGAGAGCACGCAGCTGCGCCTCCGGCTCGACGAGAGCATCGCCACCCTCCAGGCGCAGATCGAGCAGAAGCAGCTCGACGTCGAGATCTTTCGCTACACCGCGGAGCAGAAAGAGAAACTGCGCTCCGAGGGGCTGACGGCGCAGCAGGAAGCGCTGGCGTCGGCCGCACAGGCGAAGAAGGCCGACATCGAGCTGCGGCAGCTGAAGGAAGCGCTGGCGCGGACGCTGCGGTCGCGCGATGCGCAGCTCGCGGCGTCGCAGGTCGACCTGAGCATCGCCCGGCGCGAGCGCGAGGAGTCGAAGCGGCAGCTGGAGATGGCGATGATGCGCGCGCCGAGCGCCGGCGTCCTGACTTGGGTGGTGACGGAGCAGGGGGCGACGGTGCGGCGCGGCGACATCCTGGCGCGCATCGCCGATCTGTCGTCCTTCCGCCTCTCCGCGACGATCTCCGACATCCATGCGGCGCGCCTCAGTGCCGGGCAGCGCACGCGGGTGAAGCTCGATGAGGCGACCACCATCCCGGGCACGATCGAGAGCATCGACCCGCGGATCGAGAACGGGGTGGTGCGCTTCTTCGTGATGCTCGATCAGCCGGCGCATCCGCGGCTGCGCAACAACCTGCGCGCCGACGTGGCGGTGGTGACGAGCCAGCGCGACCGCGTGCTGTCGGCGCGGCGGGGACGGCTCGGCGAGAACAGCGAGCGCTACGCCTTCGTCGTGCGCGAGGACGAGCTGGTGCGCGTGCCGGTGCGCTTCGGCATCGCCGGCGACGAAGCAATCGAGATCGTGAGCGGCCTTCGCGAAGGCGACGAAGTGGTGATTTCCGACATGAGCGACTCCATGCGGGTCGAGCGTCTACGACTGAAGTAAGAGGGGAGAGAACGATGATTCGACTGGACAGCATCAACAAGGTTTACCGCACCGAGCGGGTGGAAACGCTCGCGCTGCAGAACATCAACATGGACGTGGCGCCCGGCGAGTTCGTCTCGATCATGGGGCCGTCGGGCTGCGGCAAGAGCACGCTGTTGAACCTGATCGGCCTGCTCGACGCGCCGAGCGATGGCGTGATGTCGCTGGACGGCAAAACGGTCGTGAAGTGGAACGACAAACAGCTGGCCGGCTTTCGCAACGAGAAGCTCGGCTTCGTCTTCCAGAGCTTCCACCTGGTGCCCGACCTGAAGGTGATCGACAACGTCGAGATCCCGCTGCTCTACCGGAAGATGAGCGGCACGCAGCGGCGCAAGCTGGCTACCGAAGCGCTCGATCGCGTGGGGCTCGCCTCGCGGATTCATCATTTCCCGACGCAGCTCTCCGGCGGACAGCAGCAGCGCGTGGCCATCGCACGCGCGATCGTCGGCAAGCCGCGCATCCTGCTGGCCGACGAGCCGACCGGAAACCTCGACTCGGCCATGGGCGAAGAGATCATGGGCATCCTCCACACGCTGAACCGCGATGACGGCACGACCATCGTCATGGTGACCCACGACGAGCGGTTCGCGCGCCGTACCGATCGCATCGTCCGTCTCTTCGACGGCCGGCAGGTGGCGTGATGCTGAAGAACTACATCAAGCTCGCGGTGAAGGTGCTGCGGCGCAGGAAGTTCTTCACCTTCATTTCTCTCTTCGGCATCAGCCTGACCCTGGTCGTGCTGATGGTGGCGACGGCGATCCTCGACAGTCTTTTCTCGCCCCGCGCGCCGGAATCGCGCTTCGATCGCGTCCTCGGCGTCTACACGATCGGCATCTACGGCAAGGCCGGCGGCATGACCGGCGGCCCCGGCTTCGCTTTCCTCGACCGCTATGTCCGTCCCATGCAGCAGGAGGCGGGCGCCGAGCGCATCTCGATCTTCACACGGGCCCGCAACGCCAAGATGTTCCACCGCGGCGAGAAGGTGGAGACGAACATCCGCCGTACCGACGGCAATTACTGGCAGATCCTCGACCACACCTTCGTCGAAGGGGCGCCGTTCACCGAGCACGACAACCAGCGTGCGAACTTCGTCGCGGTCATCACTGACGAGATGCGGGAGAAGCTCTACGGCGGCGCGAGCGCGGTCGGCAAGACGCTGGAAGTCGACGGCCAGCGCTTCCGCATCGCCGGCGTGGTGCGGGCCGTGCCGGTCACGCGCTTCTCCGCGTACTCCGACGTCTGGGTGCCGGTGCGCACGTCGAAGAGCCGCGACTACGAGAAGCAGCAGGCGGGCGACTTCATCGCGCTGGTGCTCGCGCGCAGCAAGTCCGACATGCCGAAGCTGCAGCAGGCCTTCCAGGCGAAGCTGCAGACGTTCGTCCCCGACGATCCGCGCTTCAACGAGCCGCGCGCCGGACTCGATCGTCCGTTCGAGGCGGCGGCGCGCTTCTTCACCAACAACGCCGAGTCGCCGCACCGCACCGCGATCTTCCGCGGCATCCTCATCACCGCGGCGCTGCTGTTCATCCTTCTGCCGACGCTGAACCTGGTCAGCATCAATCTCTCGCGCATCACCGAGCGCGCCTCGGAAATCGGCGTGCGGAAGGCCTTCGGTGCGTCGTCGCGCGCGCTGGTCGGCCAGTTCGTCGTCGAGAACATCGTGCTCACCGTCATCGGCGGCCTGATCGGCTTCGCCCTGGCGGTGGCGGTCATCGCGTATCTCAACGAGACCAAAGCGCTCGCCGACATGACCTTCGACGTGAACTTCCGTGTGTTCGTCTACGGGATGCTCCTCGCTGCCGGATTCGGGATCATCTCCGGCGTCTATCCCGCGTGGCGGATGGCGCGCATGCAACCGGTCAATGCCCTTCGTGGAGGTGCGGTGTGATTCGTCATCTGCTCAAGCTGGTCTGGAACCGCAAGCGCGCCAACGCGCTGATCATCGGTGAGATCCTGCTGTCGTTTCTCGTCCTCTTCGCCGTGCTCACCTCCGTCGTCTCGTTCGCTTCCGGCTGGGGACGGCCGGTCGGCTTCGACCGGGCCAACGTCTGGGTGCTGCAGATGGATTTCGATTTCATGGCGTCGGAGAAGGGCGACCCGAAGCTGCGCGCCACGTTCGAGCGCGTCCTGCGCGAGACGGCGTCGCTGCCGCAGGTGGAGGCGGCCGGTGGCTCGAACACGCCGCCGTACTCCTTCTCGACCAACTCCGGCTCGAGGACCATCGACGGCAAAGAGGTGTACCTCATGTACGACGACGTGACGGACGGCTTCGCGAAAGCGATGGGGCTGCAGCCGATCCGCGGGCGCTGGTTCAACGCCGAGGATGACGGCACGGCATATCAGCCGGTGGTCCTCGATGCGAACGCGGCCAGGGCCGCCTACGGCGATGCCGATCCGATTGGCAAGACCATCGCCGGTGATGAGAAATCAGGCGAGAAGGCGATGCGCGTGGTGGGGGTGGTGCCGGAGTACCGCAAGGACGGCGAATCGATGTCGCGCGGGAACATGGTCTTCCGCCGCGTGGCGCCGAACGGCGCATACGGCGTCGTCCCGCGCAACCTGATGGTCCGCGTCCGCCCCGGCACCAGTGCCGCGTTCGAAGAGACGCTGCTCGATCGCGTGCAGCGTGTCGCGCCGGAGATGAGCTTCAACCTCGACAACCTCGAGCGGATGCGCCGCAGCGCGCACCGTTTCGTGCTCGCGCCGGTGATCATCGGCGGCATCATCGCGCTCTTCCTGATCTCGATGGTGGCCCTCGGCCTGACCGGCGTGCTGTGGCAGAACGTGACCAAGCGGACCCGCGAGCTCGGCCTGCGCCGGGCCATGGGCGCCAGCGGTTCGACCGTCCGCCGGCAGATCCTGGCCGAGGTTGGGCTGCTGGCGACCATCGCCCTGGCCATCGGCCTCCTGCTCGTGCTGCAACTGCCGGTGGTCGGGATCTTCACCGTCTTCCCGCCGTCCGCGTTCGTGGCCGGCATCGTGGTGTCGCTTGCGACGGTCTACGCACTCACGCTACTTTGCGGTCTCTACCCGAGCTGGTTCGCGTCGCGGCTGCAACCGGCGGACGCGTTGCGGTACGAGTGAGCCGCCATTGGCAGCTAACAGGGCCGAGGGCCGAGGGATGAGGAACGACGACACGAAACCGACGACCGGTGCTTCGCTCGGCCCTCGGCCCTCGGCCCTCGGCCCTGCACGGGCCGCAGGCGCCGTGCTCATCGTCGACGACGACGCCACCGTCTGCGCGTCGCTCGCGCTGCTGCTCAAGCAGCACGGCTACCGCTCCGTCAGCGCGAACACGCCGATGGAAGCGCTGGCGGCGATGCGGGCGGAGCAGCCGTCGCTCGTGTTGCAGGACATGAATTTCAGCCGCCAGACCAGCGGTGAAGAAGGGCTGGAGCTCCTCGGCGCCATCCGTGCCGAGGAGCCGGACCTGCCGGTGATCCTGATGACGGCGTGGGGCTCGATCGGGCTGGCGGTGGAAGGGATGAAGCGCGGCGCGTCCGACTTCATCACCAAACCGTGGTCGAACGCGAACGTGCTGCAGTCGATCGAGACCGCGATGAAGCTCGCCTCGCTGCAGACCACCGAATCGCTCTCGCGCGGCGAGCTCGATGAGCGCTACGACTTTTCGAACATCATCGGCAGCGATCCGAAGATCGCCCGCGTCCTCGAGCTGATCGGCCGCGTCGCGCCGACCGACGCCTCGGTGCTGATCACCGGCGAGAGCGGCACCGGCAAAGAGCTGGTGGCGGAGGCGCTGCATCGCAACAGCCGCCGCCGGAGCGGTCCGTTCGTGAAGGTGAACCTCGGAGGCATCTCCTCGACGCTCTTCGAGAGCGAAATGTTCGGCCACGTGCGCGGTGCGTTCACCGACGCACGCGACAACCGCAAGGGGCGGTTCGAGATGGCCGACGGCGGGACGATCTTTCTGGATGAAGTGGGCGAGCTCGATCCGTCGTCGCAGGTGAAGCTGCTGCGCGTGCTGCAGGACCGGTCGTTCGAAGTGCTCGGGTCGAGCCGCGCCAGGACCGTCGACGTGCGGGTCATCGCCGCGACCAACCGCGCCCTGCACGAATCGGTCGCGCGCGGCGAGTTCCGCGAGGACCTGCTCTATCGCCTGAACCTCATCAACATCCACCTGCCGCCGTTGCGCGAACGGCGCGGCGACGTGCCGCGGCTCGCCAATCACTTCCTGCGCATCGCCAACGAGGCCTATCGCACCGACGTCGAGTCGATCAGCGCGCGTGCCATCGACTGGCTGCGCACGCAGTCGTGGCCGGGCAACATCCGCCAGCTGCGGCAGACCATCGATCGCGCGGTGCTGATCCGCGGCGGCCGCGAGCTCGACGTCGACGACTTTTTCGCCGTGCGCGACAGCGCCCCGCGCGCGGTCGAGGAAGCGCTGCCCGACGCCGGGACCATCACGCTCGATGAGCTCGAGCGGCGGATGATCGTCAAGTGCATGAAGCATTACGAGGGGAACGTCTCGCGCGCGGCGGAGGCGCTCGGCGTGAGCCGCGCGGCGCTGTATCGGAGATTGGAAAAGTATGGGATCGACGGCGCCTGATCGGTTCCTTGGGGTTCCTCGGAGTTCCTCGGAGTTCCTCGGCGGCAGCCGGCCTTGCACCGAGGAACCCAAGGAACCCCGAGGAACCGGAGGAACCCCGTCATGACCCTCCGCGCCAAGATCCTCCTCTACCTCGTCGCGATGCACGTGGTGCTCGGCGCCGCGGCCGTGTTCATGCTGCGCGAGAACCTCGACTGGCTGTTCGCCGTCGAGCTCCTCTTCGTCATCTCCATCGCCATCAGCATCCGCCTCGTCTCCGCCCTCTTCGTGCCGCTCGATCTGATCCGCACCGGCGCCGAGCTGATTCAGGAGCGCGACTTCACCTCGCGCTTCGTAGAGGTCGGCCAGCCGGAGATGGACACGCTGATCGATGTCTACAACCGGATGATCGATCGCCTGCGGGAGGAGCGGCTGGTGGCGGAGGAGCAGCATCAGCTGCTGCAGAAGATCGTCGCCGCGTCGCCGTCCGGCATCGTGATCTGTGACTTCGACGGCAACGTACAGACCATGAACCCCGCCGCGCAGCGGATGCTCACGCCCGATCTTCTCGGGCAGCTCAGGAGCATTCCGGCCGGCGAGTCGCGTCTGCTCTCGCAGACCGGTGCGCGGCGGATGCGCATCAGCAGCGCCGAGTTCCGCGACCGCGGGTTCGTGAAGAGCTTCTACGTCGTCGAAGAGATGACCGAGGAGCTGCGCATTTCGGAGAAAGCGGCGTACGAGAAGCTGATCCGGATGATGTCGCACGAGGTGAACAACTCCGTCGGCGCGGTGCGCTCGCTGCTCGAATCGCTGCTCGCCTATGCCCCGCAGGTGGGGGAGGACGACCGCGACGATTTTCGCAACGCCCTCACCATCGCCTCGGCGCGCAGCGACGCGCTGAACCGCTTCATGGCCGCCTTCGCCGACGTCGTGCGCATTCCGCTGCCGCACCGGACACCGACCGACATGCGCGAGCTGGTCTCGCGCGTGACCGCTCTACTGCGTCCGGAACTGCAGCAGCGCGCCATCGCCATCTCACTGGCGCTCGAGCCGCTGGTCGTGTCCGTCGACGAGAACCAGATCGAGCAGGTGGTGCTCAACGTCTTCCGCAACGCCATGGAGGCGGTGGGGCGCGAGGGGTCGCTCGACGTCACGCTGAAGGACGGCACGCTGACCATTGCCGACAGCGGGCCCGGCATCGCTGACTCGGTGCGCGGCGAGCTCTTCTCCCCCTTCTTCACCACCAAACGCGACGGGCGGGGGCTGGGGCTGACGATCGTGCAGGAGATCCTCGCCAATCACGGACTGCGGTTCGCGCTGGAGAATCGGGCCGGCGGGGGTGCGGAGTTTCGGATTCACCTCGATGGTTGATCCGGACGATGCCCCTTGACTCCATTCACGAAGATGTCGACGCCCGCGCGGGCGAGCTGGCGCAATGGCACGCGCAGCGGCTGCAATGCCGCCGCGGTTGCTTCGATTGCTGTGTCGACGACATCACCGTCTTCGAGATCGAGGCAGACAAGATCCGCGCGGGCGCCGCGGAACTGCTGAGCAGCGCCGTCCCGCACGAGAAGGGGCGCTGCGCGTTCCTCGGGAGCGAGGGGGAGTGCCGCATTTACGAGTTACGCCCGTACGTCTGCCGCACGCAGGGTCTGCCGCTGCGCTGGCTCGATCACGAAGCGCAGGCGGAGTATCGCGACATCTGCCCGAAGAACGACGAGGGAGAGCCGCTCGAAGAGCTGGCCGAAGAGGAATGCTGGACGCTGGGGGAGACCGAGGAACAGCTCGCCGCGTTGCAGCTCGCCAGATACGGAAAGCTGCAACGCGTGCGGCTGCGCGATCTCTTCGCGCACAGGTAACGGAAGGGCTGAAGCCCCTCCGTCAGTGCTTGTGCGCGTCAGTGAACTTGGCGTTGTACTTGGCGAGGTTCTCTTCGTTCTCGAAGTAGAAGACCTTGCCGTCTTCCTGCGCGGCGATCACGGCCGTGGCCTTGTCGACCGCTTTGCCGCTGACCGGGTCCTTGGCGACGCGCTTGGAGGCATCGGCGGCCAGCGCCTTCTTGCACATGTCGCAGCAGCCGTAATAGGTCTTCCCTTCGATCTCGACCGGGATCTGATCCTTCCCCATCGCATGCTCGTTGATCATGCAGACTTTCTTGGTCTCGACCTTCTTGAGCGGCCCCGCGGCCTTCTCGGAAGCGTGGTTGTGTCCCTCACCGGCGAACCCGACCGCGGCGACGAGGAGGAGTGCGAGAAACAGCGCGATTCGTTTGGTCATGATGTCCTTAACCCCTGTCTGTTGATGATTCATTCTCAGCCATGCCGCCGGATGCGTCCAGCAGCGTCCGGTGGACGGTGATGCCCGCCGGACGCCGGTTTCCGCTGCCGGGGCCCATGTCGGATGCCACGGTACGGCGGGAAATCGCGGGAGTTCAGTCGTTTGTGACGAGTTGCGACTCGATGGTTCGAATGGCGACAATCGCGATTGGGGGTAGGGATCGGGCCGCTGGCGGTCCTCCTCAGACATGGCACTCACCTATACGTTCCAGCTTTCTCTCCTTTTCGACGAGTCCGTCCCCGACGACTTCGGCAGCTGGGGGTACGTCGCCGCGAACGCGGTCGACAACGCCCAAGGCATCAACGCGCAGCTCATCGCGACCAAGCGGACCAACGCCTTCAACGGCCACGCCTTTCCGGCGTCGATGCTCACCGCGACCGTGATCTTCCCCGCCGACGGTGGGGCTGCCTCACCGAATCTCACGCTGCAGGGCATCAAGATGTTCGAAGGAGGCGCGGAGTCGGGCAGCGTCAGTGCGGCCTCGCCCGAACTGGCCGACCAGATCGGCGGCACGTTCACCTTCGCCAAGGGATTGCTGATCATCTCCCCGCCGGCGCAGGCTCCGGCTCTCCGTGCCGTGGCCGGCGGTGCCCGCGCCGCGGCGGACAGGTAGCGGTTCCTCGGGTTCCTCGGGTTCCTCGGTTCTCGGGGAGGCGAGGGGCATACAGTTGAGGCTGGACAGGGGCTGCCGGATCGCTACAATCCACAGCGGTCCGATCCATAACAACCCGTCATCAGAGCAGCTCTTCCGCGCGGGAGGGGCAGGCCAACAGGCCCAAAGGCCAGGCAGCGAGCTCGCTGCCTGGCTTTTGCGTTTCTAGGCGGTTCCTCGCGGTTCCTCGGTTCCTCGGGAGGGACGTTCGCGTGCGCCGAGGAACCCGAGGAACCGCCTTCTTACTGCACCGCCTTCGGGCCCATCCAGAGCACTTCCCAGTGATGGCCGTCGAGATCGTAGAAGCTCCAGGCGTACATGAAGCCGTGGTCCATCGGATCCATGGCGTGCCGGCCGCCGGCGTCGATGGCCTTGCGCACCATCGCGTCCACCTCGGCGCGGCTCTCACACGAGAGGGCGAGCATCGCCTCGGTCGCTTTGCTCGTGTCGCACGGCTCGAGCTTCGTGAAGCCGCGGAAGAACGGTTCGCTCAGCAACATGATCCAGGCCTTGTCGCTGACGATCATGCAGCCGGCTTTGTCGTCGGTGAACTGCTGGTTGAACTCGAAGCCGAGGGAGCGGAAGAACTCCATCGACTTCTGGAGGTCTTTGACCGGGATGTTGACGAAGATTTCGCGGGACATGTTTTCTCCTGACTGATTACCGGCTGATCGGCAGCAGCGCGCGCAGACGGCGGTCGCGGAGCCAGAGCCCCACCCACAGCAGCGCGGCGATGTAGGTCGGGAAGAGGGTGTGGCTGAAGAGCGGCTGATCGAGGCGCAGGTGCGTGGCGATCGCGCCGCCGAGGTAACCGGTCCAGAGGATCGCGCCGAAGAGCGACGTGCGCGGGATCAGGTAGAAGGCGAGGCAAAGCAGCTGGATGACGCCCAGCGGCACGAGCGCGCTCACGGGCCAGCCGAGCTCCGTCGTCCCTTTGACCACCTGCTCCGGCTGCATCAGCTTGCCGGTGGCGTCGAACAGCAGGAAGAGCACGGCCAGCGTGCTGAGCACGCCTCCGGTCCAGACGGCTTTGCGGGAGAGGTCGATGCTGGGGGCGGTCGGGGTGGCGGTGAAGGTAGCTGTGGTCATTCGGTCCTCCTTGTTTTGAAGGTATAGACCGGGGGGTGCGGCAAAAGTCATCGGTCGAGGCGAAAAAAGTTCCTCGGAACCGCCTCTAAGCAGAACGCACGCACTTCACCCACGGATCAGGAGACGACGAGGGGCCTCCGGCGGCCGGGCCACGGGCCCGGACCCGCTAGTTGGCCTAGCCTCCGCGACACAACCCTTCGTATCTCGCGACAGAGTGCCGCGGAGGCTAGGCCAACCAGGTGGGGTCCGGGGCCGATGGCCCCGGCCGCCGGAGGCCCCGGTCGTTCCCTGATCTGTGGGTGAAGTAAGAGCATCCTGCTTAGACCGCCTCTACGTCATCCGCATCGGCAGATCGAACATCGGAAACAGCGTCTCCACGTCGAGGAACGAGTTCCAGCCCGCGATGCGGTTGCCGTCCAGCTCGAGGACGATGATCGCCCACGCCTCGTGCGTTCCGGCTTCTTTCCCCGGGTGGTAATGCGCAAAGGAGGGGGAGCCGGATGCCTGGATCGGCACGAGGCGCGAGCCGCGGCATTTCGCGCCGGGGCCGATGGTGAGCCAGTCGGCGACGGGGCGGGGGCCCTGCAGCCAGAGGGTGTACGGCGGCATGGAGAAGACCACGTCGTCGCGCAGCAGGGTGACCAGGCGGTCGACGTCGTAGCGCTGGAAGGAATCGACGTATTGCTCGAGGAGCCGCGTCTGTTCGTCCGTCAGCGCTTCCGGCGCGAGCGCCTTCCGCGCGGCAATGGTGGCGCGGGCGCGCTGGAGGCCGCTGTTCACCGCGGCGACGGTCATCTCCAGGCACTCCGCCACTTCGGCAGCCGACCATCCCAGCACCTCGGTCAGCAGCAGCGCGGCACGCTGGCGCGGCGGCAGGTGCTGCAGCGCGGCGACGAAGGCGAGCCGGATGCTCTGCCGCAGCACGGCTGCCTCGAACGGATCGGCGTCGGCGGGGATGACCCGCGCGTCGGCGATCGGCTCGAGCCAGTGGGTCCGGTCGCGAGCCATCAGCTTGGCGTGCTCGATGGAGGTGGTCGGCCCCTCTTCCTCGAAGGGGAGCATGCGCCGTGAGGAGTCGGAGAGCGTGTCGAGGCAGACGTTCGTGGCGATGCGATGCAGCCACGTCTTCACCGAAGCGCGCCCTTCGAAACGGTCGAGACTGCGCCAGGCGCGGACGATCGTCTCCTGCACGGCGTCATCGGCATCGGCCGCCGAGCCGAGCATGCGGTAGCAGTGGCCGGTGAGGGAGACGCGATGCGCTTCGAGCTCGGAGACGTCGACATGCATGGGGCGGGATCTTACTCCTTCACCCCTCGCGCGATCAGGCCGAGAAGGGCCAGAACGACCGCTGGGGAACGTCGACGAAACGAGCTTCATCGCCGATGCGAATCGTCCCCCCCTCGACCACCTCGCCGGATGCGCCGGCCCGCCAGTGCGGGTCGAGTGCTTTCCGCAGGCCGGGCTGCGCTTCGTCCATCCGCTCGCACGGCCGGGTCTCACCGTGAATGCGGATCAGGCAGTCGCCGAGCCGGAGCATCTTCCCGCGCGACTTTTCGAGATCGAGCCCGCGCAGCATGATGTTCGCCCGGCGCCTGGAAGGATCGACCTCCGTCCCGACCTCGGCAGAGGCCTCGCGCCACGCCGCTTCATCGATGATCGTGACCTGCCGCCTCCCCCCCTGATTGGCGTTACCAGCCAGACCTCGCCCCGCCACCAGCTCCGCCGATTCGACCGGGTCCATCGGACCGCGCTTGAAGCGTTTCAGCCAGAGGGCAGCGATTTCAGCCATCGCCCGTCATTCAACCCTGAGTGAAGCCGAAGGGTCAACCGGAGTTCAGCGATTCAGCTGTTCAGCTACTCAGCTGTTCAGGGGCTGTTCAGGGGCTGTTCAGCTATTGAGCTATTGAGCGAGAAGTGTATTCAGATTTCTCAAACACTTCTCTCGCTCAACAGCTCAACAGCTCAACAGCTGAACAGCCCCTGAATAGCTGAACAGCTGAACAGCTGAGTAGCTGAACAGCTGAATCGCTGAACAGCTGAACAGCCGCCCCCCTACACCCCGAACTGCCGCAGATGGTGGTCCAGGTGCTTGTACCCGAGCGCGCCCCACGCCTTCTCGCTCAGCGCTCCGAAGGCCGGGTGCGAGGGCCATTGCTTCTGCCCTTTCTTGGACACGAAGAGGGCGATCAGGCGGCGCAGCTCCGCTTTCGACCGGGCGGGCGGGGTGTCGCTCCCCTCCAGCAGCTCCTTCGCCGTCGGCGCGCTCTTGGGGAAAGGGAAGACGTAGACGATCAGCTGCTTGAGGGGGAAGAAGCGGATCGGCATCTTCTTCGGTTTGCACACCAGCTCACCGACGGCCATCTTCATCGCCTCGGTGATGTGCGCCAGCATCGCGCCGGCGGTCATCTTTCCCCACCGCGCCGTGGCGTCGTCGGACAGGCGGTCGATGCGGGCCAGCAGCTCCTCGCGGTCAGCGTCATTCCACATTGTTTTCATGAAGGCTCCCGGTTCGGATCGACGATCCCTTTGCGCAGCGCGTAGCCGATGACCTCCGCGCGGTTGTGCACGCGCAGCTTGTCGAGGATGTTGCGGACGTGGAACTTGACCGTGTTCTCGCTGAGGCCGAGCCGCTTGGCCAGCTTGCGGTTCGACGTCACCCCTTCGACCATCAGCTCGAGCACCTCGCGCTCGCGCGCGGTCAGCTCTTCTTCCTCCGACCGCGTCGCGGCCTCGGCCGGTTTGGCGAACTCCTGCAGCAGCTTCCGCGCGAGCACCGGCGTCAGCGCCGGCTCGCCGCGGCTCGCTTTGTCGAGCATGTCGAAGAATGCCTCCGCCTCGAGGTTCTTCAGCAGATAGCCCTGCGCCCCCGCCTTGATGGCCTCGAAGAGCTTCGACTCTTCCTCCGAGGCGGTCAGGATCACCACTTTCGTGCCGGGAAGCTCGGCGGTGAGCGCGCGCGTGGCGGTGATGCCGTCCATCTCCGGCATCGAGACGTCCATCAGCACGAGATCGGGCGTCAGCTTTTTGGCCAGTTCGATCGCCTCGCGGCCGTTCTTCGCCTCGCCGATGACTTCGTGCCCTTCCGCCCTCAGCAGGCTGCGCAGGCCATCGCGAAAGAGAGAGTGGTCGTCAGCGATCAGGATGCGCACGGATCGGGAAAGTACCGTTACTCCGCGATGCCGTCAACGAGTGGGCGCCGCATCACTCCGTTTTCGCCTTCTTCCCTTTTGCCGTCGCGGCGTTCCGGCGGTCGAGATGGCGTTTGATCGTTGCGACGTGCGCGGCGAGGTCGGGGTGGGATCGGCTCTCCGCGAGCGCACGCGCCATGAGATATGCCTTCATGGCCTGGGAGGCGACTTCCGCCCATCGCGCCTCGACGGTGTAGCGGACCTGGCGTCGCAGTCGATCGATCCGTTCGTCGAGGAGGCGGAAGTTGTCGTCGTATTCGAGGACCTCGTGCGCGTGCTCGGTGTCGATCAGTTTGAGCTGCTGCAGCGCCGGTGACGACTCGACCATTGCCACAATGGACTGGACGGCCTCGCGTGGCACGGTCCGCGCGCCGCGCACTTTGGGCCGTCGCCGGCTGCGGCGTGCGCAGATCGGGGATGAGGGCCGCGATGATGTCGAGAGCGGCGACGAGCTTCGTCGACAGCTCCTCGACCGAGACGGGCACGAGTGCGGGCGGATCTGCCTCCGTGAGCGCAGTGATGACCTGCGCCGGAACGAGCCGGTTCTCTTCGTCCATGATCTCTCCGAGCGAACGAATCCTCGATCGACAGCCTGCGAGGAGAGGATACAACCGTCCGGCTCTGGAGCGTCCGCGCCGCATCCCTCCACGCCACGCTCGCGATCGTGCAATGCACCCATCCGGCTCTGAGACGTCAGAGCCGAGCTCCTCCCGGAAACCCTTTCGGCCGTGACATCCCCCGCCCGATGGACTCGCGGGAGGACTTCGGCTCTGACGCGCCAGAGCCGGACTCCCCCGCGCATGGACAAAGGCCGCAAAAGCAGCGACCCGGCTCTGAGATCGCAGAGCCCGATCCTTCGCGTGCAGGATGTTGGGCGTGGTTTGGTTGCTCCGGTTCCTCGGACTGGAACCTGCCGGCGCACGGAGCGGGAAAGTATCGTTACTCCGCGATGCCGTCGACGAGTGCCATCTCGAAGCGGACGGTCGTGCCGGCGCCGGGGGTGCTTTCGACGGTCAGCGTGCCGCCGAGGCTTTCGGCACGCTCGCGCATGGTGGTGAGGCCGAAGCTCGGCATTTCGCTGCGGGCGCGGGTGGCGACCCCTGACGAGGAGGCGTTGAATCCGAGGCCATCGTCGATGATGGTCGCGACGATCCTGCCGCTGCGGCGGCGCAGCTCTACCTTCGCGTGGGAGGCCTTGGCGTGTTTGCGCACGTTGGTCAGCGCTTCCTGGATGATGCGCACCAGTTGCAACTCGACGTTCGGGCGCAGACGGAGCTCGGCGTCGACGATGAGGCTGGTCGAGACGCCGCTCATCTCCTCCCAGACCTGGATGTAGTGCTGCAGCACCTCGGAGAGGTTCTGCTCGTCATCGGCCAGCGTGCGCAGGCCGACGATCGATTCGCGCACGTCGACGTACGCGCGGCGCGCGGCGGAGGCGAGCTCGCGGAGTTGCTCCGACGCTTCCTCCGGTTTGTCGCGCTTGAGGTACATCTCCGCGGCCTGGACCTTGGTGTTGACGTAGCCGAGGACCTGGGCGAGCCCGTCGTGCATCTCGTGCGAGATGCGGATGCGCTCCTGTGCGATGGCGAGATCGGCCACCTGCTCGTGCAGATGCGCGTTGTCGATGGCCAGCGCGGCCTGCACGGCGAAGCGGGTCAGCGTCTCCTCGTCGTCCTGGTCGAACTCCACCCGGCCGAGCTTTTCGGTGAGGTAGAGATTGCCGAGGAAGGGGCTTTTGCAGGGGATCGGCACCGCGAGCAGCGACTTCATCGGCGGATGGTTGGCCGGGAAGCCGTGCGACTGCGGATGGGTAGTGATGTCGTGGAGACGGAGATGCTGCCCCTGGTGGAGCACGACGCCGAGCAGGCCGTGGCCGACCGGCGGGGGGCCGATCGCTTCGCGCTGCTCGGCGGTGATGCCGGAGGTGATGAAGGAGAGGATGCGCCCCTCGCGATCGACCACCGACAGCGCACCGTAGCGGGCGCCGACGAGGTTCTTGGCCTGCTCGACGACTTTCTTGAGCACGACGTCGAGGGAGAGCTCGGCCGTGACGTCGAGGCCGGCGGTGTGCAGCGCCAGGAGCTCCTGATTCTGCCGCTTCAGCCGCTCCTGCATCTGATCGACCAGGCGGAAGATGAGGCTGGAGAAGAAGAAGACCGCGCCGACGAAGACCAGGTCGAGCAGCAGGCGCTTTTCCCACGACACGAGGCCGATCAGCGTGAAGCGGACGGCCTCCAGGAGCAGGACGCCGGCGATCGGCATGACGACCGCGATCAGCCGCAGGCGCTTGAGTGTCATGAGCAGAGGCGATCCATCAGGGAGCCGGTATTCTGCCTGAAACGCGACCGGCTCGTTCGCCGTTGCCGTAGGGATTCCGGTCGTCATAGCGGTCGCCATCAAAGCTCGATACAGCGACAGAGCGGGGCGGCGCCCGTGCTGCGCTCCATCCGGTGAACGGTGCCCATTCCTTTGCACCGTTGGAGCGTGACGGCCGCCGGCCGCCCTGTACCGTAGTGAGCTCATTCTGGGGATGGACGGCAAGCCGCACGAACCTCCATCGGGTAGCGCGCGTGACACCGTGGAGGGGGGCCGCTCCTATCCGTTGGGGTGGGGCTTTTCGAGCTCGGCAATCGCGTCGGAGAGCCCTTCACCGAGCCAGGTGTACGGCCCGACCTGACGCATCCCCAGCTTCGACAACGACTTGCGGTAGAACGCGGCCGGCCGCTGGATCAGCCCTTCCAGGTCGCCGATGATCTCGTCTTCGGCCGTCAGCACCTCGAGGTAGGCGATCCCTTCGCAGAGGCGGGCGATCTCGGTGAGGCCGATCCGGATCTCGCTGTCCGGAACGTAATGCATGACGTCGGCGCAGATGACGAGATCGAACTGCGGGAGCTTCAGCGACGGGAGCTCGCCGAAGGCCGCGAGGCGGATGTTGCGCTCCGTACCGTAGCGCTCGACAACGTACTCGGAGCGGTCGACGCCCTGGTAGACGACGCGCGGACGGAGCTCGCGGAGGTAGCTGCGCCATGGGGCTTCTCCGCAGCCGACGTCGAGCACGTTGCGGATGGGACGGCGGAGAAAGTACTCCGTCTGGGCGATGGCAAGCGCGGCCCTGCGGCGTACCTCGCCCGGCTGATGCACGCGGGTGGCGCGGTTGCGGTACCACTTGTCGAAGTAGGCGCGGTCGTAAGTCTTATCGAGCGTCTTATCGGCGGTTTTGCCGGCGTGCTTCGTCATCGCGGCTCTTCGATGTCGACGTGCTGATCCTCCGGCGGGACGCCGATGCCCCACCGTTTCAGCCAGCCGACGAAACGCGGCAGCTTCGGCTCGGCTTTCTTCAATGTGGCGATCGCGAAGCGGCTCTGGGGAAAGAACACGACCGCGGCGAGGAGGAAGAAGAGCCACCCCTGCAGCACGGGCAGGAATGCTCCGACAACCCCGAGAATCGTCAGGATGATCCCGAGGGCAATGCGCACGCCGACGAACATCGGAGCGGGGATCTTATCGGAGATGTCGGGCTTCCCACCGCGGCGGGCGGTGAGGAAGATGAAAAGGATGACGAGAATGGAGGCGGCGAACAGCGCCAACTCGGGCCAGCGGCTCATTGCAAATGGTAATCCGTGCTAGAGATCACCCTGAGCGAGCGCAGCGAGTCGACGTCCCGGTCAACCTTGAGCGAGCGTAGCGAGTCGAAGGGTTCAATCAAGGCCGGCGATTCCGTCGGCCACCGGCCGCGCGGCGCCTTGGTTGACCCTTCGACTCGCTGCGCTCGCTCAGGGTGACGTGGCGGGTGATGTGGCCGGTGACGGGGGGGAGGCCACCATGACCATATCGAACGTCACCGTCAGCTCGTTCTTCACTTTCACCATGCCGAACACAGCGGTCGGCGGGGTGATGCGAAAGTCGGTCATGCGGAGCGGGAGGCGGGCCCGGAGCCGGAAGCGGTCGCGGGAGAGGCGGCGCGCTTCGACTTCGACGTTGATCTGCCTCTGCGCGCCAGCCAGGGAGAGGGTGCCGGCGATGGTGGTGCGGTAGCTGCCGCCGTCGATGTCGTGCTCGATGCCGCCGGTGAGGCCGGCGAAGCGGAACTCGATCACCGGGTGAGCCTGCGCGCGGAGCGCTTCGTACATGTCGCGATCCATCTGACGGTTGAGGCAGCGGAGGCTCTGGACCGGGACGCGGAGGTTGAAGGTGGGCTGGGGGAAACGGCCGGCGGCGGGGTTGCTCATCCAGACGCCGATGTTGCCGTCTTCGACGCGGTCGATCACGTCGTTGATGCGGGAGAGCGGCGCCGCCACCTCCATCCGTCCGTCGAGCGTCGTCCCTGTGCAACGCCAGCCGGCGACGTTCGAGGAGCCCTCCAGAATCAGTTCGCTGGCCGATCCGGCGACGAACCGCGTCGAGTCGGCGGCGGCGACGTTGATGCCGGCCAGGAGCGCGACGAGGAGGGGGGTGAGGTGGCGGCGGAACATGCGGATCTCGCTTTCTACTTCGCTTTCTCGACGACCCAGCGGAACGTGACCTTCACGTCGTCGCCGGTCTTGACGGTGCCGAGCATGGCCGTCGGCGGCTTGATGCCGAAGGCAGTCATCCTGAGAGGGGTGGAGCCGGTGAGGGTGTAGCGGCCGTCGGCGTTCTTCACCGCCTGCACGTCCATGGCGATGTCGCGGGTGACGCCGGCGATGGTGAGCTTGCCGCGGGTCTTGATCGTGAACGCGTCGCCCGAGCCCTGCGGCGTGGCCTGGGTCATCTCGTAGCGCACTTCGGGGTGATCCCTGGCCTTGAGCGCATCGGCCATCAGCTTGTCCATCTTCGTGTGCTCGCTCCTGATGGAGGTCACGGGGATGGCCACCGCGACGTTGGCGCTGGCGGGGCTGTCGGCTTTGATCGTGCCGTTGATGGTCGAGCCTTCCATGGTCCAGGCGTGCAGGGTGGAGGTTCCTTCGATCTTGACGCTGCTGCCTTTGGCGGGGGCGTACTGCTCGGCGCCCACGGCGACTGCGGTGAGCGCGAGCGCCGTGAGCGTGGCGGCGAGGGCAAGGGTCTTCTTCATGATGTCCTTCCTTCGTTCGCGTCGCTCGTCAGAAGCGGAAGGAGACTTCGGAGATCACGCCGCTGAACTCGGGGTCGCGCCAGGCCTGGATGTTGTTGTTGACCACCTGCCCGTTCGCGAAGCCGCTGTACTTCTGCTGGACGTACTCCATCTTGAGGAGGAGGTTCCGGGTGAGCCAGAAGCCGCCGCCGACCTGGATGCGGGCCACCGTGCCGTCCGAATCCGCACCGGCCAGCTGGGTGACCTCGGCGCCGCTGTAGCGCACCGCACCGTAGAGGTTGGGGGTGAAGTTGTAGACCGCGTCGGCGGCGTAGTAGTTCCACTTCTCTTCAGGAGTCCCCGCGGCGCTGCCGTTGATGTCGAGGTCCTGGGTGCGTCCGTAGTGGCCGTAGAGCTTGATGGGGGAGCCGTTGTCGAAGGTCACGTCGAACTGCGCCGCGCTGAACTTCTCACCAGCCTGCGGGAAGACGTTGCCCGGGGCCTGTCCGCCGCCGAGGACGCCTGCATAGCGCTCGCCGCTGCGGTTGCCGGTGAACATCTGCATCTGGCTGCCGCCGGCGGACTTGTTGGGGTTGTCACTCTGGTCGGTGCCGATGTACGAGAGGGAGGTGCGGAGGCCCTCGATGGGATACGCGTAGACCTTGGCGTTGTAGGCGAAGCCGCGGCCGATGCTCCAGTCTTCCGTGGTGGTGCCGTTCGAGCCGCCGACCAGCCAGCCGAAGCGGCCCGGCTTGCTCGAGACCTGCATGCCGATCGAGACGATGTTCGGATCGACGACGAAGTTGCCGACCAGCGGGTTCTTCTGGGTGATGGCATTGTTCGAACGGTGCTCGGCGGCGTCACCGAAGTCGGTCAGCATGTGGCCGGCCTTGAGGTCGACCTTCGAGAGGATCGGCTCGAGGAACTTCAGGCTCTGCAGGTTCTCCGGAACGCCGCGGAGCAGGATGTAGCCTTCGTTGCCGTACGTCTGGGAGGGGTGATTGCGGCTCGAGAGATACATGTCCATGTAGACCGTGATCTCTTCGTTCTTGCCGAACTTGCCGATGAAGCCGAGATCGCCGAAGGCGTTCTGGAAGCCCGGCTCGACCTTCGCCAGCGGGTTGCCCTTCAGATCGAACGCGTTCGTGTGATCGAGCGCCTGCGCGGTGCCGACGGTATGGACGGTGATGTAGAGCTTCTGGGTCTCGCTCTCGGTCAGCTTGATCTGCGCGTGGGCCGCGGTGGTCAGGCCGAGAGTGAGGGCGGTGGCGGCTGCGAGAACTTTGAGCGATTTCATGGTTTCCTCCGAGTTGCGGCGGCCGTTTTCGTTCGGCCGACGCTCGTCATGATCGGTTTTCGGAGGTTTTGAATCGCGATGCCTCAGGGTAGTTTTGAAAACGCGGAGGTAGGGTGGCCGAACTACCCCGGAGGGTGGGAAGGGGTGGGTGGGGAACGACGCGCCGGCGGCGCGTTCGGATTGAGGACTGGAGGATTGAGGATTGAGGAAAGAATCGGAGCGGACGCGGGAGCGTCTCCTCAATCCTCAATCCTTCAATCCTCAATCCGCGAAGCGCGCGTCAGAGCTTCGGCAGGAACTCGCCGCTCTCGAGATACTCGCTGGGGATGGTCTGAAACTCCGTCACTCCATAGCGCTGGAGGAGCTCGTCGGGGGAGAGCTCGTCGGCGAGGATCAGACCTTCGATCTGACCCGAGCGGCCCTCGAGCTCCCAGCCGGTCCAGATCTCGGTATCACTGTACGGCCGGAGCGAGATCTTTTGCAGATAGCGGGACATGCCGTTGATCCGTCTTGCGACGGGCCGGAATTCTATCTCACTTGAGACGGCCCTTCCGCCGCTGCTCCGGGTAGAAGGTGAGGAACTGCAGCAGGCCGTCCATCGCCTCGTGGATCCCCTCCGGCATTGCCTTGAGCCGCAGCCAGTAGCAGCCGGGGTCGAGGAGGTTGCGGAGCAGGTCGATGAACTGGTTGAGCGAGACGTAGGCGTTCTGGTAGAGCTTGGCCTTGTCGTTCTTCTCGGCCGGATCCTGCCGCTCGCGGTTGATCTTGCTGATGATGCGCGCGGCCAGATAATAAGGCGTCTGCAGCAGGTCGAACTCCTGCGGCGACATGCGCGGTCCCTTGGTGATGTGCTGGCGATTGATGGTGCCCTGCAGGTACTCGAGCATCATCACCGTGGCGGTCTTCGGCACGATGCCGACCCGGTTCGCCTCCAGGCTGCTGCGGAGAAACATCGTCAGCACTTTGACCTGTTCGCTGTCGGGGTAGATCAGCTCGCGAAGGCCGTACTTGCGGGCTACGGCGCGCTCGTCGAGCGGCGGCAGCGGCGCTTCGGAGGTCTTCTTATCGTCGGGCATCGGCTTCGCGGAGGCGGAGAATAGCACGCTAAAATCTGCCGATGCTGACCGCCGAGCTCCTCGAGAGCGTGCCGCTCTTCAAGCTTCTCGACGCCTCCGAGCGGGAGGACCTGGAACGCCTGATGGAGCGGCGCGAGGCGCGCAGCGGTGAGACGGTCTTCTCCATCGGCGAGCCGGGGGAGTCGATGTACATCGTCGGTACCGGCTCGATCGAGCTGTTCGTGAAGGACAACAGCGGCGCGAAGATCGTCCTCGCGGTCTGCGGCCCCGGTGAGCTCTTCGGCGAGCTCTCGCTCTTCGACGGCGGCGCGCGTACCGCCTCGGCGCTCTGCATCGAGGACGCGACGCTCTTCACCCTCGACCGCGACCATCTGCACAGCTTCCTGCGCGCCCATCCCGACGCCGCGCTCGACCTGCTGACCACGATGGGACAGCGCATCCGTTCGACGGACGAGATCCTGCGGCGGAGAGTGGCGCGCAACATCAACGAAGAGATGGAGATCCGCTCCACGACGATCGAAAAGATCGCCGACGTCATCGCGGCGTTCAGCGGCAGCATCGCCTTCCTGGCCATGAACGCCGTGTGGTTCTTCGTCTGGATCGTCTGGAACACCCTCCCGTTCACCCCGCACTTTGACCCCTATCCGTTCAGCTTCCTGACGATGGTGGTTTCGCTCGAAGCGATCTTCCTCTCCATCTTCGTCCTCGTCAGCCAGAACCGCCAGGGCGCGAAAGACCGCTTACGCGCCGACGCGGAGTACGAGGTGAACCTGAAGGCGGAGCTCGAGGTCACGCACCTGCACGAGAAGGTCGATTTTCTGACCGAGGAGATGCTGGCGCGGATGCCGCGACGGGAACGGCGCTGACCGCTAACCGGCACGCGCGTTCCGGCGAAGACGGGGGTGCCACCGAGAACTTCCGGATCGGAGGTGATGACGCTCTGCGGTTCCATGAACTCGATTGTACGGCGTTACCGCCACGTCATCTCGAACGTGCAGGTCTTGTCGCCGCGCGTGTGGCACCTGGTTTCGTTGACGGTCGGTTCGGTGCCGCCGTGGCGGAGGATCGACTCTAAAAAGTAGCCGGCGGCGCTGGCGCAGAAGATGGGACTGTAGACGGGGTAGTTGCTGTAGATCATCCGGCCGCCGTTCTGCGTTTTCTCGAACTGGACGTTGCCGAACTTTTGAAACTGGTTGTGGAAGAGGGCGTTGTTCTCGAAGAAGTGCTCGAGCTCTTCGGAGTCGAGCGAGCGGTAGACCTTGCCGATGCCCAGCTCCGCCGAGGCAGCGCCGATGAGGGCGAGGACGTTCGGGTGCTGCGGCTTGAGCTGTTCGTAGATGGCGCGATCGAGCTCGACCAGCGATTCGAATTCACACCAGCTGGAGGCGAGCGGCGTCTTGACGTAGCCGCGGGTGCGCGGCGTCAGCTTCTCGAGCAGCGCGGCGAAACCGGCTTCGCCGAGGACGTCGAGCACGAATTGCTTGCGCGCGCCGAACATCACCCCTTTGACTTTGCTGATGGCCGGATCGGGTCCGACCAGGACCTCTTTCCCCTCGATACGCGGAATGGGACCGGCCGGACCTTTGCGCTGCGCCAGAAGTGACATGTGTGGTGATTCTAACGCTCAGCGCAGATGGCGAAACATCTCCGGCACAAAGTCGCCGTCGCTCGCCTCGCGCGCCGCGAGCGCAATCTGACCCTGCAGCACATCGAGCGGCACCGGTGGTTGGTAGCTTTCGAGCACGCCGCGCAGAGCATCGACCGGCGTGAGCCCTTCGACCCGCGCGCTGCGATAGAGCTTGACCGCGATCGCTTCCGCCGCGCCGGCCGTCAGCAGCAGTGGGATGACCTGCTCGAGCGCCGCAAAGTCGGCCTCGGTCAGCTCGATGCCGCGACGCTTCGCCAGCGCGCGGATGAGCGCGAAGCCTTCCGCCGCGGTGGTGGTCGGGAAGATCGGGATCTTCACGTCGACGCGGCCGGGGCGCTTCAGGTCCACCTCGATCAGATCGGGACGGCTGGAGGCGAGGATCCAGAGGATGCGGCCGCGGTTGGCGCTGTTCGACATCTCCTGCGCGAACATGCCGTAGATGCGGCCGGAGAGGCCGGAGTCGCTGTTGCCGCCGTCGCGTTTGCCGAGCGACTGGTCCGCCTCGTCGATGAAGACGAAGCAGCGCCCGAGCCCTTTGAGCAGGCGGAAGATCTTCTCGAGATTTCCCTCCGTGCTGCCGACCCATTTGTCGCGGAAGTTCTTGATCTTCACCACCGGCACACCTGCTTCGCCGGCCAGGCATTCAACGAGGTAGGTCTTGCCGGTGCCGACCGGACCGCAGAGCAGGTAGCCCATCGGCATCGCGGCGAGGTCGTTCATCTGCCAGAGGCGAATGTCCTGCCGCAGCCAGGTCTTGAGCTGCTCCTGCGCGTGGAAGTCGTCGAGCGTCCGCTTCGACTCGATGAACTCGATCAGCCCGGCCGAGTCTTTCTCGACCAGCTCTTTGCGCATGGCCACGAGGTCGGTCGCGCGGAGCGGCTCCTTCGCGTGATTTTTCGTCCGCAGGAGGTTCTCCGCGGAGATGAGCGTCGTGCCGGTGAGCTGATGCGCGAGCGTGTCGTACGCCGGCGCGAACTCCGACAGGGCGGTCGTGAACTCGCGCCCGAGGTATTCGAGCGCGTCGCGCAGCTCCTCGGGGGACGGCAGCGGGACCTCGATGGCCGCGGAGCGGGGGTTGTTCACCAGCAGCGGATGGAGGTCGTTGAGGTTGTCGGCGATGAGGAACGTGGCCAGAGAATGACGTGCGAGCTGATCGTCGGAGGCCCAGTCGCGCATGAGCATCGCCAGCGCGCTGAGGTCGTAATTGAGCGCACCGGGTAGCGCCGGCGCGACGAGATGCGCCGCCTTCATCACGAAGGCGATCTGGAACGACTCGTGTCCGAGGCCTTTGAGGTTCGCGGAGTAGCGGAAGAGGCGCGTCAGCCATTCGGTGGCGGCACGCGGCGCGCGCGGCAGCTCGGCGCTCTCGCGATAGGCGGGCCACTTGGTGACGATCTCGCCGCCTTTTTCGATGCGGATGCCGTTGCCGAGGTCGTAGCTGAGGATGACGTCGAACTTCGGGATGACCACCCGGGTCAGGAACTCGTAGAGGCTGCCGAGGGAGCGCTTCTCGCCGCTGCCCAGCAGGAAGCGATCGTTGACGTTGCCGTAGAGGAGGAACTGGTTGGCGGCGTGGGAGGCGTAGAGATTGACGAGCTTCGTCGACCACTGCGGGAGCATCGGTTACTCCACCTCCCGCCGCGCGTAGGTGGTCTCGTCGTCCATGTTGGTGAGGAGGTGCGAGGTGAGCTCGATGTGCGACGACAGCGCGACGGGACGGCCGCGCAGCGAGGCTTCTTCGAGCGCGACGTCGATCTGCGTTTCGATGCGCGCCAGGTCGGCCTCGATCTCGACCAGTGAGCGCTCTTTGCTGCCGAGGTTCTCCATCCGGTCGCGCAGCAGCTTGAGGCGCGCCTTCTTCGAGGTCAGCACCGGCTCCTGCGCGTAGGGGATTTCGCGCTCGAGCGCGTCGATCTCTTTCTGCAGCTCCTTGCGATCGGTGGACGGCGCGACGAGCAGATCGCGCTGCGCGACGAGGAGGTTCAGAAAGAGCCAGGTCAGCTTCTGCAGCGCGCCACGGTTGCTGTCGAGCAGAAGGTCGTCGCCGGCGTTCTGGCGATACAGCACGTCGAGCTTCTGCCGTTTGTCCTCGAGTTTCTTGTAGCGCTGCCGCGCGGCGCCGCCGACTTTCGACAGCAGTTGATAGCGGGCTTCCTCGGTGTCGCCGCGCACGACGGCCAGACGCTTTTCATCGATCCAGCGCTGGAAGCCTGGATTCGAGGCCATGGTGAAGAGGTACATCATCTCGCCGACGCCCGCGGTCATCCAGACGGAGGGCTCCCACCATCCCGCGATTCCCGCGGCGATGACCGCCATCGCATTCCACGGCAGGCGGAGCAGCGGGATGTCGGGGCGGGCGAAGAAGGCGTGCCAGAGGTAGCGCATGGTTGGAGTTCCTCGGGTTCCTCGGAGTTCCTCGGTTCCTCGGGGGAGCGGCGCGCTTGCCGAGGAACTCCGAGGAACCGAGGAACCCGAGGAACCGCGAAGCGCCTACTCGGTCGTCGCCGGTCCCATGGCGTTCGTGCGCGTGGTGTCGCTGGTCGCCGGAGTGGTGGCGTTGCCGGTGTCGAGGGCGAGCCCTTCCTTGGCGGCGAAATCGGCCAGCGCCTGGTCGGCCAGCGCCTTCTGCTCTTCTTCTTTGATCGAAAAGTCGGTGGTGTTCAGGGAGTCGCGCGCCACGCGAGCCCGTCCGGCCGCCACTTCGCGCTCTTCTTCCACCATCTTGTGCAGGCGGTCGAGCGTGTCGCCGGAGCCGCCGATGGAGGTGATCATCCCCGAAGCCATCTCGGTGAGCTCGGCGGTGGCCTTCTTGATCTTGAGGTCGTCGAGCGAGGTCTTGAGGCTCTGGATCTTCGCCTGCGCGGCGCGGACGGAGACGTCGCGCGCTTTGATCAGCTCTTTGTACGTGGTCTCGGCCTGTTCGAGCTGGGCGCGGTTCTCGCCGAGCTCGCGCTGCACGGTCTGCAGACGCAGCGCGTAGTTGCCGGCCACCTCGCGATTGCCGGCGCGCAGGTTGGCCGCCGCTTTCGCACGCATCTCGCGCTCTTCCTGCTCGAGCTTGCGGATCTGCGTCATGAGGCGCTCGCACAAGCCGGCGTGCGCGGCCAGACCTTCGTTGTAATTGGAGATCTGCTTCCGCAGATTCTCTTTCTCGACGTCCAGCAGGGCCTCGGGATTCCGACGCTCCAGTCCACCCACGAAGAGGCCAAAAAATCCGCGAATGAGGTTACCGAGTCGTCTGAACATGTGTCGGGCTCCTTTGTCGGCGGCAGTGTATCGCGGGGCGCGACCGCAAGGGGCGAACGGGGCCGTTCAGTGGCGGGCAGAACGGCGTTTCGGGCCGGGCTTGATCGCCAGGGCCATGCCGTCGGGAAGGGGACCGGCCGGTGCCGAGCCAAGCTGCTGGAATGTGACGGGATCGAGCTTCACCACCTGATTCGGATCGGTCATCGCCACGTAGACCGCATCGCGCGCGGCGAGGATCGACAGCACCACGCCGGTCGTGGCGATGCGCTGCACTTCCGTGCGGGCGAGGCGGTCGTAAACGGCGAACGCTCGGCCGCGCGGGACGAGCACGCGCGTACCGTCGGCGGTGAAGGTGATGCGATACGACGGTTCGGTGGTGTTGATCGTGGCGACGCGGGTTTCGGTCGTCAGATCGATGATGGCGATGCCGCCGGTCTGCACGCTGCCGACCCAGAGCTCGCGGCCATCGGGGGAGACGTCGATCCCTTCGCCCGCCCCGACGGTGGGGATGTTCTTGCGAGCGGCGGTGGCGTCGCGGTCGATGATCGAGGCGGTCGCGGAGCCGATGTTGGCGGTGTAGATGGCGCGGCCGTCGGGCGCGACGCGGAGCATGTGCGTGCCGCTCTGGTTCGTCCGCGCGATCCAGTCGATTGTGTCGGTGGCGGGGTTGTACGAGGCGACGGAGCTCGCTGCTTCGGCGGTGAAGTAGATCCTGCCGCCCCACTGCACGATGCCGTGCGGACCGCGCAGCGTGCCGAGGTTGATGGTCTTCACTTTCTGGCGCGCGTCGAGATCGATGACCGTGAGGGTGTTGCCGTTGCTGTTGACGTAGTTCGTCACGTAGGCGAAACGGCCGTCGGCGGAGGCGGCCACCTCGTGCGGCTGCGGACCGGCGTCGACCGTTGCGACGACGGTCATCGTGGCCGGCTCGATGAGCGTAGCCGTGCCGCCGCCACGGTTGGCGACGACGAGCATCAGCGCCAGGAGGAGTTTCATGTCGTGAGGATCATGCGCGCGAATGGCGGCACATGGCAATTTGTGATGAATGGTGACCGGCGGGGGATGAGTGGCTACAGGTCGCCGAGCAGAAACTCCAGCTTCGCGCGGAATCCTCGCGAGAGCGGCACGCGCGTGGTGCCGTCCTTGAGCAGCAGCACGTACTCGCCGCGAGCGACCGGAAAGACCTCGCGCACCCGCTCGATGTTGACGATGGCAGTGCGGTGCACGCGCACGAAGACGTTCGGGTCGAGCCGCTCCTGGATGGTGGCCATCGTCTCGCGCAGCAGGTGACCCTCGTTGCCGACGTGCACCCGCGCATAGTTGCCGGCCGATTCGATCCAGTCGATCGATTCCGCCGGCACCCAGAGGATGCGATTGCGTGTACGCAGAACGATGCGGTTGACCTTCGTGACCAGCGACTGAGCGCGGTCGTCGATGAGCGACCGGGTACGGTCGCGCCATTCCCCAATACCGCGTTGCGCCAGCGTCTCCCGCACGCGGGCCAGCGCCGCCGCGAAGCGGTCGCGGCGTACCGGCTTGACGAGGTAGTCGAGCGCGCGCACTTCGAACGCATCGACGGCGTAGCGATCGTACGCGGTGACGAAGACGGTCAGCGGCATGACCTCCGGATCGAGCCGGCGTAGCAGCTCGAAACCATCGAGGCCGGGCATCTGGATGTCGAGGAAGAGCAGTGCCGGCGCGTGCTCTCCGATCGCGGCGAGCGCTTCCTCGCCGTCTTCGCATTCGGCGACGACGCGCACGTCGAGCGCGTCCTTCAGCAGGTTGCGGATGCGGGCGCGGGAGCCCGGTTCGTCGTCGACGATGATCGTGGTGATCTCAGGCATCGGCATTCCTCAGCGGCAGCGTCAGCTCGACCACGAAGCCGCGGCCGACGCTGCGCCAGGTAAATTTCTGTTTCGCGCCGTAGAGCTGCTCGAGGCGCGCGCGCGTGTTCGACACGCCGAGGCCGGGACGGAGGATGTCGCCGGCCAGGCCGGCTCCGTCGTCCTCGATGGTCAGATGCAGCGTCTGCGCGCGCGCCGCGGCACGGATCGAGATCGCGCCGTAGCCTTTCTTCGGGGTGATGCCGTGTTTCACGGCGTTTTCGACGAGCGGTTGCAGGACGAGCGCGGGCACCAGGGCATCGAGCGTGGCCGCTTCGATGTTCGTCTCGATCTGCAGCCGCTCGCCGAAGCGGGCCCGCTGGATCTCGAGGTAGTTCATGACGAATCCGAGCTCGTCGCGCAGCGGCACCTCCTGCGCGTCGCCGAGGGTCAGGGAGATGCGGAGAAAACGCTCGAGACGCTCGGTCATGAGGCGCGCTTTGTCCGGCTCGTCGTCGAGCAGACCGGCGATGGAGTTGAGGGTGTTGAAAAGAAAGTGCGGGTGGAGCTGCATCTTCAGCGCGCGCAGCTGCGCGTCGGCGAGGCGGGCCCGCATCCGCTCTGCTTCGAGCTCGCGGTCGTGCCGGCGCCGCGCGAATTCGACGCCTAAGGCCGCGCCGGCGGTGGCGAGGAAGAAGAGGCGATCGAAGGTGAAGCCGCGCGAGGGGAAGATGCGCGGCCACTGCTCCCGGATGGTGTAGCCGCGGATGCTGCCGTCGATCGCGGTGAAGAGGATCTGCGTCGCGAACGCGGAGCCGATCGCCAGCACGACCATCAGCACCACCTGCGCCAGCCGCGGCATCTTCGCGCGTGCGGCGAGCAGCAACAGCGGCACGAAAAGGGTCATGCAGAGCGCGTGGAGAAACGTGCGCGCCAGACGCCAGCCGTCGAGCTCATTCTGCGCGACGGCCGCGAGAATGGCCGGCGCCACGGTGACGATGGTGTAGAGCATCGGCGCGGCGAGGAAGAGCATCCACCGCACGCGCTGCGCTTCGCTGGCCGGAGCCGCGCCTTCGACGCGCGACTCGGTCCACTTCGGATCGGCGAGCACGGAGTGGAGAAACTCGCTGAGCGTCTCGATGCGCGTCTCCGCGCTGCGCGGCTGACGTTCGATCTCGCTCGCGATGGTCGAGAGCTCGCGCAGCAGCGCATCCGCGTCGAGATCGCTCTTGACCAGCTCCACCTCGGCGCGCAGCAGCTCCGTCGCCAGCGCCGCGTCCCGCCGTTCGCGCTCGCGCAGTGTTTGCCAGGAACGCAACGCGTAGCCGCTGGCCAGCGCCAGGCCGTAAAAGACGACCACGGTCGGCGCGAATCGCGGGAGGGTGACGAAGATGAGCATGGCCGGGGTCACCTCAGCGATGTAGAGCAGTGCGATCAGGCCAACCTGTACGGCCAGCAGCAGCGGAACCCCGATCGCGTGGATCCACAGCCGGAACCGGGCGTCGGCCGCGAAGATCAGCGGGACCGCCAGTACCCACGACAGCCAGATCACGACATTGGCGTCTTCGCGGAACGGAACCGGGGGAGCGCCGGCGATAGCGCGGTCGACGCGGTCGCCCAGCATCCCCATGAGAGGAATGCCGGCCGAGACCGCAAGGACGACGGAGCGGGACCAGCGCACCACGTGAGGATACAGATCAACAGTTGCCGGATTTAGCGGCTTGACGGCATTTCGATCGGCATCTACACTCCGCGAAACTCACAAACCGACCGGTCGGCCGGTAACGCCGGGGAGGCATCGATGATTCGCCGTTTCTCGATTCCGCTGCTGTTGTGCATTCTCATGGCCGTGCCCGCTCTGGCCCAGATCGACAAGGGGTCGATCGAAGCCGCGGCACTCGACCAGACCCGCGCTCCTCTTCCGGGCGTCACCGTCACCATCTCCCGTCCGGAAGTCGGATTCGAGACGGCCGGCGTGACCGACACCACCGGGCTGGTGCGCTTCCAGGCCCTCTCGCCGGGCGAGTACCAGGTGGCGTTCGCGCTGGAGGGCTTTGCGCCCGTCAACGCGCAGCGCGTCACCCTGCGTATCGGCCAGCAGGCGAAAGTCAGCGTGCTGATGCAGCCGTCGGCGTCGGAGACGATCACGGTCAGCGCCGAGTCGCCGATCGTCGACGTCCACAAGACCGATTCGTCGACGAACATCGTGCCGGAGCAGATCGCCGCGCTGCCGGTCGCGGATCGCGACTTCCAGAACCTCGCCTTCATCGCTCCCGGCGTGCAGCGCGAGCGCGGCGGATTCCGCTTCATCAACGGCGGTCCGGTCGTCGGCGCGGGCGGCAACGCCTCGAACACGACCATCTTCGTCGACGGCGTCGACGCTACCGACCAGGTGAACGGCCTGGCGCGCGCCCGCTTCAGCCAGGACGCGGTCCGCGAGTTCCGGGTGATCAACAACCGCTTCGACACGCAGATCGGCGGCTCGGCCGGCGGTGCGCTCTCGATCGTCACCAAGTCGGGGACAAACGACCTGCACGGCAGCGTCTTCGGCTTCTTCCGCGACGCGGCCCTCCGCGAGGCGGGTGCGCTGGCGGTGTCGGAGAACGACGACTACAGCCGCAACCAGGTCGGCTTTACCGTCGGCGGTCCGATCGTCCGCGACCGCGCCTTCTACTTTGCGTCGCTCGAGAAGATCAATGAAGACAACGTGACGCTGTTCCGCCCGCGCGGCGCGTTCGCCGGCAACGCCGCCGACATCAGCAAGCCGATCGATCAGACGCTCCTCTTCGGCAGCGCCGACATGAATTTCAACGCGTCGATGACCGGCGGCATCAAGGCGGTCTACGAGAACTTCGAGCAGGAAAACTTCCGCGTGGGCGGCGTGGCCGACCAGTCGTACGGCCAGCTCCTCGAGCGGAAGAACTGGAACGTCACCGGTGAGCACAACTGGGCGGTGAACGTCGACACGGCGAACGAGCTGCGCGTGCAGTACGGCACGCGGCGCTTCTTCGAGCCGACCAACTCCGACGCGGTCGCGGAGTGGTTCTCGAGCGGCAATACCCTCCAGACCGGCGGCAACATCCTCGGCGACCTGCTCGGCGACGGCGACACGTGGGAGATCCGCGACACGCTGCATCACCACATCGCCACCGGCCGCGGCTCGCACGACGTGAAGGGCGGCTTCTCGTTCCAGCACATCGAGGAGCGCTTCCGCCTCGACACCTACGAGACCGGTCTTTTCCTCTACCTCGGCGACACGCGCGCCGTTCCGCTGGCGTATGCCTACGGCGTCGGCTCGTCGGACGTCACCAGCGACACCAATGTCTATGGCCTGTTCCTCGAGGACTCGTGGCGTCCGAACAACCGCCTGACGCTGAACCTCGGCGTCCGCTACGACCTCGACACGAACGGCAACAACGAGGGATTCACGCATCCGCTCATCCCGGAAGCGCGTGAGGCCGACACCGACAACTATCAGCCGCGCTTCTCGTTCAGCTATGACCTGACCGGCAACGGCTCGAACGTCGTCCGCGGCGGGGCCGGCAAGTTCACCGGCCGCATGCTGCTCGTGCCGGCGCTCACCGAGCTGCAGCAGAACGGCGTCACCGGCCGCGTGACCTATACGCGTGTCAACGGCGCGCTGTTCGGCCTGCCGGCGCTGGCGCTCGACCCGAACAACCCGACCACCACCGGCATCGTCTCCAAGCCGGCCATCGCCCTCCTCTCGCAGGACTACCACAACCCGGAGTCGACGCAGGCCTCGCTCGGCTACACGATGCGCGTGCCGTCGACCCGCCTCTTCTTCGACGCCGAAGCGGTGTACGTGAAGGGCGAGGAGGAGATCGTCATCCGCGACGTGAACTGGAGCGGCAACGCCACCCGCCGTCGTCCGTTCACGCAGTACGACCAGGTCAACATGTACACGAACGACGGGCACTCGGAGTACAAGGCGCTCGTTTTCTCGCTCAACGGCAATCTCCGCCGCAGCGACGTGATCACGGCCTCGCTGACCATCTCCGACAAGAAGAACGTCAGCGACGACTTCAGCCCCGACTTCCCGACCGGTTACCCGAACGATCCGGCCGACATCGAGGCGGAGTACGGCTACGCCCGCGGTCACGAGCGCTATCGCATCGTCCTCTCCGGTGTCTTCCAGGCGCCGTTCGGTCTGACCATCGCGCCGATCTACGAATACGGCTCGGGCCAGCCGTGGACCCGGCGTCTCGGCTATGACTTCAACGGCGACGGCAAGAACTCCGATCGTCCGGAAGGCGTCGGCCGCAACGAAGAGAAGGGGCCCCCGTTCCGCCAGCTCTCGCTGCGCGTGACCAAGGGCTTCCAGCTCGGCGGCTTCGGCACGCTGGAAGCGATCGCCGAGGCGTTCAACGTCACCAACGTGACCAACTACGACGTGCAGTCGATCGTAGCGGGCGAGTTCCTCAGCGGTCCGACCGCGGCGAACCCGAACCTGCCGCGCGTTCCGAACGCCGCCTTCGGCCAGTACACCTCCACGCTGCCACAGGGCGGTACGGGACGCGAGCTGCAGCTCGGACTGCGCTGGGTCTTCTGACTGTGGATCTGAACCTCAGAGACAAAGTCGTCATCGTGACGGGTGGCGCGGCTGGAATCGGCCGCGCCACCGTTGAAGGATTCGAGGCCGAGGGGGCGAAGGTCGTGTCGTGGGACGTGACCGGCACTCCGAAGGTCGATGTCACCAACGCGGAGTCGGTGAATGCCGCCACGCAGCAGGTGATCGACGAGTACGGCCGCATCGACGTGCTGGTCAACAACGCCGGCATCGTCCGCGACGCACAGATGATCAAGTGGAAGGACGGTGCCGTCGTCTCGCAGATGGACGACGCCACGTTCGACGCGGTGGTCGCGGTCAATCTCAAAGGTGTCTTTCTCTGCACGCGCGCCGTCGCGCCGCACATGATCAAGGCCGGCAGTGGCGTGATCCTCAATGCGTCGTCGATCGTCGGCCTCTACGGCAACTTCGGCCAGACCAACTACGCTGCCACCAAGGCGGGGGTGATCAGCTTCACCAAAACGTGGGCGCGCGAGCTCGGCAAATTCAACGTGCGCGTCAACTGCGTCGCGCCCGGCTTCATCGCCACCGAGATGGTCAAGGCCATGCCGCCGAAGGTGCTCGAGTCGATGGCCGCGCACACGCCGCTGGCGAAGATGGGCGAGCCGTCCGACATCGCCAACGCGTACGTCTGGCTGGCCAGCGACGCGGCGAAGTTCGTCCACGGCGCCGTGCTGAGCGTCGACGGCGGGCTGGTCATGGGGACCTGATGAACTACGCGAACATCGTCGCAACCGGCAGCTATCTGCCGGAGACCGAGATCACCAACGACATGCTCCGGAGCCGTTTCAACGGAAACGCGCCGGAGTTCGTCGACAAGATGGAGGCGTCGACCGGCATCCTCAGCCGCTGGTACGCGCCGAACGACTGGGCGGCCTCCGACCTGGCCTTGCGCGCGGCGCAGCAGGCGCTGGAGCGAGCCGGCAAGACGGCCGAGGAGATCGACCTGATCATCCTCGGCACCGACTCACCCGACTACATCACGCCGGCCACGTCGGTCGTGCTGCAGGCGAAGCTCGGCGCGAAGAACGCCGGCACCTTCGACGTCGCCTGCGCGTGCGCGTCGTTTCCGACGGCGCTGTCGAATGCGGCCGGGCTGATGGCCACCAATCCGGGCCTGAAGAGCGTGCTGGTGGTCAGCGTCTACATGATGCACAAGCTCGCCGCCGAGAACGACCCGATGGTCTTCTTCTACGGCGACGGTGCCGGGGCGGCGATCCTGGAGCGTGGCGACGATCAGGGCTTCGTCGCCGCCGCCTTCCGCGCCGACGGCACGTACGCGCAGAAGTGGCTGATCCCGGCCGGCGGGACCGCGGAGCCGTTCACCGCCGACACGTTCACCTCCGGCCGCGGCTACGTGACGATGGTCGAGCGTTACCCGCCGGAGATCAACAACGACGGCTGGCCGGCGCTGGTCCGTCAGGTGGCGAAGAACGGCAATTTCGAGCTGGACGACATCGACTTCCTGATCTTCACGCAGGTCCGCCGTCCGACCATCGAGCTGGTGATGCAGAATCTCGGCTTGCCGATGGAAAAGACGCACACGGTGATGGAGAAGTGGGGCTACACCGGCTCCGCCTGCATCCCGATGGCGCTGCACGATGCGCTGGAAGCGAAAAAGATCAAGCCGGGCGATCTGGTCGTGTTGATCGGATCGGGTGTCGGCTACAACCAGGCCGCGGCGGCCTTCCGCATGCCGCGCCAGGAGGCCCGCCTCTTTGCCACCCGCTGACAACCCGCAAGTGGAACTGATCGCCAAAGCGCGCGCCGCCCTCGAAGCGGCCGGACTCGAGAAACGGGAGCTCGACGGGACGGTCTACTACGTGGCCGCGCCGAAAACCGCGAAGAAAACCTACGTCCTCGTGCACGGCGTGAACGACCAGGCCGGCACGTGGGCGGCGGTCGCACCGAAGCTGGCCGGCGACCATCGCGTGATCGCGCTCGACCTGCCGGGGCATGGGCAGAGCGCGCCGGAAGAAGGGCCGATCTCGATGCCGCTGATGCTCGAACGGCTGCACGCCGTCATCGAGAAAGAAGCGCCGGGGAAGATCACCCTGGCCGGCAGCTCGATGGGCGGATGGATCGGCATCCTCTACGCTCTCGCGCATCCCGATCGGATCGAGCATCTCGTGCTCGAATCGGGCGGTGGCCTGGGACGCCCTCCCGCCGTGCCGCTTTTCGCGCAGACCCGCGAAGAGGCGATCCGCATCCTCAAAGCGGTGCATGGGCCGAAGGCGCCGACGCCCGACTGGGCCATCGACGTGCTGCTGGCGATGAACGACAAGACACCGATGGCGCGTGTGCTCGCCTCAGGACTCCTGCCGTTTTTCACCGACGGCAAGCTGGCCCAGGTCAAGGTGCCGACCACGATCGTCTGGGGCGCCGACGACGGGGTCGTGCCGCGCTCCTACGTCGATGACCTGCACAAAGGGATCGCCGGGTCGAAGCTGGTGGTGATCGAAGGAGCCGCGCACATCCCGCACACGCAGCAGCCGGAGCGATTCCTCCAATGTTTGACGCCGAGCTCCTGAGCGAGCGCGCCCGCGTCACTCCCGGCAAGCTCGCGCTGGTGTCGGTCGAAACGGGCGAGCGGCTGACGTACTCGGAGCTCAACGCCCGCGCCGAAGGGGCCGCCGCCGCGCTGCAGTCGCTCGGCTTGCAGCCGGGCGATCGCTTCGGCCTGCTCGCGCACAATTCGATCGACTTCATCGCCACGTTCTTCGCGGCCGGGAAGATCGACCTGATCGTCGTACCGCTGTCGACGCGTGCCACCGCGCACGAGCTGTCGCACATCGCCGCCGACTGCGGGATGAAGGTGTTGCTCTACGGGCCGGGCTTCGAAGAGGTCGTGGAGCAGATGCAGCTCGATGCGCGGCCGATCGAATCGTTGCGCGGAAGCGGCCCCCTGAATGCGCGCCCACACGATCCCGAATCGACCTACTGCCTCCTCTATACGTCAGGCACGACCGGCAAACCGAAGGGCGTGATGATCCCCCGCCGGCAGCTCTACTGGAACGGCTACAACACCGCCGTGAACTGGGGGCTGCGCGAGGACGACGTCTCGCCGATCTTCACGCCGCTCTATCACGCCGGCGGGCTGGCGGCGTTCCTCATCCCCATCTTCTCGGTGGGGGGGACCATCGTCCTGCACCGCTCGTTCGATGTCACCGAGGTCTGGCGCACGATGCAGTCGGAGCGCTGCACGGTCATCCTCGGCGTCCCCACCATCTGGAAGCTGCTGATGGACGCGCCGGAGTTCGCGACGGCCGACCTCTCGCACGTGCGCTGGCTCATCTCCGGCGGCGCCCCGCTTCCGCACTTCATCATCGCCGCGTACCAGCAGCGCGGCGTGGTGTTCAAGCAGGGCTACGGCATGACCGAAGTGGGGGTGAACTGCTTCACCATGACGGTCGAGGAGTCGTTCCGCAAGCCGGGCTCCATCGGCAAACCGATGCTCTTCACCGAGGTGCGGCTGGTCGACAGCGACGGCAACGAAGTGCCGGCCGGCGAGATCGGCGAGATGTGGATCCGCGGGCCGCACGTCTCGAAGGGCTACTGGAACGACGAAGAGGCCACCCGCGCGGCGTACGCGGGCGGCTGGCTGAAGACAGGCGATCTGGCGCGCCGCGATGAGGAAGGGTTCTTCACCATCGCCGGCCGCCGCAAGGAGATGTTCATCAGCGGTGGGGTGAACGTCTATCCGGCCGAGATCGAAGCGGAGCTGGTCGCGCATCCATCGGTCTCCGATGCCGCGGTCGTGGCCGTCCCCGATGACACCTGGGGCGAGGTCGGCGTGGCATTCGTGGTCGGCGATGCCAGCGAAGAAGATCTCGCCTCGTACCTCACCCTGCGCATTGCGAAATACAAAGTGCCGAAGCGCTTCGTCTTTCTCGACGCGCTGCCGCGCACGCCCTATGGAAAGGTGGTCAAGGAGGAGTTGAAGAGGAGACTGGCGTGACGATCCAGCCTCGACCGCCGTTCAGCGCGATAAGATCAGCGAACGGATGACACAGGAAGAACGGTCGGAGAAGTCGCGGCAGCAGATCCTCGACGCGGCACTGAAGCTCTTTTCGCACAAAGGCTACGGCGCGACGAGCGTGCGCGACATCGCCGAAGAGGCGGGGCTGTCGAAAGGGAACGTCTACCACCACTTTCCGGACAAAGAGACCATCTTCCGCGGCCTGCTGGACCGCTATTTCCAGGCGATGGCCCAGCCCGACTTTCCGTTCAATCAGGCCCTGGCCAGCGGCACCTTCCCCGACAATCTCGAGGAAATGGGGCGCGCGGTCCGCGACATCACCATCGACTATCGCGAGTACATCGCGCTGATTTACGTCGACGTCGTCGAGTTCGACGGCACGCACGTGCGGAAGTTCTACGCCGACATGGCCGACCGCTTCGACGCCTTCATCAAGGCGCACGGCCTCGAGGAGAAGCTTCGCTCCCGTCTGGCCGACGGCCTTTCGCCCGTTTCCACGGTCATGCTGGCCACGCGCATCTTCTACAACTACTTCACCGTCGAGATCCTCTTTGGGGTCAAGGATCACTTCGGGAAGGATACGGACGCGGTCGTCGGGGAGATCTCCAAGATCCTCCGCAACGGGATGCTGAAAACTACACCTTTGTAACCCCGCCTCCGGCCGCCGGGCGTACCATCTCCTGTTACGGAGATATTCATGCGCCCGATCACGCGACTGCTGTGCGCGTTCCTGCTCGTACCTGTGGCGGCCTTTGCGCAGTTCGAAGAGAAGCTCACGATCAATTACGTCGAGGTGCCGGTCACGGTCATCGGCAAAGACGGCAAGCCGGTGCGCGGTCTCACCGGGGCGAACTTCGAGGTGTACGAAAACGACGGCAAGCGCGCCGTCGAGTCGTTCGAGGCGATCGACTTCGGCGCGGCCGAGACGCACAAGGTCATCTCACCGCTCAATCCCGCCTCCCGCCGCAACTTCCTGATCCTCTTCGATACGACTTTCTCCAGTCCGATGTCCCTCGGCCGCGCACAGGCGGCGGCCCGCGACTTCGTCGAGCGCGGCGTCGGCCGGCGCGACCTCATCGCCATCGGCACGATCAACGTCGACAAAGGCCTCCGCCTCCTGACCGCATTCACCAGCGACCGCAATCTGCTCGCCGCGGCGATCGCCGATCCTGGCAACTTCCGCTCGCACGATCCGCTGGCCATCTCCAGCTCCGACTCCTTCACCTCCAGCGGGCCGGAAGGGGCCGGCGAGGATATGAGCGCCGGCCGTGGCGTATCGATGGAGAATGCCGCCGATTTCAACCGCATCCAGGGGCAGATGGACGATGCCCACCGCCGCCTGCGCGTGAAGAAGCAGTTCGAGCTCTTTGGCCAGGTCGCCTCGATGCTCCAGCGCATGCGCGGGCGCAAGCACCTCGTGCTGCTGTCGGAAGGATTCGACGCGCGGCTGGTGCAGGGACGGGACGTCGCCTCCGCAAAAGAGCAGTACGACGAGAACTCCGCCGTCAGTGAAGGACGCAGCTGGCAGGTCGACAGCGACATCCGCTTCGGCAACGCCAACATGCAGACCGTCCTGGGGGAGATGGCGGAGGAGTTCCGCCGCGCCGACGTGGTTCTGCACGGTGTCGACATTCAGGGCGTGCGCGTACAGAACGACACCCGTTCCGGCGCGCGCGTGAACTCGAACGACGGCCTGTTCCTCCTCGCCAACTCCACCGGCGGCACGGTCTTCCGCAATTCCAACGACATCTCGGGCGAATTCCAGCGCCTCAGCGAGCTGCACCAGGTGGTCTACGTCCTCGGCTTCCGCGCGCCGGCGTTGAAACCGGGCGAGTTTCACCAGCTGCGCGTGAAGCTGGTCAATGTCCCGGGCGCGAAGGTGCATCACCGCGGCGGCTACTACGAAGCGGCGAACGAGACCGCGCTCGAGCGCTCCCTCTCCAACGCCGAGATCGTCCTCAACGACATCCCGCAGAGCGACATCGCCGTGGCCGCGCTGGCCTCGGCCTTTCCGACCGGCGACGTCAAAGGCGAGGTGCCGCTGATCCTCGAGATCTCCGGCGAAGACCTCGCGCGCGCCGCGAAGAACGACGTCGCCACGGTAGAGCTCTTCGTCTACGCGTTCGACGAGGACGGCGTGGCCCGCGATTCGATGCAGCAGCGCATCCGGCTCGATCTCAAGCAGGTCGGCCCGAAGCTGCGCGCGAGCGGCATCAAGTTCTATGGCACCCTCGACCTCGCCCCCGGCCGTTACGCGGTCAAGAGCCTCGTGCGCGTGGCCGAAAGCGAGAAACGCGGCTTCCGGCGCATCGACGTCACCGTGCCGAACGAATACGACGTGGCCGTCCTGCAGCCGATGTTCTTCGAAGAGCCGGGCGACTGGATCATGGTCAAGAGCGAAGCGCCCGCCGAACAGCCGTATCCGTTCGTCATCGACGGGGAGTCCTTCATCCCCGCCGCGAAAGCCCGCCTGCGCAAAGGCGAGCCGCGCCTCTTCGCCGTCTTCGTCTACAACGCCGAGCCCGACGAGCTGACCTGGGCCTTCGCCCCGCACGCGAAGCTGGTCTCGCAGACGCGCTCCGAGTTCGTCACCAAGTACGTCTTCGCCCTCGAACAGGTCGTGCCCGGCATGACCGCCGTCGACGTGACGGTGCGCAAGAACGGGTCGAACGACGCGCGGACGGTGAGCGTGCCGGTGGTGGTGCAGTAGCGGAGGAACGGCCTGTTGTACGATCCGCGCCTCGAACGGAGGGACGTACGACCATGCCCGGCCCCATTACCCAGTTCATCGATCACCACTATCGCCACTTCAACGCCGCGGCCCTCAAGGCGGCCGCGCAGGACTACAACAAGCATCTCGAGGCCGGCAACAAGATGCTGGTCACGCTGGCCGGCGCGATGTCGACCGCGGAGCTCGGGCTTTCGCTCGCCGAGATGATCCGGCAGGAGAAGGTCCACGCCATCAGCTGCACCGGCGCGAACCTCGAGGAAGACATCTTCAACCTCGTCGCGCACGACGCCTACGAGCGCGTGCCGCACTATCGCTACCTCTCCGCGCTCGACGAGCAGATGCTGCTCGAGCGGCACATGAACCGCGTCACCGACACCTGCATCCCCGAGGGGGAAGCGATGCGGCGTATCGAATCGGCGGTGCTCAAGCACTGGATGGAGAAGGACCAGCAGGGGAAGCGCCTCTTCCCGCACGAGTTCATGTACGAGATCCTCCGCGACGGCTCGATCGCCGAGTACTACCAGATCGATCCGAAGAACTCCTGGATGGTTGCCGCGGCCGAGAAGAACCTGCCGATGTTCGTCCCCGGCTGGGAGGACTCGACCCTCGGCAACATGTACTCCGGCCACTGCATCTCCGGCGACGTGAAGAACGTCCACACCGTGCGCACCGGCATCGAGTACATGATCGAGCTGGCCGACTTTTACACGAAGACCAGCGAGTGCTGCTCGATCGGCTTCTTCCAGATCGGCGGCGGCATCGCCGGCGACTTCCCGATCTGCGTCGTACCGATGCTCCACCAGGACCTGCAGCGCACCAGCGTCCCGCTGTGGGGTTACTTCTGCCAGATCAGCGACTCCACCACGAGCTACGGCTCGTACTCGGGCGCGGTACCGAACGAGAAGATCACCTGGGGCAAGCTCGGCGTCGACACCCCCAGCCACGTCATCGAGAGCGACGCCTCCATCGTCGCGCCGCTCATTTTTTCGTACGTTCTCGGCTGGTAGGGGTAAGGATCTTCCTTCCCGTGGCACTCCTTCCTTTGCAGGGAGGAGTGCCACATGCGCATGGCTGGCCGTGCGCTGATGGGGTTGTTGAGGGGTGAGGAGCTGTTGAGCCGCAGGAAGTGTCTGTCTTTCCGCAATCTCAACACTTCCAACGGCTCAACAGCTCACCCTCCTCAACAGCTCACGCCCGTTGGGGCGATCGTCCTTCAACTTTAAGGATGAACGCTTAAAGTTTAAGGACGATCGCTTCAACTTTAAGAACGATCGCTTCAACTTTAAGGACCGTTCACCCGACTCGAGGGCCTGGTTTTCGGCGTGCGGTGGCCTGCCTCCCTGCATGCTACGCTCGCTCCATGAAATTCACCCTTGCCGCGAGCGCCCTTCTTGCGCTCACGCTCCACGCGCAGACGCCGCTCGAAACGCACATCCGCACCCTCGCTTCCGACGAGATGGAGGGCCGCGGGCTCGGTACGAAGGGGCTGGCCAAAGCGGCGGATTACATCGAGAAAGAGCTGCGCGCGAGCGGCCTGCAGCCGGCCTTCGGCAAGTCGTACCGGCAGGGCTTCCCGGTGAAGACCGGGGTGGCGTCGGGCACCAATAATCGCATCGAAGGTCTGAAGAGCGACGACTGGACGCCGCTCGGCTTCTCCAGCCCCGGCACGTTCGCCGGGCAGATCGCGTTCGTCGGATACGGCATCGACGCGCCGTCGCTGAACTACCGCGACTACGAGGGGATCGACCTGAAGGGCAAGGTCGCGCTGATGCTGCGCTACGAGCCGCAGGAGCGCGACGACAAGTCACCGTTCGAGGGGCGCAAGCCGAGCCGCTGGTCGGCCATGCGCTACAAGGCGATGCAGGCGCGCGAGCGGGGCGCGGTGGCGGTGGTCTTCGTCACCGGGCCGCTGCAGGATGAGGCGAAAGACAAGCTGCCGGCGCTCGCGAACGACGGCCCCGAAAGCCCGGCCGGCATCCCGGTCCTTCAGGTCAAAACCTCCGTGGCCGCGAAGTGGGTCGACCTGGCCGCGTTCCAGAACGAGGTCGACAAAGAGCTGCGTCCCCGCTCGCGCCTCCTCGACGCGACGCTCTCCGGCACCGTCGACGTGAAGGCGACCTTCGCGCAGGGGGAGAACGTGGCCGGCATCCTGCCGGGCCGCGGCGCACTGGCAAAGGAAGTGGTGGTCGTCGGCGCGCATTACGATCACCTCGGGCATGGCGGCCGCGGCTCGCTGCGTCCGAACGAGACCGCCATCCACAACGGCGCCGACGACAACGCCTCCGGCACGGCGGCGGTCCTGGTCGCCGCGAAACGCGCCGGCGACATCCTGCGCAACACGCAGAACCGCCGCACGATCGTGTTCATCCTCTTCTCCGCCGAAGAGGTGGGGCTCGGCGGCTCGTCGTACTACGTGAACCACGTGCCCACCAGCAACGTCGTGGCGATGATCAACCTCGACATGGTGGGGATGCTCCGCGAGAACAAGCTGATCGCGCTCGGCAGCGACAGCGCCGCCGAGTGGAAGCCGCTGCTCGAGCAGGTCGGCGAGGAGATCGCGCTGCAGGTCGCGGCCAGCGGCGACGGCTACGGCCCCTCCGACCAGATGTCGTTCTACGGCAGGCAGGTCCCGGTCATCCACTTCTTCACCGGCACGCACGACCGCTATCACACCCCCGACGACGACGCGCAGTACCTCAACATGGCCGGCGTGGCGCAGGTCGCGGAGATGACCGCGCGCACCGCCGTGGCCATCGCCCGCGCCGACGTGACGCCGAAGTACGTCAAGGCCACCAGCGCGCCGCCGATGGAAGGCGACTCGCGCGGCTACGGCGCCTACCTCGGCACCGTCCCGGACTACTCGGCCATGGAGTCGGCAGGCGGCGGCGTCAAGATCGCGGACGCGCGCGCCGGCAGCCCTGCCGCGAAGGCGGGCCTCGTGGGCGGCGACGTGATCGTGGAGATGGGCGGCACGCGCATCGACAACCTCTACGACATGACCTACGCGCTGCAGGATCACAAGCCGGGCGAGACCATCGACGTGGTGGTGCTGCGCGGCAGCGAGCGGAAGACGCTGCGCGCCACGCTCGGCTCGCGCAGTGCGATGTCAGCCCCCGGCAGCGGCGCGCACGGCGTCGCCCCGCTCGTCATCAAGGCAGGCAAGCCGTTCGAGAAGACCTTCGACGGCGAGAAGCATCTGGCCGACGTCCGCCAGCTCACCTTCGGCGGCGAGAACGCGGAGGCGTACTTCAGTCCCGACGGGAAGAAGCTGATCTACCAGTCGACGGCGGAGCGCGGCGGCTGCGACCAGCAGTACGTGATGAACCTCGAGACGGGCGAGACGAAGCTGGTGTCGAGCGGCAAAGGGCGCACCACCTGCGGCTACTTTGCGTTCCCGGCCGGCGACCGGATTCTCTACGCGTCGACCGAGGCGGCGGACGCGAGCTGCCCCCCTCCGCCGGATCGCTCGCGCGGGTACATCTGGGGCGTTTACCCGTCGTACGACATCTACGTGGCGAATGCCGATGGGACGAACGCGAAGCGGATCACGAACGCGCCCGGTTACGACGCCGAAGCGGTGTGGTGCCACAAGGGAGGGAAGATCCTCTTCACTTCGGTGCGCGACGGCGATCTCGACCTCTATGAGATGAACGAGAGCGGCGGAGACGTGAAGCGGCTGACCCGCACGCCCGGCTACGACGGCGGCGCGTTCTACAACGCCGACTGCACGGAGATGGTCTGGCGCGCCTCGCGCTTCTCGAACGCGGCGGAGCTCGACGATTACAGGAAGCTGCTCGCGGAAGGCTTCGTCCGCCCGTCGAAGATGGAGCTGTACGTCGCGAAATCCGACGGCAGCAACGCCAGGCAGATCACCAGCAACGGCGCGGCGAACTTTGCGCCGTTCTTCACGCCGGACGGCAAGCGGATCATCTACTCGTCGAACGTGCTCGATCCGCGCGGCCGCGAGTTCGACCTCTTCGTGGTCAGCAAAGACGGCAGCGGCCAGGCGGAGCGGATCACCACCGCGCCCGCGTTCGACGGCTTCCCGATGTTCAGCCCGGACGGCAAGTGGCTGGTGTGGGGCTCGAATCGCTCCAATCCCGAGGGGCGGGAGACGAACCTCTTCATCGCGAGATGGGTCGACTGACCCCGAAGTCGCGAGCGTGGCTCTTCGCGCTCGCGGCATTCGCCCTCGCGCTCCTGCCGCGGCTCTCGCCGCTGCTGGCGGGGACGCTGTTCGCCGACGATTTCGTCCACCTGCCGCGCGGGCATCTCGAGTCGTACCGCTTCCTGAACTGGGGCGAGCTGGCGCTGTGGCAGTGGCTGTTCGGCCCCGCGTATCTGCAGACGATCGCACCGAAGATCATCGGCGCGCTCTACACCGCGGTCCTGCTCGTGCTGCTGCGCGCATTTCTGCTGCGGGTGAACCTGCCGGCGTGGCCGATGCTGCTCGTGCCGCTGCATCCGCTCTGGAACGTCTTCGTCGCCTGGAACGTCTGCGCCGTCTACGTGCTCTCGCTCGTGCTGATCGCCGGCGGCTATCTGCTGCTGATGCGTGACCAGAAGACGCCCGGCGTCGTGCTGATTGCCCTCGGCGTGTCGGGCTATCAGGTACACGCGGGATTGCTCCCCGCGCTCTGGCTGCTGGATCGAAACGTTCGGCGCGCCGCGTTCTCCGCCGGCGGCGTGCTGCTCTATCTGATCTCGACGAAGATTGCGGCGCTGACCGGTCTCACCACCTGGGGCGGGCGAGGGATGTCGTTCGAGAACGTTCGCGCGCAGCTCGGCGCGGCGATCGACAACCTGGCCGTGATGACGCAGCCGCTGCTCTCGTTCTACGGCAGCGAGCCGATCGCCTGGCGCTTCTGGTGGCTGCCGTTCGTCATCGTAGCGGTGCTGCTCCGCAGGTCGGCGGTGCATCTCGCCGCGCCGGCCGTCGCTGCACTGGTGATCCTCCCGCTCAACGTCGCCCCCACCGGCCCGCGCGTCGCCGCGGCGATCTGGATCGCGCTCCTCCTGGCGATGATCCCGCTGCTGCGCAATCGCCTCGCCGCCGCCGCGCTCGCACTCCTGCTGATCCCGATCACCCTCGCCGACGCCCACAACCGCACGGTCGCCTGGCGGATCGATCAGGCCACCCGCGCCGCGATGCGAGGCGAGATCGTGATTGCCCCCGGCACGCCCGCACGGTTCGAGGGCCGCCCGATCGTGATGCAGAACTTCAACGCCGTCACCCCGCGCACCTACTCGAACGTCATCAACTGGCCGGAGTGGTACCTCGGCCGCGTGCGCCGCGTCGACGGCCTGACCCTCGAGCGTATCGACGGCCAGACGCCGTTCGCCTCGTGGATGTACGAGGGCAACACGACGTATGTGCTGGTGCGCTGAAGGCTGCTCAGCTGTTCAGCTGTTCAGCTACTCAGCTACTCAGCTGTTCAGCTGTTGAGCTGTTGAGCTATTGAGCTATTAAGCGAGAGAAGTGTTTGGACTCTCATCGCACTCCTCGCTCAACAGCTCAACAGCTCAACAGCCCTCCGACGGCCTCAGGATCCCGTCGATCGCTCCGGTACCCGTGTTTCGCCCGGTTAGCTGTTGAGCTATTGAGCTGTTGAGCGAGAGAAGTGTTTGAGAATCTCTTCACACTCCTCGCTCAATAGCTCAACAGCTGAACAGCTGAACAGCTGAATAGCTGAATAGCTGAACAGCTGAGTAGCTGAACAGCTGAGTAAGCTCAACAGCCCAAGCCGTACCGCTCACCCCTTCCGCACGCCCACCGGGATGCTCGCGCTGGTGCGGGCGCCCTGATCGTCGACCGCTTCGACGCGCAGGGTGGCGCGGACGCTGCCGAAGAGGCGTTCGTCCGGCACTTCGCGGCGGGGGCTGAAGCGATAGCGCAGCTCGCCGTTGGCCGGGACGTTGGTGTTGTAGCCCATGCCGCGGATGCGCCCGGCGTCCCACGATTCCTGGCCGACGCTGATGCCGCCGGGGCCGAAGAGCTCCGCGGTGACGCTCGTGACGGTGATGGGGCGCCCGCCGGTCTCACGCACGATCACCTCGAACGGGAAGTTGTACATATTGCCGGAGGCGTGCGTGGCGACGATCGGATTCGGCTCGATGGTGAGGTTGACCGCGCCCGCTCCCGGAGCGGCGGTGACGCCGGTTTGCGGCCCGCCGCCGCACGCCCCGAGAACGAGAAGAGCAGAAAGCAGAAATGCAGCGTGTTTCATGAGCTGCACAGTCTGCATAACGGTTGCCTACGGGTTCATGGTCACGACGCCGCAGGCGATGCGGCCGCCCGCGTTGCCGGTCGGCTGAGTGGTGAGGTCGTCGGGATTCGCGTGCAGGATCACCGCGTGACCGACCGCGCTGGTCGTCCCGGGCTCGACGGTGACCGAGCGGGTGTTGAAGCGCGTCGACACGCGGCCGCTCGCGTCGGCCGTCACGTTGCCGAAGTCGCCGGCGTGTTTCGGATCGGCGTTCGGTGCGCCGTGCGGCGTGCCGGTCGGGTTGAAGTGACCGCCGGCGGCATTGCCGTTGTCGCCGCAATCGCCTTTTTCGTGCACGTGGAAGCCGTGTACGCCGGCCGGGACGTTCGCCAGGTCGACCGTCACGTCGACGCTGCCGTCGGCGAGCTGGACGAAGCGCACCGTGCCGCTGGCGGTGTTGTTCGCGGTGGGAGCGAGCGTCGCCGTCGCGGTAGGCCGATTGCCCATCGTCGCGCAGGCGGCGAGCAGGGCGAGGGAGAGAACTGCCAACTTCTTCATGAAGCCTCCATTCTTGGTTTCAGGATGATGGTGACGCGCGTTCCGGCGCGCGGAAGTGCGGTGCGTTTGGCGCGGTAGACCACCCCGTCGCGGACGTAGTCGCGGATCGGATGCGCGTGATTGCCGATGGCGCCGCCGGGGCAGGAGTAGAGACAGACGATGCACCCGCTCTTGAAATCCTTCTGCCAGGCCTGGTTGCCGCCGTAGCGGAAGTCCATCAGCGGCTTGCCGTGTCCTTTTTCGTCGATCAGCTGCGCCAGCGGGACGGGCCCGCCGGAGCCCTTCCATTCGACGAAGACCTCGATGTGCGTGCCGGCCACGCGCTTGTCCGGCTCCGGGCTCTGCGGATTCTCCCGTTCGTTCCACGAGGCGGGGGTCAGGTTCTCGCCCGCTTTCGCGCCGAGCGACTCGAGCGCCTGGCGCACGTCACGGTCCGAGGTGTCGGCCACGAAGAGCGCCCACGTCTTCGCGCGCCCTCCCTTCCAGACGATGGCGTGATGTCCTTTCACGCCGAACGGCCGATCCATCGCTCCGGGCTGCACACGCGCGGTGATGCGAACCTCGTTCCGGGTCCGGTCGACCACCGGCCGATCTGTCGCGGCAGCGAGCGAGACCATCGCGCCGGCCAGAGTCACAGCCGCGAAAAGGCGGGCCTTCATCGGGGGAACAGTAGCAGTTCCCTACTGCGCCCACCGCGCGATTCGCTTGCCGAGGCCGCCGACCCAGCTCTCTGCCACGTTCGCGTAATAGAGCGACGCTGCCTTCTGCACGCCGTCGGCGAGCGACGGGTAGGCGGAGATGCGCTGCGCGAGGTCGCTGACCTTCATCCCCTTGCGGCGCGCCAGGACGATCTCTTCGATGAGGGTCGAGGCGTTGGCGGCCATGATGTGCGCGCCGAGGATCTGCCCCTTCGCGTCGCAGACGATCTTGATCAGCCCGGCGTCCGTGCGATCGACGACAGCGCGGTCGACGTCGTGCATCGGCACCTCGTAGACCCGCACATCGTCGCCATGCTTCGCGCGCGCTTCGGCCTCGGTCATGCCGAGGTGCGCCACCTCCGGATCGGTGTAGAGCGCCCACGGGATGTGCGTGTAATCGACGGGCGACTTGCCGGGGAAGAGGATGTTGCGGACCAGCTTCACCGCCTCGTACGCGGCCACGTGCGTGAACTGCAGCCCTCCGTGGATGTCGCCGCAGGCCCAGATGCGCGGGACGCTAGTCTGCAGGTACGCATCGACCACCACCCAGGAGCGCTCCACCTTCACGCCCGCTTCCTCGAGGCCGAGGTTCTCGCTGTTGCCGCGGCGGCCGGAGGCGACGAAGAGCTCGTCGACGGTCAGCTCGCGCGACTGGCCGGCGTTGTTCTCGATGCGGGCGATCTTCTTCGCCCCGTCGCGCCGGACCGACTTCACCGCCCAGCCGGTGTGCAGCTCGATCTTTTCGTCGCGCAGCAGCTGGCGCACCCGCTCGATGACGGCGCGGTCTTCCTTGGCGATGATCTCGTCCATCATCTCGACGACCGTGACGTTGGAGCCGAATCGCGCGAACAGCTGCGCGAATTCGATCCCGATGTAGCCGCCGCCGAGGATCAACAGGTCGCGTGGAAACGCGTCCTGCGCGAGGAACGTGGCGTGATCGAGAAAGCCCGCTTCCTTCAGCCCCTCCACCGGCGGCACCGACGTACGCGCGCCGGTGGCGATGACGATGTCCTTCGCCGCCAGCCTGCGCCCCGCCACGTCCACCTCGTTGCGCGAGACGAGCTTCGCGATCCCCTCGATCACGTCGATGCCGAGTTTGCGGAACTTCTCCGGATCGTCGTGGTGGCTGATGCTCTTCCGCCGCGCGCGCATCGAGTCCATGACCGACTTCGGCGTGACCCGCGGCTCGATCGGCTCCAGCCCCCACGCATCGGCGTGGCGCATCTGATGGGCGAGCTTCGCGCTCGCCACCAGCGCCTTGGTCGGTACGCAGCCGGTCCAGAGGCAATCGCCGCCGAGCTGCTCGCGCTCGATCAGCGCGACCTTGCGTCCCAGGCGCGCGCAGCCGGAGGCGGTGACGAGACCGGCCGTGCCGCCGCCGAGGACCACCACGTCGAACTTTTCCATACAGGCGATTGTAGGCCGGGGTGGTATATGGACTGCGGTGGCAGCGCCACCGCTCTCGTACAGCCGCGGAGCGGCCGCGGCTCCGCCGCGTGTCAAAGAGCGGCAGCGTTGCTGCCGCAGTCCAGATCGCGCGGCGCGCCTATCCCGCTGTCATCCGCCGGACCACCTCTGCCACCGGCAGCACCTGGTCGATTCCGGCCACGCTTCGCCCTGCCTGCCAGTAGTCGTCGCGTCCGCTCGAAGCGTGTAGCGACTTCTTGAGGCTGCGCAGTGACGTCAACGCGTAAATCGTCCGCATCCAGTGCTTGGTCTTGCGGCCGCGGAGCATCCAGCGCGCGATCGGGCCGGCTTTGGTACCGGTGCGGATGACGTGCTCGTTGCGGATGACGGCCACGGGGACGCCGGTGAGGCGTTCGGTCAGCACGATGTCGTCCGCCCGCGCGTCGACGATGGCCTGTTTGTAGTCGGCCGGCGCGGAGCATTCGGTCGTGGCGATGAAGCGCGTTCCCATCTGCACGCCGGCGTAGCCGATGGCCAGGGCCGCGCGGAACGAGGCGGCATCGGAGACGCCGCCGGCGCAGATGACCGGCAGGCCGAGGTCCGCCAGCTCGTCGTAGAGCACGCGCGGATCTCTCGGTCCGGCATGTCCGCCGGCGTCGGCGTTCACCGCGATCAGCCCGTGCACCCCCGCGTCGCGGCTCTTGAGCGCCCATTTGCGCTCGGTGACGTCGTGATAGACGAAGCCGCCCGCGGCACCGACCCGCTCGACCACCCAGCGCGGGTTGCCGAGGGAGGTGACGAAGAAGCGGATCCCTTCTTCCAGCGCCTCGTCCACCCACCGGATCATGCGCTCGTGGTATGTCTTCGACGAGGCCTCGATCAGCGCGTTCATCCCGATCGGTTTCGAGGTGAGCGAGCGGATGAAGCGCAGCCCCTCGCGGAACTTGTGGCCATGCACGTACGTGAGCGACAGCGGCTGCACGACCCCGATCGCCCCCGTCTCGGAGATCGCGGCGACGAGCTCGGGATTACTGCAGGGGTACATGGCCCCGCCGATGATCGGCAGCTCGATGTTCAGTTGGCGGGTGAGGGCGGTCTGAAAAGTCATGCGTGCCGCGGATGGTCGCACAGCCGGAGGCGGGCGGAGCGGTTCAGCTAAACGTACACCGCCACCTTCCGCTCCCGCGGCCCATCCAGCTCCACAAAATAGATCCCCTGCCACGTCCCCAGCACCAGCTTGCCGCCGCGATACGGCCATGAGAGCGAGCAGCCGATCAGCATCGAGAGGAGGTGCGCGTCGGAGTTCCCCTCGCTGTGCTGAAAGGCGACGGGCGGGATCATCGCGCGCAGGGCCTTGACCAGATCGCGCGGGACGTCGGGGTCGGCGTTCTCGTTGACCGAGATCGCGCAGGTGGTGTGCGGGACGACGATGGTGGCGATCCCATCGGCGTCCGTGAGCGTGGCAAGCGCGTCATTGACGCGGTCGGTGATGAGGAGAATCTGCTCGCGCGCGGACGTCCTCACTCGAAACGTCGCCTCTTTCATCGAACCGGATCATATAATTACGGATACACCCAACGTCGTCCCGGGAACTCGATGCCATTCTTCTGCATTCATTGCAAATCGGAGATCGATCCGAAATACAAAGCCTGTCCGTACTGCGGCGAGCCGATCACCGACTTTCTCCGCCGGTGGCTCGAGACGCCGATCGACGGCAAGTATCAGATCCTTTCGCGCATCGGCGTCGGCGGAATGGGGGAGGTCTACAAGGTCCTCCACGTCCACCTCAACGCCATCCGCGTCATCAAGCTGATGCGCTCGAACATCGCCACCGATCCCGGCGCGCACGAGCGCTTCACGCGCGAGGCCCGGATGGCGACGAAGATCCATCACCCGAGCGTGGCCGCGCTCTACGACTTCTCCACGCTCGACGACGGCTCGCGGTACATGGTGTGGGAGTACATCGAGGGGACGAACCTCCACGAGCTGATCGACGAGCGCGGCCCGCTCTCGCCCCGCTACGCCGCGCAACTGGCCATCGAGGCGCTGCACGGCCTCGACGCCATCCATCGTGCCGGCATCGTCCATCGTGACGTCAGCCCCGAGAACCTGATGATCACCCACGGTGACGAGGGTGAGGAACGCGTCAAGATCATCGACCTCGGCATCGCCAAGCAGTCGGGCGACGAGGACAACAAGACCAAGACCGGGATGTTCGTCGGTAAGTGGAAGTACTGCTCGCCCGAGCACCTCGGCATGCTGCCGCCGACGGAGCGCATCGACGGGCGCGCCGATCTTTATTCGTTCGGCATCGTCCTGTACGAGATGCTGACCGGCGTCCCGCCGTTCCAGGCCGACACGCCGCACGCCTTCCTGATGATGCACGCCTCGCATCAGCCGCGGGCGCTGCGCGAGACCAATCCGAGCGTCAGCGCTCCGCCGGAGCTCGAGGCGATCATCTTCCGCGCGCTCGAGAAAGACCGCACCAAACGCTTCGCCACCGCGCGCGAGTTCGCCCAGGCCATCGAAAAGATCGCGGCCACCCTCGACGACACGGCCGGCGCGCCGCCGCCCCTTCCGGTCGCGGTGGAGCTCACCGATGAAGCGACCCGCGTCGCGCCACGAGAGGGGAAAGACGCCGACGCCGCGACGGTGATGTCGGTGTCGGGCGAAGCGCCGACCATTGTCACGAAGATCGATGCGCCCGCGCCCGCGCCCGGACCGGCCGATCAACGCCTGCGCACCTATCCGACGCCGGAGCCGACCCGCGATGCGCCCGCTCCCGGCTCACGCCGTTCGCCGCTCCTGACCATGGCGGCGTTGCTGCTCGTGGCGCTCCTCATCGGCGGCTGGGTGATGATGCGCAAACGCGCGGAGGCAAGCGTGGATGTGGTCGCGACGCGCGAGACCATTCCGGTGGCCGCGTCGCACCTGGCCATCAACGCCTACCCGTGGGCGAACGTCACCAGCATTCGCAACGTGGAGAGCGGTGAATCGATCGAGATGAAAGCGCCGCTGGTCACGCCGGCGCCGATCGATCTCGCGCCCGGCCGCTACGAGGTCACGCTGTCACATCCCGATTTTCCGCAGCCGATCACGCGCACGGTCGAGATCACGGCCGGCCGTGAGGCGACGCTCAACGTTCACTTTGCCGATCCCGCCGGCGCATCGCTGCCGAGCTTCGGAGGCCGCCGATGAAACGACTGGTTGTCATTCTGTTGGTTGCGACCGTCGCGTATGCCGCGCCGGAAAAGTGGTTCGACGCCTATGCGCGCGGCCTGAAAGCGGTCAACGCGAAGAACTACTCCGCCGCGGCCGAGGCGCTGCAGAAGGCCATCAGCGAGACGCCGAATGAAGGCATCGGTGTGCGGGCCGGCAATTCGCTGATCACGTACGTGCCGCATTTCTGGCTCGGGATCGCGAAGTTCAACCTCGGCGACGTCGACGGTGCGCTGCGTGAGTGGAGCATCAGCGAGCAGCAGGGCGTCATCAGCCGCACCGAGTACTACGCGGGGATGAAAGACTGGATCGCGCGCGCGCAGACCGAAAAAGTGCGCAATGCCGAAGGGGCCGCGAAGAAGCCGAAGTCGCAGGCCGACGCCGCGATCCGCCGCGCGCTGGCGACGCAGGTCGAGGCGCTTTCCGCCGGCGGCGATCGCACCGACACCTACCGCTCCGCCGACCGCAAGCTGAAGGAAGCGCTCGCGCAGTTCAGCAAAGCCGGCACGAGCATCGACGCGTACAGGAATGCCGAAGAGACGGCCGGTCAGGCCTGGACGCTCTTCTCGAAAGCGGCCGAAGAGGCGAAAGCGCTGAAGCTCGCCCGCGCCAATGCGCCGAAGCCGCAGCGGCCGGTCGTGCAGCAGGCCGTGATTCCGTCGAAGCCGATCGAAACGGCCGTGCCGCTGGAAAGCAAGCCGGCGCCGGTGGTGGTGCAGCAAGCGCCTCCTCCTCCGGTCGCGGCTGAAGCGGACGTCGAATCGGAAGCGAGCGTCTCCGCGCGGGTGAACTTTCAAAAGTACCGCGCCGCGTTGACGAAAGCGGCGCGCGACCACCGCGGGAGCAGCGAGATCCTGGCGTTTCTCAAGGCGCAGGAGAAGGAATCGGAGCGCATCCGGCAGCGTCTCGAGCGCGCGAAGGGGCGCGACGGCGACCTGCAGCAGATCGGGAAAGAAGCGGCGGAGCGCGAGCGGACGCTCTTCGAACGGATCACCGAATTGCGCGCTGCCGCTGCCGCCACGGCCGCGCTGTCCCAGCCGGTCGACGAGCCGGGCGACGCACGAGCCGGCCTCCAGACCGCGTATCGCGCCTTCGCCGCGGGCGATCTCGACACCTCCGAGCAACTCCTCACCAAGATCGTCACCGAAGCACCGAGCCCCGAGGCGTACCTGCTGCGCGGTTGCGCGCGCTACACGCGGGCCATGCTCTCGCGCGCGCCCGACACGCTGCTGGCCGGCGCCACCTCCGACTTTCGCCATGCCCTGCAGCGCAATCCGAGGCTGCGCCTCGACCAGCGGGCGTTCTCGCCGAAGCTGATCAGCTTCTTCGAGCAGGTGCGGGTGCGTTGATCGCTTACGATCTGCGCCGTGAACGAGCTGACGAAAGAGCCGACGCAAAAGCCGACGCAAAAGCCGACGGTTGACGGCATCCGCGATGCCGCGTCACGCCTGGTCGCGTACGCGCAACCGACGCCGCTCGTCCGCGCGCTGCTGCTCTCGCGCGACCTCGACGCCGACGTCTACGTCAAGAACGAGACCGTCTCGCCCGTGGCCTCGTTCAAGTGGCGCGGCGCGCTGACCGACCTGCTGCGGCGCGAGCGTCCGCGCGGCGTCGTCACCTCCTCGACCGGCAATCACGGGCAGGGGGTGGCGTGGGCCGCGGCGCAGCTCGGGATGCCGGCGCACGTCTTTCTCCCGCTTGCGCCGAACCCGACCAAGCGCGCCAAGATCGAGCTCCTCGGCGCGACGATCCATGAGGTCGGCCACGATCTCGACGCCGCGAAGGAGGTGGCCATCGCCTTCGCGCGCGACGAGGACCTGCCGTTCGTCGACGACGGCGAATCGCTCGGCGTGATCGAAGGGGCGGGCACGGTCGGCCTGGAGGTCGCCACGCAACTGCAGAGCATCGACGTCGTGCTCGTGCCGATGGGGAGCGGCTCGCTGGCGAGCGGCGTGGCCATCGCCATCAAAGCGCAGTTCCCCAACGCGCGCATCATCACCGTGCAGGCCGAGGGCTCGCCGGCCATGACCGAAAGCTTCCTGGCCCGCCGTGCCATCGAGCGTCCCGCGCAGACGGTCGCGGACGGCTTGATCTGCCGCGTGCCGGCGCAACTCGCGCTCGATGCACTCGTCGAGCACGTCGACGAGGCGCTGCTGGTCAGCGACGAGGAGCTGCTCGCCGCCGCCCGGCGCATGGCCCTCGGCGCGCATCTTCTGGTCGAGCCGTCCGGTGCCGCGCCGCTCGCCGCGGCATTGCGGATGAAGCTGGGCGGCAAGAGCGTTGTGCTGATCGCCACCGGAGCCAATGTGACCCATGCCTGACGTTCTTCTGCTCGGCGATCCCCGCCTGCGCGTCCGTTCCGCGGAAGTTGAATCGTGCGATCACAGCGAGCTGGCCGCGCTTGCGGAGACGTTGGCCGCCTTCCGCGCGCAACACGGCTTCGGCCGGGCCATTTCCGCGCCGCAGATCGGCATCGCCAGGCGCTTCATCGCGGTGAACCTCGGATCCGGTACGTTCTTCGTCGTGAACCCGGTCATCACCTGGCGCAGCGGCGAGACCTTCACCATGTGGGATGACTGCATGAGCTTCCCCGACCTGCTCGTGCGCGTCGCGCGGCACGAATCGATCTCGCTCGAGTACGTCGACGAGACCGGCGCGCCGAAGGAATGGCGGGAGATGGGGCGCCGCGAGGCCGAACTGCTGCAGCACGAAATCGACCATCTCGACGGCGTGCTGGCGGTCGACCGCGCCGTCGATCGCGAATCGCTGGTGATGGCCCGGGTCTATGCCGCGCAGCGAGAGAGATTCGACGCGATGGTCGATTACACCATCGCTGACGCCGCGCGAACCTGATCTGGACTGCGGTGGCAACGCCACCGCTATCAACATGCCGCGGAGCGGCGCCTGTGAAAGAGCGGTGGCGCTGCCACCGCAGTCCAGATCTTCAATCTGGCGATTTACTTCTTCAGTTCGACGCCGGTCGCCACGAACGAGATCTCGCGCGCCGTGCCGTCGGCATTGCGGTTCAGCTTCGCTCCCTCCCCCTCGAGGTGCTCCGCGTCTTCCTTCGACAGCGTCTTGACCGTGACGACGCCTTCCATCTTCGCGGCCATCCCCTTCGAGTCCTTCGGGACGAAGAACGCGTAGTCCTTGAAGGTCACGCGCATGCCGCTCTTGCCGGCCTCCGGGACGACCTGCATCCAGCAGCCTTTGTTGGTGCAGGCGGCTTCGACGAGGCCTTCGATCACGACCGGGGTCTTCGTGTACTGGTCGGGCTGTGCGAGCACTTCGGCGAACGGAATCGCCCTGGCGTCGCTCGCGATCGGCGCGCCGCGCTTGACGACTTCGCCCGCGAACGCGGTCACGGCGGCGAGCAGCAGCAGGATCAGCAGAGTGGCTTTCTTCATCGAGATTCTCCTTTACGTGTGAACGAAAAAGCCCCGGGTTACCCCGGGGCATTCCGTGTGGACTGAAATGAGGCTGCTCAGTGCGTCGCGTGCGCGTCCGTCTCGGCGGTGCCGATGCGCATGCCGTAGAACGAGCGGTAGACGAAGAACGTCGAGATGAGGAAGAACACCGCCGAGAGGATCAGCGTGAGCCGCCCCTGTCCGGCGCGGTTCATCTCGACCGCCAGCTCGACGGCCAGCAGGCCGAAGAGGGTGGTGAACTTGATGACCGGGTTCATGGCCACCGAGGAGGTGTCCTTGAACGGATCGCCGACCGTGTCGCCGACGACGACCGCCTCGTGCAGCGGCGTCCCCTTCGCCTTCAGCTCGGTCTCGACGATCTTCTTGGCGTTGTCCCACGCGCCGCCGGCGTTGGCCATGAAAATGGCCTGGTAGAGACCGAAGAGGGCGATCGAGATGAGGTAGCCGATGAAGAAGAACGGCTCGAAACAGGCGAAAGCCAGCGTCGAGAAGAAGATCACCATGAAGATGTTGAGCATCCCCTTCTGCGCGTACTGCGTGCAGATGGCCACGACCTTCTTCGAGTCTTCCACCGAGGCTCGTGTGGCCCCGGCGTCGAGCTTGATGTTGGCCTTGATGAACTCGACCGCGCGGTAGGCGCCGGTCGAAACGGCCTGCGTCGCCGCTCCGGTGAACCAGTAGATCACCGCGCCGCCGACCACCAGGCCGAGCAGGAACTGCGGGTGCAGCAGCGACAGCTTGTCGATGTCGGTGGTCAGGCCGTTGGTGAGCATCACGATGATCGCGAAGATCATCGTGGTCGCGCCGACGACTGCCGTGCCGATGAGCACCGGCTTCGCCGTGGCCTTGAAGGTGTTGCCCGCACCGTCGTTCTCCTCGAGGTACTCCTTGCCTTTTTCCCACGCCGGCATGAAGCCGAAGTCGCGCTTGATCTCCTCGGCGACGCCGGGGATGGTCTCGATGGTGGAGAGCTCGTAGACCGACTGCGCGTTGTCGGTGACCGGGCCGTACGAGTCGACCGCGATCGTGACCGGCCCCATGCCGAGGAAGCCGAAGGCCACCAGGCCGAAGGCGAAGATGGCGGGGGCGATCATCAGCGCCGCGGGACCGGTGGCGAACGTGCCGGCGATCCAGGCCGCGACGCCCATCAGGCCGGCGATGGCCAGACCGGTCCAGTACGCGGAGAAGTTGCCGGCGATGAAGCCGGAGAGGATGTTCAGCGACGCGCCGCCTTCACGCGAGGCCGTGACCACCTCGCGCACGTGGCGCGACTCGGTGGAGGTGAAGACCTTGACCAGCTCCGGGATGATCGCGCCGGCCAGCGTGCCGCAGGTGATGATGGTGGAGAGCTTCCACCACATCGACGTGTCGCCGTTCAGCTCCGGGATCAGCACGTACGAGACGGCGTAGGTGACGGCGACCGAGAGGATCGACGTCAGCCAGACCAGCGACGTCAGCGGCGCCTCGAAATTCATCTTGTCGACGTTGCCGTAGCGCGCCTTCGCGAATCCTTCGTTGATGAAGTACGAGATCGCGGAGGTGGCGATCATCAGGACGCGCATCACGAAGATCCAGACCAGGAGCTGCACCTGGACGGTCGGATCGGTGACCGCGAGGAGGATGAAGGTGATGAGCGCGACGCCGGTCACGCCGTAGGTCTCGAATCCGTCGGCGGTCGGGCCGACCGAGTCGCCCGCGTTGTCGCCGACGCAGTCCGCGATGACGCCGGGGTTGCGCGCGTCGTCTTCCTTGATGTTGAAGACGATCTTCATGAGGTCCGAGCCGATGTCGGCGATCTTCGTGAAGATGCCGCCCGCGATGCGCAGCGCCGCGGCGCCGAGCGACTCACCGATGGCGAAGCCGATGAAGACCGCGCCGGCGTACTCACGCGGCACGAAGAGGAGGATCAGCAGCATGATCACGAGCTCGGTCGAGATCAGCAGCATGCCGATCGACATACCGGCCTTGAGCGGGATGGAGTAGGTCGGGAACGGCTTGCCCATCAGCGAGGCGAAGGCCGTGCGCGAGTTGGCGAAGGTGTTGATCCGGATGCCGAACCACGCCACGCCGTAGCTGCCGGCGATACCGACCAGCGAGGCGCCGAGGATGATCGCGACGCGCACCGGCTCGAAGCCGCGCAGCACGCCGAAGTAGACGATCATGATCGCGCCGATGAAGACCTCCAGCAGGAGGATGAACTTCCCCTGCGTGACGAGGTAGGTCTTGCAGGTCTCGTAGATCAGCTCCGAGATCTCGCGCATGGCCCGGTGCACCGGCAGCGCCTTGAGCTGCACGTACATGAACAGGCCGAACCCGAGGCCGAGCAGGCAGACCAGCAGGCCGCCCATCAGCAGGCGATCGCCGCCCATGCCGAGGAACTGGACCGAGCCGAGATCGGGCAGGACCAGGTCGGCTTCACTTTTGTGCTCGGTCGGATGACCGGCGAGCTTCGAAGAATCGGCCGCGACCGCGGGATCCGCGGACGGGTGGGACTCTTGTGCAGAGGCCACGCCGCAGAGCGCGAGCGTGCCGATCAGCGCGGCGATGAGGACGCGCATGTACCAGGACTTCATGATTCCTCCGTGTTGTGGCTGAGACTGACCCCGGGAGGTGCGTACACACTCCTCTTCCTGAAGGGGGGCGTTTCGGGCGCGCGGATTGTAGCAGAACGGCTGTTGGGTGTTGGCTCCTGGGGAGCCGACAGGAGCGATGAACGATGAGAGATGAGCGATGAACCGCTCGCGCGTCGGCGACGCTCATCGCTCATCGCTCGTTCTTTCTCTACTTCTGCACCAGCTCCAGATCCGACTCGACCACCAAAGCAAACCGGCCGCGGCCGGTTGGAACAATGCGCACGCCGGGGGTCTTTTCCTCCAGCCGGTGCCGCAGGAGGATCAGGCGCGATTCGAGGTTGTCCTTCACTTCCGGCAGGCCGAGGGAGTCGTCCATCCGCAACTCGCGGTTCGTGAACTCGGTGCGGCCGGCGCGTTTCCACTCGCCGAGCAGCTTCCAGAGGATGCGCGCCGGGACGTTGCGGATCAGGTAATCGCCGTCGACGAAGACGCACTCGTCGCCCGCGTAGTAGGTCAGCGTTCGTTTCGGGCCGAGGCGCGCGCGCGGCGGCGCGGCGATCGGGATCACCGGCGCCGGGACGTCGGGCTCCAGTTCGGCGCCGCGCTCGACGATGCGGTCGATGCCGAGCGCGATCTGATTGCCGATCACGCCGAGGTAAGCCTCGTCCCATTCGCCGAACCCCATCGGATCGCGGCTCTCCGCCGCCAGGACGCCGATCAGCCGGTCGCCCACCGACAGCGGGATCACCAGCGCGCTCTGCGCATCCGGCAGTCCCGGCAGCGGGATCTCCGGGCGGACCGGCATCCCCGTCTCCCTCCGCTGCGCGCGGCTGTAGCGGAACCCGGCGTCGAGGCCGGAGAGACGCAGCACCTTCTGTTGCTGCGCCACCGTCCCGACCAGTCCTTCGCCGTACGCCACCTCGGCGCCGACGCCCCCGCCGCCATACCCGCGGCAGGCCACGGTCACGAGGCGGCGCGTGGTTTCGTCGTTGAAGAGGACGATGGTGTGCTTGAAGCCAAAGTAGACGTCGAGCGCGTCGAGCGCCGCCGCGAGCAGCGTCTCGAGGTCCTCCGCGCGATTGATCCGCTCCGAGATCCACTGCAGGCCGCGGATCTCCGTCCGCAGACCGCCGAGGGTGATCTCGTCGGCCGGCGCGGGGGGGGCGGCCACGAGGAACCCGTCGACGCGCTGCGCGCTCTCCACCGCGAAAATGTCCGCCGCGATCAGCCGGAAGATGCCGGTCATCCCGGTGTGCGAGGCGATCGCGTCGATGCGCATCGACATCGTGTCGAAGAGCGGACCGCTCGTTTCCGACCGGAGGAACCGCAGCCGCAGCCGGTAGGCCTGGTACGTCAGCGGGTCGTACACCTCGGCCGTGGCCACCGGGTTCTCGCTCAGGTTGCGCCGGGTCTTGTTGAAGAACTGGCAGGAGAGGGCGACGTGCTGGTCGTCGAGCAGGTAGACGTGACTGACGTACGTCACGTTCGGCATGCCGTGCGCGTCGCTCGAGGCGATGATGCTCGGGATCACGCCCTGGAAGCAGCGGGAGATGTCGGACAGCTTCATTTGAGCGCGTTGCCTGCTTTCGGTCCGGGAGTCTGGTCGAAGACCTCTTCCACGCTCACGTCGATGGCAAAGGCCGGCCAGTGCGCGGTGCCGCGCGTGACGCGGCGGGGGACGCCGATGGTGTCGAGCGCGTCGGCCCACTGCTCGAGCCGCTCCTTGACCAGGGTCAGCTCCGAGTCGTTGGCCACCCGCACGCCGCGCGAGAGCCCCTTCATCTGGATGGAGAGGTGATCGAGCGGATTGGTGCAGAGGATGGCCACCCGCCGCGTCGTGGCGACGTTGGCCAGCGTTTCCTGGCTGGTGGCGACGGGGAGGTAGACCGTGACGGTGTCGAAGTCGTCGGACGTGGAGATGGCCACGCCGCGGCAGCAGGTGGCGACGCCGTTCGCGTCGACCGACCCGACGATGACCGACATGCCACCCTCGACAGTGCGGGAGAGACGTTCATTGGCCATGATGCGGCGGGCATTTTAGGGTCTTTTTAGGATCGGTGGGAGAGGCTGCGCCCACCGCGCGGTCGTTTGTGATGATCTTTTCAGCTCCGCCTAGCGACCTCTTAGGAACGGCGCTCCCGGCCGATCCTCACAATGCGCGGCGGAGGAAACACACACCATGCAAGGCCGTCTCGATCTCTACCGCAACGTGCACAAAGGCATCCGGATGATGATGTTCGACCTGATCCAGAAGTCCGGCCGTCTCGATTTCACCGACGCCACCGCCCTCGGCGAGTTCCGCGGCGAGGTCCGCGACATCGTCGAGCTGCTGACGTCGCACGCGCACAACGAAGACACCTTCAAGATGCCGCTGCTCCGGAAGCTCTCGCCGACCCTCCACCAGGAGCTGACCGAAGAGCACGAGGATCAGGAAGCGCGCCTGCCGCGCCTCGTCGAGATGCTCGAACAGCTCGACCCGAACGATCCTGAGGCGGCCGACCGCGGCCACGCCTGGAGCATCCAGCTCTCGCGTCTGATCGGCGAGCTGCTCGTGCACATGGCCGACGAAGAGGAGAAGATCAACCCGATCCTCTGGCACGGCCTGACCGATGAAGTCCTGCACCAGGCCGAGCAGCAGCTGGTCGGCAGCCTCCCGCCGGAGAAGTTGGCCCGCTACCTGACCTGGATGCTCCCCGCCATGACGCACTCCGAGCGCGCGTCGTTCCTCGGCGGCATCCAGCAGGGCGCGCCCGAGCCACTCTTCCGGTTCATCCGCCAGCTCGCCTCGCAGGTGCTGACGCCGGCGGAAGACGCGAAGCTCGAAACGGCGCTGCTGGTCGCGGTGTAACGGCTGCCGCAGGCGCGCGCGGCGAACTGCCGCCGCGCCGCCCCGCACCGTCCTTGCAACGTGAGCCCACATGCCAGACGAACGCAGAGAATCGATCACCCAGGGAATCGCCGCCCCCGATGAAAGCGAGGTCGGCAAAGCCGCCGAGGCCCGCAATCGCGAGCAGCTCATCAACATCCCCGAGGAAGCCCGCCCCGACAGCGCCATGGGCGGCACCTCCGACGTCGACGCCCCGGTCGACGACGCCGAACTGCTGCGGGCGCGCAATCAGGAGGAGTGACAGGGGAGGGGGGCTGTTGAGCTGTTGAGCGATGAAGTGTTTTGTCTCTCGAGAATCAGATACTGCATCGTCGGGGCGATCTGGACGCAACTCGCGAGTGGGGCCGTAATGCGCGTTTTCGCCTGGCTCCTCAGGTATGCTCGGTCAACCCTGGCGCCGGCCTGGAGTGGTCAGCCTTCACGCAGTCGAAGAGCAGCGCGTCCCACATGCGCATGATCGTTTCGATGCCGAAACGCTCGGTGACCTCCGGCGCTCTTGCGGCGAGTTGCTGGCGCTCGGCTTCATCGCCCATCAGATGGTCCAGAGCCGCTGCCAGCGCTTCCGCGTCGCGCGGCGGGACGAGGATTCCATCGATGCCGTGTCGAATGATGTGGCGTGGCCCGCTCGGACAATCGAAGCTCACGACCGCAAGGCCACAGGCCATCGCTTCGAGCAGCACATTGGGAAAGCCTTCGTCCAGCGATGACATTGCAAAGAGATCGGCGCGGCGCAGTGCATCGAAGGGGCGGCGTGTGAACCCCGGCAGGCGCACGCGTCCTGCCAGTCCACGATTCTGAACGCACGATTCGAGGTAAGGGCGAACCGGCCCCTCTCCAACAATCTCCAGCGTCCAGCCGGGATGCCTTTCCGCAATCAGAGCGAACGCACGCAGGAGCAGGTCGAAGCCTTTCTGATGGTCCAGCCGGCCCATGGCCAGCAGCAGCCGGCCGTTCTTCTGCCGCGAGATTTCGTCAGCGCTCGAAAAGGGAGGCGGCGTCACGGGATTCGGAATGACTCGGCCTCGAATGCCCGCAAGCGATGAAAAGTAGTCGAGCGATTCTTCCGTCAGCACGGTGACATGACTCGCTTGTGGGTAAAGGCGGCGGCGAAGGAGCTCCCATTCCGCGCCGATGAAACTCTCGTGCGGATCGATTTGCTCACTGACGATCACCGGCAAGCCCAGGCCGCGAGTGGCCGCGAGCACGCGGATATTCGTCCGGTCGATATACGAAATCACCACTTCCGGTGCTGTGCTCGAGATCGCCCCTCGCAGCTTCAGGATTGCAGTCGCCCGCGGTATCAGAACTTCTCGCTCCGATTGAGAACAACTGTCGATCAAGCCGACGACCGGCGCCGATCGCTTCCAGTCGCTCGGCAGATGATCGAACCGCGGACTTTTCAGATCGAGATGCGTGACACGCGGATGCAGGGTGTAACAGGAGGACTGACCGCCAAAGTCTGTGGTCAGAATGGTCACGTCCCACCCTTTCGCAGCCCAGTCATTGGCCATGTTCGCAGCGACGCGCTCCGCGCCCCCGCCGTCGAGCGTGGAGATGACCAGAGTGATTCGCATGTCTCATATTAGGTCCGGTCCGCGAGCGCAGCCTCGGATCTCGCGACCGAGTGTCGCGGAGGCTAGGCCAACCAATGGGGGTCCGGGGCCCCTGGCCCCGGCCGCCGGAGGCCCCCCGTCGTTCCCTCATCCGAGGATCAAGTGCGTGCGTTCTGCTCAGTAGATCGAGCCGTTGCTGGAGCTCAGTGCGCCGGCGTTGGCGCTCACGGTGTAGGACGTGCCGCCGCTGCCGGTCCAGGTGGACAGGTTGAACGTGGCGGCGCCGCTCACTTTGTAGACCGGGAGGGCGGTGTACGTCAGTGGTGAGCCGGAAACGCAGACCTGAGGGACGCCGGCAGAGCTGATGAAGTAGGCCGCGCCGCTGCCGACGCGTGTGGCGGCGCCGGTGGGCTCGACGAGGATGGCGGTCGCTTCGTCGACGCCGATGGCGCGGGCAGACGAGGCCCAGCCGTCTTTGATGATGCGGGCCAGGAACGTCACCAGGCGGCCGAGGCGGTCGCGGCTGCCGAAGTGGGAGTCGGTGATGACGCCGCCGAGGTGCGCGATCTGCACGAAATCGCGATCGAGCGTCACATAGCGGTTGTAGGGATTGGCGAGCGCCTGGCTCGAGGTGACCGAGCCGGCCGCGCCGGTGTAAATGAATTGTCCGAGCACGGCCAGTCCGGCGCTGGTGCCGCCGACCGGCGCGCGTTTGGTGTTGGCGACGTAGTTGATCGCGTCGGCCACCGGGGTGCCTTTCCAGTTGCTGGTGTACGTCGACTGGTCGCCGCCGGCGATCCACAGCGCCTCGGCATTGCGGATCTTGGCGACCACGAACGGGTCGGCCGCGGCGGTGCGCGAGGGGATGATCAGCGTCTCGACCGAATTGACCGTGCCGAGCCCGTAGATGTACGGGTTGTAAGCGTCGGTGCCGGTCGTGCGGATGACGACGAAGTCGCCGCCGCCCGACTTGCCGATCATCCATTGAAAGGCGGCATCGACGTCCGATCCGCCACCCATCAGCACCGTGCCCGCGGTGGTCGTGGTGACGACGTCGTTCTGGTTGCCGACGGCGAAGTACTGGTAGCTCGATTTGCCCGCAAACAGCGGCAGGGCGAAGAGGGAGACGAGGATTCCGGCGATCAAAGCTCGATGCATTCGATTCTCCTTTGTCTCGTGTGGTGCCTGGATGGACGGGTGGAGGGGCAGAATTTACACCGAAAGTCGCCGCGGCGCGAGGCGTGGCCGGTTGACGCGGATCCCTGAGGCGCGAGTCCACACCTCGTCATCGTGGACCGGCATCTCGTTCATCGATGACCGAGCGGCTGCAATCGTTCATGACCATTTCCTTCACCGTCGACGGCCGTTCCCTCATCGTCGCGGATTCCTCATCCGGTTTGACAGGCACCTCCCTCGTGGTCGATAGCGGCTTCGCTTCCGTTGATAGCCATCGCCTTGATCGTTGATAGTGAGTTCCATCAACGTTGATGGGCATCGCCTTGATCGTTGATAGTGACTTCCATCAACGTTGATGGACATCGCCTTGATCGTTGATAGCGAGTTCCATCAACGTTGATGGGCATCGCCTTGATCGTTGATAGCGACTTCCATCAACGTTGATGGGCGTCGCCTTGATCGTTGATAGTGAGTTCCATCAACGTTGATGGGCATCGCCTTGACCGTTGATAGTCACTTCCTTCAACGTCGGAACCATCTCCTTGATCGTCGATCGCTGGCTCGTCATCATTGATGGAGAAATGGTCACTGTTGATGGGAAATCAGTGATCGTTCATGGCCACTGTCATCAATGATGGACGGAGGCGGAGCAGTATTAATAATCGCTTTAATCAATAACGGCCATATTCGCGATGTTCACAATGTCACAATTTCATCCGGTGTATTGACGCATTGTGGCGCACTGTGGCACCGTGGCCTCTATGGCGAGACCGAGCACAGCATCGGCGCCACAAGGCGCCACCGGCACATGCCGGGACCCGCGCCGCGTACGACGCGGCGGGCCGGGAGACTGGCGCCGTCCGCTCGACCGCGTCAACCGCTCCATTGACGCCTCGCTCCGCCTGATTTACTCCACCCTCCGCACGGTGGCCAACTCGAAGCGCTGCGCGCACCAGCGGCCCGTTCATATCTCGCGCGACCTCGACGAGGCCTCCGGTCGCCTGATCGTGGCCTCGGAGCGGCTGATGCGGGCGGTGAACGGTCTGGCCAAGACCAACCGCTGCATTGCCCGCCGTCCCGAAAACGCGGGTGACGCCCCGGTATACCTCATGGAGGCCACCGGCCGCTTTGTCCAGGTTGCACAATGGATCGCCGAGGTTGCGGACGAGGTCCACACGCTGCACAGGGACGTGCTGCACCGCCTCGAGACGGGTGAGATCCGGCCGGAACGCTCGTTGCCGCCGCGCCCGCGCCTCATTCGTATTCCCCGTCCGGCCCCGATCCGCGCATTCCTGTGTACACGCCAGCCGCGCGTGATCGATCGCATTGCGCCCCTTCTTCAGAGACGACGGCGCACCCGCCGTCCAAGCGCCCTCACTGTTCCCCGACGCACGTCGCAGGGGCGCGCTCCTCCTCTCTTTTGATCTGCCTGCTCTGCACACCGCACAGATCGAAAAAGAAAGAAAAGGAGCTCGTCATGAGCACGAAAGAGACTGTTGTATCCACGGCCGGACCGAACGCCGTGTCCACCGCTGTGGCCCCGTCCAATTCCCACATCGAATTCGCGCAGGCGCGCCTGCAGGAGCTCCGCAAAATGCGGGCGATGATCCCCCGCCTGATCATCAACTTGCTGCCGCAGGAGCGGTCGCGCCTGAACAACGCCGCGTCCGTACCGCCGGAGTTCGTCGAGCTGACGAACGTGGCGGTGGCGAACGAGACCTCGCTGGTGCGCGGCGACGCCCTAACGCCGGCCGAGGTGCGCGACATGACCGGCTATGCCGACGCGTACGACCCGTTCGCGGACGAGCTGGAGGCGTTCGCGCAGTTCGTCCGTCACAGCGTCAACTCCGCGCGCTACCACGCCGGCAGTGAGGCGCTGACGACCTACGCACTGGCGCAGCGTCTGGCCAAACGCCCGGCCACCGCGCACCTGGCCCCGTACGTGGCCGACATGCGCCGCGCCCTCGGGCGCATGCGGAAGGTCAAGGCGGAGGAGCGCAAGCAGCGGGAGGCGGAAAAGGCCGCCGCCGCGGTAGCGTCGACCATCCAGCCGTCGTAATGTGAGTTTCGAGCGGGCGCGTCCAAACGGGCGCGCCCGCAGTGTGGATTTGCGAAGCCTGCGGGCCTTTCAGCTCTGCTTCACCCGTGTGGTGTGCGCTTCCAGCCCACCCTTGGTCTTCATGGCGGACGCGAAGCCCTGTCTCCCATTTCGCATTTCAAAGGTGTTGTGAATCGTTCTCGTCGAGCGGTTCCGGGTGGCGCATGGTCGATACCCAGATAGCGGTGGCGTTGCCACCGCAGTGCAGATCGAAACCTGCCGGTGACGGCTATCCCTCGCCGTTCCGCGGCATCGGTTCCGTGCTTCGGGTGGCCAGGGAGCGCCGGACGCATTGGTCGACCTCGTGGACCAGGGCGTCGACGTCGAACGGTTTGGCGAGGAAGGCGGCCGGGGAGGGGGAGAGCTGGGCGGTTGATGCGCCGAAGGCGGACATGACGATGACGGTGGCGAGCTGCGCCGGGTGGTACTCGCCGAGGTACTTCAGCACCCCGGCGCCGTTGACGCGAGGCATCATCAGGTCGAGGACGATGACGTGATACTCGTCGGCGGCGAGTTTCTCGATCCCTTCGGCGCCGTCGCGTGCAGCCGCGACGACGAACCCTCGCCGCTCGAGCAGGCGGGTCACCAGGCGCCGGATGGCGATGTCGTCATCGATGACGAGGGCGTGGAGGGTGCCGGTCACGAGCCATCCTCCCGCCACCCGTAAGTCGGGAAGCTGAACACAAGCTCAACGAGAGCAAGAACCGCACCGCCGCGCTCGTCGTGCCGCTGGGGAGGTGGAGGTCCCGCCAGGAGGGAGCTCACCGCTGTCGCCGCAGGTCTCGGACTGCGGTCGCAAAGCGACCGCTCTGACATCGCCACGGAGCGGGCTCGACGGGGAGCGGGTGTCCCGCCGCGCGCCGAAGAACGTGGTGCACGATCGAAACGGGGTAGCTGTTGAGTCGTTGAGCTGTTGAGCTGTTGAGCGAGAGGTGTATTGACCTTCAACATCAACTTCCCTTCTCAACAGCTCAACAGCTCAACAGCTCAACAGCTGAATAGCTCAACAGCTGAACAGCTGAACAGCTGAACAGCTGAACAGCTGAACAGCTCACCAGCTCACCAGCTCAGCAGCCTCCACTCCCCGACCGCAGCACCGCACATCAACGCTTTGGACATCACACCACACGAGGCCGAAGCCCACACCGCACGGCGAACTGTCGTACCCTCGCGGCGATGCACGACGCGGTGATCATCGGCAGCGGGGCGGGGGGCGGGGCGGTGGCGTGGCGTCTGGCCCGTGCGGGTTGGCGCGTGCTCGTGCTGGAGAAGGGGCCGCGCTACACGCGCGAGGACTATCGGCACACGCCCGATGGTCTGAAGCCGGGCGATTTCATCCCGCGCCTGGAAGACGATCCGCACACGGTCGTCACGGCGCGGACGACGACACCGCAGCGGACGACCCTCGGGTGGATCGCCACCTGTGTCGGCGGCGGGACGGTGCACATGGGCGGTTACTTTTACCGTTTCCATCCGGACGACCTGCGGATGCGCTCGCGGTTCGGCGAGTACCTGGAGATCGCCGACTGGCCGTACGGCTACGACGAGCTGGCGCCGTATTACGCCGAGGCGGAGCGGATGATGGGTGTGTCGGTCCTCGAGGCGCATCCGTTCGCGCGGCGGATCGATGAGGCGTGCCGCGCGCGCGGATGGCATCCGTTCCCGACGCCGCGGGCCATCAACGCCGCGCCCTACGACGGCCGCCCGGCGTGCGATTACTGCAAGGTCTGCGCGTCGTACGGCTGTCCGGTCGGCGCGCGCGGCTCGTCGCAGGAGACGTTCATCGCACACGCGGAGCGCACCGGCCGTTGCGAGGTCCGTCCGCTGTCGATGGTCGCGCGCATCGACGCGGAGGGCGATCGCGTGACCGGCTGCACGTACGTCGATGCGGAAGGGCGCGAGCACGTCGTGCGGGCGCGGGTGGTCGTCGTTTCTGCGTCGGCCATCGAGTCGGCGCGCCTGCTGCTGCTCAGCAACCTCGCCAACGAGCACGGGCAGGTGGGACGGCACCTGCAGTTTCACGCGGTGACGATGGGGCAGGCGCTGTTCGACGACGCGCAACTGCGTGAAAGCGATCACCCGTTTCTCGGCCGCTCGATCGACGATTTCTACTTTCTGCCCGACGGCGTCTCCGATCTCGCCAAGGGAGGCATGATCCGCTTCGGTCTGGCGCCGCAGACCGCCGGCGTGCGTCACCTGGAACCGACGGAAGCGCAGCGCATCCTCTACTTCGAGGCCTTCCACGACTTTCTGCCGAACGCGCAGACGTTCGTCACGCTCGACGATGCGGTGACCGACCGGCACGGCGTCCCGGTCGCGCGCATTCACCTCGACGTGCCGCAGCACCATCGGCGCGCCGGCCGCTTTCTCGCCGATCGCGCGTTCGACGTCTACGAGGACCTCGGCGCGCTGGAGGGGGTGACGACCGACGTCGGCAACATCTCGTCGTATCTCGTGCACGGCACCTGCCGCGCCGGCAGCGATCCGCGCACGTCGGTGCTCGATCCCTTCTGCCGCGCGCACGCGCTGCGCAACCTCTACGTCGCCGATGGTTCGTTCTTCCCGACCTCGGGCGGAGCATCGACGACGCTGACCATTGCCGCGAATGCATTGCGCAGCGCTGACGACATCCTCCGTCGCGCAAGCAGACTCGAGTTGTGACGTCATGACGTCTCGATTCCTTTCCGTCTTGACGGCACTTTGCGTGCATCACTAGACTCCCGCCGTTCGCTTCAGGGGAGGTCGGCAGGATGAGTTCGACCGCGGTGTACGAGGACCTCGGGAGCCTCGACGACGAGAGCCTCGACGAGGAGCACAGGAGCGTCGCTGAATTGCTGGCCAGCCCTCGCTGGGCGCTGGCGGCGACGCTCGCGGAACGGCGGGTGAATCCGCCTCAGGCCACGACCAGCCCGGCGGCCGTGCAGCGGCTGGAGCGCTGGAAAGCGCAGAGCGCGTTCACGAAGAACCCCGGCTTGTGGGAGCAGCGCCTCGCCTCGGCCGGCATGCGTGAGGAGGAGCTGCTCGCGCTGCTCGATGAGCCGGCCGAGGCGCTGCACGCGCGCATCGGCAGCCCCGCGTGGCTGCGGGTGATCGCCGACGCGTATGGCGACGGCGGGACGACGCCGGAGTTTCCTTGGCCGGAGACGATCGATCGCGAGCGCTGCCGCTTCCTGCCGTTCGTCGAGCCGCTGGTCTGGCATTTCTACGCGAAGCTCGAGCTCGAGGCGCGCCGCTACGCCAACGCCCCCTTCACGCCGGAGAGCGTGCGCGTCTTCACGGCGCATCTGCCCGATCACTTCGCGCCGATGCTCAGCCGGACGATGCTCGTGGAGATGCACGTGCTGAAGCTCGAAGAGCGGCTGGCCGGAGATACGCCGGAAGCGCGCTTCGACGACTTTCTCGCCCGGCTGCGCGACAAGAGCTACGCGCTGGAGATCCTGGAGCGCTACCCGGTGCTCGCCCGCGCGATCGTGCAGCGGCTCGAGCTCTGGTTCGCCGCCTGCGCGGAGCTGCTGCAACGCCTGGCCGCCGATGCGCAAGAGCTGGAGGTCCGCGGCACGCTGCGCGACGTCTACGGCGCGCTGTCGGATTTTCATCGCGAGGGCCGTTCGGTGTTCATCGTCCTCTTCGACGACGGCCAGCAGCTGGTCTACAAACCGAAGCCGCTGGGGCTGGAAGCGGTGTTTCAGAAGCTGCTCGGATGGCTCAACGCCCGCGGCTTCGAGCCGCCCTTGCGCGAGACGCGTGTCCTCGATCGCGGCGACTACGGCTGGATGGAGATGATCCACACCGCGCCGTGCGAAGACGAGGCGGCGCTGCGCCGGTTCCTCGAGCGGCAGGGCGCGTACCTGGCGTTGATCTACGCGCTCGACGGCACCGACTTTCATCACGAGAACCTGCTCGCGGCCGGCGAGCATCCGGTGCTGATCGATCTCGAAACGCTCTTCCAGCCGTGGCTCAACGTCCCCGACCTGCAGCATCCGGACGACGCCCCCGGCGCGCCGCTGCGCGCGACGGTACTGCGCGCCAACATGCTGCCGGAGCGGTCGTGGGCCGACGGCAACAACGCCGGCGTCGACCTCTCCGGCCTCACCGCGCAGAGTGGGCAGCTCACGCCGCGGCCGATGCTGATGACCACTGACGGCGGGCGCGACACGATGCGGATGGAGCGCCGTCGCCTGACCATTCCGGCGGGCGAGAACCGCGCGCGCGTCAACGGCCGCGAGGTCTCGGTCGATGAGTTCGCGGAGCCGCTCGAAGCCGGCTTCCGGCGGATGTACGCGCTGCTCGCCGAGCACCGCGAGGCGTTCCTCGAGCAGTTGCAGGCCTTCGCCGGATGCGAGATGCGCCTCCTCTTCCGCAACACGATGCACTACGGCACCGTGCTGCTGGAGAGCTTCCACCCGCACGCCCTCGGCAATGCGCTCGACCGCGACCGCCTCTTCGACGGCCTCTGGAACTTCACGCCGAAGCGTCCCTTCCTCGCGCAGCTGGCGTCGCTGGAAGTGGAGGATCTGCACAACGGCGACATCCCGCTCTTCATCACCCGGCCGGAGAGCCGCGATGCGCTGCACTGGCGCGGGACGACCTTCACCGACTTTTTCGCCGAGAGCGGCCTGGCCCGCGCGGAGCGCCGCGTCCGCGGGCTCTCGCCCAGCGATTGCGAGCGCCAGGTGGCGGTCATGGGCGATTCGTTCGACGCGCTGCGCCTGAGCAGCCATGAGGCCGGGCGGCCGTCGTACACGCTCACGCCGCGCGAGACCCGGCCGACGTCCGAGGAGCTGCTCATGCTGGCCCGGCAGGCGGGCGACCGGATCATCGAGCGCGCGTTCACGAATCACCGGGAAGCACTCTGGCTGACCCTCGACTACCGCGATCCGAACGGCTGGCAGCTCGTGCCGAGCGGCCCCGACGCGTACCTCGGTCTGGCGGGCATCGCCTTCTTCCTGGGACACCTCGGTGTGGTAACCGACGACGTGCGCTACACGGAGGTGGCGCGGAAAGCGCTGGCCGCGCAGCGGCAGCAGATCGCCAGCGAACCGCAGAACGTGAAGGGCATCGGCGCCTTCAACGGCTGGGGTGGCATCGTCTACACGCTCGCGCACCTCGGCAGACTCTGGAAGGACGAGGCGCTGCTCGATGAAGCGGAGTCGTACGCGCGCCGGCTGCCGGAGCTCATCGCTTCCGACGAGCTGCTCGATGTCGTGGTCGGCTCCGCCGGCGCGATCTGCAGCCTCTCCGCGCTCGCGGACGTCCGTCCTTCCGCGGAGATCGAGGCGCTGCTGCGCGCCTGCGGCGAGCGTCTGCTCGTGAAGGCGGAGCCGCAGCCGCGTGGTCACGGATGGCCGATGCCGATTGCCGGCGATCGCGCCCTCGCCGGCTTCTCGCACGGCGCGGCCGGTATCGCGCTGGCGCTGCTCCGCCTGTACGGCCGCACCGGCGACGTGCGCTATCGCGAGGCGGCGCTCCGCGGCATCGAATACGAGCGGTCGCTTTTCTCGGAAGTCGAGCAGAACTGGCCCGATCTCCGCGCCGGAGCGGACGTCGGCGTCGACAGCAGCGACGGCCAGCACTACATGCTGGCGTGGTGTCACGGCGCCCCCGGCATCGGCTTGGCGCGCCTGGCCGGTCTGCCGTGGCTCGACGACGAAGCGGTGCGGCGCGAGATCGACGTGGCCGTGCGCTCCACGATCAAAGACGGCTTCGGCGAGAACCACAGCCTCTGCCACGGAGACCTCGGCAACCTGGAGCTGCTCTTCGCCGCCGCACGCACCAACGGCGACGCGGAGCTGGAGCGGCACGCATGGCAGCTCGCCGGCGGCATCGCCGACAGCATCCGCGCCGAAGGATGGATGTACGGCCTGCCGGGCAACATCGAAACGTGTGGACTGATGGTGGGACTGTCGGGCGTCGGCTACGGCCTGGCGCGCCTGGCCCGTCCTGATGTGTTCCCCGACGTACTTTCGCTCGCTTCTCCTGCGTAGTGCAGGAACGGCGGAGGCGCAGGCCGGCGCTCCCGCTCGAACACTGATGGCCGACGGAAAGGAACAGGACCCATGAAGAAGAGAGATGTCATTCGTGCCTGGCGTGATGGAGAGTTCTATTCGACGCTTTCGAACGAACAGCGCGCCTCTATGCCGGAAAGCCCGGCCGCGGTCATCGATGTGAGCGATGACGTGCTGGCCAGCATCAGCGGCGGCTGCAGCTACGAGAATTGTCCCACCTCCGCCTACTGCACCCCCTGCGCGCCGAAGGACTGCTACTAGAGCGCACCTCGGAGTGCGGTCGACGGACCCGTTACCGCACTCCGATCGCCTGCGCCTGCACGAGCTCAGCGTAACGGCCGCCGCGCGCGAGCAGCTCGTCGTGCTGCCCTTCCTCCACCAGCGCCCCGGCGTCCATGACCAGGATCTTGTCGGCGCGGATGACCGTGGAGAGGCGATGGGCGATGACCAGGCGCGTCGCGCGCAGACGCTCCAGCTCTTCGAGCACCTCGCGCTCCGACTCCGTGTCGAGATGGCTGGTCGCTTCGTCGAGCAGCAGAATCGACGGACGCCGCACGAGCGCCCTGGCCAGCGCGATGCGCTGCCGCTGTCCGCCGGAGAGTGACGAGCCTCCGTCCGCAAGCGGCGTGTCGTAGCCGAGCGGCAGCGTGGCCACGAAGTCGTGGATGTGCGCTTTCTTCGCTGCTTCGATGATCCGTTCGAGCGGCAGCCCTTCGTCGCCGAGGGCGATGTTGTTGCGGATCGACTCCGCGAAGAGATACGGCTGCTGGAGGACGATGCCGAGCTGCCGGCGCAGGCTGGTCAGCTCGAGTGTGGAGAGATCGAGGCCGTCATAGAGCACGCGGCCGCTGGTGGGGCGATAGAGGCCCATCAGCAGCATGGCCAGCGTCGACTTGCCGGCTCCGGAGCTGCCGACCAGCGCCACGAAGCTGCCGGGGGCGATCTCGACCGAGACGTTGCGGACCGCGTGCGGCCGCATCGGCGAGTACTGAAAGCTGACGTCGTCGAGGGCGATGCGCCCGCTGAGCGGGGGCGCTTCGACGACCTGCTGCCGATCCTGCTCCGGCGGCGCGTCGAGCACGTCCTCCATCCGGTCCATGTAGCTCGCCAGCAGCTGCAGCTGCACGGCGGTCGAGACGAGCGAGGTCAGAGGGGTGAGGAAGCCGATGGCCAGCGCGGTCACGGCCAGCATCGTGCCGAGGGTCAGGTCGCCGTCCAGGACCTGCGCGGCGCCGACCGCGAGGACGACGAACGGCGAGGCGGTGGTCAGCACGTTCATCGCGGCTTCGAAGAAGGCGTCGAGGCGGCCACGTTGCAGCGAGACGTTCAGCTCGTCGGTGAAGAGGTTCTGCCACCGCTCGATGGCCTGCTGTTCCGCGCCGAGGGCCTTCAGGGTGCCGATGCCGGAGAGCATCTGCACCTGATACGTCTGCGAGCGCGCCTGTACCTGCAGCGTGCGCGACATCAGCTCGGACTGGCGGTGCCGCGTAGCGAGGAAGAGGATCACGCGCAGCACGCCGAGCCCGAGGACCAGGAAGGCAATGGTCGCGTTCGCGACGAAGAGCAGGATCAGGTAGAGCGCGGCGAGCGCACCGTCGAGCGCGCCGGTGAGCGTGCCGGAGGTGAGGATCTCGCGGATGGTGGTGTTCGCGTTGAGCCGCATCATCAGGTCGCCGGCGGAGCGCTGATGAAAGAACGCGTAGGGGAGAGCGATCAGATGCTCGACAAAGTCGGTGGTGATCTTCGCGTCGAGCCGGGTGCGCAGATGCAGCATCAGGTGCGCGCGAACGAGCGCGGAGAAAAAGTCGAACAGCGCGATCGCCGCCAGACCGAGCGTGAGAATGAAGAGCAGCGAGTGATCGCGATGCGGCACGACGCGATCGACCACCAGTCCGGTCAGCAGCGGCGTCGCCAGCGCCAGGAGGCGCAGCACGACCGAGAGCGTCAGGATGCGCCGCAGCAGCGCCGATTGCGTGAGCAGCTCGCGGACGTAGCGCATCACGCCGCGGCGCCTGGCGCTCGCGCGCACGAAGTCGTCGCCCGGCTCGAACACCAGCGCGACGCCGGTGAAGCTCTTGCCGAAGTCTTCGAGCGAGATGGTCCGCCGGCCGGTGCCTGGGTCGACCACCCGCACGCTGTCGCCGTCGAGCGCGTCGAAGATCACGTAATGATGAAAGCCCCAGTGCAGCATCGAGCCGCGCGGCAGAAAGCGAAGGCCCGACAGCTCCGGCACTTTCACGCCGCGCGCGCGGAGGCCGTGGAAGCGCGCTCCTTTCACCACCGACAGCGCATCCGCGCCGTCGCGTCCGACGCCGAGCAGCTGGCGGACGTCGTCCAGGCGCTGCACCTTGCCGTGGAAGGCCAGCACCATGGTCAGGCAGGCGGCGGCGCAATCGGTCTCCGTGGTCTGCCGCACCAACGGAATCCGCTTCATCGCATCACCACGAAGACAGCGATCGCGGCGATGACGATCACCGCCACCAGCAGGTCGGCCAAGCGCAGCCAGCGCGACTCGATCTCGAGCAGGTGCGCCTCGTCCGTCCGGCCGCGTTTATAGTGCTCCAGCGCCTCGGCGCGGAACAGATTCTCCTCCGGAGGCATGTCCGGCATTATGGCATTTGAGACCGCGCTCCGGCGCCTCCACTCGCAGCTCCTCGATACTCCCGCCAGCCGGCCGCACGCGGTGGTCTCGCACCTCGGCGCCGTGCAGGCGCAGGATTACCTCGGCGCGCTCTGGGCGGTCGGCGCGCGGATGAAGACGGCGGTCGAAGCGGACGTCGAAATGGCGATTGCCGAGCGGAAGATCGTCCGCTGCTGGCCGATGCGCGGCACGCTGCACTTCGTCGCGGCGGAGGATGCGCGCTGGATGCTGGAGCTGCTCGCGCCGCGCGTGCTCACCCGGCACCGCAAACGGCTCGAGAACGACTTCTCGATCGATCGCGCCACACTGCGCCGCGCGCGCACGGCCGTCGAGCGCGCACTGCAAGGCGGCCACGCGCTGACGCGGCCGGAGATCTACGCGCTTCTCGAGAAAGCGAAGATCTCGACGGAGAACAGCCGCGGGCTGCACATCCTCTTCGCCCTCGCGCACGAGTTCCTGATCTGCTTCGGCCCGCGCAAAGGGAAGCAGCCGACGTTCGTCCTGCTGGATGAATGGCTGCCGCCCGCGAGACCGAAAGCGCGGGAGGAGGCGCTCGGCGAGCTCGCCCAACGCTACCTGCGCGGGCATGGCCCCGCCACCGCGGCCGACTTTGCCTGGTGGTCGGGACTGACGCCGAAGGAGGCGAAGGAGGCGATCGCGCTGGCCGGCCCGGAGCCGCGCTACAAGGAGGCGAAGAAGAAGAGCGTCCATCTGCTGCCGCCGTTCGACGAATACACCGTGGCGTACAAAGACCGCTCCGCGGTCGTCGATCCGGCGTTCGCGAAGAAGGTGAACGCCGGCGGCGGGATGCTGAACGCAATCGTGGTAGTCGATGGCGTCGTGGTCGGGACGTGGAAGCGGACGTTGCGCGGAGACGAAGGCGTCGACGTGAAGCTGTCGCTGTTTCGTGAGCTGCCGGAATTGCGCGGCGTCACGCGCGAGGCGGAGCGGTACGCGCGGTTTCTCGGGCGGTCGCTTCGTGGAGAGCTGCAGTAGGTTTAGTGTGCTTCACACTGGCCAGCAGCGCCTTTCACGCTGCCTCCTTCGCATGCCGCATCAGCATCCATCCGGCGAGGAAGCGGCTGGTGGTCAGGGCGGGGGCGTAGGTCCAGAGGAGGATCGGCTGGGTCCAGGCGCGCTGGCCCGCGTAGTCACCGGCCAGCATCAGCACCGTCAACAGCGCCGTGACGAAATAGAAGAGGCTCACCCAGCGATGCTGGCGCCGTAACGCCAGGCCGTAGAGGATCGCGGAGATGGTGAAGGTCACCCAGAGCAAAAAGTACGCGCCTTCGAGGTACTGGTAGAAGGCTTCCACTCTCCCGCGAAACGCCAGCTTCTGCGCGACGTCCGTTGCCGCGCCGTAGCCACGGATCCATTGGTCGAGGACGACGAAGAGGATGGTCGTGCCGAGGAAGAACTCGGTGATCTTCTCGGCGAACGCGAAGACGAAACCGGTCAGCGTCTTGCCGGGATGCTCGGCGAACTTGTAGAGCAGGATGCCGAGCGCGCCGGTCAGGGTGAGGAACGGATGGACGAGCAGGATCCACTGCCGCGCCATGTAGAAGCCGTTGTCGAGCAAGGCCACGCGCGCGTCGATATCCGCCGGCGGCGCGTAGAAGCGCGGCAGCAGGATGTTCGTGACGGTGGTGAGGCTGGAGAGAACGCCGCAGAGGCCGAGGCCCCACAGCGCGTGGCGAAGATCGATGCGTTGCATGATGCGAACGTAAGCGACTTTTTCACGCGCTGGACGGCCTCGGCACATCGTGTTGCAACTTATGACGGCGGCGTGACGAGCGGGCGCACTTCGATCGTGCCGATCTTCGCGGAGGGGACCCGCTCCGCGATCGAGATCGCCTCGTCGAGGTCTTTCGCTTCGACCACGTAATACCCGCCGAGGAACTCGCGTGTCTCGGCGAACGGCCCGTCGTGCACGAGACGCTTGCCGTCGCGCAGACGGATGCTGGTGGCGCTGGATGGCTCGACGAGTTGCGCGCCGCCGGTCATGTGGCCACTGGCGCGGATCTGTTGCGTGAACGTGCCGTATTCGGCCATGAGCTGCTGTCTTTCGGCGTCGCTGAAGTTGGCCCAGGTTTCGTGGTTGTCGTAGATGAGCAGAACGTATTTCATGTTTCCTCCGGGAGTGAGACGAATGGGGTGCAACCGAATCGACACCCGTTCCTCCGCGCTCGGTGGAGCTAAGCAGAATGCTCTCACTTCACCAACAGATGAGGGAACGACGGGGGGCCTCCGGCGGCCGGGGCCAGGGGCCCCGGACCCCCATTGGTA
>DASWOB010000084.1:0-69587 GCA_036398925.1 Thermoanaerobaculia bacterium
CGGATGAGGAGACGACGGGGGGCCTCCGGCGGCCGGGCCGCGGGCCCGGACCCGCTGGTTGGCCTAGCCTCCGCGACATAGACTCGTATCTCGCGACAGAGTGTCGCGGAGGCTAGGCCAACCAACGGGGTCCGGGGCTGATGGCCCCGGCCGCCGGAGGCCTCCCGTCGTTCCCTGATCTGTTGGTGAGTGAGAGCATTCTAATTAGGCTCCCCGCCGTCCCTTCAGGATCTTCACGAAGCTTCGCGAACGCAGCTCCTCCAGCGTGAGTCCCGTCGCGAGCGCCTCGTCCACCGTCAGCGCGCCGCTGTTGATCCCGCGGATGAAGTAGTTGAGCAGCCCCTGCCCGGTCGCGGCGTCGTCGAAGACGTCGCCGACCAGGGTGGCCTGTCCCGCTTTCTCCATGAAGTTGCGCAGCCGCTCGGTGGCTGGTCCGATGCTGTCGAGGAAGAAGGAGTAGATGGCGGCGTAGCGGGTGGGGAGCTGCGCCGGGTGCAGATCCCATCCCTGATAGTAGGCGTGCACGAGGGAGTGGCGGATGTGATCGACGTGCAGCTTCCAGGCGCGATGCACCGTGGTGCGGTTCTCTTCGAGCTGGTCGCCGGAGAGCGACGTGCCGCGGTGTGGCGGGACCGGCATGATGTTCGTCGCGCCGTCACTGAGCCAGAGGCCGGTGCCGGCGTAGGCGATCTGCATCATGTGCCGCGCGAAATCGCACGAGGGGTGATCCATCCGCTGCTCGGCCGCGGTGATGTTGCAGCTGGCGGTGTAGTCGTACGTGCCGAAATGCGCGGCCACGGCACGGCCGCGCGCGGCGTCGAGGAAGCGCGGGAGGTTCGACTCGCCGCGCTCGCTGAGGATCGACTGCGTCGTCTCGATCATGAACTCGAGCCGCAGCGTGTTCGGCGCGAGGCCGAGCCGCGGCTCGACGGCGTCGAAGAGATTGGCCAGGAGCGTGACCTGCTCCGGCAGCTGGATCTTCGGCAGCGTGATCACGAAACCACTCGGGAGCGTCCCCCCGGTCTCGCCGAGCAGCGTGGTCAGGAAGAGGTCGAACGTACGGATGCTGCGGCGCATCAGCTCGTGCGTGAACGGCTTGATGCGGATGCCGATGAACGGCGGCAGCGTCCCCTCGCGCATCCCCCTGGCCACTTGCTGCGCGCCGGCCACGGCGTGGCCGTCTTCCTCGTCATCGGGACGATTGCCGTAACCATCCTCGTAATCGATGCGGAAGTCCTCGACCGGCTCGCGGGTCAGCTTCTCGCGCACGCGGTCCCAGATCAGCGCGGCCTGTTCGTCCTTCACGCCGATGGCGCGGGCGAACGTCGTGGCGTCGAGGCCGTACTCGTCGAGGAAGCGCAGGGCCACCTCGCCGAGCTTCGTGGTGGTGTCGGACTTGAAGAGCTGCGCGCCGCCGTAGACGGTGTGCACCGGCTGGCGCTCGCCGGCGTTGCCGGGGAAGCGGGCCACGAAAGGATCGAGGGCTCGTTCGAGAGGTTCGGTGTAGGCGCGCAGCTCGTCGCCGGTGAAACTCGTTTTCATCGTCATTACTGTTTCCGGATGATGTGCGCCACGAGGCCGCCCACGACGAGGATCGCCGCCAGGATCAGCCAGCTGTACTCGTGGCTGTAGGTGTTCACGGGCGCGTGGTTGCTGATCATGATGGCCACCGTCGGGATGACCATGTAGGTGTTGTGTTTGGAGCGGGTCTTGGCGCGATCGGCCAGCCGCGCGTCGGGTGGATTGCCGGCGCGTACCGCCGCGACCATCTTCCGCTGCGCCGGCAGGATCACGTCCCAGACGTTCGCGGCCATGGCCGTACCGAGAAGCGCGCCGACGTGCAGGTACGCCGCGCGGGCGCTCATCACCTGCGGCAGCCACCAGCCGAGCGCCACCAGTGCAGCGAACGAGATCAGCAGCTTCACCATCTCCGGCAGCGGCGAGTTCCAGAGAAGGTTGTAGACGATCCAGCCGCCGATGAGCACCCCGACGCCGATGCCGATCGCCGCGGCCTTGTTCTGCCCCGTTTCGATGATCGCGCCGCCGACGTAGTAGACGAGGATCAGCAGCGGGATGCCGCTCAGCCAGGTGATGGCCGCTTCCCACTTGAACCAGTGCAGCGTGTGCGCGGCCGATGGCTGCGACTGTTTGCGGACGACGTAGAAGCCGCCGCTGTGCACCATCCATACTTCGTCGGGATCGGTGGTGTGGAAGCGGCGGTCCAGCCAGGTGAAGTAGTACGTCGCGCCGACCCACATGATGGCCGCGAAAACGTGCGTCCAGCGGAAGATGAGGTTGAGGATCTCGCTGAGCGTGTAATTCATTGCGCCGCGGCCGCCGTCTTCTTCGCGTTCTCCGTGAGCCTCATCAGGATCTCCTCATTGGTGGCCGGCAATCGGAGCTTCGGGATGTCGCCATTGCTGACGAACGTCAGCGCGTGCTTGACCGCGCACCAGACGCTGATCGCGGTCAGCAGCGGCGGTTCGCCGACCGCTTTGCTGCCGCGCACGTTCACCGGGTTCTCGACGTCGAGCCAGTCGACCGAAAACTGCTTCGGCAGGTCGTTGATGTTCGGGATCTTGTACGTGGTGGGGGAATGCGAGAGCAGCTCGCCCTCGGCGGTATAGCGCAGCTCTTCGGTCGTCACCCAGCCGAGTCCCTGCACGAAACCGCCGATGATCTGGCCGCGATCGATGCCGGGGTTGATCGGTTTGCCGACGTCGAGCAGGAGGTCGCTCCGCAGCACTTCGAGCTCGCCGGTAAAACGATCGATGCGTACCTCGGAGCAGGCCGTGGCCATCGTGTAGTAGAGGAACGGATTGCCGTGGCCGGCCGGCTCCCAATCCCAGTCGAGACCGGCCGTCGCGTAGAACCCGCGCTCGCCGAGGGAGACGCGCTCTTTGTACGCACGCTCGACGATGGTGGTGAACTCGATGCGCGCCTCGGGACGATCGCGATCGAAGACCGCGTCGTGCTCGAAGACGATGTTCTCCGGAATACCGCCGAGGAGTGGCGCGGCGATCAGGGTCAGCCGCGCGCGCAGCTTGCGGCAGGCGTCGACGGCAGCGCCGCCGTTGAGATCGGCGGCACTCGAGGCGGCGGTGGCGGAGGCGTTCGGACTCTTCTCCGTCGACGTGGCCATCACCCGCACGCGGGCCACGCTGATCCCGAGCTCGTCGGCGACGAGCTGCCCGATCTTCGTGTTCACGCCCTGCCCCATCTCCGTCGCGCCGGTCGAGACCTGCACGCTGCCGTCGAGATAGATGTGCACCAGCGCGCTGGCCTGGTTGAGGAACTTGGTGTTGAAGGAGATGCCGAACTTCACCGCGGTCATGGAGAGCCCGCGCAGATGCGTGACCGAGCTTTCGTTGAAGGCGCGGATCTCTTCGAGGCGCCGCGCGTAGTCGGCGCGCTCGGTCAGCTCGGTGAAGAGCCGCGGCAGCGTGTTGTGCTGCACGACCTCGCCGTACGGCGTGGTGTTACGCGGCTCGAGTCCGTAGCAGTTGATGCGGCGAATCTCGAGCGCGTCCTTCTTCAGGACGTGCGCGATCTCCTCCATCACGTTCTCGATGGTGGCCACGCCCTGCGGCCCGCCGAAGCCGCGGAAGGCGGTGTTCGGCGGGTTGTTCGTGAAACAGACGTGACCGCGGATCTCGGCGTGGGCGATGTAGTACGCGTTCTCGATGTGGGTCATCGCGCGGGCCATGACCGCCGGTGACAGGTCGGCGTAGGCGCCGCCGTCGGAGTAGAGGTCGACCTCCAGCGCCAGGATGTCGCCCTGCTTCGTGTACGCGACGCGGTAGCGGTTCCGGAACGGATGCCGCTTGCCGGTCATGTGCATGTCGGAGTCTTTGTCGTAGGCGATGCGCGCGGGCCGCTTCGTCTTCTGCGCGACGAGCGCCGCCATCGCAGCGGGGTGCGTGGCCTGCGATTCTTTGCCGCCGAACGCACCACCCATCCGTTTGGTGATCACCACGACCTGATTCATGTCCAGACCGAGCAGGTGTGCGATGACGTGCTGGATCTCGGTGGGATGCTGCGTCGACGAATGCACCGTCAGCGCGCCATGCTCCCCCGGCAGCGCGAGCGCGGCCTGCGATTCGAGATAGAAGTGATCCTGCCCGCCGTTCTCGAACCATCCTTCGAGAATGTGCTCCGCGCTCGCGAAGACGCTGGCCGCATCGCCGCGGCGGATGAAGCGCGTCGGTCCGATGAACGCCTGCGCGTCGATCGCTTCCTCGATGGTGAGGATCGGCTTCAGCACGTCGTACTCGACGCGGATGGCGTTCCGCGCCGCGAGCGCCGCCGCGCGCGTCTCCGCCGCGATGACGACGATCGGCTGTCCGCGGAACGTGACCACATCCTCGGCCAGCAGCGGTTCGTCCTGCAGGATCGGCCCGAACTCGTTGTGCTGCAGGTCGCGATGCGTGTAGAGCCCGACCACACCCTCGATACGGCGCGCATCCTCCAGATCGATCGAGACGATCCGCGCGTGCGCGTACGCGCTCCAGAGGACGTCGACGATCAGCTCGTTCGCGAACGGCGGAAAGTCGTCGATGTAGAGCGACTCGCCGGTGACGTGGCCACGCGCGGAGTCGTGCGGGATGTCGGTGCCGACCGCCTTCATGCACTCTCCTCGGCGAAGAAGCGCTGCAGGATGTTCTCCGCGAGCTGCAGCCGGAACTCGCGTGAGCCGCGAACGTCGCCGATCGGCGTGATCTCGTCCTTCGCGATCTCGCCCGCGCGAACGAACGTCTCGCGCACGAACGGCTTCCCGCCGAGGTACTGCTCGGTTTTCGGCAGGCGCAGAACCATCGGGCCGACGCCGCCGTACGCGATGCGCGCCGAGTCGACGCGGCCGTCCGTTCTGGTCATCGCAATCGCGGCGGTGAAGGTCGAGATGTCGAGATGGCTGCGCTTGGAGATCTTGTAGAGCCGCAGCCGCTCGCCGTCACGCGGCAGCGGGATGTTGATGCGCGTGATGATCTCGTCGGCCGCCAGGTCGAGCGTCTTGTAACCGCGGTAAAAGTCGCGGATGGCCACTTCGCGCGTGCCGTTCGTCCCCGCCAGCGTCAGCGTCGCGCCGGCCACGTAGAGGAACGGCAGCGTGTCGGCGATCGGCGAAGCGTTGGCGATGTTGCCGGCCAGCGTCCCGGCGTTCTTGATCTGCGGCGAGCCGAAGCGATCCATGATCGCGGCGAGCTGCGGCACGAGCGTGCGCACCGCCTCTTCGAACTGCGTGAGCGAGACGCGCCCGCCGACGCGCAGCGCCTCGCCGTCGAGCGCGATCTCCGCCAGGCCGTCGATGGCGGCGAGCGAGAGTAGTGCCGGCGCCGCGAAGCCGCGCTTGTTGCGCCAGACCCCGACGTCGGTCGCGCCCTGGACGATCACGCACTTCGGGTTCTCGCCCTTGAAGCGGACCGCCTCTTCCAATGATGCAGGCTTGCAGAATTCGTCGATCTTCACGGTCTCGCGCGCGTGCTGCTCGAACTCCTGCAGCATCTCGGCGGCGGGATAGCGATCGTTCAGCGTCGGGATCGTCCGCGCATCGACTTCCAACGCTGCCTTGATGATCGAGTCGTAGCCGGTGCAGCGGCAGAGGTTTCCGGTCAGCGCGCAGCGCACCGCGGCGTCGTCGATCGGCTGCCGCGTCTCGTACAGCGCGGTCATGGCGGTGACGAAGCCGGGCGTGCAGTAGCCGCACTGCGCGCCGTGGCAGCGCACCATCGCATCCTGCACCGGCGAGAGCTCGCCATTCCTCGCCAGCCCTTCGACCGTCACGACGTGCGCGAGGTCGAGCTGGAAGAGGTACTGGATGCAGGAGTTGATCGGGAGGTAACGGAGCGCGCCGGCGCTTTCGGCGGGATGAGTCCGGCCGACCAGCACCGTACACGCACCGCAGTCGCCCTCCTCGCAGACCACCTTCGTGCCGGTGGCGCGAAGCTCTTCGCGGAGAAAGCGCGACAGCGTCTGAAACGCCGCGCGTCCGGCGACGCGGTGGCGTACACCGTTGATATAGAGGAGGAGGAAGTCGCGCATCGGGAGAGCCGATTGTAGCGGACCATCGCTCGGGCCCGAGCGATGAAGGATGAGAGATGAGCGATGAACGTGGCGCCGCGCGGACGCTCATCGCTCATCGCTCATCCTTCATCGTTGGCTTCACTCGATGGATACGAGCTCCAGCTCGAACGTCAGCGCCTTACCCGCCAGCGGATGATTGGCGTCGAGCGTGACCGACTCGTCATCCAGCTCCAGAACCTGCACGGCGGCACTGGTGCCGTCGGGGAAACCGACGCGCAGCATGTCGCCGACCTCGACGTCGCTGCCGGGCGGGATCTGGTCGCGGCCGACCTTGAAGACCAGCTCAGCGCGATGCTCGCCGTAGGCTTCGTCGGCGGGGATGTGCCTGGTCTTCTTCTCGCCGCTGGACATCCCTTCGATGGCCTGCTCGAAACCGGGGATGACTTCGCCCGAGCCGAGCGTGAAGCTGATCGGCTCGCCGCCGGCGGAGGAGTCGAACTCGCTTCCGTCATCGAGGGTGCCGCGGTAGTGAACGTGAACGGTGTCGCCTTGCTTTGCCTGCTGCATTCGTACCTTCCAAGGCAAATCGCGTTCCGGAAACCTCGGACGGCTCACGCCGCCACATTGCCGCGGGGCCGATGTGGCCTGCCGCTGAAAACACAAGCGGCGCGCGATGTGACTCGCGCGCCGCTCGTGATGACCCGGAACCGTTGACTACTTGCGGCCGACCGACTTCTTGGAGGAAGCGGCCTTCTTGGCCGGGGCAGCCTTCTTCGCAGGCGCTGCCTTCTTTGCAGGAGCGGCCTTCTTCGCAGGCGCTGCCTTCTTCGCAGGAGCGGCTTTCTTCGCAGGTGCTGCCTTCTTCGCCGGGGCTGCCTTTTTCGCGGGGCTCTTCTTCGCTGCTTTTTTCGTGGCCATTAACGTCTCCTTCACAACAACAATTATCGTGAAAGGATACGAAATATTTTACGTTTATGCGAGAGAGATCTCACATCTCGCGCTCGATTCATGCGAATGAATGCAGTGTCGCGCGCTCGATTCGCGCGAAGAATGGTGAGTCCGCGCCCGACTCACATCACCGAGTCGAGCGCGGAGAGTTCGAGCCTCACGCGAGTAGATCGAGCGTGCCGCGCAATGGGATGCGCACCCAGTCGGGCCGGTTGTTCAACTCGTACGCGATCTCGTAGAGCGCTTTCTCGAGCAGGTACGCGCGCAGCAGCACCTCGGTGTGCTCCGCTTCGCGCGGCAGGTGCGAGCCCTTCGCGCTCTCGGCGAGATACGCGCGCAGGAACGCGGCGCTCACCCACTGATGCCAGTAGCGCGCGCCGGTCTCGAGCCGCGTCACGTCCTCTTCGCGGATGTACGAACCGGGCGCCGCACCGAAGAGCACCGCGTACGGCGCGTAGTGGAACGAGCGCAGCATCCCCGCGACGTCGCGCAGTCCGCTGCGCTTGATGCGCCGCTCGGAGAGCGGCCGGGCCGGCTCGCCCTCGAAGTCGATGATCACGAAATCGTTGCCCGCGCGCAGCACCTGGCCGAGGTGATAGTCGCCGTGGATGCGGATGCGCTGCGCCGCGATCTTCCCTTCCAGCACCTCGCGGATGCGCTCGTGCATCACCGGCTCCTTGTCGAGCAGCACCGCGAGCTCGGGGTTGTCCTTGCCGCGCTTGCGCACGAGCTGCAGCGTCTGCACGACCTGCGTGCGCATGTACTGGTAGATCGACCGCTGGTAGTGCGGCGTGAACGGCTCCGGCGCGAACGATGGATCGTCGTCGCGCGACGCGAGCGCGAGATGCATCTGCGCGGTGCGCGTGCCGAGCAGCTCCGCATCGGAGATGTAGCTGCCGATCACGTCGCGCACGTCGTCGGGGACGCCGCGGCGCGCCAGTCCGAACACGTCGTCTCGCGGCATGGCCTTGCCGATCCGTTCGAGCGAGGCGGGGTTGCTGAGCAGTCCGTCGAAGTAGCGGCCGATCGCATCGAGCGTGAAGCTCCACGCGTCGCCGGAGTTCTCGGTGAAGCCCTGCACGATCGCCAGCGTGATCGGATCGCCCTTCGCGTCGCGGTATTCGAGCGTGCCGGCCACGCGCGGCGTGAAGGCGAACGGGGTCTCTTCATTGAGGAAGCGGGTGATCTCGAAGTCGGTGTTGATGCCGGTCTCGAGACGGCGGAAGAGTTTGAGGAAGAGCCGCTGACCGTAGAGGATCCCGGTGTTGCTCTGCTCCGCCGCCAGGACGTGCGGCTCGAGCCGCTCGTCGCCGCGCAGCTCCTTGAAGCCTTTGGTCGGTACGCCGGTGCCGCTCCCCTTCTCGGCCTTCAGCGTCTTCTTGCGGCCGATGGTGTCGAGCAGCGTGTTGGCGAAGTTGTGATCGTGGATCGGTTCGTACAGCACCGCACCGTCGCGCAGCCGCGCGATGCGCGTCGTGCCGCGCTGATCGTCATTCTCGCGGCGCACCTGCATGATGCTGACGGGCAGCAGGTAGTTCTCCGGCTCCCCTTCCAGATAGTCGACGTGCAGGATGAGCAGCCGGTTCTCGCCGAGCTCGATCGCATCGCGCACGTGCACCGAGCCGATGCCACGCGCCTTGCCGCCGAACCAGCGGCGCGAGCGGAGGTACTTCGTCAGCGCGATCTCGAGCGCGTCGCGCTGACGGGTGGCGAAGACTTCTTCCCACGTCCGCGCGGCGATGAGCGGCACGTCCTCGGTCGTGACCGCCGGCGTCTCCGCGTGCTGCAGGATGAACCAGTAGAACGCGAACGGCCCCAGGTTGAGAAAGTACGGACGATCGGTGATCTGCGGGAACTTCGTGCCGCCGGAGAGCTCCACCGGAACCATCCCTTTGAACTGCGACAGATCGAGCTCGAAGGTCTGCACGAGGCGCGAGAGGTTCGCCACCACCAGGATCGTTTCGTCCTCGTAGCGACGCAGGTAGGCCAGCACCTTCCGGTTCTCGGGATGGAGGAACTCCATCGAGCCGCGGCCGAGTGCGCGGTAGCGCTTGCGCATGGCGATCAGCCGCTTCATCCACCAGAGCAGCGAGTACTGGTTGCTCTGCTGCGCTTCGACGTTCACCTGTTCGTAGTGGTACTGCGGGTCGATGATCAGCGGCAGGAATAGCTGCTGCGGGTTGCAGCGCGAGAAGCCGGAGTTGCGGTCGGCGCTCCACTGCATCGGTGTGCGCACGCCGTTGCGATCGCCGAGATAGATGTTGTCGCCCATCCCGATTTCATCGCCGTAGTAGACGATCGGCGTGCCGGGGAACGAGAAGAGCAGGCCGTTCATCAGATGGATGCGGCCGCGGTGATTCTCGAGGAGCGGCGCGAGCCGGCGGCGGATGCCGAGGTTGATGCGCGCCTGCCGTTCCTTCGCGTACGTCCGCCACATGTAGTCGCGGTCTTCGTCCGTCACCATCTCCAGCGTCAGCTCGTCGTGGTTGCGGAGGAACATCGCCCACTGGCAGTTCTCCGGGATCGGCGGGGTCTGCCCCATGATGTCGATGATCGGGAAGCGGTCTTCCATCGCCAGCGACATGTACATGCGCGGCATGACCGGAAAGTGGAAGGCCATGTGGCATTCATCGCCGTCGCCAAAGTACGGCAGCGAGTCCTCCGGCCACTGATTCGCTTCGGCCAGCAGCATCCGGCCGGGGTAATGCTCGTCCATGTGGCGGCGGATGCTCTTGAGGTACTCGTGCGTCTCCGGCAGGTTCTCGCAGGTGGTCCCTTCGCGCTCGAAGAGGTAGGGGATGGCATCGAGGCGGAACGCGTCGACGCCCATGTCCATCCAGAACTCGAGCGCCTTGATCAGCGCCTGATGGACGGCCGGGTTCTCGAAGTTGAGGTCGGGCTGGTGCGAGAAGAAGCGGTGCCAGTAATACGACTTGGCCACCGGATCCCACGCCCAGTTGGACGTCTCGAAGTCTTTGAAGATGATGCGCGCATCGCGGTACTTGTCGGGCGTGTCGCTCCAGACGTAAAAGTCGCGCCACGGGCTGCCCGGCTTCGCGCGCCGCGACTTCTGGAACCATGGATGCTGATCGCTGGTGTGGTTGATGACCAGTTCCGTCACCACGCGGATGCCGCGGCGGTGCGCCTCTTTGAGGAAGGCCTTGAAGTCGTTGAGCGTGCCGTAGCTCGGATTGACCGCGGTGTAGTCGGCGATGTCGTAGCCGTCATCACGCAGCGGCGAGGGGTAGAACGGCAGGAGCCAGAGGATGTTGATGCCGAGGTCCTGCAGGTAATCGAGCTTGCGGGTCAGCCCCGCAAAATCGCCGATGCCGTCGTCGTTGCTGTCGTAAAACGCACGGACGTGCGTCTGGTAGATGATGCCGTCTTTGTACCAGAGATCTTCGCTCATATTCACTTCGCTCGAACGATGAACGATGAGAGATGAGCGATGAACGTTGTCGCCGCGCCGCGGCTCATCGCTCATCGCTCATCGGTCATCGCTCGTCACAAAAAGTACTCAAAATCTCTCTCCGTCCGTACGCGCCGGCGGATCCGGAAGATGTGCGCGGGCACCACGTGCGGATTGAGCTGCACGAAATTGCGGGCGGAGGTCCAGGTGTGGCGCGCGCCGCTCAGCAGGTCATGGACCTGGAACGGGCGGCCGGCGGGGAGGCGCAGCGCGTCGAGGTCGAGCTCGATCCAGCCACCGTGCTGATTCTGCGGGTCGAGGTTCACGACCATCACCAGCGCGTTCTCCCCCGCGGTCTTGCTGTAGCAGAGGAGGTTGTCGTTGTCGGTCTTGTGGAAGACCAGCGACGCGTTCTGCTGCAGCGCGAGGTTCTCCTTGCGGATGCGGTTGATGATGACGATGAACTCCGTCAGGTCGTCCTCGCTCGGCGTCCAGTGATGGATCTCGTACTTTTCGGAGTTGAGGTACTCCTCCGATCCCGGATCGCGCGGCTGATTGACGAACTTTTCGTACGCCGGTCCATAGATTCCGTAGTTCGCGGAGAGTGTCGCCGCCAGCACCAGCCGCTGCGCGAAGGCGGGGCCGCCGCCATGCTGCAGGAACTCGGTGAGGATGTCGGGCGTGTTCGGCCAGGCGTTCGGGCGGAAAAAGTCGCTGACCGGCGGCCTCGTGATCTCCTCGAAGTACTCGGTGAGATCGGCCTTCGTGTTGCGCCACGCAAAGTAGGTGTACGACTGCGTGTAGCCGGCTTTGGCGAGGCGGTACATGATCTTCGGCCGCGTGAAGGCCTCGGCCAGGAAGATGAGGTCGGGCCACTCTTTCTTCAGCTCGCGGATGCACCACTCCCAGAAGGGCAGCGGTTTCGTGTGCGGGTTGTCGACGCGGAAGATGTGCACGCCGCGCCCCACCCAGTAGGCGAAGATGCTGCGCAGCTCCTGCCACAGCTCCTGCCACGCCTCGCTCTCGAAGTGGAACGGGTAGATGTCCTGGTACTTTTTGGGCGGGTTCTCGGCGTACTGGATCGTGCCGTCGGGCCGCGTGAGGAACCACTCCGGATGCTCTTTCACATACGGGTGATCGGGGGCGGCCTGGAAGGCGATGTCCATGGCGATGTCGATGCCGTGCTCGCGGGCGCGCTTCACCAGCCGCTCGAACTCTTCGATCGTGCCGAGTTGCGGATGCGTCGCCTTGTGTCCGCCTTCCGCCCCACCGATCGCCCACGGGCTGCCGACGTCGCCCTCTTCCGCCGTGACTTTGTTGTTCTTCCCTTTGCGGAAAGTCTTGCCGATCGGATGGATGGGGGGGAGGTAGAGCACGTCGAAGCCCATGCGCGCGATGCGCGGCAGCTGTTTCTCGACGTCGGCGAACGTGCCGTGCTTCCCCGGCTTCTCCGATGCGCTGCGCGGGAAGAGCTCGTACCAGCTGCTGAACGCGGCCCGCGGCGGATCGACTTCAATGAGGAACTCGCCGGTCCTGGTCGGGAACTTCCGCTCCGCGTTGCGCCACATCAGTGCGAGCAGGTCCTCGCTCCAGACGTCGCCAATCCGCTCGCGCACCGGATCGTCGGAGGCGAGCGCTTCGATGAACGCGGCGAGCTTCTTCGCGTCCCGCTTCCCCGCACGCGCGGCCGCGTCGCGGATGTAGGCGAGGCCGATCTGCAGCTGCAGCGCGAGCTCGTCGTCCTTCGCTCCGCCGTCGAGCCGCTTCTTCAGGTCGCGATGCCACGTGAGGAAGTGATCGATCCACGCTTCGATGCGGAAGCGATAGAAGCCGAGCGCGTCGACCGGAAACTCCGCTTCCCAGCGATCATTCGGGAGCGGGCGCATGCGCACTTCCGTCCACTCGTCACCGCTGTCGTGCCGGTGCAGCACGATCGCGGAGATCTGATCGTGTCCGTCGGCAAAGATGTCTGCCTCCGCAACCACCAGATCCCCCGCCACACGCTTCGCCGGAAACAACCCTCCGTCGACCGCGGGCGCTACACCTTCGATGATGACTCTCTGTCTGCCGTCTTTCGTCTCTTGCAACACCGCGGGCAGCGGTGCGAAGTGCGTGCCCTCTCCCCCGGTACCCTGAGCGAAGCCGAAGGGTCGACGACGCCGGCTACTGCGCCATGCAGGAACGCACGCGCTCGACGAGCTCGGTGATGTCGAACGGCTTCGGCAGCACGTGGTATGGCGCGCCGGTCATCCGCTCGCGGATCACCGCGGGCGAGGCAGCACTGGTGACGATCACGCGCTTGAGACGTTGCGGGTCGTTCTCCGCCAGCGTGTTGAGAAACGTGAACCCGTCGAGGTTCGGCATCATCAGGTCGAGGATGATCACCTCGTAGTCACTCAGGCCGAGCTTGAGTACCGCCTCGAGCCCATCTGCTGCCGACTCCACGTTGAACCCGTGACGTTCGAGGACCATCTTCACCAGTCTTCGAATGGCCGGATCATCCTCTACAACGAGCACAGCCGACGTCTCGGAGAGTTTGTCCATTATCTTCCCTCGGATATCCGTTTCGAGCCTCAGCAAGATCCGAACCGATTTGGATGGAGGGACGGCAACGCTTTCGCACTGGACAACGACATGAACAACAAAGTCACTGTCTATGGCGCGGACTGGTGCGGTGACACCGTGCGCGCAAAACGTCATCTGAACAATCGCGGCGTCGCCTTCGACTTCATCGACATCGATCAGGACACGACCGGCGAGAAAAAAGTGATCGAGTTCAACAAGGGCAAGCGGCGCATTCCGCTCATCGAGATCGCCAGCGACGACGGCGGGACGAAAGCGCTCAGCGTGCCGAGCGAATCCGAGCTCGATCAGGCGCTCGGAAAGTAGCGTCGATCACGTCCGCTCGATAATCGAAGATCGCTTCGAGCTGCCGCCGGACGAACCAGCCGCCGAAGAGGCGGCCGAGGACGCCGAGCGGCAGCTCGTACTCGACCAGGTCGTGCATCTCCACCTCGTTACCGAGATCGCGGAACGTGTGCGTGTGCAGCCAGTAGCGATACGGACCGCGCTCCTGCAGGTCGGCGAAGGCGACGCTGTCTTCCCACCGCGTGATGAGCGTTCGCCAGTGGATTGGGATGCCCATGATGCGGATGCGATACGAAATGCGATCGCCCGCCCGCAGCGGCCGGTCCGGACCGTCGGTGATCCGGAAGCCCATCTCCGGCGGCGTGATGCGGCCGAGGTTCGCGGGAGCGCCGAAGAAGGCAAAGACGTCCGCGATCGGTGCGGCGATGCGGGTGGTGCGCTCGAACCGCTGCCTCACGCGCGCTGCGTCGACTTCACGACCGGGATCAGATCGTTGAGGATCCAGAGCGGCCCGACCATCAGATGAACGAGATTGCGCAGGAACGCCGGCTGCCGCTTCTCGTAGACGCTGTGCCCGATGAACTGGAAGATCCAGCCGGCGATCTGCAGCGCGACGTTCGCCGCCATCGGCAGCCACGCGCCGAGGAAGTACATCGCGATCGACACCGCCAGCATGGCCATGGCCAGGCGCCATTCCACGGTCAGATAGAAGATGGTGGAGAGCGCGATCAGCAGTATCGCCGCGTCGACGCGCACCCCGCCGGCCTCGAAGAGCGGCACGCGGGTGAGCATGCCGATCAGGCTGAGCATGATCAGCGGGATGCCCAGCCGGTGGAACGCCTTGTTGCCCGCGGTCTGGTGATACGACGCGTAGTCGGCGAAGAGGGCGTGGATGTCGCGCATGCAACTATCTTAAGGTGTAGCCGTCTTGAACGCTCACAACCACTACTCCGAAGCTCTTTCGCAGCGACGTAGCGCCGAGGCTGCTCTCGGCAGGCGCGAACGGACGATCTCGCTCGCGCGGCTGGTCGCCTTCGCCCTCTTCGTCGCGGTCGTCTTCTGGCAGCCGCTGCTCTCGCTGCTGCCGCTGATCGCCTTCATCGTGCTGATCGTCATGCACGACCGGGTGGTTCGCGCCCGCAAGGTGCAGCGGACCGCGATCCTCTTTTACGAGCGCGGGCTCGCCCGCGTGGAAGGAAAGTGGAGCGGCACCGGCGACGCCGGGCAGGACCTGCGCGACGAGCATCATCCGTTCGCCGGCGATCTCGATCTCTTCGGCCGCGGCTCGCTCTTCGAGCTGATTTCGATCGCCGTCACCCGCTCCGGCCGCACCCGCCTGGGCGACTGGCTCAAGGTGCCGTCGATGGATGCGGCGGAGATCCGCTCGCGTCAGGAGGCGGTGCAGGAGCTACGCGACGACGTCGCCCTGCGCGAAGACCTGGCCGTCGCACAGAGCGAAGTGGCGCGCGAGGTCGAAGCGGCGCGGCTCGACCAGTTCGGCTCCGCGCCGCCGGTCGCGGTCGCGCCGTGGGAACGGATCGCCGCGCTGCTCCTTCCGGCGGTCGCGGTCGTGCTGCTTCTCCTCGCACTGCCGAACCTCTTCGCGAACGTGGCCGGGCTGACGCACCCGGAGGCGATCCGCGACTTTGGACCGCTGGTCGACTTTCCGTTCTGGCCGCTGCTGGTGGCGATCGTACTGATCGTGATCTTCAGCCGCCGGCTGACGCCTCGCTTCGATCACGCGGTGAATGCCGTCGAGCGGGCGGAGCCGGCCCTGGCGCTGCTCGCCGGCGTGCTGGCGCGGCTCGAGCGCGAGAGGTTCACCGCGCCGCGCCTGCAGTCGCTGGTCAACCGGCTGCAGGGCTCCGACGCGCCGGCCTCCGTCGAGATCGAGAAGCTGCGCAAGCTGGTGGCGCTGCTCGAAGCGCGGCGCAATCAGTTCTTCATCCCGATCGGCGGCCTCCTGATGTGGACGGCGAACATCGCCATGCGCATCGAGCGGTGGCGGGCCCGCTCCGGCCACCGGATCGGCGACTGGATGGAGGCGGTCGGCGAGATCGAGGCGCTGGCGTCGCTGGCCTCGTTCGCCTTCGAGCATCCGTCGTTCGCGATGCCGGAGATCGTCACCGAGGGGCCGCTCTTCGACGCGCGCGATCTCGGCCATCCGCTGATCCCGGACGATCGCCGCGTGACGAACGATCTGCGCATCGGCGACGAGCTGCGCCTGCTCGTCGTCAGCGGCTCGAACATGTCGGGCAAGTCGACCATGATGCGCAGCGTCGGCCTCGGCGCGGTGCTGGCGATGGCCGGCGGACCGGTCTGCGCGTCGTCGATGCGTATCTCCCCCACCGCGGTCGGGGCCTCGATCCGGGTGAACGATTCGCTGCAGGAGGGGGCCTCCCGTTTCTACGCGGAGATCCTCCGCATCCGGCAGATCCTCGGCATGGCCGCGAGCGGCGAGCCGCTGCTCTTCCTCTTGGATGAGGTGCTGGCCGGCACGAACTCGCACGACCGGCGCATCGGCGCCGAGGCAATCGTGCGGGGGCTGGTCGACCGCGGCGCGGTCGGACTGGTCTCCACGCACGACCTGGCGCTGGCCAAGATCGCGGACGACCTCGGCACCCGCGGCTCGAACGTCCATTTCGACGATCACCTCGAGGGCGACCGGGTGGTGTTCGACTACCGGATGCGCCCGGGGGTGGTCACGCGCAGCAACGCCCTGGCGCTGATGCGGAGCGTGGGGATCGAGGTTTAACGGGGAGACGACGAAGGGCCTCCGGCGGCCGGGGCCAGGGGCCCCGGACCCCCATTGGTTGGCCCGGCCGCCGGAGGCCTCCCGTCGTTCCGGCCGCTTTCAGCGTCGCGCGCCTGCCCAATCGTCCTCCACGGAGGACATTAATTACATCGCGGATGCAATCATCACATCGCGCATGCAATCGATCGCATCGCGGATGCAATCAATCACATCGCGCATGCAATCGATCGCATCGCGGATGCAATTGATTGCTTCGCGGATGCAATCGATGACATCGCGGATGCAATTGATTGCTTCGCGGATGCAATCGATCACATCGCCGATGCAATCAATCGCATCGCGGATGCAATCGATCGCATGGCGGATGCAATCAATCACATCGCCGATGCAATCAATCGCATCGCGGGTGCAATCGATGACATCGTGGATGCAATCGATCGCATCGCTGGTGATTCGGACATCACCGCCGGCCTGATCGATCTCCTGACCGATCGCTCCGGTCGCACCTCGCCTCGGAACTTATTGATTCCGCAGCGCTTCGTCGACGTCGCCCTCGTCACCCTCCGCTTTGGACGGGGTGTGGCCGGGGTTCGGGTCGTCGGTGCGTGGCTGATCGCTGCCGCTACGGCCGCGCTCGGCCTGGCGGAGCTGTTCGGAGCCGCGGCGCTCGCTCGGATTCTGATTTGGTTCCACTCGCGACATCGCTCTGATCCTCCCATTCCGACCTATTCGCAAAGCGGATGCCTCCCCGGGAAGACAAAAACGCACATTCATGTTGACAGCCAGCGAAGAGTGAATAAAGATTCGTGACGATGAATATTCATGCAGCCGGTGACGCCATGCGCAGACGGGAGGAAATCCTCCGGATCGTGCGCGAGTCAGCCGTCCACTCCCAGGACGAGCTGCTGGCCGCGCTGCGCAGACGTGGCGTGACCGTCACGCAGCCGACCCTCTCGCGCGACCTGCGGGAGCTGGGGCTGCTGAAGACGCCGAATGGATACATCGAGGCGGGGACAATGGCGCCGGTGGCCACGTTCACGCCGCGCGAGACCCTCGAGCACCGCTTCGAGCAGCTCGTGCACGACTTCGTTCTTTCGGCCGTGGCCGCGGTGAACCTGGTCGTGATCAAGACGCCCGTGGCTGCGGCTCAGCCGGTGGCCAGCGCCATCGACTCGATGAGCACGATTGACGATCTCCTCGGCACCATCGGCGGCGACGACACGATCTTCGTCGCCTTCCGCACTCCCGCCGCCGCCGCCGCCTTCGCGCGGCGCATCCACGCCATCGCCGGCCTCGCGCCGGCGAGCCGACGTACGCGCGGATAGCGCGCGCGACCTTCCCCCCCCCGGGAGTCTCACGCACCAACGACGACGGATACACGACGTGTATCGAGAAGGAGCATCAATGACAGCACTCGCATTCGACCACAGCAAAGTGCGCCCACGGGCGCTCCCGCGGCGCGTGGCCATCGCCGGTGCGACCGGCTACGCCGGCGTCGAGCTCGAGCGGATCCTCGCGCGCCATCGGCACGCCGAGGTCGTCGGCGCGTACTCGAGCGACACGTTCTCGCTCGAGGCGCTGATCGCCTCCGAGGCGGAAGTCGCGTTCCTGGCCACACCGAACGAAACGTCGGCGGAGGTCGTGCCGCATCTGGTGGACGCCGGCGTGAAGGTGATCGACCTCTCGGGCGCGTTCCGCCTCGGCGAGCCGGGTCTTTACCCCTCGTGGTACGGCTTCGCGCACGCGCGACCGCAGCTGCTCGGCGAGGCGGTGTACGGCCTCACCGAATGGTGCAATGACGCGGAGCTGGCGAACGCGCGCATCGTCGCGAATCCCGGCTGCTATCCGACGTCGATCCTGCTGGCGCTGCGGCCTCTCACGTACCTGCTCGACCGCGCGCAGCCGGTGATCTGCGACGCCAAGAGCGGCGTCTCCGGCGCGGGGAAGAAGAGCGACTTCGCGTATTCGTTCGCGGAGCTCTCCGGCAACTTCAAGGCGTACGGCGTCGGCACGCACCGGCACGAGCCGGAGATCCGCCAGGGGCTGCACCTCGGCGAGCGCGCGACGCTCGTCTTCGTGCCGCACCTGCTGCCGATCGTGCGCGGGATTCTCTCGACCATGCACGTCGCCTTCGTCAACCCGGTCTCGCCGGAGGAGCTGGCGGCGATGTACGCCGATGCGTACGCCGGCGCGCCGTTCGTGCGCGTGCTGCCGCACGGCAAACAGCCGGAGCTGAAGAACGTCGTCAACACGCCGTACTGCGAGATCGGCTTCACGCTGCTGCAGGGCGGCCGCCGCGCGGTGGTGGTCTCGGTCATCGACAACCTGCTCAAGGGTGCGGCCTCGCAGGCCGTGCAGAACTTCAACAAGATGTTCGGCTACGCCGAGACGGAGGGACTCCAGTGAAGGTCATCAAGCTCGGTGGTTCGCTTCTCGACGATCCGCGGCGGCGCAAGCGCGCGCTGGACGTCATCGTCCACGCCTGGCAGCAGGGGGAAGAGCTCGTGCTCGTGCACGGCGGCGGCAAGCACGTCGACGCCTCGCTGGCGAAGCTCGGCATCGCGAAGAAGACGCACGCCGGCCTGCGCGTCACCGACGACGACACGCTCGCGGTGGTGGTGGCGACGCTCGGCGGCAGCGTGAACAAGATGCTGGTCGCGGAGCTCGCGGCACGCAACATCCGTGCGGCCGGCATCAGCGGCTGCGACGGCGCAACGCTCACCGCCATCCCGCACGAGCCGGTCGACGGCGTGGAGCTCGGTCACGTCGGCCGGGTCACCGGTGCGAATCGGACCCTGCTGCGCGCGATGCTGACCTACGGGATGCTGCCGGTCGTCTCGACGGTGGCCCTCGGACCAGACGGCGCGCTGCTCAACGTCAACGCGGACAGCGGCGCGGCGGCGATCGCCATCGCTCTCGGCGCCAAGACGCTGCACTTCATCACCGACGTGGCCGGTCTGTTCGATCAGGACGGCAACGTCGTTCCCTCGCTCACTGCCACTGATGCCCACGCGCTTCTCGCCAGCGACGTGGTGCACGGCGGCATGCGGCCGAAGCTGATGGCGGCGCTCGATGCGCTGCAGTCGGGTGTCAGCCAGATCTCGATCGGCGAAGAAGGAGGTACCACCCTTGTTGCTGCATGACGAATCCCCCGCCGCCGTCGAAGAGCGCGAGCGCGCGTTCGTGCTCGGCACGTACAACCGCACGCCGTTCCATCCTCGCGATGGAAAAGGGGCGAAGCTCATCGACGCCAACGGCCGCGAGTACTGGGACCTCCTCGGCGGCATCGCCGTCAACGTTCTCGGCCACAAGCATCCGAAGCTCGTCCGCGCCATGCGCGACGCGAGCACGGAGCTGCTCCACGTCTCGAACCTCTACTACCACCCCGCGCAGGGGATCCTCGCGGAGAAGCTCGTGCGCGCATCGGGCCTCTGCCGCGCGTTCTTCTGCAACAGCGGTACGGAAGCGAACGAGGCGGCGCTGAAGTTCGCCCGCCTCGCCACACGCGGCAAGAGCGGCGTGGTCGCGCTCGAGGAGTCGTTCCACGGACGGACGCTCGGATCGCTCTCCATGACCGGTCACGAGGCGTATCGAGCGCCGTTCGGACCGCTCGTGCCGGGCGTCCGCTTCGTCGCGCCGAACGACGTCGCCGCGCTCGCAGCGGCCGTCGACGGGAACACCGGCGCGATCATCCTCGAGCCGATCATGGGGGAGGGGGGCATCATCCCGCTGAGCGATGACTTCCTCATCGCCGCGAGGCAGCTCGCCGATCGCCACGGCGCGATGCTGATCTTCGACGAGATCCAGTGCGGACTCGGACGCACCGGTCACATGTTCGCCTTCCAGCAGAGCGGCGTCGTCCCCGACATCGTCACGCTCGCGAAGCCGCTCGGCGGCGGACTGCCGCTCGGCGCGGTCCTCACCGGCCCGGCACTGGAAGGAGTGGTCAAGCCGGGACATCACGGCACGACCTTCGGCGGCAACCCGGTGGCCTGCCGCCTCGGCGCCATTGTTTTCGATGAAACCAAAGCGCTGTTGCAGCAGACGCGGAAGCTCGGCGAGTGGTTCGCGACGGAGCTGAAGCGGCTGCCGGTCGTCCACGTGCGCGGCTCCGGCCTGATGTGGGGGATCGAGCTCGATCGTCCGGCCAGTCCGGTCGCGCGCGAGCTGCTCGATCACGGTTTCGTCGTCGGAACGGCGCGCGAGAAAGTACTGCGGCTGCTGCCGCCGTACATCGTGCCGAAGAAGGCCCTCTCTGAATTCATCGACGTGCTCTCGCACGTGCTCGGATCGTCCAAGGAGAAAGCAGCGTGAAAAAAGTCGCCCTCGCATATTCGGGAGGTCTCGACACCTCCATCATCATCAGCTGGCTGAAGGAGAACTACGGCTGCGACGTCGTCGCGGTGGCGGTCGACGTCGGCCAGGCGGAGGAGACCTCCGGCCTCGCGCAGAAGGCCTACAGCACCGGCGCGTGCGACTTTCATCTGGTCGACGCGAAGGAGGAGTTCGCCGCCGATTACCTCTTCCCCGTGCTGAAAGCGGGAGCGATCTACGAGCGCGATTACCTGCTCGGCACGTCGACCGCCCGGCCGCTCATCGCCCGCAAGCAGGTGGAGATCGCTCTCGCCACCGGCTGCGATGCGCTCGCGCACGGCTGCACCGGCAAGGGTAACGACCAGGTGCGCTTCGAGCTCGCCTATCAGGCGCTCGCGCCGGAGCTGAAGATCGTCGCGCCGTGGCGCGAGTGGGACATCGTCTCGCGCGAGGACGCCATCGACTACGCCTCCGCGCGCAACATCCCGATCCCGGTCACCAAGAAAGACCCGTACTCGCGCGACCGCAACCTCTGGCACCTCTCGCACGAAGGGGGGCCACTCGAGGACCCGTCGTTCGAGCCGGAAAAGTCGATGTTCAAGCTGACCACCGATCCGATGGACGCGCCCGACACGCCGGAGAAGGTCACGATCGTCTTCGAGAGCGGCGTGCCGGTCTCGGTGAACGGTCAGCAGCTCTCCCCCGCTGCGCTGGTGAAGGTGCTCAACGAGATCGGCGGGAAGCACGGCGTCGGCCGCGCCGACATCGTCGAGAACCGGCTGATCGGCATCAAGTCGCGCGGCGTGTACGAGACGCCGGGCGGCACGATTCTCGTGACCGCGCTCAAAGCGCTCGAGTCGATCGTGCTCGATCGCGATGCCGCGCACGAGAAGGAGCGGATCGCCACCCGTTACGCGGAGCTGGTCTACAACGGCCAGTGGTTCGCGCCGCTCAAGGAAGCGTACGACTCGTTCGTCGACACGCTCTGCGCCGACGTGACCGGCTCGGTGACGCTCAAGCTCTACAAAGGCAACGCAACCGTGGTCGGCCGCAAGTCGCCCTACTCGCTGTACCAGCAGCACCTCGCGTCGTTCGACATGACCGGCTACGACGTCACCGACTCGGCCGGCTTCATCAAGCTGTTCGGACTGCAGTTGCGCGGCCGCAAGCGGCTGTCGCCGATGAAACTCGAGAAGGTGGCCCAGCAGTGACGACCATGTGGGGAGGACGGTTCACGGAAGGGCCGTCCTCGCTTCTGCGTGCATTGAACGATTCGTTCGCGTTCGACCGCGAGCTGTTCGCGGAGGACGTGGAGGGATCGATCGCCTGGGCGCGCGAGCTCGCGCTCGCCCGCGTGCTGACGCACGACGAGGCGGATGCATTGGTACAGGCGCTCGGTGAACTGACGCTCGCCGAAAGCGATGCGGAGGATGTGCATTCGTTCGTCGAGTCGTCGCTGCGCGAGAAAGTGGGAGCGCTCGCCGGAAAGCTGCACACCGGCCGCTCGCGCAACGATCAGGTGGCCACCGATCTCAAACTCTGGCTGAAGAAAGCGTGCGACGACGCCGTCTCGCTGACGACGGCGCTCGCCCGCGCGCTGGCGCAGCGTGCCGCCGAGGAAGCGGCCACGCCGATGCCCGGTTACACCCACCTCAAACAGGCCGAGCCGGTCACGTTCGGGCACTGGTGCCTCGCGTATGTCGAAATGCTGAAGCGCGATCGCGCCCGCCTCGTCGATGCACAGCGGCGGGGCGATGAATGCCCCCTCGGCAGCGGCGCGCTGGCCGGAACGCCGCTGAACATCGACCGCGAGCGGCTGGCGCGGTCGCTCGGCTTCTCGCGCGCAACCGCGAACTCGCTCGACGGCGTGTCGGATCGCGACTTTGCGGCGGAGTATCTCTTCGCGACGTCGCTGCTCCTCACCCACCTCTCCCGGCTGGCCGAAGACCTGATCTTCTTCACCAGCGACGAGGCGGGCTACGCGGAGCTGCCCGACGCCTGGGCTACCGGCTCGTCGCGCATGCCGCAGAAGAAGAACCCCGACGTGCTCGAACTGACCCGCGGCTACGCGGCCCGCTCCATCGGCGAGCTGACCGGCTTCCTGGCGCTGCTCAAAGGGTTGCCGCTCGCCTACAACAAAGACCTTCAGCTCGACAAAGAGCCGCTCTTCCGCACGCGCGCGCTGCTCTCGGTACTGCTGCCGGCGCTGACCGCGCTGATTGCCGGCGTGAAGATTCACGACGCGATGAAAGAGGCGGCGGCCAGTCCGCTGCTGCTGGCTACCGACGCCGCCGACGAACTGGCGGCGCAAGGCATTCCGTTCCGCGAGGCACACGACATCGTGTCGCGCGGCAACCAGAGCTCGACCAGCAGCGTGGAGACGGTTCTGGCGAAAAAGAACGTCCTCGGAGGCACCGCCCCCGAGAGAGTCGTCGCGGCCGCGAAGGCCGCACTGGAGACCCTGTAGATGAAACTCCCGAAGGGCTTCGTCGCCTCCGGCGTGCGTGCCGGCATCCGCAAGAAGCGCCCCGACCTCGGCATGATCGTGGCCGAGGATGGGGCGCAGGCGGCGGCCGTCTTCACGAAGAACCGCTTCCAGGCGGCGCCGGTGACGTTGTCGCGCGCGGCCCTGAAGAAGAGCGGAGGACGCGTGAAAGCGGTGGTCGTCAACGCCGGCTGCGCGAATGCCGTCACCGGACAGGAGGGGCTCGACGCCGCGAAGCGTGTGCGCGTCCGCGCCGCGGAACTGCTGCATTGCCGTGAAGAAGAGATCTTCCTCGCCTCGACCGGCGTCATCGGCGTGGTGCTGCCCGACAAGAAGGTCCGCGACTTTCTGCCGGACGCGGTCTCGCGCCTCTCCACCGGCGGCGTCGAAGGGCTCTCGCACGCGATCCTGACTACCGACGTCGGCCCGAAAGTCGCGCAGGCGACGTTTACCATCGGCGGCAAGCGCGGCCGCATCGTCGGCGTGGCCAAGGGCGCGGGGATGATCCACCCGAACATGGCCACCATGCTCGCCTTCGTGATGACCGACGCGAACATCGACGCCGCGAAACTGCAGAAGATGCTCAAGAGCAGCGTCGACGGCAGCTTCAACGCCATCAGCGTCGACGGCGACACGTCGACCAACGACTGCGTGCTGGTGATGGCCTCCGGAAAACTCGGCAACGGCGCGAAGGACGACCTCACCGACTTTCAACGCGCGCTGGAGACGATCTGCCGCGAGCTCGCCTGGATGATCGTGCGCGACGGCGAAGGCGCCATCCGGGTGATGGAGCTCGAAGTGACCGGAGCTCGCAGCGATCGCGACGCGAAGCTCGCCGCACACGCCATCGCCACCTCCCCGCTGGTGAAGACCGCCCTGCACGGCGGCGACCCGAACTGGGGCCGCATCCTCGCCGCCGTCGGCCGCAGTGGCGCCCGCTTCTCCGTGAAGCGCGTCTCGCTCACCGCCGGCCCGATCACGCTGGTTTCCGCCGGCCAGCCGGTCCCCTACAAGGAAAAGGACGCGGCAAAGGTGTTCGCCCGCGAGCGCGTCCCGCTGCACGTCGACCTCGGCGCCGGCACCGCGAAAGCGGTGGTGCTGTCGAGCGATCTCGGGCACGACTATGTGTCGCTGAACGCCGATTACCGAAGCTAAGCAGAACGCACGCACTTGACCCACGGATGAGGAGACGACGGGGGGCCTCCGGCGGCCGGGGCCATAGCCCCGGACCCCGTTGTTTGGCCCAGCCTCCGCGACACGCTGTCGCGAGATACGACTCGGTGTCGCGGAGGCTGGGCCAAACAAAGGGTCCGGGCCCGCGGCCCGGCCGCCGGAGGCCCCCCGTCGTTCCCTGATCTGTGGGTCAAGTGAGAGCATTCTGCTTAGTAGTAGCGCCGCGCGAGGATCACCAGCGCAGCGCAGTTGATCACCATCGCCATCACCCCAAACGCGAGCGGCGCCCACCGCTGCTCGCGTTTCCATCCCACTGCTGCCAGCAGCATCGGCAACAGCGGCAGCCAGTATCTCCCCTGCATGCCGTCCACCGTCGTCGCACCGGGCGGTGTCCAGACGAGGTACTGCGACAACGCGATACCGCCCATCGTGACGATCACGATCAGCAGCGCCACAACGCGCGTCAGCGGCGAGAGCGTGGAAGGGGCGGCGGTCAGGATCAGCGCCAGCAGCGTGAGCCAGACCAGCGGCGCGGGCAGCGGGACGTCGACCCATCCGAGCACGCCGACCATCTGCTCGAGGTAATCGAGCCCATGCTCGCGGAGGTCATTCGCGGCGATACCGGCAAAGCGGAACGGCGCATCGAGGACGTTCTGCATCTGCGCGTTCGCGTCGACCGGCGCATCGCCGCGCATCGCAAAGTAATGGCGCGAGGCGACGCTGGCGGAGATCGCCACGCCGAGCACGATCGGCAGGACGACCGCGAAGCGGAGGCGCTTGCGAATCGTCACCAGCGCCACGAGCGGCAACAAAAAGTAGACCGGCTTGCAGAGCGCCAGGATCAGCGATGCGATCAACAGCTTGCCGATCGACTCCGACTCGGACGGCGCGAGCACGAGCGACGTCAACACCATCGCCACGCCGAGAGTCATCGCGTCGGAAGAAAACGAGGCGGCGAGATAGAGGGCCATCGGCAGCAGGGCCACCGCGCCGGCGACACGGAGTCGTCGCATCGCGAAGAACGCCAGCAGCAGAAACACGGCGGCGTTGCAGAGACGGCCAAAGTAGAACGTGTAGAGCGGCCGCGCACCGATGGAGTTGCCGAGGAAGCAGGCCACGATCTGCGGTGCATGCGGCACCGGTGTGTAGAACGCGGGGAAGGTCACGGCGCGTGGCGCCTCGCGCTCGAGCTGCACCTCGTGCGCGGAACGCAGGCGCTCCATCCCCACTTTCTCGGGCGTCCCGGGCGTGACCCACAGGGCGCCGACGAGTTTCCGCACGCCACCCGGCACCTCCGCGGAAGGACCGCGCCAGGTCATCTCCGGATTGAGTGTGCCGATGGCGACGCTGTACGAGCGCCAGAAGTGGCCCACCTCGTCGGGAGTCTGGAACGGCGGCGCGATGAAGGTGTACGCGATGAGGAAGAGCGCCGCGATCGCCAGCCAGACGCGTTGCGTCACGGCAGGTAACGCCGCGTCGGAATGCCTTCCGCCGCGCTGATGCTCATCGCCGCGAGCTTCTTGATCATCTCGCGATTGGCCGGCGTGGGGTCGCCTTCGAACGACTGCCGCAGCATGACCACTTCCTCCGGCGTGTGCTCGGCCGACACGGTAAAGCCGTGCGGCGGCTGCGCGGAGTCCATGGTCGCGGTCTCGCGCCAGCGCCCCTGGACCAGCTCGTGGCGGATGAAGTGCGTCCCCTTGCCGGTCTGGAACGACTGCGGCGCGATGGTGGGGATCCCTTTCGCGTTCGCTTTCTGTTCGTCGAGCGCGCGCGCGACGTGCCATTCCACCAGCTCGCGCAGCGTGATCGACGAAGCGCCGAGTGCCTGGCTGATGGAGAGGCCGGAATGAAAGAGCGTACGGCCGCTCTTCGTGTCGGCCTTGTACGTCTGCGTCCGCTCGATGACGCAGCGCAGGTCGAGCGTCCTGCCGTCCCATGACGACTTGATGGCGCACGGGTCGCCGACGTCGCCGATGTGCTCCTGATGGGCGACGCGCAGCCCCTTGAGCGACGCGTCGATGATGAAGATCTTCTTCCCATCGAGCAGACCCTTGATCGGCTCGATGAGGCGGACCCGCTGGACGCGGCGGCGTTCGACGAAGAGGCTCATGACGCTATTGCGCGGTCAGCCGTTCGAGCAGTGCCTTCGACTCCTCGGGCAGATCGACATACATCAGGCGTGACTCAAAAATCGTTCCGCCTTCCGTGCCACCGAGCCCGAGCACACGGCAGGAGGTCACCCTGGCCGTAGCGCTGAACTTCTGCCCATCCAGAATGAAGGAAAGAGTCATTTCGAAGCCGACCTTGAGCGCGCTGGCGTGGGTCACGCGCGCGCTGCCGGTGGAGATGTCGACCAGGGTGCCGTCGAACCGCCCCAGGCGGACCGGAACCTTCAGTGCGACCCGGTGACGGCCGCTGCTGCGGCGGCGAAGCACGGAGCCATCCTGAAGGGGGGTGACCGGCATGCTCACAATGTACGCCGATGGCGCGCCGCCGCGCAACGTACACTTTGCGGCGGATGAAAACCTTTCTTGCGCCGCTGCTGGTCCTCGCCGTCTCGTTCGGGGCCATCCCGCTCCAGGCCGCCTCGCCGGAGCCGCTTCGTGGAAAGCACGTCATGGTTGCGTCGACGAGCGTCCTCGCCTCGCAGGCCGGGGCCGAGGTGATGCGCAAAGGGGGCAATGCCGTCGACGCCGCGGTTGCCGTCGCCCTCGCCCTCGCCGTAACCTGGCCCTCCGCCGGTAATCTCGGCGGCGGCGGTTTCATGCTGGTGCGCAAGGCGGACGGCAAGGCGGAGGCGATCGACTACCGCGAGCGCGCGCCGCTCGCCGCCACTCGTACGATGTACCTCGATGCCCAAGGGAAAGTAATCCCGCGGCTCTCCACGCATGGATACAAAGCGGTGGCCGTGCCGGGAACCGTGGCCGGCCTGATGCTCGCGCACCAGCGCCATGGCTCGCTACCGTGGGCAGAGCTGGTGGAGCCGGCACGCCGCCTGGCCGCTGACGGCATCGAGGTGAGCTACCACCTCGCGCGCAGCCTCAGCGCGAAGAACATCGTCGAGAAGATGGCGCCGTATCCCGACGCCCGGCGCATCTACCACCGCGACGGCAAGTTCTACGAGATGGGCGAGCGCTTCGTGCAGCCGGAGCTCGCTGTCGTGCTGGCGCGGCTCAAGACCAATCCGCGCGACTTCTACGAAGGCGAAACGGCGCGGATGATCGTCGCCGACATGAAGGCCAACGGCGGGATCATCACCGCCGAGGACCTGAAGACGTACGAGCCGACCATCCGTGTGCCGCTGAAGACGACCTATCGCGGCGCCGAGATCCTGACGATGCCGCCGCCGTCCTCCGGCGGGATCGCGCTGGTCGAGATGCTGAACATGCTCGAGCCGTACGACCTGCGCGGCATGGGATGGCATTCGTCAAAGTACGTGCATACGGTGACCGAGGTGATGCGACGGGCGTTCGCCGACCGGGCAGCGCACCTCGGCGATACCGACTTTGCGAAAGTGCCGGTGGCGGGGATGCTCACGCGTGCGTATGCCGATGAGCGGCGGAAGAGCATCGACCCCTCACGCGCGACGCCGAGCAAAGAGACGCCGGCCGGCAATCCGGTGCCGTACGAATCGACCGAGACCACGCATTTCACGATCGTCGATCGCGACGGCAACGTCGTCAGCAACACCTACACGCTGAATGACAGCTACGGCGCGGGCGTCGTGGCGAAGGGCACCGGCATCCTGCTCAACGACGAGATGGACGACTTCACCTCCCGTCCCGGCGTGCCGAACGAGTACGAGCTGATTCAGGGGGAGGCGAACGCCATCGCGCCGAAGAAGCGCCCGCTGTCGTCGATGACGCCAACCATCGTGCTGAAGGACGGCAAGGTGTGGTTTGCCGTCGGCTCGCCCGGCGGCCCCACCATCATCAACACCGTGCTGCAGGTCGTGCTCAACGTCATCGACTTCGAGATGAACCTGCAGGAGGCGATCGACGCACCGCGTTTTCACCATCAGTGGCTGCCCGACACGCTCTACTGGGAACCACGCGACCTGCAGGCGGACACGCATGCAGCGCTCCTGAAGATGGGCCACAAGTTCCGCGACAAACCGGGCTTCTCGGACCTCGAGACGATCGGCGACGCGCAGGGGGTGATGATCGATCGCGCCACCGGCATGCGCCTCGGCGCGTCCGATCCGCGACGAGGTGGCGCATCCGCCGGCTGGTGATCGTCATATGATCCGGCGCCATGAAGATTGAAAAAAAGGCGCTTGCCGCGTGGGCCGCGAGTGAGCGCGATTCGTTCGAGAACACGCTCCGTCAACTGGTCGAGATCCCGTCCGTATCGGCCGAGCCTGAACGCAAGGCCGAAGTCCGCCGCTGCGCCGACGCCGGCGCGCAACTCATCCGCGACTTCGGCGGCGAGGCGAAGGTCATCGAGACCGAAGGCCTTCCGATCGTGCACGGCCGCTTCACCGCCGGCGCAGGGCTGCCGACTGTCACGGTGTACAACCACCTCGACGTGCAGCCGGCCTCACGCGAGACCGAGCCGTGGGACAGCGAGCCGTTCACCTTCACGAAGCAGGGCGATCGCTACTACGGCCGCGGCACGACCGACGACAAAGGCCCGGCCATCAGCGCACTGTGGGGCGCACGCGCGGCGCGGGAGGCGAATATCCCGGTCAACATCAACTTCCTCTGGGAGCTCGAGGAGGAGATCGGCTCGCCGAACTTCGAGGCCGCGATCAAGGCGAACGCCAGCGACTTCGCCACCGACAACGTGCTGGTCTCCGACACGATCTGGGTCTCGCGCCAGCAGCCGGCCTGCCCGGCCGGTTTGCGCGGCCTGCAGGGGTTCACTCTGACGCTGGAGACCGGCAAGACCGACCAGCACTCCGGCGTCACCGGCGGCGCCGCTCGCAATCCGATCGGCGAGCTGATGCAGCTCGTCAGCGAGATGTACGACGCGCGCACCGGCAAGGTGAAGATCAAAGGTTTCTACGACGACGTCGTGCCGGCCGGAAAACGCGAGCTCGACGACTTCCGCAACTCCGGCTTCACCATCAAGCAGTTCAAGAAGGATCACCTCTTCAAGTCGATCCGCAGCGATGACGCGCTCGACGTGATGAAGCGCATCTGGGCCATGCCGACGTTCGAGGTGCACGGCCTGGTCGGCGGCTACACCGGCCCCGGCATCAAGACCGTCATCCCGCCGCGCGCCGAGGTGAAGATCAGCTGCCGCCTGGTGCCGAACATGGACCCGAAGAAGATCCAGAAGCTGGTCAAGGCGTTCGTGAAAGAACGCAATCCCGACGTGAAGATCTGGATCGAGAACTCGATGTATCCGTACAAAGCACCGACCACTGGCCCGCTCGCGGATGCGGTGAAGGATGCGATGAAGTTCTCCTTCGGCCGTGAGCCGGTCTTCGTGCGCGAGGGCGGCTCGATCGGGGCGGTAGTGTCGATGGAGAAGGTTCTGAAAGCGCCGGTAATGTTCCTCGGCCTGTCCCTCCCCGAGCACGGCTACCACGCCCCGAACGAGAACTTCGATTGGCAGCAGGCCAGCGGCGGGATGGTGGCGTTCGTGAAGTACTTCGACAACGTCTCCAAACTGCCGTAGGGGACGGCTGCAGTTTATCCCGAGCGTAGCGAGGGATCTTGGGTGCCACCGCACGGACTGGGCTGAACACGACCGGCGCGATGGCACCGGAGATCCCTCGCTTACGCTCGGGATAAACTGCGCCGCGCCGGGGATAAACTCAAACCGGCGGGCCTACGTATTTCGCGCGCGGGCGGATCATCGTGTTCTGCGCGTACTGCTCGATGGCGTGTGCGACCCAGCCGATGGTGCGGCCGATGGCGAAGAGGGTCAGCGGCGCGCCTTGTGGCAGCCCGAGGACGCGCGCGAGGACGACCAGACCAAAGTCGACCGTCGGCAGCTCGCCCGTCACCTTCTCCGCCGCTTCGGCGAATTGACGCGCGAAGGCGAGCTCCTTCGACTTCGGGTAACGCTCGCGCAGCAGGTCGAGGAGGACGCTGGCGCGCGGGTCGCCCTCGGGATAGAGCGGGTGGCCGAAGCCTTCGATGCTGTCGCCGCGGCGAAGGCGATCGGCGAGCGCTTTGCGGAGGTCGCGCGCGCGGCGCAGCTCACCGAACAAGGCGTCGACGCGCTCGGTGGCGCCGCCGTGGCGGGTGCCTTCGAGCGCGGCCAGGCCGGCCAGCACGACCGCGTACGGATTCGAGCCAGCCGAGGCCACGCAGCGGGCGGTGAAGGCGGAGACGTTGAGCTCGTGATCGGCGCAGAGGATCAGCGCGGCGCGGAGCAGCGACGGCGCGCGCGCGTTGTCGGCGCCCCAGGCCCGCGCGAGTGTGTCCTCCACCGTCTCCGCAAGCTCCTGCGATTCGGCGGCGACGCTGGTCAGCAGATTCACGATCCGCCAGCCGGTCTGCGCGACAGCCCGCGGCCGCAGATCGAAGGCGAGCGGATCGCGCGCCGCGACGAGCGGAAGGATCGACTGCGCGCGGCTGGCGAACGGCAGATCGTGCGCGGTGCCGCCGCCGGAGATGACGTGCAGCGGTGTGTCGAAGAGATCGGAGCCGGCCGCGCCGGACCAGATCAGCGAGGCGACGTCTTCCAGCGACGCGGTGTGCGCGAGCGTGGCCGCATCCTGTCCGCGATAGTAGAGATGGCCATTCGCGATGAGGGTGATGGCCGATTCGAGCACCGGCACGCCGAAGCGCAATGCATGCTCCGCCGCCTTCTCCGGGTTCTTCCGTTCCTCGGCGCGGCTGCGCAGGCGCTCCACGTCTTCGCGCGAATAGCGGCGCTGCCGCGGATGGCCGGGAACGGGCTCGCTGCGCACGTGGCCGCGGCTGACATAGGCATAGAGAGTGGCCCGGCTGACGCCGAGAATCTTCGTCGCTTCGGCGGCTTCCAGCCAGTGATGCGGGGTCCTTCGCGTGGCCATATATTGATTCTACAATCAATGTTGACGATTTCGTCATGAGGCCGTAGCTTGAGGGGCCATGAGCACGACAGTGGTACACAACGGACTCGAAGGAATCGTCGCCGCGGAGACGCGGCTGAGCATGGTGGATGGCGCGCGCGGCGAGTTGATCATCGCCGGCTTCCGCGTCGACGAACTGGCGTCGCGGATGGCGTTCGAAGAGACGGTCGCGCTGCTGTGGGGCGAGAGCGTCGACCTCCGTCCGGAGCTGGCAGCGCGGCGCGTGCTGGCGCCGGCGACGCTCGCCTTACTACGGGCGGCCGCGGAGCGGCGCATCGACGCGATGGATGCGCTGCGGATGGCGGCGGACACGATCGCGCTGGAAGATCCAAAGAGCGACCGCGAGGCGGCGCTGCAGCTCATCGCAAAGTTCCCCACCATTGTCGCGGCGTACTGGCGGATGCTCAACGGCCGCGAGCCGCTCGCGCCGCTGGAGGAGCTCGGCCACGCCGCGAACTATCTCTTCATGCTGACAGGCGACGTGCCGCACGAGGAGCTGGTGCGCGGGCTCGAGACGTACCTGAACACGGTCGTCGATCACGGTCTGAATGCGTCGACGTTCGCCGCGCGCGTCATCGCCTCGACGGAATCGGATTTCATCTCCGCCATAGCGGGCGCCATCGGCGCGCTGAAAGGGCCGTTGCATGGCGGCGCTCCGGGGCCGGCGCTCGACATGGTCTTCGCGATTGGCGACGCCTCGCGCGCGGAGGAGTTCCTGCGTGCGAAGCTCGCGGCGGGCGAACGGCTGATGGGCTTCGGACATCGCGTGTACAAAGTGCGTGACCCGCGCGCGGATGTACTGTCGGCCGCGGCGGAGCGGATGTTCACTCGCCCCGGAAAAACCACGTCCGATATGCACCTCTACGAGCTGACGCGCGCCGTCGAGCGGACCGCGCTGCGCCTCCTCGAGGAGCAGAAGCCGGGGCGCAATCTGCAGACGAACGTGGAGTTCTACACCGCACTGCTGCTGCACGGCCTCGGCCTGGACGTCCCGCTCTTCACGCCGACGTTCGCCATCAGCCGTGTGGCCGGCTGGACGGCGCACTGTTTCGAGCAGCGGGCGGCGAAGCGGCTCATCCGGCCGCAGTCGGTCTACGTCGGACCAATGCCGTAACGCAACCCGCACCGCCGCGGGCCGTATCACGAGAACGGGAGGTGCAGCATGTTCGAGCTGCTGGCGTTGCTCGTCGTTCTCGTGATCGGCTGCGCGATCATCTTTGCGGTTGTTGGCGCGGCGCTGTTCGCCGTGAAAGTCGCGCTCAAGGTGGTGCTGCTCCCGTTCAAGCTGCTGCTGATTCCGCTGGTGGCGGTCTTCGTGATCGTGAAGTTCACGGTGGTCTTCGCACTCGGCGCGGCATTGGTCGGCGTGATCGTCGCGGTCATCGTGCCGCTCGTCATCGTGGCGGTGCTGGTCGGCATACCGCTCGCGATCATCGGTGTGGTGACTTAGCGCTGGAAAGTCACGGAGGCCCAGAGGCTCTCCCACGTCGACCCGGAATCGGCCGGCGCGCGGACGAGGTGTACCGCCTTGACGAGCCACACGCCCTCGTCTCCGGTCGGCAGGGTCACGCGGCCCTTCGTGTCGCTGCGCGCTTCGTGGCGTTTGCCCCCGGCCTGCAGGGCGATGACGAGCGCGCCGCGCAGCGGCTTGCCTTCGCACAGCAGGCGAAACGAGCGAAGGTCGCGATCGGGAACGAGCTCGAAGCGCATCCCGAGCGGCTCTTCGATCGCCGCGGTCGACTCGCCGAGGATCGACTTCACGTAACGGGTGAACCGCTCGCGAACCTGCGCGTCGACTTTTTTCGCGAGATGGGTGACCCCTTCCTCGCGTGCGAACTGCTCGAATTTTTCACGAGAGATCACGTGCGGCGTCGGCTTGCCTTCGTAGGCGATCACCGTCGGGCCGTCCACACGCGTCATGCCGGCCGGATCCTCATTCTCCAGCCCTTCGATGGCCCGCTCCCCTGCCATGTCGCGCGCTACGAAGCGAACGATGCGCGAGGAACGGCGCGGCACCGGATCGCCCGCCAGGTTTTCGCCGACCCGCAGCGCGATCATCACCGTTTCGCCGTCCGACGGCCGAAAGTTCGACGGCTCGAGCCAGAAATCGTGGGCGAGCAGTGACGGTGCGGTGACGAGGAGGAGGGCCAGGAGCAGAAACGTGCGCATGCCTTAGCTACACGCAAGCCAACCATTGGATGGGCAGTGTTCTTGCTGCGGAAACGGCGTGGTGGAGAAGAAGCGAGCGCTGGTGGTCGACGACGACGACCCGATCCGCACGATGCTCGCAAAGGTCGTCGAACGGCAGAACCTCGAGGTCGACACGGCACGTGACGGTGTGGAAGCGATCGAGCGCATCGACGCGGACGGCTATTCGCTGATCGTGCTCGACATGATGATGCCGCGCGTCGACGGATACGGGGTGCTCAAGCATATGCAGGAGCACCATCCCGAGAAGCTCGGCTGCACGATCATCGCCTCGGCCGTCCCGGAGAGCGAGATCATGCGGCACTTCGACATGCCGGTCTACCGCATCCACGCCAAGCCATTCGACATGGCCAAGCTCATCGCCGACATCCAGAACTGCGCGACGATTCGAAGCTGACCGGGTGGCAGCTGTTCAGTCGCTCAGCGGTTCAGCTGCTCAGGCGGAGCATGGCGCCCTTTGCCTGAACAGCTGTGTAGCTGAAGGGCTGTATAGCCGTTCACCGCCCCGCGTACTGCTTCTCATAGAACGCCTTGTACTCGGCGCTGCGCTCCTTGATAGCGCGCCACCACGGCTCGTTCTCCGAATACCAGCGGACCGTGCGGGCAATGGCCTCGTCGAAATCGGTGGTCATCCTGAAGCCGAGGGATTCAAGCTTCGAGGTATCGACGGAATAGCGGCGGTCGTGGCCCTGGCGATCGGCGACACGCTTGATCAGCGTGTCGGGCTTACCGAGGAGCTCGAGGATGCGCGCGGTGATCTCCCGGTTCTCGCGCTCGTTGCCGCCGCCGATGTTGTAGACCTCCCCGTTGGTGCCGTGCTCGATGAGGAAGTCGACCGCGGCGCAGTGATCCTCGACGAACAACCAGTCGCGGACGTTCTTGCCGTCACCGTAGAGCGGCAGCGGCTGATCGTCGATCGCGTTCGTGACGAAGAGCGGGATCAGCTTCTCCGGGTACTGGAACGGACCGTAATTGTTCGAAGCGCGGGTGACGATGACCGGCATCCCGTAGGTCTGCGCGTACGCGTAGGCCATGCGATCGCCGCCGGCTTTCGACGCGGCGTAGGGATTGCGCGGATTGATGGCGTCGGTCTCGCGGAACGAGCCGCTCTCGATCGAGCCGTAGACCTCATCGGTCGAGATCTGGATGAAACGCTTCAGGTTCGGCGCGTTCTTCTTCGCTTCCTCGAGCAGCACCAGCACGCCGTGGACGTCGGTCTCGATGAAGGTGCCGGCTTCGACGAGCGAGCGGTCGACGTGCGTCTCGGCCGCGAAATTGACCACCACGTCGACGCCGCTGCCGTCGACGCCTTTGTACGCCTCCGCCACATCGGCGGCCTTGGCGATGTCGCCGTGCACGAAGCGGTAGTTGCTCTTCCCTTCGTATTCGGCGAGGTTCTCGCGGATGCCGGCGTACGTCAGCTTGTCGAGGTTCACCACCTGCGCGGCGTCGCCGTATTTGTTGAAGAGGAAGCGGATGAAGTTCGATCCGATGAAGCCGGCGCCGCCGGTGACGAGATAACGCATGCGTGAGGTTCCGATCGTGTGAGGAGTACGGCACGGAGGGCCGTTTCGTCGGCGGGCTCGCCGCATTTGCGGCGCGGCTCACCGCGTTTGCGGCGCGAATCCTACTAGAATCGCGGGCTTCATGCGTGCCACCGTTTTCCGTCACGAATTCCGGGAGCTCTTCCGGCTGGCCCTGCCGCTGGCGGCGGCGCAGGCGGGGAACCAGATGATGGGCCTGGTCGACGTGGCAGTGCTGGGTCGCCTCGGCGCGAAAGAACTGGCCGGCTCCGGCCTCGCGAACGCGGTCTTCTTCGCCTTCTCAGTGATGGGCATGGGGATGGTCTTCGGCATCGACCCGCTCGTCTCTCAGGCCATCGGCGCGGGCGACCGCGTGCGCGCGAGGCGGGTGATGTGGCAGGGCGTGTGGCTGGCGCTCGTGGTAACCGCTGTCCTGACCGTAGTGCTGCTGATCGGCGCGGCGGCGCTGCCGTACATCGGCTCGGAAGCGGAACTGATCCCACCGGCGCGCGCCTACCTTCTCGTGCGGCTGATCAGCCTTGCGCCGTTCCTCCTCTTCTTTGTGCTGCGCGCGTACCTGCAGGCGCACGGCATCACGAAGCCGATGGTCGTGGCGATGGTGCTGGCGAACATCGTCAACTTCTTCGGCGATCTCCTGTTCGTCTTCGGAGGATCGTCGCTGCCGTGGTGGACCGGCCCGTTACGGCTCGTCCCGGCCATGGGCGTTGCCGGCGCGGCGCTCGCCACCGTCATCTGCATGTTTCTCGAGTTATGGATCGTTGTCGCGGCCGTACGGAAGATCGATGTCGGTGCGTCCTTCGACCACCGTTGGGACAGCGGCGAAATCAAACATGCCGCACGCGTCGGCCTGCCGGTGGCGTTGCAGATGGGGGCGGAGGTCGGCATCTTCGCGCTGGTGGCCCTGCTCGCCTCGCGCCTCGGCACATTGCATCTCGCGGCGCATCAGCTGGTGATCGGCCTGGCCTCGTTCACCTTCACCACTGCGATGGGCGTGGCGGCCGCTGGATCGGTCCGGGTGGGACTCGGCGTCGGTGCGCGCGATGTGATGGCCACGCGCTTCGCCGGCTACGTCGCATTCCTCGGGGGCGCGGCGGTGATGGGTATCGGAGCGCTCACGTTCGCGCTCTTCCCGCGGCCCATCATCCGGCTGATGACGGATCAGGAAGTGGTCATCGCCGCGTCGATCCCGCTCATGCTCGTGGCGGCGGTGTTCCAGCTCTCCGATGGCATCCAGGCCGTCGGCGCCGGCGTGCTGCGCGGCGCGGGCGACACCAAGTACGCCTTCGTTGCGAACATCATCGGCCACTGGTGCATCGGCCTGCCGGTCGCGCTGCTGCTCGGCTTTCAGGCCGGGATGGGCATCGTCGGCCTGTGGTGGGGATTGTGCGCCGGACTGACGGTCGTGGCGGTGCTGCTGTTCATCCGCTTCGAGCGGCTCTCGCGGACGGCGATCGCGCCGCTCGCCCCGCACCGCCCGGCGTAGGTCTCCGACCACACGTTAGTAAATGTTCCAGTGCCGGGTCAGATAGTCGCTGAAGGTCAGCACGAACAGCACCGCCAGCCAGAGGAACGACGAGATCACGACGATCCAGGTCATCTTCGGGGAGTGGATGACGTGCATGAACCAGAGAATGACCACGGTCGCTTTGGCGACAGCGATGGCCATGGCGACGCTGGTGTTGAAGGCGCCGAGGTCGACGCGGGAGACGGCCACCGTGACGACCGTCAGGATCATCAGGGTGAAGAAGACGACAAAGTAGGAGACGAGCGACGCCTGGTGATGGGCGGGCGAGTGTCCTACGGAATCGGAGTGATCGGGATGGTTGTGCGCGTCCGCCATTTACGTTGCCCCTAGACCAGATACAGCAGCGGGAAGAGGAAGATCCAGACGATGTCGACGAAGTGCCAGTAGAGGCCCATGATCTCGACCGGGCTGTAGTACTCGGGCCCGAAGTCGCCGCGCCACGTCCGTTTGATGAACCACAGCAGCAGTCCCGCACCGATGACCATGTGCAGCGCGTGCAGGCCGGTCATGGTGAAGTAGAAGGTCATGAACAGCTCGATGCCGCGCGTGAGCTCGGGAGCCTGCGCATGCACGTACGTGAACGCCGCGCCGGGGAACTGACCGTGGTGAACGTGCTCGTAGTACTCGTAGCCCTTCACGCCGACGAAGATCGCGCCGAGGACGAGCGTCAGGACGAGCATGAGCGTCGTGAACTTCCGTTTCGCGCCCTGCGCGCCCCACACCGCCAGCGCCATCGTCAGCGAGCTGCCGATGAGGACGATCGTGTTCGCCGCACCGATCTCCCAGTGCTGCAGTTTCGAGCCGGCCGCCCACGCCGCGGGGTACATCTGGCGGTAGATGAAGTACGCGCAGAAGATGCCGCCGAAGAAGAGGATTTCCTGCGCGACGAAGAACCACATGCCGAGGGTGGAGGCCTCGTGCTGCTGACCTAGATCCTCGAAGTGGTGCTGCAGAAACGGATGGTGATGCTCGTGCCCGTGCGGCTGGGCGGCATCCTCACCCGATTGATGAAGAGTCAGGTCAGACATTCTGCGTTTCCTTCATGGCGCGCAGGAAGGCCGGGTAGTCGTACGCGTCCCACGTCACGACCGGCGTCTCGTGGAAGTTTTCCTTCGGCGGAGGGGAGGTGGTGGCCCACTCGAGCCCGACCGCGCCCCACGGATTCACGCCCGCCTTGCGGCCGTACTTCCACGACCAGATCAGGTAAATCATCGGCAGAAGGTAGCCGACCGCGAGCACCGTCGCTCCCGCCGTGGAGAGGACGTTCAGGACCTGGAACTCCGGCGCGTACGCGTGATAGCGGCGCGGCATGCCGACGTAGCCGACCAGGAACTGCGGGAAGAAGGTCAGGTTGAAACCGACGAAGACCAGCAGCGCGGAGAGGCGGCCCCAGAACTCCGGGTACATGCGGCCGGTGATCTTCGGCCACCAGTAGTGCAGGCCGGCCATGTAGGCCATGACCGTGCCGCCGACCATGATGTAGTGGAAGTGCGCGACGACGAAGTAGCTGTCGTGCACGTGCACGTCGATGCCCAGCGCGCCGAGGAACAGGCCGGTCACCCCGCCGATGGTGAAGAGACCGATGAAGCCGAGCACGTACATCATCGGCGTGGCCCACGACACCGAGGCCTTGTACATCGTGGCGGTCCAGTTGAAGACCTTGATGGCCGACGGCACCGCCACGAGCATGGTGATGAACGAGAAGATCATCGCCGAGTAGACCGAGATGCCGGCCACGAACATGTGGTGCGCCCAGACCAGAAAGCCGAGGAAGGCGATCGCGAGGGACGAGAAGGCGACGAACTTGTAGCCGAAGATCTTCTTGCGGGTGAAAGCGGCCACACACTCCGAGATCACGGCCATGCCCGGCAGGATCATGATGTAGACGGCCGGGTGGGAGTAGAACCAGAACATGTGCTGGTACAGCACGGGATCACCGCCCAGTGCCGGGTCGAAGATGCCCACCTGCAGCACGCGCTCGACCATCAGCAGCACGAGCGTGATCGCGAGCACCGGCGTGGCCAGCATGATCACGACGCTCGTCGCGTAGATCGACCAGACGAACAGCGGCAGGCGGAACCAGGTCAGCCCGGGTGCGCGCATCCGGTGGATGGTCACGAGGAAGTTCAGGCCCGTGAGAATGGACGAGAAGCCGGTGATGAACGCACCCAGTGTCGTCGCGAAGACCTTCGTGTTCGAGTACTGCGTGGAGAACGGCGTGTAGAACGTCCAGCCGGTGTCGACGCCGCCGGTGATGATGACCACCACGCCGAAGATGCCGCCGACCATGTAGACGTACCAGCTCAACAGATTGAGCTTCGGGAAGGCGAGATCTTTCGCCCCCAGCATGATCGGCAGGATGAAGTTTCCGATGATCGCGGGGATGGCCGGAATCAGGAAGAAGAAGATCATCACGATGCCGTGCAGCGTGAAGAATTTGTTGTAGGTGTCGCTGGTGAGCAGATCTCCCTCGGGCGTGAGCAGCTCGAGGCGCATCAGGAAGGCGAAGAGGCCGCCGACGAAGAAGAAGGTCGTGACCGAGAAGAGGTAGAGCAGCGCGATCCGCTTGTGGTCCTTCGTCAGGAGCCACGACAGAACGCCGTACTCGTCGTTGATGTAGTTCCGCGGCGCCGTTGCTGTCGGCTCGATGAACGGTGGATCGTTATCGATGGTAGTCGTCGTCATGACTCTCGTTACCTTTGGTTGCTCTGCGTGCCGGTAGGCGTGGTGGTGGTCGTCGGTGTCGTGCCGCTGCTGCCGGTCGTGCCGCGAACGCCACCCGGCGCAGCGTTCGATCCGGCGCCCGCTCCCGAGGGGGCGAGGCCGGTCGGCGACGGAGCGGCACCGGCCGGCGGCGCGCCTGCACTAGTGGCCTGCGACTGCGGCGACTCGACGGCGGCGGGGCTGGTGGTGGTCGTCGCATCGAGCGACTTCACGTACGCCAGGAGGCGAATGAGATCGTCTTCCGTGACCTGACCCTGGAAGGTCGGCATGATCGGCGCGAAGCCGGCCGCGATCTTCGCCTGCGGGTTGAGGATCGACTCGCGCAGGTAGTTGTCGTCGGCGACGACCGAGCTTCCGTTCGTGAGCTGGCGGGTCTGGCCGTAGATGCCGGTCAGCACCGGACCGCGTGCGCCGGCCGTGTCGAGGTGGCAGGTGTTGCACGCGTATTTCTGGAAGAGCTTCTCACCCTGCGAGGCGAGCGAGCCTTCGCTGCCGCCGGCCAGCCACTGCTGGTACGCGGTCGGCTCCATCACGTCGACCCATCCGATCATGCCGGAGTGCAGCGTGCCGCAGTACTCGGCGCAGAAGATGTGGTAGCGGCCCACTTTCGTCGGCGTGAACCACATGGTGCGGAAGCGGTTCGGGAGGACGTCCGCCTTGACGCGGAAGTCGGGGAACCAGAGGCTGTGGATCACATCCTCGGAAGCCATCGTGATCTTGACCGGACGGCCGACCGGAACGTGCAGCGCGTTGATCTCGCGCTGGCCGGTCGGATGCTGGAACTTCCACATCCACTGGCGGCCGGTGGCGTAGACCTCGAGCGCACCGTCGGGCACGCGCTGCATCTTGAAGAAGACCCAGGCGCCGGCCACGAAGATGCCGATGAAGATGATGGTCGGGACGATGGTCCAGGTCATCTCCAGCGCCACCGGCGGCTCCTGCTCCTGCGCGAGCTCGTTGTCGGGGCGGCGGCGATATTTGATCGCGAAATAGAAGATCACGACCCAGATCAGGAGCGAGACACCGCCCGTGATCAGGACGAGCCCGAGGTAGAGCGAGTCGACGTACTGCGCGACGCTCGACGCCTGTTCCGGAAACAGAGGGAAATCCAGAAGCATCATTTCTTAGTCTCGAATCCTGAGCCCTGCCGCTCCCTGCGGAACATGACGAACATGAATCCACCGAGAAGGGCGAGCGTGGTCACGCCTCCGGCGCGGGCGAACATCATCGCGTTGCGGCTGTACTTGCCCGTGGTCGGATCGTAGTGAAAACACATGAGGAGGAACTGGTCGGTGGCGGTGCCGATCTTCCCCTCCGAGGCTTCGACCAGCGCCAGACGCAGATCGCGCGGCTTGTACTCGAAGCCGTAGAAGTACCGCGAGATGCGCCCCTCCGGCGTCAGCACGAGCAGCGCCGCGCCGTGCGCGAACTGGTCGGTCCGCGAGTCGTACGCATACTGGAATCCGACCGCCTCGGTGAGCTTCTTGATCGCCGTCTCGTGCGCGGTCAGAAAGCGCCAGCCGTCCGCCGAGGAGAGGCGGCCATAGCGGCGGAGGTATTTCTCTTTCATCTCCATCGCGTCCGCCGGCGTGTCGCGCGGATCGATCGAGACCGTGAGGACATCGTACTGCTTGCCGGCATCGAACTTCAGATGCGACATCGCGGTGGTGGTCCCCTCGAGGGTGATGGGGCAGAGCATCGGGCAGCGGAAGTAGACGAAGTTGAGGAGTACCGGCTTGTTCTTCCCGAAGTACTCCTTCAGGCGAACGACCTTGCCGGTCTCGTCGCGGAACATGAGCTCGAGCGGAATCGTCGTGTCGAGCTTCTGCGCGATCGACACGTTGCCCGGAAGCTGTTTCGGGTCGGCACCGCTCAGCTGCGCGAGCGCCGGAAGCGCCGCGATCAGCAGAACGAACGTGCCGAGGAGGGACCGGATCACGGGCGCTGGCCTCCGGTGGTCGTCGTCGCGGGAGTGGTGGCCGGAGGTGCGGCCGAGCCGGTGTCAGGCACGGTCGACGGCGCCGCCTGCTGCGGAGACATTGTCTGCCCCGCGGACGGAGGCATTGTCTGCCCCGCAGACGGAGGCATGGTCTGGCCGGCAGGAGGCGGCACCTGCATCGGAGCCGGAGTCTGCCCCGGCCTGCCGGGAAGGCGCGTCAGGACGAGCTCTTTCGCGCGATCGATCGGGATGCGGACGACGCCGCGCTCGCGATCGACATAGCCGTAGCTGGTGAGGTGCTGCTCTTCCGCACGGCGCATGTCCTCGAGATCGGTGACCGGCGTGTTGCGGTTCGGATAGACGTCGTTGCCTTCCTGGTCTTTCTTCGGGAAGGGCTGAAGGAGCGGCTGTGCCTGCGGGACGTCGGCCGTGGCAGGGCGCTGCAAGGCGGTGCGCGGCGGCTCGCCGGTGCCGCGCTCGCCCTTGATCATCGTCTTGAACATGAAGAGCAGGACGAGGTGCGTGACGACGCCCGACACCACCAGGATGACCATGGCCCAGAACAGCGGGCGCGTCGGGACGTCCGACGACTCGTGGTGCGTCTCGGGGTTGAACAGGTCGTCGTTCTGATAGTCGAGATGCTCGGGCATTAGCGGGCTCCCTGGCGCGAGAGCGCCCCTTCCTGGATCGCCTCATCGACCCACGTCTGGTGGATCGGAATGATGGTCTGCCCCTTGAGCTGCGAGAGGAAGGCGAACAGCCAGAGGCCGCCGATGCCGAGGAAAGCGGCGAGGGTGATCCAGGAGAAGTAGAAGTGGTGGCCGTGGAAGGCCGGGCCGATCAGCCAGTACGTATCGACGAAGCGCATCACCAGGATGATGACCGTGACGATCATGATCGTCTTCGGCCGGTCCTTGATGCCGCGCATGAGCAGCATCGTGAACGGCAGGAAGAAGTGGAAGAGGATCAGCGCGCCGGCCATCCAGCCCCACACGCCGTGCATGCGGGTGACGTAGTAAGGCGTCTCTTCCTTGATGTTGCCGTACCAGATCAGCAGGAACTGCGAGAAGTTGGTGTACGCCCACAGCATCGTGAAGGCGAGCATCAGGTTGCCGAGATCGCGGAAGTGATTCGGCTTGAGGATGTCTTCCATCGCCTTCGTATCGGAGATCAGGCCGAGGAAGAGCGTCACGAACGCGTACGCGGAGAGCCCGGCGCCGACCAGGAAGGCGATGCCGAACATCGACGAGTACCAGAGCGGCTCGAGCGACATCACCCAGTCGATGGAGACGAAGGTGAGCGTGAAGACGAACACCAGCAGGCCGGCCGCGGCCCACTTGCGGCGGGAGAGCTCGACGTACGGCGAGCGGTCTTCGTAAAAGCGGAGCGAGAGCTTGCGCAGGCGCCACGCCCAGAGCGTCCAGAGGAGGAAGTAGAAGGCCGTGCGGCCGAGCCAGGCCGGCGCGTTGAGCCAGTACTTCGTCTTCATCGCCAGCAGCGAGTTCGCGGCGACCTGCGCCTGATCGGCCCACGGGTAGATGTACTTGAGGCCGAGGACGATGGGGATGCCGAAGAGGAGGAAGAGCGGGATCGTGCGCGCGGCCGCGCCGAGCGGGCGGCGGATCAGGATGCCCCACTCGCCGCCGGTGACGTACTGGAGGCAGAGGATGCCGAGCGCCCCCGCGGCGATGTAGAACCAGAAGATGAATGCCGGCAGCCACGCGCGGGAGAACTCCTGCGGATTCGTCAGGAAGTAACCGGCCGCGGCGGCCACCGTGCCGATGATGCCGATGATCAGCGCCGGGATCTGCGCGCGGACGACGCCGGTCGATTTCGGCGAGGTGGAGGTGGTGGTCGGAAGGCCGGCCATCAGTGCGCTCCTCCGTGCTGCGCCGGGACGTTCGTAGCGGCGGGCGCCGGGTGGTCGAGCTTCGTCAGCTCCGCCGGCGGCACGTCGTTCACCGTCGCGCTCTGGCTGAGCTGCAGCGCGCGGATGTAGGCGACGATGGCCCACCGATCCGCGGCCGGGATCATCGTTCTGTACGGCGGCATCGCGCCGAATCCATTGGTCATGACGTCGAAAAAGTGTCCTGTCGGTGCGGTGCGGAGAGTGGCGGTGTGGAACGAAGGGGGGCGGCGATAGCCGCGCGAGGGGATCATTCCGTTGCCGTCGCCGACGCGGCTGTGGCACTGGGCGCAGTAAACGTTGTAGCGCTCTTCGCCGCGGTCGATCACCGCTTTGGTGACCGCCATCGGGAAGCCGTCCGCCACCGCGCCGTTGATCTTGCCGGTGGCGAGAAAGGGATCGGTCACGAGCTCGCCGCGGGCGACGGTTCCTTCGATGCGCGGCCGTGCGGCCTGGCCATCGGCGAAGAAGTCGCTCGGCTCGAGCGGGTCGTAGCGCGGCTGGTTCGCCATCTTCTGGCGGCATGCGGACAACGCGAGCAGCGCCACGACGAGGGCGAGCGCCTTACCACGGGACATCGGTCACCTCTCGGGGGCCGAGATCGGCGAGGAAGCGACGCGCCTCCTCGATCCGGAACTTCGGATCTCTGGCATGAATGACGAGGAAGAACTTGTCGCGCGACGCCTGGTCGAAGCGGCGCACGTTGAAGACCGGGTGATACGGCATCGGCAGGCCGTTGAGCGCCAGCATCCCGAACACCGCGCCGAACGCCGCGAGGAGAATCGTGCACTCGAAGGTGATGGGGATGAAGGCCGGCCACGAGTTGAGCGGACGGCCGCCGATGTTCAGCGGGTAGCTGATCACGTTGGCGTACCAGCACATGAAGAAGCCGCCGATGCCGCCGAGGATGCCCATCGTCAGCACGATGGCCGACAGCCGCGACTTGTGAAACCCGACCGCTTCCGCGAGTCCGTGAATGGGGAACGGCGAGAAGGCGTCGATGGAGGTATAGCCGGCTCCGCGCGTGGCATGCGCCGCGTCGAGCAGCGACTGCGCGTCGGTGAACTCGGCGATCACCCCGTACAAACCGTCTTTGATCTTTCCGATGGCCATGAATCAATGCTCCTCGTCGTGCTCTTGATGCGCCTGCGCCTCGGGCAGCAGCGTGCGCATCTCGAAGATCGAGATCATCGGCAGGAAGCGAACGAACAGGAACAGCAGCGCGAAGAAGAGACCGAACGTCCCGATGAACGTCGACCAGTCCCAGAAGGTGCCGTGATACATGCCCCACGAGGACGGCAAAAAGTCGCGGTGCAGCGAGGCCGGGATGATCACGAAGCGCTCCAGCCACATGCCGACGTTGACGAACATCGCCACGATGAACAGCGCCACGGTCGACGTGCGGAAGCGCTTGAACCACATCAACTGCGGCGCGAGACCGTTGCAGACCCAGAGCGCGACGTACATGTGCGCGTACGGGCCGGTGGCGCGGTTCTTCAGCATGTAAATCTCGAAGACGTTGCCGGAGTAGAGGCCGTAGAACCACTCCATCGCGTAGGCGTACGCGACGATCAGTCCCGTGGCCAGCAGCACCTTCCCCATGTTCTCGAGGTGGCGCATGGTGATGAAGTCTTCGAGGCGGAAGAACTTTCGCGCCGGAATGGCGAGCGTCAGCACCATCGCGAAACCGGCAAAGACGGCGCCGGCGACAAAGTACGGCGGGAAAAACGTGGCGTGCCAGCCAGGCAGCTGCGCGACCGCGAAGTCGAACGAAACGATCGTGTGCACCGAGAGCACGAGCGGGGTGGAAAGGCCGGCCAGCAGGAGGTAGGCATGCTCGTAGCGGTGCCAGTGCTTGGCCGATCCGCGCCAGCCGAGGGCAAAGAGGCCGTACGCCCGCTTGACCCACAGCTTGGTGGCGCGATCGCGCAGCGTCGCCAGATCGGGAATGAGGCCGACGTACCAGAACAGCGCGGAGACGGTCGCGTATGTCGAGACCGCGAAGACGTCCCACATCAGCGGACTGCGGAACTGCGGCCACAGCCCCATCGTGTTCGGATACGGGAAGAGCCAGTAGTCGTACCAGGGACGTCCGGTGTGCAGCGCCGGATAAATGCCTGCCGAGGCGACGGCGAAGAGCGTCATCGCTTCGGCGAAGCGGTTGATCGACGTACGCCACTCCTGCCGGAGGAGCAGCAGAATCGCGGAGATCAGCGTACCGGCGTGGCCGATGCCGATCCACCAGACGAAGTTGATGATGTCCATGCCCCATCCCGCGGGATGGTTGATGCCCCAGATGCCGACGCCTTTGCCGACCAGCATCGTGAGCGACACGGTGAGGATGCCGAGGCCGCCGAGGGCCATGAGGAAGCCGAGGAACCAGCCGACCGGCGTGCGCTTCCGGAGGACGATCGTCGAGATGTGATCGGTGATCGTCGAGAACGAGTGACCCGGTTCGATGGTCGGAACGGGAACGAAACGCTCCGGAATGTGCGTCTCCTGCGTGACCGGACGGATCTCGTGTTGCGGTGTTTGGTCTTTCGTGGCCATCGCTTACGCTCCGTGGGCCCCGTGCGCATCGCTCGCGGCCGGTGCGGTCACCAGCGACGGATGCGGATTGCGGATCGTCGCCAGGTAGGTCGTGCGCGGCAGGGTCTGCAGCTCTTCGAGGAGCGCGTAGTTCGTCGGCTCTTTCTTGAGCTGCGCGACCTTGCTGGTCGGGTCGTTCATGTCGCCGAAGACGATCGCTTCGGTCGGGCAGGCCTGCTGGCAGGCCGTGACCACTTCGCCGTCGCGCACGCGGCGGTTGCCCTTCTCGGCCTCGATCTTCGCGGCGTTGATGCGCTGCACGCAGTAGGTGCACTTTTCCATGACGCCGCGCGTGCGGACGGTGACGTCGGGGTTGCGCATCGGCTTGAGGGCCGGCGTGTCGTAGTCGGCGTAGTGGAAGAAGTTGAAGCGCCGCACCTTGTAGGGGCAGTTGTTCGAGCAGTAGCGGGTGCCGACGCAACGGTTGTACGTCATGTCGTTGAGACCGTCGTCGCTGTGCGACGTGGCCTCGACCGGGCAGACCGGCTCGCACGGCGCGGTCTCGCACTGCATGCACGGCACCGGCTGGTGAAAGACTTCCGGATTCTCGACCTCGCCGCGGTAGTAGCGGTCGATGCGCAGCCAGTGCAGCTCGCGCTCGCGCACCACCTCGTCCTTGCCGACGATGGCGATGTTGTTCTCCGACTGGCAGGCCACCACGCAGCCGTTGCAGCCGGTGCAGAGCGAGGTGTCGATGACCATGGCCCAGGCGTGCTGCTTCGAGTAGTCCCACGCCGGGTACATGTTGGTGTCGTGCGACCCATGTCCCGCCGCATCGCTGCCGTGATGCACGGCCTGCGCGAACTTCGGATTCTCTTTGTACTGCTCGAACGAGGCGCTGCGGATGATGCCGCGCTCGCCGACCAGCTTCGGATCGATCGACTGGTGCTCCTGCGTACACGCCACCGGATAGATCCGTGGCGCGCCGTCGGACATCGTGATGCGCGCTCCCGGACCACCGTGCAGGGCGTTCGAGAAGCGGAACGGGTAGGTGTTGAAGCCGACCCCGTTGCCGATCTTGCCGCTGCGCTCGCGGCCGTAGCCGAAGTAGATCGTGGCGACGTCTTCGGCGTGTCCCGGGACGACCCAGACCGGCAGCCGCATCGTGACGCCGCGGTAGCTCACCTCGGCGAAGCGAGTCTGCTTTTCATTGAAGAGGCTCGAGCGTTCGTCGAGATCGAAGCCGATCTTGTCCGCCGTGGCAGGACCGATCAGCATGACGTTGTCCCAGGTGATCTTCGACTGCGGTTTCGGGAGCTCCTGCAGCCAGGCGTTGTTCGCGAAGCGGCCGTCGTAGATGGTCGGATCGGGACGGAGCTCGATCTCGATGCCGCCGGCGTTCTGCTGCGGGGTGACCGGGATGTTCGGATTGGCGGCGGCCGCGCGAGCCGGCAGCGCGCTGTTGGCGACGAAGCCGTCGTGCAGCCACTTGCGCCACGCGTCCTCGTTCGCCCCGCGGGCAAACCAGTAGTTGCGGACGGTCTGGTACGGCGTCTGATCGAGACCGCCGATCAGGGCGCCGAGGACCTCGTGCGCGGAGCGGCCGTTATAAAGCGGCGCAATCAGCGGCTGCATGATCGAGACGGTGCCGTCATGCCCTCGGGCGTCGCCCCAGGTCTCGAGGTAATGCGTCTCGGGGATGTGCCACTGCGACAGCATCGAGGTCTCGTCGTAATAGAGCGAGAGGTGCGCGCGGAACGGCACCTTCTGCATCGCCTTCGCGAACTGCAGATCGACCGGCGCGTCGAAGACCGGGTTGCCGCCGAGCATGATCAGCGACTGCACGGCACCGGCGTTCATATCGCGCACGAGCTCCGCGAGCGATGCGAGCTGATTGGTCGGCACGACCTCGATCGGATCGGTGACGAGCACCGTCGAGCCGATGTTGCCGAGGGCGGAGTTGATCGCGTGCGCGAGCGCCTGAACGGCAGGCGACGCTTCCTCCCCTGCCACGACCACGGAGGCGCCGCGGTTGTTGCGGAGGTCGTCCGTCAGCGCGTCGAGGAACTTCTGATGCTTCGGCTCCGGCGCGGTGGCAGCACCGCCGACGCCGGCCAGGATCGCCCGCGCCCACGCTTCGAGCTGCGACGGACGGACGGCGACACGGTGATCGGCGATCGAGCCGGTGGAGGTGATGCCGGCGTCGATGGCGTAGAGCCGGTTCATGCCGGTGTTCTGGGCGCCGTTTACGGCAGTACGGACCTTGCGGCGCGAGGCGAAATCGCGGGCGTAGCGCAGATGACCCGGCCCCTCGTCGAGAAAGTCGGCGTCGAGCGAGACGACGATGTTCGCTTTTTTGAAGTCGTACGCCACGTGGACGTAGCTGCCGAAGGCGAGACGGGCGCCCTCACGCACGTTGTCGTGATTGGCGGCTTCCCACTGATGCCACTTCATCCCCGGGTACTGGGCGAGGAGAGTGCGGATCTGCTCGCCGAGCGACGGCGAGGTGATGGTCTGGGTGAGGAGGCGCAGCGACTGGCCGTTGGTTTTGGCCGCGGTGAGGTGCGGCTGCAGCGCGGCGATGAACTCGCCCCAGGTGGAGGTGTCGCCGAACTTGCGCACGACCTGCGAGCGATCGGGATCGTAGAGACCGAGGATCGACGCCTGCATGAACGAATCGGAGGCGCCGAGGCTCGACGGATGATCGGGGTTCCCCTCGATCTTGGTCGGGCGGTTCATGTGGCTCTCGACCAGCACGCCGGTGGCCACGCCGCCGAGGGTCATGGCCGAGGCGAAGTAGACCGGATTGCCCGGGATCAGGTTCTCCGGCTGGTTCACGTACGGCACGATGTGCTCGGCCGGCGGACGGCAGGCGGAGAGGCCGGCCATGGCCACCGAGGCGCCCATCAGCTTCATGAAGTTGCGGCGGTCGACGCCTTTGTCCAGCGGCACGGCCTGCTGCGGGAACTCCTGGTGCATGAAGTCGTCGAAGACGTCGCTGCGGGCGAGGTCTTCGAGACTGCGCCAGAATTCCTTCCCGCGCAGGTCTCCGACGCGCGCACGGAACTCGGTGAAGTTCAGTTCTTTACGATCACTCATTGTTTTGGGGGCGGCGGCGCGTCATGGTCCGCCACTTCTCAGTAATGACAGGTCGAGCAATGCGTCAGGCTCTTGACGTTGTACGCCTTGACCAGACGCGGACCGTCGACTTCCTGATTCTTCGGCACGTAGGCCATGTTGAACACTTCTTCGCGCGGCCGGATGTACTTCTCCGGGTTACGGTGGCAGTTGAGGCACCATTCCATGGTCAGGGGCGAGGCCTGGTAGACCAGGTTCATCTTGTCGATGCGGCCGTGGCAGCTCGCGCAGCCGATGCCCTTGTTCACGTGGATGGAGTGGTTGAAGTGCACGAAGTCGGGAAGGCGATGGACGCGGCTCCAGACGATCGGCTTGTTGTTGCGGAAGCTGGCCCGGACCGGCTCGAGCATGTCGGCATTGGTCCAGATCTGCGAGTGGCAGTTCATGCAGGTGGAGGTGGGAGGAATGCCGGCGAATCCCGAGGTCTCGACCGAGGTGTGGCAATAGCGGCAATCGATGCCGAGGCCACCGACGTGATGCTGATGGCTGAACGGAACCGGCTGCTCGCGATGGATGCCCTGGTTCGTGAAGTAAGGCGAACGGACGATGCCGCCGATCACCCAGAGCACAAAACCAGCGATGAAGATCGCACCGAAGATCGTGGCGCGCGAGAGAGTATTGGCACTACGGTGGAAAATCTGCGCCATCGAGGCTGCTACCGTCCGCTGTTCGAGATTTCTGAAACGTGAGGGGCAGAGCTGGGCTGCCGGGGATGCAACGCGCGCGAGAGGTCGCGCAACGGAGCGCATCATATTCAAATTTGCAGGTGACGCAAGGGGACTCAGCTCAGTGATCTGCACCGACCTTCTCGGTGCTTTCCCGTACCTTCCCGCATGAGCCCGATCACACGCGGGAGACGCCGCCGCTCACCACCAGAGCCATGATGCTGGCGCTGTCGGTTTCGACCGGCTGCACGCGTTCCCGCGGCACGACCAGCAGGCAACCGTCCCACGTGTAGGAGAACGGGACATACACCGCCACATGGCCCGGCAGCGAGAGCGAAGTGAGGTCGTCGCGGGTGATGAAACCGAACACCTTCACGTCGTCATTCACCGACAGAACCACGGCGCGATCGAACCTCCGCTTGCTGCCGACGAACGCTTCGAGGAGATCGCGGATCGCGCCGTAGATGATCCGGACGATCGGCGCTTTCGTGAAGATCTTTTCCATCACATGGAAGAGCTCGCGCCCGACAAAGTTGCCGGCCAGCGCCCCGATGGCAATCAGCCCGGCCAGGATCACCAGCAGACCGACGCCCGGCACGGGCAGCCCGAGGATGCGGTCGAGGGCGATGAAAGCGCGGTAGAGAAGATAGATGGTCAGTGCGACCGGCACGACGATCACCAGCCCGCGCAGGAAGTTCTTGATCAGCCAGTTCATGCGGCGAAGGGTACTGCGAGACGACATCCATATCACCCCATATGGATCGTGCGTTGGCGCAACGCATCATTGCGTTGGCGCGACGCATCATCGCGTTGGCGCGACGGATCATCGCGTTGGCGCAACGGATCATCGCGTTGGCGCGACGCATCATCGCGTTGGGCGAACGCGTTCGTCCGTTCACTCGACGCATCGTCGCGATCGGCGACTTCAGTCATCCGTTCGCCCGACGCATCATCGATATCAGCCCGTATCGATCGCGCTTCCCGTGACTTCGGACACGAGTGCAGCGGCAAGGCGGTAACGCACCTCCCACGCTCCGCTGACGACCCGGTACGTGGCGCGGTACTCCTCGAGCGCCTCGGAGAACTTTACGAACAGCACCTCCCGCTGCGACGGATCGGCGTCGCGAGCCGGATCGGGCTTCCACGCCACGTCGATGTCCATCAGCAGATAGAGGTCGGCACGGCGGACGGCGGCCGCGCGTTCGATCCACTGCGGGCAGGCTCCGTAATAGTGGCGCGCGTAGACGACGGTGCTGATCAGGTCCGTGTCGAGCAGCACCAGCTCCGCGTCCGCGGCGTGACGCTCCTCGTAGGCGATACAGCCGGCGGCGATCGGCTCGACGTCGTCCGCCGTCAGGTCACGATCGAGATGCTGCGCGTAATCGCGGGCGAACTCCGGAACGCAGGCGGCACCGAGCTCACGCGCCAGCCGCCGGGCGAGCTCGCTCTTGCCGGTCGACTCCGGCCCGGTCAGGCAGATGCGAGCACGCGGCGCCACTTGCGGTATCCCTCGAGACCCAGGATCAGAAGACCAAAGTACAGCACGGCCGTTGCCATCATGTTCGGACGGCTGAGGTAAAGGCCGATGGCCGTGACGTTGATCACGGTCCAGAAGAGCCAGTTCTCGATCCACTTCCTCGCGATCATCCACTGCGCGACGATGCTCCACGCGGCGATCGACGAGTCGAGAACGGGCGCCGGGTTGTCGGTGTACGTGCGCTGGATCCAGATGATGATCAGCGAGCCGGCGAGGCCGGTCGCGATCGCAACCATCCATCCCCAAGCGGGCGTGCGCGCCACCGGCAGTTCGTCGTGTTTCGGTCCGCCGAAACGCCACTGGTACCAGCCGTAGATCAGCAGCGCCAGCCAGACCAGCTGCAGACCCGCCTCCGCGTAGAGGCGGGCCTGCCAGTAGACCCAGGTGTAGAGCAGCGTGCTGGCGACGCCGGTCGGGTAGTACCAGAGCGTTTCGCGCGTGGCGAGCCAGATGCTCAGCAGCGTGATCAGCGCCGCCACGATCTCGATCGGGCTCCAGCTCAGAAGCTGACCTCGAGGAGGAGCACCGCGTGGCGCGTGGCCTGCGGGTAGTAGTACGGCGTGCCGCTGAGACTCCGCGCACCGGTTGCGTCTTCGTTCATGAAGACGTAGCTGTAGCCGCTGGCGAAAACTCTTTCGCGATCGAACAGGTTGTTCACCTGCAGCGTCACATGCGCCCAGTCGGTGACACGCACCGCCGCGCGTGCGTCGGCGATCCAGTACGACGGCGTGACGAGCGCCTCGTCGTTCGTGTTGTCGAGGTACGCCCGTCCGACGTAACGGCCGGCGGCACCGACGGAGAGGCGCGCCGCTGGCGACCATTCGACAGCCTGGCTCACCAGCACCTCGGGTGTGAGCAGCGGATGGACGTTCTCGTACGTGCGCGGCGTGGAGTCGATCCAGTTCCCCCCGTCGTCGTAGACGTCGTAGAACTGCGTCCACTCGTCGATCCGATTGCGGCTGAAGTTTGCGTTCGTGAGCAGACGCAGCGCCGGCGCGGCCTGCCACGTCGCTTCGAGCTCGATGCCGCGGCGATAGCTGCGATCGACGTTGCGGCGGAGCAGGAGACCGATCTCCGAGAGCTCGCCGGTCGAGGCGATCTCGTTGCGGAACTCCATGGCGTAGAGGTTCGCCGCGAGCTCCAGCGACGCGGTGCGGTGGTTCACGCCGAGCTCGAAATCGAGGACGCGCTCCGGACGGACGGCGTGCAGGTCGTGAGCGACCGACGGATTGTCCTCGCCGAGGAACATATCGTTGCGGGTCGGCTCGCGGGTGGCGAGGCCGGCGGAGGCGTAGACACTCGACCGCGAGGTCAGCTCGTAGCGCGCGCCGATCTTCGGGTTGAAGAAGGTCCAGTCGATGGCCGGGATGTCGGCCTCGCCGTGATAGTCGAAGCGGGCGTGACGGATCTGCGCATCGCCATAGAGGTGAAACTTCGCCAGGTCGTACGATACCTTTGCGAACGCGTTGGCCTCGCTCTTCAAGCCATAGTTCGCGTAATCGCGCGTGGCAGCCGTGACGTCATCCCGCGTGTGATCGCGCTTGAAGTGATTGACGTGCACGCCGTAGCTCGTCTTGAGGTTGCCGCTCGTCTTCGAGTAGGTGACGAGCGATCCGAGGAGCATGCCGTCGAGACCGTACTGCCGCAGGTCGTCGGTGCCGAAGTCGTAGAGCCGGTACCAGCCGTAGCCCCGCTGGTAGTAGACGGAGGCGGTCATATCGGCGTCGGAGCCCATCGGCCGCACGTACTGCAGCTGCGCGAGGTCGTAGCCGAAGCTGTCGTTCTCCTCGGGGCGCAGCGGGTTCGCGCGGAGGTCATTCTCGAGCGTGGTCAGGTCGGTGGCGTAGAACGAGAGCTGCTGGCGCTCGTATCCGGAGAAGCCGGTCAGCTTCAGCTGCCCCTCGCCGAGCGTCTTCGCCGCGCTGAAGAAGACGTTGCGCTGCTTCGTCGCGGAGTTGTCGCGGAAGCCGTCGGACTCCAGAAAGGAGACGCGCGTGTAGAGCTGCAGCCCGCCCGCGAGCGCGCCGGAGTGATAGCCGACGCTCGCCTGCCTGTTGCCGAACGAGCCGCCGCCGAGCACCGCCTCGATGCGCTGCTCAGGAGCGAGGTTGATGCTCTCGAGGTTGACCGAACCGCCGAAGGCGGCCGTGCCGACGGTCGACGTCCCCACCCCGCGCTGAATCTGCACGCTCTCCAACGATCGGGCCAGATCGGGAAAGTCGACAAAGTACGCGCCCATGTCTTCAGAATCGGAGAGCGGTACGCCGTCGAGTGTGAAGTTGATGCGCGTCGGCGAGATCCCGCGCAGCGTGATGTACGAGTAGCCGGACGACCCGACCCCCGACTCCGCCCACGCCTGCACCGACGGCGTGTCGCGCAGGAGCAGCGGGATGTCCTGCCCGTGGTACTGCGCTTCGATCTCTTCGTGCGTCACATCAGTGCGTGTGACCGGCGTTTCCGCCTCCGCGCGGATGCCCGCCACGACGATCGAATCGGCGAACGACGGCGTCAGCTCGATCGTGACCGTCTCGCCGGCTTTCGTGCGGCGCGTGACGCTCTCGAATGCCGGATGCGACACGCGCAGGTCGTACGCGCCATCCGCGGCTTCGAGCGCGAATGCACCGCTCGCATCGGTGGTGGTGCGGCGCGCGTCGATGCTCACGCTCGCCCCCTGCAACGGCGCACCGGTGGCATTGCGCACGGTCCCGCGGATTTCGGCGGCTTGGAGAGAAAAGGAGAAAAAGAAAACGAGGAGAGAAACTCTGATGTTGTTCATTGCGCCCTTCCCTACGCCGGTGCGAACCGGGTCAGGTTCCAAGGGTTTGATCTCAGGCCTTCGACAAAGGCCACCCCCAGGCTGGGGGAAGTTTAGCGCGGATTGGCGCTATGGGGCGATGAAGCCGCGCGCTTTGGCAATATCTTCGGCCAGCGCACCGAGTGACCGAAAGAGCGACGGGCGAAAGAGTGAGTCGCTCTTCAAATCTTTCTTCATCGTCTCCGCCAGCTCGCGAAGAACGCGTACGGCATCTCGGAGCTCTGCCGGCCGGAATGCTGTCGGCGTCTCAAAGGCATCGAGCAGACACGCAGCCATGCCGTCCGAGGTGCCGTCGTGGATTAATGGATCGCGTCCTTTGTAATCGCTGATCAGCCGATCCATCCGATAAGCCTTTGCATCGAGCACGATCACTTCGTACGCCGAAGGCTCAGCGAGTTTCAGCCCGCACGCGAGCCCCAGTTCGAACGGCATGTTGAAGCGCACCGGAGTGCCGACGCGGCTGAGATCGTGAATCGACATCCGGCAACTGCGCATCAGCTCATAGATGCGCGCCAGACGCCCGTCACCCTGCTCGCGCACTTCGAGGACGCAGTGCGGCTTCTGGCCGAGAAAAACAAGCATTCCGACGAGCGTTACGAACAGCGGCTCATACGCGGCGTCGAACGGCGCGTTGATGAAGACTCGGTTTGCTGTCGGAACGCTCAAGACACCTTGCGTCGTGCCGGCCGTTCCATGATGCGCCGCTCCGCCTCAGCGACCAGTCGCCGGGCGCGGCGGACTTCAGCGGGCGTGACTTTCAAGTCCGCCAGAATCTCGGAACCGCGCGCAGGCGTGATTTTGATCTTTGCGTTCTTCCGCGCTTTCGCCGCCATCTCCTGATGTTACCTCGGACTCACTTCAACGCCACCACCCGCACGAACCTTTCGTTCGTCCGCAGCGGGGTGAATTGCGGGTCGTTCCGAAACATCAGCGGCGAGAGGCCGGCGGCGGTAGCGCGTTCGATGAAGGCAACAGCGGTCTCTTCGCGGCGCGCGTGTAGTTCGACCAGCGAGGCGGACAGCAGGACGTCGGCGTCTCGGGGGGCGGAGGCGAGGGCGCGTTCGATCTCGACGCGTGCGGCACGGCCATCGCCCACCTTGGCGAGGTATTCGGCGACCATCGCACGCACCTGCGAACGTGAGGGATCGATGCGCAGTTCGTCGCGGGCGATGGAGATGGCCCGGCGATAGGCCGACTCGGCGGCGGGAAGGTCGGCTTGCATGAGGAGGGCGTCGCCGAGGTTGCCCCAGTAGCTGAAGCTGCGCGGCTCGAGCCGCGTGGCGTGCTCGAACTGCTCCGCGGCGCGGACGAAATCGCCCGACAGGTAGTGCGTGTAGCCGAGGTTGGAGTAGGCGCCGGGCGCCGGCTGCAGGGCGATCGCTTTCTCGAAGAGCGGTGAGGCTTCGGCGAGACGACCCGACTTGAGGTAGTGGCCGCCCAGGCTGACCAGAAAGCGGGGATTCTCCGGATCGAGCGCGACGGCGCGGGCGTAGAGCTTCGACGCCTCCTCGGTGCGGCCGCGCGTGGAGTGAAAGTATCCGTATTGGTTCACGCAGAGGGCGCAGTCGGGGTGGGTCTGGATCAGCGACTGGAACGTCCGTTCGGCGTCGGCGTCGCGCTGCATGCGCCGGTAGACGGCAGCCAGATCGAGCAGCACGTCGACCGCGTCCGGCTCGCGCTGCAGGGCGGTGTTCAGCTCGACGATGGCTCGGTCGAACGCGCCGCGTGCGCGATGGATCGAGCCGAGCAGGGCATGCACCCGCGCGGTGCCGCGATTCAGTTTCGCGGCGCGGCTGGCGAACGACTCGGCGAGATCGAGCTCCCGCGGGTCGCGGCTGTCGCGGAAGCGGATCAGGCGCGCACTGCCGATGGCGGAGAGGACCAGCGGCGACTCGGAGGCGCGGAGCGGCTCGAGCAGCGCCAGCGCCTCCCCCGCTTCGAGATGGCTGTCGCGCGACAGGAGCCCGAGCGCGCTGACGTACGCGCGCTGCTGCGGGGCAGTCTTCAGGGCGGGATCGTTCTCCCGTTCGAGCGACTGCTGGATGTGGAGCAGCGAGGCGACGCGCGCGGCCACCCGCTCTTCCAGCTCGAAGATGTCGGTCGAGTCGGCGGTGAGCGCCTCCGCCCCGACCGTGGACTGATCTTTCGTCGAGACGAGGACGTACGTGACACGGGTCCGTTCGCCGGTGCGGCGGACCGTCCCTTTCAGCATCAGCGTGGCACCGAGCTCCCGCGCCAGCCGCCGCGGCTCGCGGCTCTTCGAGACCGGTTGCAGCACGGTCATGCCGCGCATCGTGGAGAGCCGCGCGCCGATGAACTCACTGAGCCCGCGCGCGAACGCTTCCTCCGTTCCCCCCGCCGCCTCGAACGGGATCACCACCAGGTAGGGCCGCGGGGGGACGGTGAGGTTCATCCGGAACCACCAGACCGCGCCGCTGGCGAGGATCAGCAGCGCAACCGCGGCCAGCGGCAGCCACCGAAAGCGGTGTACGGGAAGCGGCACGGGATCGGGCACGGGAACGGGCGGCACCGGAACGTCCTCGGCAGGAAAGCCGAGGAAGCGGTAGCCGCGCTTCGGGACGGTCTCGATGACCGCGTCGCCGAGCTCCTTCCGGATGGTGAAGATCAGTTTGGCGAGGTTCGCTTCCTCGACGTGGGTGTCGGGCCAGACGGCGTCGACGAGCTGCTCTTTCGAGACGACCTCCCCCGTACGGGCGGCAAGGGCGGCCAGGAGGTCGAAGGCTTTCGGGGTGAGGCGAACGATCTCTCCGTCGCGGGTGAGCACCCGCTGACGGCAGTCGAGCTGGAACGAGGGCATACCGGGTCCTTTTTCGTGGAAACGCCCATTTTACGAGGATTCTGCGAACTCTTCGGAACGACTTTCGCGCTGTCGCGGGCCGATCGTGGGGGCATCACGCAGCACAAATCTGAAGGAGATGACCTCAACCCTATGATCAGCATCCGTAAGTTTTTCCTCGCCGCCGCCCTGACCGTGATGACTCTTCCCGCCGCCGCCGGCGATTTCTGCGGGAGGTCGCCGGTGGTCGACGGGGAGTTCAGCGAGCTCGAATGGGCCGGCGCCGCGCAGTACAGCTTCGACATGAAAACGCCGGAAGGGCTGACGGTGCCGGCGGAGATCTGGATCACCAACGACGCGGAACAGCTCTACGTCGCGATCCGCCATCCGTACACGGCCGTCACCGACAACAGCGCGCGGGTGATCATCGACGCGAACCACTCCGGCGTGACTGACGCGGACGACGACGCACTGGTGGCGAACTGGAACCAGTGGGGACAGATCGACGGCTTCGACTCGTTCTACGGCCTGCCGAACTGCACCGGCTGCGCTGGACTGGACGCACAGCACGGCGGCACGAACGACATCGCGGTCGGGGCGACGACGCAGAACGGCTGGCACACGACCGAGCTCTCCCACCCCTTCACCGGCCGCGACGCCCGCGACCTCCGCGCGTCGGGCGGTCAGTACATCGCCCTGCAGTTCGCCAACCGCGTGTTCAACGCCAGCGGCGAGATGGCCGACACTGAGTTCCCGGTGGCCTGCCCGCGCTACGTCGTCTACCGCCTGCGCGACTGCAACCTGGAGTAAAGCCTCACTTGAGCGCCAGGGTCACGCTCGATCCTGGCGCCACGTTCTCCTGGCTGGCGGTGGGGTCGTTCGGGCTCTTCGACGCGGCGTCGCCGTCGCTGTCGAGGCGCGCCTCGAGGCGGAACTTGTCGGGCAGCGGCTGGCCCATCATCGAGTCGGCGGAGCCAAAGTCGAAGGTGATGGGGAGGTTCGCTGCCGCGAGCCGCTTCACCGCGACCGGCGGGCCGCCGGCGGGGTTGCGGGCGATGACGTAGATCACACCGGTGGTCGACCTGGCGCTCGGGTCGAGCGACAGGGTCACCCGGATGTTCCTGCCGTCCGGCGCGGGACGCGGCGCGTTGCCGCCCATGGCCTGGGCCATCGCTGCGACGCGGTCGTTGATCGCCTGCGTAGCGTCAGGCGTGGCGTCAGGCGCGGTTCCGTCTATGGGCGGGTGGTCGGCGGGAAGCTGACTGCCCGCCACCTGCTGCTGCGGCTGCGCTTTCGCCATCGCCACCTGCGTCTTCATCTGCTGAAAGACGTCGTCGAGGCGGGCCTTGTTCTCCGGCGCATTCAGCGCCGCGGAGGCGATCGCCTTTTCGGCTTCGGCGACCTTGTCGCTCTGCAACTGCACCCACGCCAGGCCGACCCATGCGTCCATGTTCTTCGGGTCGGTCTCCGTGGCCTTCTGCAGCATCTGCGCGGCGGCCTGCGCTTCCCCCATCGCCAGGCGGACCAGGGCCTGATACGAGAGGGCGCGGCTGTCGTTCGGGTTCTTGCCGAGGATGAACCTCGTCTGCTCGAAGACTCCCATCAGGTTGTCGCGCTCGAGGTACGCCTGCGCGAGGTTGTTGCGCAGCTCGAGATTGTCCGGATTCTGTGCGACGGCTGCTTCGAGCTGCTGCACCACCGGGTCGGAGGGCGCCTGCTGTTGCTGTGACTGACCGGATGTCGTGGGGATGTCGCCCGTGAGCGAGCCCCCCTCTTCGCGCGGCTTGGCCGTCTGCATCACCAGGTAGCCCATCAGCGCGAGCATGGCGAACGAGCCGAAGCCCCAGAGGAAGCCCTTCGTGGCCGGATTCATCCCACTCGTCTGACCGGCTGCGACCACCGGAGCCGCGGGAGCCACCGGCGTGACACTGCGGTGCTCATCGAGCGCGCGCAGCACATCCGCCGTTTCGCGTTCGAGCCGCGAGCGCGTTTCCGCCAGTTGATCCGGCGTGAGCGTTTCGGTCTCGAGGTCGCGCAACTGCTGGATCAGCGCGTCGCGCTTCGCTTCGAGGTCCTTCCGCACGAGGTCTCCCTCGCCGCCGATCGTCGCGGCGGATTTGCGGCGGCTGAAGAAGTAGACGAAGAGGAGGCCGAGCACGAGGCCCCCGGCGACGATGGCGATGGCGCTGGTCCAGTCGGTGGGCGTCTGCATTTACTTTCCTCCGCTCACCAGGTCGCGGACGCGGGCGAGGTATGGGTCATCGATGGGAGTGGGCGGAGCCTCGGCAACCGGACCGGGAGCCGGCGCTTTGGCGAGGCGGCGAAACGTGAAGTAGACCACCGCACCGCCAAAAAGAAGACCGAGCGCCGGCAGCAGCCAGACCATCGCGTTGAAGCCTTCGAATTTCGGCTCGAGCAGGACGAACTGGCCGTACGAGAGCTCGAAGTATTTGAGGATCTGCTCCTCGGTGTAGCCGCGCTCGAGCAGCTCGCGCACCTGCGCCTTCATGTTCACCGCCATCTCCGCGGGCGAATCGGTCACGGAGAGCCCCTGGCATACCGGGCAGCGCAGCTTGCCGCCGAGGGTGTTGGTCGTGCGATGGAGCTGCTCGCCGGTGAGCGGCGTTCCCTGCGGCTGGCCGACGAACTGCGCGGCGTCCGGCACTCTGAGTTGCGCGAGCAGCGCGGGAGTCATCAGGAGCAGCAAGGCGACGGCAATCAGACGACTCTTCATCGCTTCATCGCTTTCTCGACATTCATGCGCAGCGTGTCGGCGTCGATCGGACCGTTGTGCTTCGCCACGATGACGCCATTGGCGTCGAGAAAGAAGGTCTCCGGAACGCCGCCCACGCCGTAGGCGATGGCGGTCTTCCCCTTCTCGTCGACGAGCGTCGGATAGCTCGTGCCTCGCTGGGTGAGGAAGGTCTGGATCTTCTCTTCGGAATCCTGGAAGACGACACCGAGGAACTGCACATTCGGCTCGAGCATCCGGGCGTTCGCGACGAGGATCGGGTGCTCTTCCCAGCAGGGGCCGCACCATGTCGCCCAGAAGTTGATGACCATCGGCTTCCCTTTGAACTGGCCGACGTCGATGGTGCGGCCGGTGCCGACTTCGCGCAGGGCGAACGTCGGCGCCGGTTTGCCGACCAGCGGCGAGCGGATCGCGGCCGGATCTTTCCCGAGACCGAGAAAGAGGATACCGATCAGCGTCGTGGCGATGACGAAGCCGACGATCAGGACGGTGCGGTTCATGCGGTCTCCGGGGCTCCGACGACGGCGTCGGGTTCGGTCACGACCGCGGCGGCCTTGCGGCGGCGCGACGGGATGAGGCCGATCAGACCGCCGATGCCCATCAGGATCACCGACAGCCAGATCCAGACGATGAGCGGTGTGGCGAAGACGCTCACGCTGACCCGCTCATTGACCACGTCGATGTTCGCGATCGAGAGATAAAAGTCGCCGCCGGCGGTGGTGTGCACGTCGGGCGAGCCGATCGGCTCGCGCATCTGTTCGTACTGGTTCATGCTCGGTGAGAGCGTGGCCACCTGCTTGCCGTTGCGGCCGATGGCGAAGCTGGCCGAGGTCACCAGCCGGTGCGGCTCCCGCTTCTCCTCGATGCCGAGGAAGGTGACGGTGTGGCCGGCGAACGTCTTCGTCTCCCCTTTGCTCAGCGTCAGCTCGCCGGTCTGCTTGTTCGAGCTGCTGACGGCGATTGCGATGAAGACGATTACCGCTCCGGCGTGCACGACGTAGCCGCCGAAGCGGCGCCGTCCCTTGCGGAGCTGCCCGTCGATGAGCGCGGTGGCGACCGAATCGCCCTTCTTCATCCGCTGCATCATCGGCAGGAACATCTGGCCGATGGTCACCCACGCGGCGTAACCGCCGAAGGCGAGCGTCAGCAGAGTCCACGGCGCGCGGACATTCGCGAGATAGCCGACGACCGCGAAGACGACGGCGCCGGCGATCGGCGGGAGCAGCGACTTCTTCATCTGCTCCTTCGTCGCGCGGCCCCACGGAAGGGCGGGACCGACGCCGAGCAGGAACAGCAGCGCCGCGCCGACCGGGACCACCATCTTGTCAAAGTACGGGCGGCCGACCGACATCTGCTTGCCGTTGATCGCTTCGACGACCAGCGGGAAGACGGTCCCGATCAACACGGTAAAGGTAAAGAGGACGAAGAGGAGATTGTTGACGAGGAACATCGCCTCACGGCTGGCGCCGCTCTCGATGCGTCCTTCCGTTTCGAGCTTGTCGATGCGCGTGGCGAGGAGGGCGATGGTGAAGACGAGCGCCGCGGCGAGGAAGCCGAGGATGGTCGGGCCGATCGCGCTCTGCGTGAACGAGTGCACCGAGTTGAAGACGCCGGAGCGGGTCATGAACGTGCCGAGGATGACCAGCAGAAAGGTGGCCTGGATCAGCGTGATCGTCCACCCTTTCAGGATCCCGCGCCGCTCCACGACCATGATCGAGTGCAGTGCCGCGGTGGCGGTGAGCCACGGCAGCAGCGACGCGTTCTCGACCGGATCCCACGCCCAGTAACCGCCCCATCCCAGAACCTCGTACGCCCACCAGCCGCCGAGCATGATGGCGACGGTCTGGAAGATCCACGGCAGGAGCAGCGCCTCACGCAGCGGCTTGAGGATGTTGTGTCCGAGGCGCCCCTTGATCAGCGCCGCGCAGGCGAAGCCGAACGGAATCGTGAAGCCGACGTAGCCGAGGTAGAGGAACGGCGGATGAATCGCCATCAGCACGTGATTCTGCAGCAGCGGATTCGGACCGTTGCCGTCGAGCGGCGGGACTGGAACGGTGAGGAACGGATTGGCCGGAGCGGCGAGGAGGAAGCTGAAGAACGCCGCGGTCGCGAGCCAGACGCCGATCGCGTAGGGCTGGTACTCGGTGTAGCGGTTCCGCGTGAAGAGCGTGGCGGCGAGGACGTAAACGCCGAGGACGAAGCCCCAGAAGAGGATCGACCCTTCCAGCGACGACCAGAGGCTGACGATCGTCACCCACGTCGGCACCGACAGCGACCCGACCTGCGCCACGTAACTGACCGAGAAGTCGTGACGGAGCAGCGCGTACTCCATCAGCAGGGCGGCAGCGATGATCAGCGCGCTGTAGGCGTACGCAAAGCGGCGCGCCCATTTGAGGCCGTCCAGCGAGCGGGTGCGTCCGGACACGAAGCCGAGAATCGCGCCGGCCGCGGCGGCGAAGAGAGAAGCGAGGATGAGGATCCGTCCGAGCGAGGGAATCATGAGGGTGTCCTGTTGGTCCCGATTAACGACCGACCTATTGGTCGTCCATCGACTTCATCATCTTCTCGAGCTCTTTCCGGTCGACCGAGTGCCCCTTCTCCGGCGCCTTGTACTCGTTGCTGTGCGACACCATGAGGCGGTTCGATTCGAAGTAACCGCCGCTGACCATCGTCCCTTCGACGACCACGCCGATGTTCTCGCGGAACATCTGCGGCGGCGCCCCCTTGGAACGGACGTGTACGGAGTTCGGTCCGTCGTGAACGTCGAACTCGACGCCCGAGCCGCCGGTCTGACGGATCGAGCCCTTCTTGACCATGCCGCCGAGGCGGATCGTGGCGCCGTAGGCCTTGTCGCCGCTGGCGCGGAGATCGGTCGGCGTCCAGTAGTAGACGAGGTTCTGGTTGATGCCGCTCGCCGCGATGACGCCGAAGGCGATCGCCGCGACGGCGAACGCCCCCAGCATGAAGAGGCGCGTCTTTTTGCGGACGGCGTCGGTCGCGGTGCCGGCCGGATGAGTCACGGTCGTCATTTCGAGTCTCCCTGGGCGTCGCTGCGGGCCCACTCCTCACGAAGCTTCATCAGCAGCGTCACGCCATAAATCAGCAGCGCGCTGAACGTCAGGCCGTAGGCCATCCAGACGTACTCCCAACCTCCGACGATCACTCCCTGGTTCATGCGAACTCTCCTGCTTCTTCACCGGTGATCACCGGCGGCGCGGCCAGCTCGTGGCGCAGCCGCAGGGCGGCGATGCGCGAGCGGATCATGATGAACCCGATCATGACGAACAAGATGCCGAACGCGTTGACGCGCAGCGGCAGGTAGAACTGCGACGAGACGGTGGAAGGGGTCGACTGCGTCTGATGCAGCGAGTTCCACCAGCGGACCGAGTAGTAGACGATCGGCACGTCGACGAAGGCGATGATCGTCGCCACCGACGACCAGATCGCCCGCTTGACCGGCTCCTCGACGAACTTCCGGAGGGCGAGGATGCCGAGAAAGGCGAAGAGCAGCACCGCGGTCGTGGTCAGGCGCGGATCCCAGTCCCACCAGACGCCCCAGGTCGGCTTGGCCCAGATCGCTCCCTGGCAGCAGAGGAGGAACGCCAGCAGGACGCCGACCTCGATCGACGCTTCCAGCCGGCTGTCCCATTTGAAGTCGCCGTTGAAGAGGAAGATCACCGCGCAGACGAAGGCGAAGGTGATGGCCAGCAGGGCGTTCCACGCGGACGGCACGTGGACGTACATGATCCGCTGCACATCCCCCATGAAGCGCTCGGCCGGAGCGACGAAGAGACCAGAGTACGACCCGACCGCAAGGCAGAGAACGCCGAGGGCGAGAAACACGTACGGCGTCTTCGAACGGCTGACTCCTCTGTTTTCCATGGGCGATTCCTCACTCTTCGACAACGCGTCCATACAGGAGACCACAGAGTGACCAATAAATCAGGTCGAAAGCGGCCAAAAGTACGATCCACGAACGCGATTGCTGCATCGGATCCCCGAGTATGACCAGCGACGTAGCCTTGACCGAGGCCAGCAGTGCCGGGACGATCAGAGGGAACAACAGCAAAGGGAGCAGAGTCTGTTTCGCCTTGAGCTGGGCAGTCATGGCGGCGTAGAGCGTTCCGGGGGCCGAAAGCCCCGCCGCGCCGAGCATGATGATCAGCAGCAGACGCAGCAGATCGGTCGTGCCGGCGTCGTACAGGACGACCATCACCGGCACCAGCGCGACCCCTAACAGCGTGAGCTGCAACCAGTTGGCGATCGCCTTGCCGTAATAGAGAGCGCGCGGGCTGGCGGGCAGAAGCAGCAGCCCCTCCAGCGCCCGGTTCTCCATCTCCGCGTGAAAACTTTCGCTGAGGGTGAGGGTGGAAGAAAGCAGCAGGCCGAGCCATAGGAAGCCGGCGGAGAAGGTCCGCAGCGCCTCCGAGTTCGGACCGATGGCGAAGCTGAAGAGCAGCAGCGACGCCGCGCCGAAGACGAACACGGCCATGAACTGACCGCGCGTCCGCCATTGCAGGAGGAGCTCCTTGCGGAGGGCGGCTCTCATCCGCGCACCTCGTGGGCCAGGACGTCTGCCGCAGGGCCGGTCCACGCGACTCTCCCCTGCTCCAGCACGAGAGCGCTGTCGCAGAGCTTCGCGCTCCGCTCCCACTGGTGGGTGGCCATGAGGATGGTCGTCCCCTCCGACCTGAGCTGGCGGATCACGTCGTCGACCAGGTCGAAGCCGGGAGGGTCGAGCGAGCCGTACGGCTCGTCGAGCAGCACCACCTTCGGCGCCTGCAGGAAGATCCGCCCGAACGAGAGCCGCTTGCGCATGCCGGCCGAGAAGGTGGAGACGGTGTCGTTGGCCCGGCCGCCGAGGGTGACCCGCTCGAGAATCGGATCGATCCCGTTGCGGGAAATGCCCATGTGATCGGCGATGATCTGCAGGTTCTCTCGAGCGGTCAGGGAGTCGTAGAGGTAGCTGGCGTGGCTGAGGAGCGCCACCTGCTTCCGGACGTCCTCCCGATGCCGGACTACGTCGAAGCCGCCGACCGTAGCGCTCCCGCGGTCGGGACGGATGGCCGTGGCCAGGACGCGCAGGAGGGTCGACTTGCCGGCGCCGTTGCGCCCCGCCACCATCACCACCGTTCCGGCTTCGACCCGAAAGGAGACGTCCGCCAGCGCCCACCGCCTCCCATAGCGGCGGGCCAGACGTTCCACTTCGATGGCCGCGTCTCTCATCCCCCGGCAGTCTCAGCCCGAAGGGGTGCGCACCGCAAGAAGAGGTTGTGCCCATCACATCGGTCAGCCGATCCGGATCAACGTTAAGCAGAACGCTCTCACTTCATCAACAGATCAGGGAACGACGGGAGGCCTCCGGCGGCCGGGCCGCGGGCCCGGACCCGCTGGTTGGCCCAGCCTCCGCGACACAGACTCGTATCTCGCGACAGAGTGTCGCGGAGGCTGGGCCAACCAACGGGGTCCGGGGCTGATGGCCCCGGCCGCCGGAGGCCTCCCGTCGTTCCCTCATCCGTGGGCGCAGTGCGTGCGTTCTGCTTAATCCTGGACGGTCGATCATTCCGGCCGAACGATCGGTCCGGTGCGACGCCCGCACTCCTTTATCATTCGCGGCCATGCGCAAGCTTCTCCCCCTTCTTCTGATCCTGGCCTGCACCACCACAACCACGCCCCCTCCCCCGTCCGCTCCCGCGCCCGTCACCCCGAAGCCAGCGGAAGAGGTCGGGCCGCACGGCCTCACCGTCTCGGAAGAAGCGCGCATCCTGCAGATGGAGGATCGCCGCGAATACGACCGCGTCGTCGTCGCGGAGTGGATCAAGCATCCGAACGCCCTCCATCGCCTCCGGATGGCCCAAGCCCTGGGGCGCATTGGCGCGCATACCTTCGTCGACGCGGACGAAGACGGACAGCGCAGCCCCGCCACCGAGTCGATGGCCGGCGTCGAGGAGCTGGCCACTCTCGTCTCCGATCCCGACAGCCGGGTCCGGGAGATGGTGGCCTTTTCCCTCGGCGAGATCGGCGATGACGACGGCGCGACGGCGCTCTTCTACCTGACCGGCGATCCGGACGCCGGCGTGGCCGCGGAAGCGGTGGAGGCGCTCTCGAAGCTCGCCGCCGACAAGCTCTTCGTCCGCGATCAGTTCCGTCGCTACGCCCAATTAACCAGCGAGCCGTGGCCGGAGGGGATCCGCGCCCGCGCCATCCGCTTCCTCTTCCGCTTCGACACCGACGAGGCGAGCGGCCTGGCCCTCGACAACCTCGGCTCGCCGTCGGCGATCCTCCGCCAAGAAGCGGCCTACGCGCTGTCCCGCCGCCCCTTTGCGCCGGCCGCCAGCTCGCTCCAGCTCGTCCTCACCGATCCGAATCCGCTGACCCGCGCCTACGCGCTGACCGCCCTCGGCCGCATCGGCACTCCGTCCGCGGCACGTCAGGTCTTCGAGGCGCTCGGCGACGCCCACCCGTGGGTGCGCACCAATGCCGCCGTGGCGATGGCGCGCATCGCGGAGAAGACGCCCTCGGTCCTGCGCGAGGAGGACCTGCCGCGCATCTTCGCCCTCACCGAAGATCCCGATCCCGGCACACGCACCAACGCCATCGATCTCCTCGGCCGCTACGCGGCGGTGAACGAGACCGCGCGGGAGCGCCTCTTCGCCACCGTCCGCAACGGCACCCGCTGGCAGCGCGAGGAAGGACGCTACGCGATCGCAAAGTACGTCGGCGGCGAGCGTTGGGGCGAGTACCTCTACGAGGTCGACGACCGCGGCAAAGTGCGCGTGCTCGACGCGGTCAATACCGCCGCCGGCAAGCCGGCGCGCGAGGTTTACGCCAAGGAGGCGAATCCGACGGTGCGCGCGCAGGCCGTCAGCACGATCCCCGACGACAACGTCGACGCGGAGATCGCGACGGTGCGTCTCGGCATGAACGACGCCGACATCATCGTCCGCGCGCAGGCTCTCGACCGCTATCGCCACAACACACTCGACGACCTGAATACGAAGGTAGCCACGCTCCGCGCCGCCGAACAGCGCGCGCGCACCGATGCGATGAACGACGCGCGCCTCTCCGCCGTCAGCGCCCTGGCGTCGATCGACTTTCCGGGACGCGAGTCGTACCTGCGCGAGCTGGTGAAGGACAACGATCCGGTGGTCCGCCGCGTGGCCGCCGAGGCGATCGAGCAGGAGCTCAAGCTCCGCCGGCCGCAGTACACGCCGCTGCCGACGCGCCTGACCCAGGCGGAATACGAAGAGATCGTCCGCTGGTCGCGCACGCCGCACACCGCGTCGATCCACATGACCCGCGGCACGATTCAGATGGCCCTCCTCACGCAGGACGCGCCGGTCACCACCTGGAACTTTGCGCAGCTCGCGAAGAAGGGCTACTTCGACAACACCAGCTTCATGCGCGTCGTGCCGAACTTCGTCATCCAGGGGGGCGATCCGCGCAACGACATGAGCGGCGGCCCCGGCTATGCGATCCGCGACGAGATCAACCTGCAGAAATACACGCGCGGCGCGGTCGGCATGGCGCTGTCCGGTCCTGACACCGGCGGCTCGCAGTTCTTCATCACCCACTCGCCGCAGCCGCACCTCGACGGCGGCTACACGATCTTCGGCCGGGTCTACGACGGGATGAACGGCGTCGTCGATCAGGTCGAGCGCGGCGACGCGGTCCGTACCATCACCATCGACGAGCGCCCCGCGCCGGGCACCGCGGAGCTGAACAGCGTCCCGAACGTCTCGCTGCCGCTGACCGTCGGCGAGAAGACCGCCGCGGAGCTGATGCGCGTGCTGCCGGAGTACGACGTGGCGAAGAAAGCCTACAACGCCGACATCAGCGTCATCGAGATGATGAAGTCGTACGTCCGGGCGGGCGATCGCGCGGAGGTCTTCATGGGCACCTGGTGCCCCGACAGCCTGCGCGAGGTGCCGAAGTTCCTGCGCATCGTCGACGACCTCAAGACGCAATTCGGCGTCGACCTGCCGGTGCGCTACTTCGCGCTCGACAAATCGAAGCAGGAGCCGAAAGAGCTCCTGACCGGCAGGACGGTCGACAAGGTCGCGACCTTCATCTACTACCGCGGCGAGAACGAGCTCGGTCGCATCGTCGAGCGGCCCACCGGCGTGTTCGAGGATGACCTGCTGACGATCGTGGCCAGGCAGTAGCGGCAACGCGGAACGATGAAGGATGAACGATGAACGCCCTCCTCGGCCGCATCATGCAGATGGTCGGCATGCTCATCCTGCCGATCGCGCTCTACGTCGGCATGGCTCGCAACGATGTGCGCTCCGAGGTGAAGCTGCTGGCGATCGGTGGCGCGGTCTACCTGATCGGGTGGGTGCTCGCGAAAGAACGCAAGTCGTGAGCTTCGGCCGTTCCGCGTTCCTCCTTCCGCGTTCCTCGTTCCGATGAAGCACACGGTCGTCCTCACCGCCGAGTTCCCGAGCATCGCGCGCGAGACCCTCGCCGGCGAGTTCGACGTCCTCGAGCATCCGACCGAGCACTCCCGCACCCCCGGCGACATGATCACTATCCTCGGCGACGCCGACGCCGCGATCGTGCTGCTCACCGACCCGATCACGCGCGAGGTGCTGGAGGCCAATCCGAACCTGCGCGTCGTCTCGAACTTTGCGGTCGGCTTCAACAACATCGACCTCGACGCCGCACGCGAGCTCGGTGTGACCGTCACCAACACCCCCGGCGTCCTCACCGAAGCGACCGCCGACCTGACCATGGCCCTCCTGCTCGCGGTGACCCGCCGCATCGTCGAAGGGGTCGACGAGATGCGCACCATGCAACGCTGCGAGTGGGAGCCGATGAAGCTCCACGGCATGTCGCTCCAGAACAAGCGCCTCGGCATCATCGGCATGGGGCGCATCGGCTCCGCCGTCGCCACGCGAGCCATCGCCTTCGGGATGCAAGTAGCCGGCGTCCGCCGCGGCGAGTCGATCGACGAACTGCTGGCCACGAGCGACATCGTCTCGCTGCACGCCCCGCTCTCCCGCGAAACGCACCATCTGATCGACGCCGCCGCCCTCGCGAAGATGAAACGCGGCGCCTACCTCATCAACACCTCGCGCGGCGCGCTGGTCGACGAAAACGCCCTCTGCGACGCCCTCAAGAGCGCCCACCTCCGCGGCGCCGCCCTCGACGTCTACGAATTCGAACCGCAGGTCAACCCTCGCCTGCTCGCCCTGCCAAACGTCATCGCCGTACCGCACATCGGCTCCGCCACAGAAGAAGCACGCAACGCCATGGCCCGCATCGCCGCCACAAACGTGCGGCTCTTCCTGCGCGGCTCCGAACCGCTCCACCGCGTCGTCTGATCTGGACTGCGGTGGCACGCCGCCGCTCTGCCCGACGCCGCGGAGCGGCGCCCACCTTCGCCGGTTGCTGAGAACCGTGGCCGCCGTCCGCTCAAAGCCGCACAGGTCGCGCGACATCGCCGAACTGCTCGCCCTCTCCGAACGGCACGAACGCGTGCGGGGTCTTGCATCCGCCACCGAGAGGTAGCGGATCACCGTCTGATGTGGACCGGTGTGTACCTTGCGGCCCGATCGAAGCACGTCCCAAAGACGCTTTCTCCTGGACTGACGGTCATCCGAGCACTCGCCCGGTAGACTTTGCGCGATGCGATCGAACTGCCGGGAGTGTCGTAACTCGCTGGACGTCCTTGTGCAGTTGGCGCGGCGAGTCACGACTGTGACGCGGCGTGGGGACCCCAACGCATGACGCGGCGGCTGTTCAACCTCGCCGCCGCGTTCTCGCTGCTGCTGTCGCTCACCGCCGCTGCGGCGTGGGCGATGAGCTACGCGCAGCCGCTCGACTGGCATCTGCTCGGGATCGCGCACTCCACGGACTTGACGCGGGTAAACCTCAAACAGCGCACGGTCGTTTTCATGAGGCCCATCAACTTGTCCAACGTCCCTCGCCACGGGTATTGGGACGCGGCGTGGGTGCAGAGTCAGTCCGGGAGGCTGACGCTGGTCGCTCAAGCCGTCGACTACGACGGCAGGCTGCCCGGGGTATACGCGTCGCCGCCGTCGCTGATCGTCGATCTGTCCGGCCCGGCGCGCGCGCGGGTCGTGGCATTCAGCCGAGTGCCGGACTCACGCCCCTGGGCGCGCCGGCTGGGGTTCGCGTGGGACGCCGACGCGCAGCAGGCGATCAATGACGGCGACCCGCTGCGCGGGCCGGTCAGTGTGCGGGCGCGGATGATCATGTCACCCTACTGGTCGATCGTCGTCCTCGGCCTGCCACTGCCGCTGCTGTGGCTGCGCGTTCAGCGCCGGTCGCTGCGCTAAGCAGCATGCTTTGAGTTGGCCCGTGTGAACCTGGGGTCACACCCAATGGCCTTAATTCTGCTTTGTCACATTTCGGGCGGGTCCTCGGGAAAGACTTCTCCTCGCCGTTTGAAGCGTCTTCGGAGAAGATCGATTAGATCCTCTGGGTTGCGGTCACGTCGCGGAAGATAGTGCACGAGCATCATCTGCACGTCGGCGGCTGTGAGCACCGGTTCG